>JAJQIK010000036.1 GCA_021199255.1 Clostridiales bacterium | reverse complement strand
ACCGGTTAACCCGCTGCATTCATAAAACG
This sequence comes from Clostridiales bacterium, assembly GCA_021199255.1. Classification (GTDB taxonomy): domain Bacteria; phylum Bacillota; class Clostridia; order Lachnospirales; family Lachnospiraceae; genus UBA3282. The sequence continues at coordinate 154,020 of JAJQIK010000036.1, read as the reverse complement.
CAGATTCCCCTATCTTGGTCACTCCGCTTGGTATTGTCAACGTTCCGGTTAACCCACTGCAATAACCAAACGCATATTTCCCTATCTCTGTCACACTGTCGGGAATTGTCAATTGTCCCTGCAATTGGGGAGCTGTATAATTTCCCTCAGGAATCCTCAGAGACCGAAAGGCGTTTTCTCCAATGCTTTTGACAGTATAACTCTTTTCGCCATCTGAGACGCTCGAAGGAATCTTCGGGTTGGTAATACGATCTGATGTACTTACTCCCGTCACCTCCACCTGCAAATCACCCTCATCAGCCGAGGTGACTTTATAGGTGTACGTCTCATCGTTAAATTCGTCCCCCACGCTGGCGGCTGCCGCTGCTTTCATTCCATAGCCCGTACTCTCCGAGGACACAGTAATCAGCGTTTCCCCGACGGCAGTTTCCTCTTCCTCCGTTTCTACCAGCGTGCCGTCTTCCGCGGCTTCCTGTGTATCCTCCGCACCCCCCCCCCCGGTACGATTATCGTCCGTTTCCGGCTCGGTTTCTCCTTCAAGAAGTTCATTCTGCCCTGCTTCAGCATTGCTCCCGGCAGACTCGTCCTGTTCTGCTTCAGCATTGCCTTCGGCGGACTCTCCCTGCTCCGGCTCGGCATTGCTTTCAGCGAGGTTCGTATCGCCCTCAGCCGCCGTTTCCGCTTCTACATTTTCCGCCGCGAGCGTCACAAGCTGATTCTGGCTTGCAAGAAGCGCGACTGCTACCAGCACCGACAGTCCCCTGTAAAAAATTGTCTGACACCTCAATAGCTTATCCATAGCTTTTTTTCTCCTATCTGTCCTTGATCAACCCACACGCTTTGCTACGACCACAAGCCTGCCGTCCTCCTCGTGGTAAGCGCAGGTGGAGAGGGTTATAAAAGTGTCGCCAAACGCCGCCTCAACTCCTGTATCGTAAAGCGCCAGCGCCTTTACATTATCGTAAAAGTCCAGAAATTCTTCTTCGTTATCCGCCTGATAAAACTCATAATAGCGAAATCCCTCCTCGTCGCTTTGATAAACGCGGGAAAGGAATACCGCCATGATTTCATAGGTTCGTTCCTCATACAACGTTTCAAAGGTCAGTTCCGTATGTTCCCGGTAAAACGCTTCTTCCCGATATGCGTCCAAATCTCCAAACATACTGCCGTCCTTCATGTTATGTCCATAGATAATAAAATTCGTACCGGGGGTATCGACATCCGCAATATCCTTGACGAAGAGGCAGCCATATTTGTCCTCCTCTCCATAGAAATCATGATGAAGATAGTATTGGTTGTCCCCGCACTGCATGACGGGATAGTCTATCTCCATGCCTGCGATAGAAAGCCACCCGACCAAATCATTGTTTTGGGCATACAGATTCGCGAGTTTACCCATAACGGCAGGCTCTTGCGTATCGTCCTTTTGCGTCTGCATTTCGGGCGCAGGCTCCGATACCGCTTCCTCCGTCTCCGGGACAGATTCAGACGTCCCCAACGGCGCAGCGGCAGCGGCCAGCTCTTCCTGCGCCCTTCGGTGCCTGACAGACAGGCTGTATTCCCACGCAAGCCCACACAGACACGCAAGCACAATAAGCAAAAGAGCCGCCCTGACCAGACGGAGCCTCTTTCTCTTCCGCATCATTTATGCCCCCTCATTACCAGGCTGCAACGCCCTCCGCGCTACAACCGTATATCACATATTTTACCACAGCCAGTCTGACATTTCCATCACCTGAACCTTAAGAAATTACAATTTAATCACCATTTCTGAGCTAAAAGCGCCGGTAAGGCGCTTGTGCGAAGAGGCGATGAGAAATTTGCGAAGGCGATTTCTCATCTGCCCTCACAGGAACTCATACTTCATCAGCGTCAGGCCGCAGGCCGGAGCCGTAGGCCCGGCGGCGCTTCGGTTCCGCGCCTCCAGAATCCGCGGAATCCCCTCAGGCTCGATGCGTCCTCTGCCCACCTCCAGCAATGTGCCCGCCATAATTCTTACCATATTATAGAGGAAGCCTCTGCCGGTTACCCGTATTGTAATCAACTGCCCCTGCCGGGACACTTCCACCTCATCTACCTGCCGCACCGTACTCTGTGCCTGTGTATCCACACTACAGAAGCTTTTGAAATCATGGGTTCCGGCCAGATAGGCCGCCGCCGCCCTCATTCTTTCTATATCCAGACGCGCGTAGGTAAAATAAGTATACAACCGCTCTGTGGGCATGGCAAAGGGCGCATTATAAATTCTATATTCATAGGTTTTGCGGCTGTCGCAATGTCTGGGATGAAAAGCGCCGTCCACTTCTTTCGATTCCTGAATCCGGATATCCTCCGGCAGCCTCACATTCAGGGCGTAGGCTATTTTATCGGCGGAAATCCTCGTCTGCGTATCAAAAACGGCTATATTTCCCCTTGCGTGCACGCCGGCATCTGTCCTGCTCGCGCCGATCACCTGAATTTCTTCCCGCAAAAGCGCGGAAAGGCATCTGTTTAAGACGCCCTCTATCGTTTCCTTATTCTGTTGTATCTGCCAGCCATGATAATTGGTTCCGTCATAAGCTACCACCAACAGGATTCTTTTCATACCCATCTCCGTTTTGCCGTCACATTACATAATTCATTCCCACGCAGACCGCCAGATAGCCGACTAATACAAGATAGGCGATCCCATCTCTCTTCTGATATTGCAGCGGCTTCATCTTCGTTCTGTGGTCGCCGCCCCGATAGCATCTGGCCTCCATCGCCATAGCCAGGTCATTGGCTCTCCTAAACGCGGAAATAAACAGCGGCACCAGCAAAGGCACCATCGCCTTCGCTTTTTTAATCAGATTCCCGCTCTCAAAATCCGCACCTCTGGCGATCTGCGCCTTCATAATCTTATCTGTCTCCTCCAGCAAAATCGGGATAAAACGCAGGGCGATAGACATCATCATCGCCACCTCGTGTACCGGCACCTTCACCGCTTTGAGGGGATTCATCAGCTTCTCCATGCCGTCCGTAAGACTGTTGGGCGTGGTGGTAAGCGTCATAACCGAAGAGCCTATAATCAAAAAGGACAGGCGAATCGCCATCATAGCCGCGGTTTCGGCGCCCTCTCTGGTGATGGTCAGCTTCCAGACAGACACCAGCGCTTCTCCCGGCGTCAGAAACAGGTTAAAGACCACCGTGATCATCAGAATAAACACGATCGCTCTCATGCCCTTAACCATAAACTTAAAAGGCACCTTAGACAGTTTGATCGCCACAGCCAGAAAAACAGCCGCGACCACATATCCCAGCCAGTTTTGTACCACAAAAAGGGATATGATAAAACAGATTGTGGCTACTAATTTCACCCGTGGGTCCAGTTTATGAATGACGGAATCCGTCTGATAATATTGGCCCAATGTAATCTCACGTATCATATTTGTTCCTTTCCCATCTAATTCTCCATTCCGGAGCGTTTCGCGAAAGGGTTATTTCCCGATCACCCGCAAAATTTCCTGTTTTGCCTGTTCAATCGTCGTAACGTCGGCGGCGACGGGCAGCCCTTTCTCCCGCAGCGCTTCCATTATATAAGTCACCTGGGGCGCGGCAAGCCCTACCTGCTCTAATTCCTTATAATGCTTAAAGACTTCCTTTGGCACGTCGTCATAAAGCACCGCGCCCTGATTCATCACAATAATACGCTCCACATACTTCGCGATATCTTCCATACTATGAGAAACCAGAATAACGGTAATCCCCGTCTCTTCTTTTAACTTCGCAATCTGATCCAGAATCTCATCTCTGCCCTTGGGGTCTAAGCCCGCCGTGGGCTCGTCCAGCACCAGAATATCAGGTTTCATGGCCAGCACTCCCGCAATCGCCACACGCCGTTTCTGTCCGCCGGACAGATCAAAGGGCGACTGGTAGAAATATTCATCCTCCAGCCCGACCTGCTTAAGCGCCGCATAGGCGCGAAGCTCAGTTTCTTTCTTGGATAATCCCAGATTCTTAGGGCCAAAGCACACGTCCGTAAATACATCGACCTCAAAAAGCTGATGCTCCGGGTACTGAAAAACCAGCCCGACCTTACTGCGCAGCTTCTTCTTGTCATAATCGTCTGCATGGATATCTTCTCCATTAAAATAAATACTGCCGCCAGTAGGCTTGATCAGCCCGTTCAAATGCTGCGCCAGGGTGGATTTGCCGGAACCGGTATGGCCGATCAGGCCGATAAACTGCCCGTCCGGGATCACCAGGCTCACGTCCTTCAAAGCGTGCACCGCAAGCGCCGTATCATCGCCGTATATGTAATTGACATGGTCTAATATTAAAGACATCTTCATGTCCCCTCTGCCGTTTTACTTTTTATTTTCCTGTTCTAGGCTGTTAAGCAGCGCCTGCGTAAATTCATCGATGGTCAGAATACCGTCGGGAAGATTCAGCCCGCTCTTTTTTAATTCATAAGCCAGCAGCGTCACCTGCGGGACGTCCAGACGCAATTCCTTTAATCTCTCCACCTGTGAAAAGATTTCCCGCGGCGTGCCCTCCATGGCAATTCTTCCCTGATCCATGACAAAAACCTTATTTGCATGGATAATTTCTTCCATATAGTGCGTGATCAGCACAACCGTAATCCCTTCCACATCATTTAACGCCCTTATCGCGCGCACGACTTCTTTCCGCCCATTCGGGTCAAGCATCGCCGTGGGCTCGTCCAAAATAATGCATTTAGGGTGCATGGCGATCACTCCTGCAATCGATACCCGCTGCTTCTGGCCGCCGGAAAGCTTATTGGGGGAATGTTTCCGAAACTCATACATGCCTACGGCCTTTAAGCTCTCTTCCACGCGCTGCCAGATCTCCTCAGTAGGCACGCCCATGTTTTCCGGGCCAAAGCCCACGTCCTCCTCCACAATCTGACCGATAATCTGATTGTCCGGATTCTGAAAAACCATACCGGCTTCCTGACGGATGTTCCACAAATCCTTTTCCTCCCTTGTGTCCATCCCGTCTACCCATACCGTACCCTCCGTCGGATAGAGAATCGCATTAATATGCTTCGCCAGAGTGGATTTCCCCGAACCATTATGCCCCAGAATCGCTACGAAGTCGCCCTGCTTCACATCGATATCTACTTCGTCTACCGCGCGGGTAATCCCCTCCACATTGCCTTCTTCGTCACGACGGATATATTCAAATACTAATTTATCGGTCTTAATAATTCCCATTTTAATCACCATTCTGAGCTGCCCACAAGCCTACTCGGACATTGTACTAGATTATGGGGGAAAATACAAGCCAAATTGCGTCTGGAAACGCCAGTCTGGCCGCAGCAGCGTCCGGCGGCAATCCTACATTCCATAAAAAACTTAACCGTTCCGCTGTAGAATGGGGTATACTGTAATTGGATTCCTATTCACCATACTAACACGACACAGGGAGAATACGACACACATGTCAGAAAATACTTTTCATACCACGCCAGCCAATCCTGGCGAGGATAACAACAAAGCTGCCTCCAACCATTTGTCCAACGGCCAGGCTCCTCGGCAGGCGCCTGTCTGGAAAGCTCTGTGCAGGCAGGCTGCCAAACCGTTCAGCTTTCTGCTGCTTCTTATCATGATATGCGCCTTTCTGGCGCGTTACCTGACAGGTTCGGAAACTCTGGCGGAATATGCCGCCAACAACCCGGAACAGGCCTACGGAAGCCAGGATAATACGGGCGACGCTTCCACGGAATATACAAATTCTAATGACGCAGATAATTCCAGCAATGCTGAAGGCGCCGCTTCCTCTGACGCGGACGGCACCGGGAACGGGCTCTCTGCATATGATGAAGCAGAGACTACAGACGGCGCGCTGCAATCTGTAAAGGAGAATGAAACAATGAATGATCATTCAGAACGTATCACTTACCAGCCGGGCTTCTATTATGAGCCGTTAAACGAAACGCTGAAACAGCGGATTACCGGCATCTCCTATCCGGTATCGGAAGCGCTGGCGTCGGAAACCGCCGTTATGGCAGTCAATATCATTGCCGACGATACAACGCCCGCCATATCCTACGACGATCTGCGCTATGTCAGCGTATTGCATTATGACTTTGACGGCAAAGAGCAGGAAGGCGAATTAATCTGCCACCAGGCCATTGCACAGGATATGGTGGAAATCTTCTACGAGTTATATCAAAACGACTACCAGATTGAAAAAATCCGCCTGATCGACGAATACAGCGGAGATGATACGCTGTCCATGATGGATAACAACACCTCCTGCTTTAATTACAGGGTGGTAGACGGCACGAGCAGTCTCTCCAAGCACGCTTATGGCCTGGCTATTGATATTAACCCTTTCTACAATCCCTATATTGTCTTTGGTAAAGGAGAAAACGGCGGCGATTATATTTCCCCCGCCGGCAGTGAAATCTACGCCGACCGCAGCAAAAGCTTTGCCTACAAAATCGATGAGACAGACTTGTGCTACCGACTGTTTAAAGAGCACGGCTTTACCTGGGGCGGGGATTGGAACTCCTGCAAGGACTACCAGCATTTTCAGAAGACGCTGGAGTAGGGAATCATGCGCAGCAGAAAAGGCAAAAGGAGCCGCGCACTAATGATTTAGTGCGACAGCTCCTTATTACCAGAAAATCATATTATTGGAAAAACCACCACAAAAAGCTCTTCTGTTTAATCTTAAATTTTACTGTCTTTGTTCCGCCATAGTTATCGCCTGTACCAACAATAGTAAAGCTGCGAGTTCCCACATTCGTAATATCTGTGCCATTTTCCTGAATCAGATAATCCGTCCCGGCTGTGAGAGTAGTTTTGCCAATTTTTACCGTTACATCATCCGCAGTCGGCAGACACGCTTCTCCTGTGTAAATCTGATCCTTAACCTTTACTGTCGCGGTAGCTACTGATGCAGGAATAATCTCATATGTTGCACTAATCGTCCCCTGATACTTGCCTTTGCCCGTCGCGGTAACCAGAATCTCCGTATGGGCAGCAGGGCTGATCTTTTTGCTGATTTCCTGACCTGCACTCTCACCGTCCGCATAGGTGTAAGACAGCGTTTTTTCATAATCCTTGCCCGCTACAAGCTTTTTGCCGCTCACTGCATCCGTCAAAATCGGTGCAGATTGGAATTTTCCAGCTTTTTTATTATATACCACGTCGTTAATCTGTATGGTCTGCTCATCCAGTTCTGCCGCTTCCACAGCATAATATACTTGAATCTTTCCGCTATAATCACCAGTTGCGGTAAAGGTTAGATAGGGCATTTTTTTGAGAGCCGGTGTCTCATCCTCTCCTACAGCCCAAGTTGTTTCCGCGTTTTTATAGCTGTATTTGCCGCTGATGGCTTCATTGTTACAGGACAGGGCAAGTACCGGCTTGCATCCGCCCTTGCTATAAACTAAGGGGTCGCTGATATACCATACCTCTTGTCCCTGAATGGTTTCTCTGGTAATCTCGTTAGTAATATCATCCGATACGGTTCCCGTAATCATATCATCGGTCAGGGTTTTGGGTGTAATCGTAAAGGTCTTCTTGATTGTTCCGGTATATCCGCCAATCCCCTGAATGACCATAGTCGCTTTCCCCGCATGAATATTGTTGCTGACAGTCACCGTATAATCCTCGCCTTCCGTCAAAGTCTGAACAGTTTTTTTGTCTGTCAGTACCATATCGGTCTGCTTTACTTCCGCCCCTGTATAGGGTAATTTGGAAACAAACCCTTCCAGCTTTACCTGACTGTTAATCGCTTTGCCGGTAATGGTAAAGGTAATCTCTTTGCTGCCAGCATAATCGCTGCCCTCCGCAGGCACGATAACCGCTTTCGCTTTGCCAGGATAGATATTGTCTTCATATGTCAGCACATAATCTGTTCCATATACCAACGCAGTCTTATTCAGCGTAACGGTAATCTCCTGTGCACTTAAGGTAATCTGCTCCCCATTATTATAAGATTTCTTATTGGCTCCGGAGGCAAATTTCACACTGGCCTTGCTCAGCAGCTTTGTCCCATCAACTATCTGTATCTCCTTGACGATTTCGCCTGTATAATTTTTAGTGCCGGAAATCACGACCTGCCAGGTTCCCGACGCCCCCTTTGGAATGGCGTTCTCTGCCAGTGTGTTTCCCTCTCCATCTCTATAGGTCAGCGTATAATCCGTCTTATTCTTTAAAGTAATGGAACCGTTTGTCACCTTGGGCTGGGGCGTCTGTTTCTTATTAGCCGTAGCGTAACAGGAATCCATTGAAACGGTCAGCTCGCTGATATCCCTGGGAACAATACTGAATGAAATATCCGCAGTCCTGGAACCATTCCCTTTCCCGCTGTAATTACCTTTTCCGGTGATCACTACAGAGGCGACCCCAACATTTTTATTGTTTTTATAAGAAACCGTATAATCCTTTTGAGCGGTCAAAAGCGTTCCATTATCATAGATTTCTACCTCTGGGCAAATATTCTTGCCTGTGTACACCTGGTCGTCGATATTTTTCATCCAAAGACCCAAATTGGAAAGATAGATAATCTCACCGTCACCGCCGTCGGCCGCTCCCGCTACAGCCACCTTACATTCCGCATACACAGATTCATCTTCTTCCGCCGCAACACGAATGACCGTGGTACCCTTTCCGACAGCTTTCACCACGCCGTCCTCCACAGTTGCCACACTCTCATTTTCAGAAGTCCATGTCAAGTTGCTGTCAGAACCCACCGGAGCCGTAACCGCTGCCAGACTGCCAGAGTCTCCTACCTTCTGTAACGCCATACTGGTCTTATTCAAGCTCAATGCCGTCGCCGGTTTTTCCAGCTCATTTCCAAATACAAAGGGGCTAAAGCTGGTCACGGTAAAGGATGCCGTTCCATCTCCGTTTAACACCGGAATGATCTCCTCATAGCTTCCGTTCTGATGATAATGTAAAATCCGAAACCGATCCTCCACCACATTCGCAGGAATCGGGATCGTGATTCGTACTGGTACCAGCAGTTGATCTCCCTCTTCCCGCCCCTCTAAATCGATATTGAACTGTACCCAGTTCTTCATTAGATAGGGATAAGCCTCTGTGGCGATTGCGCTCCCAACCTTGCTAAAGTTCATCGTCAGTTGCGTATTGGAAGACGTCGTATTGAGCGCCGCCCCCACCACTGTGATCTTAGAAGCGTCTACATAACTCTGCACATGATCATCCGTCTGTGTGGTTACCGTAATGCTCTTTCCCTGTGCATACGCTTCCTCCAGCTCCTGCACCGTCGCCAGTACGTCCGCGTTGGTCTGCATGGCGACCGCCATGTCTTCCAGATCAATTCCTGCAAGCACTGTCGCCAAAGCGCTGTCCGGGTCATCTTCCACCTGTTCCAACGCTTCATCCAGCGTATCCTGAGCCTGCTGTTCTACCGTACCGGTCTCATAAGCCGGGCTGGAAGCAGACCAGTCGCTGTGATCCTTTTCGGTAATATTGTCGCTGATGGCACGCACCCGGAAGGTATAGTTTCCTGATGCTGTCATGAAAAAGTCCCAATTTTCACCGAGACTCACTTCTCCGTACCCACGATGCCCCTTTAATACCCCTGCTTCAAACACACCGTCCAGAAACAACAACGCAAAATAACCGTCCGCTCCGTCAACGGCTCCCCACTGTGCCGTCGTTTTTTTCCATTTTAATCCGTCAGGCGCAGGTGTGAGTTTTTCTGAGGGTTTGACATAATCCCATTCTTCGCTCCAATCCGACCACTCATTATCAGAACTTTCGTCCCCGGCTTTCACCCTAAATTTATAAGTTCCGGTTCCCCAATCTGAAATATTTACGCACTCACAAGCTGAAATCTCCTCCCCGTATTCTCTATCACCATAGCTAACTGTTATTAGCATTAATTTATTATCCTTGTAAATTTCTGTTGTATACACGGCTTCTGAACCGCTAACCCCAGTATAAATGAATTTGAATTCTCCGTTTCCTTCTGCGTTCCACTGCAATCCTGTAGGCGCCGGCAGGGCTTCTGTATCAGCAGCAGTTTCCGCAAACGTATGGGAGGATATGGCAGCCAGCGTTGTGAGATCGGAAGCCATATAAACTAAGCCGGATTCATCCTCATAGCAGTACAGCACCTCCGCCGTATCACCGTTCAGTACAATCTCCTGCGTTTCATCTGCTTCCAGAAGCTTCTTGTCGGATACCTCATTTTCCTCCTCCAAGACATCATCCTCAGGGCTCTCCTCTTCGCTCTCTTCCAATATTTCTTCTTCCATATCGGCCGTATCTTCTGATACCTCATTCGATGCTTCCGTCTGCGCATCCTCATTCCCGGCCTGTTCTTCCTGCTCCAGCACAGTATCCTTCTGTGTTTCCTGAACAGCGTCCTGATCTGTTTCTAAGCCGGACGCCTCCGTCTGCTCCTGCGCAGCCTCCGCCTCTTCCACCATACCCGCCGCCTCATTGACGCCGGGCAGTTCTTCGGCATATACCGTCCCTAACGGTTCTAATGCCATAACCGTCAGCAGCATTGCCAGCTCCGCGGCAATTCTCTTTCTCCACTTTCCTTTCATGCTATCTCCTCCTCATTTGATGCATTGCATTGTTTGTTGGTAACGCATTTCTATTTTCATCTCACTTGTTTAGTTTAGTAAAGATATTTACTAATGTCAATAGTAAATATCTTTACTATGCTAGGATAATAATAGAAATTACCTTCGCGGTAAACCAGCCGATCAGAAACGAGGATTCCATGACCTATGTTGAACGTATTCGAAATCTGCGCGAGGATTCTGACAAAACCCAACAGGAAATTGCGGAATATTTAGGCACGTCACAGACCATGTATGCCCGTTATGAGCGCGGCGCTAATGAAATGCCTATCCGCCACCTTATCAGACTCGCCCAGTATTACCATGTAAGCTTAGATTATTTATGCGGCTTAACAAATCATAAAACTCCCTATTCCCCGCGCTAACAAAAGCCCCTATCAGCAAAAATCCCCGCACACCGTGCGGGGATTTGAACGTTTGAACTTACTATGATGTTTTATACTAACTCCAGTACCACTTCCATAGCGGCGTCGCCTTTACGGGGGCCGATTTTGATGATTCTCGTGTAACCGCCGTGACGATTTGCATATTTAGCGCCATACTCATCAAAGAGCTTTGCGACTAAATCTACTTCCTTGGTGCCTCTTTTTCTGCCTGCCGCCGTAGTAGGAACTTCCGTTACAGGATATAAAACTCTCAGCATCTGTCTTCTGGCATGTAATCTGGAAGGCATATCCTTCTTGATTTCCTTCTCTACCGTATCATATACGGTAACCTTCTTGCCGTCTACGACTTCTTTTACTCTCTTACCGTCCTTGTCCTTACGGGCAACCTTGGCGGTAACCTTAACGGTCTCGAAGTTATCCTTTTCCTTAATAGCCAGCGCAATCAGACCGTCTGCGATCTTGCGGACTTCCTTGGCTCTTGCCTCTGTCGTTACGATCTTTCCGTTATAAAGAAGCGCTGTTACCTGACTTCTCAGTAATGCTTTTCTCTGCGCAGAATTTCTGCCCAGCTTTCTGTATTTTGCCATAATCGGCTCCTTTCTCACCTGGGAGTTCTCTCCCATCATGGTACATCCGGCCACGCGCTTTGGACTTACTTACCGAATGTATTAATATTGTCCATCTATGAGCTGACGCGCCGGCGCTCTTCGGACTTACCCTACACGTCATTCATGCCTAAAGCTCTGTTCAAGCCTCATCTGCGGGATTAAGCTGTAAACCTAACTCCTTTAACTTGGCAAGCACTTCTTCAAGGGATTTGCGTCCCAGATTGCGGACCTTCATCATATCCTCGGAAGTCTTGTTGGTTAATTCTTCTACTGTATTAATACCAGCTCTCTTTAAGCAGTTATAGGAACGAACAGATAACTCCAATTCGTCAATGCTCATTTCCAATACTTTTTCTTTCTCATCATCTTCTTTCTCTACCATAACCTCTGCGGTTTTGGCATTTTCGGATAAATCGATGAAAAGGCTTAAATGTTCGCTCAGTACTTTAGCTGCCAGACTGACCGCCTCATCGGGAACCAGCGTTCCGTTGGTGTGTACGTCCAGCGTCAGCTTGTCATAATCGGTAATCTGGCCAACACGAGTGTTTTCCACAGTTACATTGACTCTTTCAACAGGCGTATAGATAGAATCTATTGCAATGACTCCAATCGGCAGATCCTCCGTCTTGTTTTTGTCAGAGCTTACATATCCTCTGCCCTTTGTAATCGTCAACTCCATGTACAGCTTAGTATCCTTACCGTTTAAGGTAGCGATAACCAAGTCGGGATTCAGGATTTCAATATCCTGGTCAACCTGAATATCAGATGCTCTTACAATACCTTCTCCTTCATACTCGATATACGCCGTCTTAGGTTCGTTGGTATCGCTGCTGTTCCTGATCGCAAGACTCTTGATGTTCATGATGATTTCCGTCACATCTTCTTTCACGCCGGGAATAGAACTAAACTCATGTAAGACGCCTTCGATTTTGACCTGGCTGACTGCCGCACCCGGTAAAGAAGAAAGCATAATTCTTCTAAGAGAATTACCAAGGGTAATGCCGTAACCTCTTTCCAAAGGTTCTACTACGAATTTACCATACTTCTTATCTTCTGAGATTTCTGCAACCTCAATATTTGGTCTCTCAAAATCAAACACTCAAATACCCTCCTTTACGAACATCATTTTACGGATTTACTTGGAGTACAACTCGACGATCAGCATCTCGTTTACCGGAACGTCGATCATTTCTCTTGTGGGAAGGTATTTAACAGTTCCCTTTAACGCTTCCTGATCTACTTCCATCCACTCCGGAACCAGTCTTCCGGCTGTTATTTCGAGGATATCTTTATATCTCTGTAAGGATTTGGACTTTTCCCTTACCTCAATCACATCGCCCGCCTTAACCAGATAGGAAGGGATATTTACCGGCTTGCCGTTTACAAGGAAGTGCTTATGGCCTACAACCTGCCGCGCCTCTCTTCTTGTTCTCGCAAACCCCATTCTGAATACGACGCTGTCCAGTCTGCTCTCCAGCATAACCATCAGGTTTTCACCGGTCATGCCTTTCATTCTGTCGGCCTTCTTATAATAATTTCTGAAAGGCTTCTCTAATACGCCATAAATGAACTTCGCTTTCTGTTTCTCTCTTAACTGCAGGCCATACTCGCTGACCTTCTTGCCGGCTCTGGCCGATGTTCTGTTAGATTTCTTATCATATCCTAAGTAAGTAGGATCTAAATCAAGTGATCTGCATCTCTTTAATACAGGGGTTCTGTTGATTGCCATTGTGTTGGCTCCTTTCTCATTTTTGTTTACAGTGAATCTTCACCTTCATCCAAACATTATACTGCTGACAATACTACTATACACGGCGTCTCTTAGGCGGACGGCAGCCATTATGAGGTACGGGCGTTACGTCACGGATACTTGTAACCTCAAGGCCGCATGCCTGTAAGGCACGGATAGCAGCCTCACGGCCTGAACCGGGGCCCTTTACCATAACGTCTACTGTCTTTAAACCATGAATTAAAGCAGCCTTTGTAGCTGTTTCCGCAGCCATCTGCGCTGCATATGGAGTAGATTTCCTTGAACCTCTAAAGCCAAGACCACCGGCACTTGCCCAGCTTAAAGCATTACCCTCGTTATCTGTTATGGTAACGATTGTATTGTTAAAGGAAGACTGAATATGTGCCTGTCCACGTTCAACGTTTTTCTTTACACGCTTTTTTGTTACTTTTTTTGCAACTTTTTTAGCCATAATAAACTAACCTACTTTCTCATATAATTACTTTACGCCTGTTACTTATTTCTTCTTATTTGCAACTGTTCTCTTAGGACCTTTTCTGGTTCTTGCGTTGGTCTTCGTCTTCTGTCCACGAACCGGAAGTCCCTTTCTATGACGGATACCTCTGTAGCATCCAATCTCCTGAAGGCGCTTAATGTTCAGGGCAACCTCTCTTCTCAAATCACCCTCTACCATGTAATCCTTCTCAATTACTTCTGCAAGTCTCTTTACTTCATCGTCTGTCAATTCCCTGACGCGGGTATCCGGATTCACATTAGCAGCCTCCAGAATCTTATTGGCGCTTGTTCTACCGATACCGTAGATATAAGTAAGACCAATTTCCACACGTTTTTCTCTAGGTAAGTCAACACCTGCAATACGAGCCATTTACGTTTCCTCCATTTTCTCTGCATATACATGCAATCGATTCGTATACCTTGTATACGTGACACTAATTGATTGGGGTAGGTTCTACCCAACCGGATCAAAACATCCGATCTTTCCAAGCATATGTTGGTATCAAAAAGTAATCTCCCTCAGGCTCTTTCATCTATATGATAATCAGTCGCCGCATTCCCCCGGAAGCCAATCAGCCCAACCGGAAAAAGAGCGGTGCTGCAGCCGCTTCATATTACTGACAAAGAACCCCGTTGAAACACTGAAATCCGGGGATTAACCTTGTACCTGCTTATGCTTTGGATTTTCACAGATAATTCTGATCTTTCCTTTTCTTTTAATGACTTTGCATTTTTCGCAAATCGGTTTTACTGATGATCTGACTTTCATCTCAAACCCTCCTTTCAAAAAAGACCGTTTTACATTATAGCATCATACCTGTAATTTGGCAAGCCTTTTATTTGTCTCTCCAGATAATTCTTCCCTTGGAAAGATCGTAAGGCGATAACTCCAGGGTTACCTTATCGCCGGGCAGGATACGAATGAAATTCTGACGCAGCTTGCCGCTTATATGCGCCAATACCACATGCCCGTTTTCCAGCTCAACCTGAAACATGGTGTTCGGCAGCTTTTCAATTACGGTTCCTTCGATTTCAATTACATCGGCTTTAGACATCTGTTTCCTCCTCTTTTTCTGTCACTCCCGTGGTTTTTAGATAATGCTTGATTGTGCTCTTTATTTGCAGATCATTAAGGGGTTTTCCTTCCGTCTGCGTCTGAAACCGCTTAATGATTTGAATATGCTTTTTATTTTTCTTCTTCGGTTGCGCCACAGTCCGGATTCTGCCGTCAGCTAAATATACGTATGAGTCGTCCTCCCGAACTATGACATATATTGTTTCCTTATCGTGACCTGCTGTGGACTTAGCCAACATTCCTTCCATTTTTAGCAGCCAATCCTTTCCCAAACCGGCAAACCCTCTCCGGTGCGGCTTACAGGGCTTCCTCCCGCCCTGCGGGCAGCGTCAGGATTTCCGGTTCTCCTTCTGTAATAAGAATGGTATTCTCATAATGGGCCGACAGGGAATGGTCTGCGGCAATCACCGTCCAGTCGTCGTCCAGCCATTCCACCGCCGCGGTTCCCATATTAATCATCGGTTCCACCGCCAGCGTCATTCCCGGTTGCAGCCTCAGCCCTTTTCTGCGCTGCGGGAAGTTGGGGATCTGCGGTTCCTCATGCATCCTCGTGCCGATACCATGCCCCACCAGATCTCTTACAATACCATATCCATAGGGTGCGACGCAGGCGGCAATCGCATTAGAGATATCATATAGATGATTTCCCGCCTTCGCCATTTTAATCCCTTCAAAAAAGCTCTGTCTGGTAACGTCTATCAGCTTCTGCGCCTCGGCGCTGATCTCCCCCACTCCATAAGTCCTTGCCGCGTCGGAGTGGTAGCCCTGGTAGATTAATCCCGTATCCAGACTGACAATATCGCCCTCCCGAAGAATGTGGTTTTCCCGCGGAATCCCGTGTACCACCTCTTCGTTGACGGACACGCATACCGACGCCGGATAGCCCTGGTAATGCAGGAAATTCGGCGTACAGCCAAAGCTTCTGATGATCTCCTCACACACTTTATCAATAGATTTGGTAGAAATTCCCGGCCGGATTACCTTGGCCAGTTCCTCGTGTACGATACTAAGAAGTCTTCCGGACTCTCTCATAAGTGCAATTTCTCTTTCAGACTTAATCGTAACAGCCATTATCGCATACCTTCTTTTCTTCCATCAATCAATCTAGCCCAGAATCGCAACGATGGCGGCAAACACATCCTGCATATCCGCCGTACCGTCCACGGTTCTCAGTACATTTTTCTGCGTATAGAAATCGATCAGCGGCTGCGTCTGGTCATGATACACCTGCAAACGGTTTTTCACAGTTTCCGGCTTATCGTCGTCACGCAGCACCAATTCCTGACCGCAGACGTCGCAGACACCCTCCTTCTTCGGCGGTACATGCTCGATATGATAGGTAGCGCCGCAGGACAGGCAGGCGCGCCTGCCGCCCATTCTTTTTATAATATTCTCATCCGGGACGTCCACGTTAATCGCGTAATCAATCTGATCGCCCAGCTCTGTCAGCGCTTCGTCCAGCACCTGCGCCTGAGGAATCGTTCTGGGGAATCCGTCTAACACATATCCGTTCTTACAATCTTCCCCGGCTACCCTGTCCAGCAGAATCTTAACCGTCAGTTCGTCCGGCACCAGAAGCCCCTGGTCCATATACTTTTTCGCTTCCATTCCAAGCTGCGTACCGTTCTTGATATTCGCCCTGAAAATATCGCCTGTGGAGATATGGGGAACGCCATATTTCTCCGCAATCATCTTAGCCTGTGTTCCTTTTCCCGCGCCCGGAGCGCCTAACATTATAATTTTCATCGTTTCCCTCCATTCCGCTTCTTACGGTCAAGACAAGGAAGGGACGTACCAGTGATCCAGCCGTCCCTACCATTACTTTTATTCATTAGTCGTTTAAAAATCCTTTATAATTACGAACTAACATCTGAGATTCAATCTGTTTGACTGTCTCTAACACAACGCTGACAATAATGATCAGACTCGTGCCGCCGAAGGACACGCTTGCGCCAAACACACCGTTAAAGAAATACGGTATAATACATACAATCGTAAGTCCTACCGCGCCGATAAACACAATACGGTTCAGCACCTTCGTCAGATAATCGCTGGTGGGCTTGCCGGGTCTGATACCGGGGATAAAACCGCCCTGCTTCTTCATATTTTCAGAAATCTCTAAAGGATTAAAGGTAATGGAAGTATAGAAATATGCAAAGAAAATAACCAGCACAATATATACCACCAAACCGATGGAATAAACCAGATCGTCCGGATTACACCAATAATTAGAATTCAGCCCCTTTAAAATCTCGCCCCATACGCCTGTACTGTTAACGCTAAACAGAGAACAGATAACGATAGGAAGCTGCATCAGGGACGAGGCGAAAATAACCGGAATAACGCCCGACGTATTAATCTTCAACGGGATATTCGTGGTCTGTCCGCCAACCATCTTTCTGCCCTGTACTTTCTTGGCATACTGAACGGGAATCTTACGCACACCATCATTCAAGAGAATGACCAGCACTACCATCAGGACAATAATAGCGATAATGATAATCGCTGCCACCACGCCCTTCGCAATCGACTTGCCGATTACGAATTGTTCAAACAAAGCCGTGATGTCCTGAGGCATACGGGACAGGATATTGATGGTCAGCACGATAGAAATACCGTTGCCAACGCCGTTCTCCGTAATCCTCTCGCCAATCCACATCAGGAAAGCGCTGCCCGCGGTAAGCGCTGCAATAACCGTAATCACGTTAATCGGATTATAGGTTTCCAGCAGCCCCTGACGGCCAAAACCGATCGCCATGGCGCTGGCCTCAATCAACGCAAGGCCTACCGTAACGTATCTTGTGATAGATGCGATTTTTTTGCGCCCATCCGCACCGTCACGCTGCATCTCTTCCAGCTTCGGAATCGCAATCGTCATCAGCTGCATAATAATGGAAGATGTGATATACGGTGTGATATTCAATGCGAGAATGGACATATTCAAAAATGATCCACCTGTAAAAGCATCAAAGAAATTGAAAGCGTCGCCGGTCTGCTGGGCAAACCAACTGCTGAAATAATCTCTGTCTACACCGGGAACAGGAAGCTGCGACCCAAGACGGATCACAACCAGCATGCAAAAGGTAAAGAGCAGTTTTTTCCTGATTTCTTTGATTTTAAACGCATTTTTTAAGGTTTTAAGCATTAAATCACCTCTGCTGTTCCACCAAGTGCCTCGATTTTTTCTTTTGCGGATGCACTGAAGGCATTCACCTTGACATCGAGCTTCTTAGTAAGTTCTCCGTTTCCAAGAATCTTAACGCCGTCGCGGGGGTTTTTGATAACACCCTTCTCGATTAATGCATTTACGTCAACTGTTGCGCCATTGTCAAATACCTCCAGGGCAGTAACATTGATTGCAACGATGTCCTTTGTATTTCTATTGGTAAAACCTCTCTTGGGCAGCCGTCTGTATAAAGGCATCTGGCCGCCTTCAAAGCCCGGTCTCGGCGCGCCGGAACGAGCCTTCTGGCCTTTGTGTCCCTTACCGGCAGTCTTGCCGTTTCCTGAACCGTGTCCACGGCCTCTTCTAAAATTATCGCTCGTCACGGAACCTTTTGCGGGTCTTAAATTAGATAATTCCATCTCTAGCTATGCTCCTTTCCAAGTCTGCTCATCATACCGCCGACAGCGGCGCAGGCTCTTATGCTTCTTCTACTTTCACCAAATGTCTGACCTTCCGAATCTGGCCTCTGGTCGCTTCATTGTCAGGCAGCTCTACTGTCTGATGAAGCTTTCTAAGCCCCATAGCCGTGATTGTCGCACGGGTTTTGGGAATCTGACCGATTGTAGATTTGACTAAAGTAATCTTTAATGTTTTAGCTGCTGCTTTCTTTTCTGCCA
Source organism: Clostridiales bacterium (assembly GCA_021199255.1). Classification (GTDB taxonomy): domain Bacteria; phylum Bacillota; class Clostridia; order Lachnospirales; family Lachnospiraceae; genus UBA3282. The sequence goes on along the minus strand of JAJQIK010000036.1, from coordinate 135,305 downwards.
TCTTCTCTTCCTCCTAAATTTATTTATTCCATACCAGGCGGTAACTTAAGCGCGGATCTCTTCTACAGATTTGCCGCGGTTCTTAGCCACCTCTTCAGGAGTCTTTAACTGGCTGAGCCCAGCGATTGTAGCAAGTACAACGTTCTGTTTGTTGTTGGAGCCTAATGATTTGGTACGGATATTCTTGATACCCGCAAGCTCACATACGATACGGGCGGGACCGCCTGCGATAATACCGGTACCTTCCGGAGCTCTCTTCAGGAGAACGGACGCGGAACCGAATTTCCCAATAAAATCATGTGTGATACTCATATTGTCATCCAGTGCAACAGAAACTAAATTCTTGATTGCATCTTCTTTGCCTTTACGAATTGCTTCAGGGATTTCAGTTGCTTTACCTAATCCGGCTCCCACATGGCCATTGCTGTCGCCAACTACTACAAGAGCGGTAAAGCGCATGTTACGGCCACCTTTAACAACCTTGGTAACACGTTTGATTGTTACAACTTTTTCAGTCAATTCCAACTGACTTGCATCAATGATTGTGCGTCTCATGTGATTTTCTTCCCCCTTCCTAGAATTCTAAGCCAGCTTCTCTGGCTGCGTCAGCTAATGCCGCGACCTTACCGTGGTAAATATAACCTCCCCTGTCAAAAACAACGGTGGTAATACCCTTTTCGATTGCTCTCTTAGCGATTACTGTTCCTAAATATGCCGCCGCATCAACGTTATTGGTTTTTTCGATTTCAGCCTTAACGCTCTTCTCCAGAGTGGACGCTGAAACCAAAGTATTGCCAACGGTATCGTCAATAATTTGAGCATACATATGATTATTACTTCTGAACACGGCTAAACGCGGTCTCTCAGCAGTGCCGCTGAAACGGTTACGCATTCTGTTGTGTTTTTTTACACGAACTTCTTGTCTCGATTTTTTATTAACCATTTTCATACTCTCCTTATCTGTTATTTCTTACCGGTCTTACCAACTTTACGTCTGATCGTCTCGTCAACATACTTGATACCCTTGCCCTTATAAGGCTCCGGTCTTCTCTTATCTCTGATTTCAGCCGCAAACTGTCCAACCTTTTCTTTATCAATACCTTTAACGATGATCAGGTTCTGTCCGTCGACAACAGTCTCAATTCCGTCGGGATCTGTCATAACTACCGGATGGGAGTAACCTAAGTTCAGAGTTAAAGTCTTGCCGGACTTGGACGCTCTGTAACCCACACCGTTTACTTCCAATTTCTTTTCAAAGCCTTCTGTTACGCCGACTACCATATTGTTAATCAGTGTTCTGGTAAGGCCGTGGAAGGACTTCATCTTCTTTAAGTCGTTGGGTCTTGTTACCACAACATGATCGGCCTCTACTTTGATATCCATCTCAGACGGAAGCACTCTCTCCAGTGTTCCCTTGGGACCTTTTACAGTCACTTTGTTATTTTCTGCAACCTCTACAGTTACGCCTGCAGGAATTGCGATTGGCATTCTTCCTATACGTGACATGCCCGTACCTCCTATATTATTTGTAAACTTAACAGTTACTGAATTTTACTCTCTTACTCTTTTACCAAACAAACGCTAACACTTCGCCGCCGACCTGAAGCTCTCTTGCCTTCTTATCCGTTATAACGCCCTGGTTGGTAGAAATAATCGCAATGCCAAGACCGCCCAGAACTCTCGGCAGTTCTTCCTTGCCCGCATACACACGAAGACCCGGCTTGGAAATTCTCTTGAGGCCGGAAATGATCTTGTCATTCTTATCCTCGCCATATTTCAATGTAATATGGATTGTTTTGAAGTTACCGTCTTCAATCACATCGAATTTTTTAATATAACCTTCCTCTAAAAGAATCTGCGCAATAGCTAATTTCATTTTAGATGACGGAACGTCTACCGTATCATGTTTCGCAGTATTTGCATTACGGATTCTTGTAAGCATATCTGCAATAGGATCGCTCATTGTCATGATTTTTCCTCCTTCTATTCTACCAGCTGGCCTTTTTAACGCCGGGGATCTGACCTTTATATGCTAACTCACGGAAGCAAATTCTGCAAATTCCGTATTTTCTCAAATAAGCATGTGGACGACCACAAATTTTACAGCGGTTGTATTCTCTTGTGGAGAATTTGGGTTTGCGCTGCTGTTTAATCTTCATTGCTGTCTTAGCCATGAATTTACCTCCTTTTATTTAGCAAATGGCATATTAAATAATCTTAACAACTCACGGGCTTCTTCATCTGTCTTGGCAGTGGTAACGATGATGACGTCCATACCTCTTACCTTATCTACCTTATCATACTCGATTTCCGGGAAGATGATCTGCTCTTTAATACCCAGCGCGTAATTGCCTCTGCCGTCAAACGCGTTCGGATTAACGCCTCTGAAGTCACGTACACGGGGCAGTGCCAGATTGACCAGACGGTCAAGAAATTCATACATCTTTTCGCCGCGGAGAGTCGTCTTACAGCCGATTGCCTGACCCTCTCTGAGCTTGAAGTTTGCAATAGAATTTTTAGCCCTGGTAAGTACCGCTTTCTGTCCTGTGATTTTTTCCATATCGCCCGCAGCGGCTTCCAAAACCTTAGCGTTTTCTTTGGCTTCGCCAACGCCCATGTTGATTACGATTTTGTCAAGCTTCGGAACTTCCATAATATTTTTATATCCAAACTTTTTGATCATAGCGTCTACGATCTCGTCTTTATACATATCTTTTAGTCTACTCAACGTTTTAGACCTCCTTTCTTAGAATCAGTCGATGATGTCGCCTGTGGATTTCGCATAGCGGACCTTCTTGTCTTTTTCCATTTTAAATCCGATCCTGGTTGCTTTGCCCTTGTGAACATACATTACGTTGGAGGCGTCGATAGCCGCTTCCTTCTTAACAATGCCGCCGTTCTGGTTGGCTGCCGAAGGCTTCTCATGCTTGGTAATCATGTTCACGCCCTCTACTACAACTCTGTTGTTCTTTCTGTCTACGGAAATCACTTTGCCTTCTTTGTCTTTATCTTTACCGGTGATCACCTTTACGGTGTCGCCCTTTTTAATCTTAAATGTTGACATACCGGCACCTCCTATAATACTTCCGGAGCCAGTGAAACAATTTTCATAAACTGTTTATCACGAAGCTCTCTTGCTACTGGTCCAAAAATACGGGTTCCTCTCGGAGTCTTATCCTCTTTGATGATAACAGCAGCATTTTCGTCAAATTTGATATAAGAACCGTCTTTACGGCGAGCGCCTTTAACGCTGCGCACAACTACGGCTTTCACAACGTCGCCTTTTTTTACAACGCCGCCTGGCGTTGCATCTTTGACCGTAGCAACAATCACATCGCCAATACGCGCATATCTTCTTGTAGAACCGCCCATAACTCTGATGCAAAGAAGCTCTTTCGCACCGGTATTATCAGCGACCTTAAGTCTGCTTTCCTGTTGAATCATGCTAATATTCTCCTTATCTTAATATTGTCGAGCCTTGCGGAAAAATGCTCCGGCCTTTTATTTTGCTCTCTCAACGATCTCAACAAGTCTCCATCTTTTATCCTTGGATAAGGGTCTTGTCTCCATCACCTTAACGGTATCGCCGATGTTACATTCGTTCTTCTCGTCATGTGCCTTTAATTTATAGGTTCTCTTTACAATCTTCTTGTAAAGCGGATGTTTTACATGGTCTTCTATTGCTACGACAATAGTTTTATCCATCTTATTACTGGTCACTTTGCCAGTACGGGTCTTTCTCAGATTTCTTTCCACGATTGCTTCTCCTTTCTTAGTCCCATCTATGCGCTAGTTAGTAGCCTTGGCTTTTGCAGTAATAACAGTCTGAATCCTTGCAATGTTTCTTCTGACCTCTTTGATTCTTGCCGTATTGTCTAACTGGTTTGTCGCGTTCTGGAATCTTAAGTTGAAAAGTTCTTTCTTAGCGTCTACTAATTCCTGTGCTAATTCTGCATCTGATTTCTTATTTAAATCTTCTACATACTTATTAATTTTCATTTACCGCACCGCCTTCCAAGTCTGCTTTAGAAACGATTTTACATTTACATGGAAGCTTATGTGTTGCAAGACGTAACGCTTCTTTAGCCACATCCTCAGCCACTCCTGAGATTTCGAACATTACGCGTCCCGGCTTAACAACTGCTACCCAACAGTCAACCGCGCCTTTACCGGAACCCATACGCGTTCCCAAAGGCTTAATTGTTACCGGCTTATCAGGGAAAATCTTAATCCAGACTTTACCGCCACGCTTAATATGACGGGTCATAGCCACACGGGCTGCCTCGATCTGATTAGATTTAATCCAGCATGGCTCTAATGCTACGATACCATATTCGCCATATGTGATCGTATTGCCGCGAGTTGCTTTACCGGCCATAGAACCACGGAACTGTTTACGACGTTTTACTCTCTTTGGCATTAACATTATTTATCGCTCCCTTCCTTGTTAGATTTAGTAGGAAGTACCTCGCCTTTGTAAATCCATACTTTGACGCCGACCTTACCATAAGTTGTATTTGCTTCTGCGAACCCATAATCGATATCCGCCCTCAATGTCTGAAGCGGAATCGTCCCTTCGCTGTAGAACTCTGTACGGGCCATATCCGCGCCGCCCAGACGTCCTGATACAGATGTCTTAATTCCCTCTGCGCCTGCCTTCATGGTTCTGCCCATGCAGGATTTCATGGCACGTCTGAAAGAAATACGGTTCTCCAACTGCTGCGCAATATTTTCTGCAACCAACTGGGCGTCTTTGTCCGGACGCTTGATTTCCTTGATATCTACCAGAACCTTTTTGCTTGTCAGCTTGGAAAGCTCCTTCTTCGTAACTTCAATTTCTGCGCCGCCCTTACCGATTACGACGCCCGGTTTTGCGGTATAGATAATTACCTTTACTCTGTCAGATGCTCTTTCGATTTCGATCTTAGCAATACCGGCACTGTATAATTTCTTCTTTAAGTATTTTCTGATGTTGTAATCTTCTACTAAGAAATCAGAAAACTCTGCATCAGCATACCATTTGGAATCCCAATCTTTAATAACACCGACTCTTAAGCCGTGTGGATTAACTTTCTGTCCCATGTTGTTCTCCTTCCTAATATAATCCTATCTTTCATCAAGAACGACTGTGATATGGCTCATTCTCTTTTCGATTCTATAAGCCCTGCCCTGCGCTCTCGGTCTTACTCTCTTCATGGTCGGCCCTTTGTTTGCGTAACATTCGGCAACGTAAAGGTTCTCCACATTCATGCCGTTGTTGTTCTCTGCGTTGGCGATGGCAGATTCCAATAACTTCTTAATAATGCTCGACGCATATCTAGGATTGTATTCCAGAATAGCAAGCGCTGTCTCTACGTCCTTTCCCCTGATGGCATCCAATACGAAACAAGCTTTCTGAACAGACACTCTTGCGTAAGATAACTTAGCCGAAGGTCTAGTATCTTTGTTCGCATTTCTCTCTCTCTTTATCTGGGATCTATGTCCTTTAGCCATAGATTAAAACCTCCTTTCAAATTAGCGAACTTTGGACTTTCTCTCGTCCTTATCATGTCCTCTATAAGTTCTGGTCGCTACGAACTCGCCGAGCTTGTGGCCAACCATATCTTCTGTAACATATACCGGTACGTGCTTTCTTCCATCGTGAACAGCGAATGTGTGCCCCACGAAAGAAGGGAAAATCGTAGAACGGCGGGACCAGGTCTTAATAACCTGTTTCTGTCCTGATGCATTCATCGCATCTACTTTTTTCAGTAAGCTCGCATCTGCAAATGGTCCTTTTTTCAGTGATCTAGCCATGATCTTTCCTCCTGTTTTTTATTGATAGATCCTAATTATTTGATTGCTCTGCCGTCTCTTCTTCTTACAATCAGCTTGTTGGAAGCCTTCTTCTTCTTACGTGTCTTCAAACCAAGAGCAGGCTTGCCCCAAGGAGTACACGGACCCGGACGTCCAATAGGCGCCCTGCCTTCGCCACCGCCGTGAGGATGGTCGTTAGGATTCATAACAGAACCGCGGACAGTAGGGCGGATACCCATGTGACGCTTACGGCCTGCCTTACCAATCTTAATCAGGTTATGGTCTACATTGCCAACGGTTCCGATGGTAGCTCTGCACACGATGGGAACCATTCTCATCTCGCCGGAGGGAAGTCTCAGAGTAGCGTACTTGCCTTCCTTTGCCATCAACTGCGCGCTGTTTCCTGCGGAACGAACCAACTGTCCGCCCTTGCCCGGATACAGTTCAATATTGTGAACCAGGGCGCCTACAGGGATTTCTGACAAGGGTAAGCAGTTACCCAGTCTTACTTCCGCCTCAGGCCCGTTCATTACCTTCATGCCGTCTGTCAAGCCTTCCGGAGCCAGAATATAGGATTTCTGTCCGTCCTCATAACAGATCAGCGCGATATTGGCTGTCCTGTTGGGATCGTACTCAATGCCGATTACCGTAGCGGCAATACCGTCCTTATTCCTCTTGAAATCTACGTTTCTATATAATCTTCTGCTTCCGCCGCCATGATGTCTGACTGTGATCTTACCCTGATTGTTACGTCCCGAATGTTTCTTGAGAGAAGTACAAAGCGCCTTTTCAGGAGTCTTCTTGGTAATCTCAGAGAAGTCGGAGCCAGTCATATTACGTCTGGAAGGTGTATATGGGTTATATGTCTTAATTCCCATGGTTGTTTCTCCTTTTCATATAGATTTTTGCGCGGCGTCTCTTACGCCGCATACATTATCCCGCTTCTACCGCGCTGCGAAACTTAAAGTCCCGCAAAAATCTCAATATCCTTGCTGTCTGCTGTCAACTGTACGATAGCCTTTTTGGTCTTGGCGGTCTTGCCGTATACCATACCGCGTCTTTTGGTCTTGCCGTCCAGGTTCATGGTGTTAACCTTCTGTACCTTGGCGCCCTCGAACATCTTTTCAACAGCTTCTTTAATCTGCGTCTTGTTTGCTTCCGGATGAACCAGGAAAGTATATTTCTTCTCGCTCATGCCGGCCATACTCTTTTCGGTAATAACCGGTTTGAGGATTACGTCATAATACTGAATCGCTGCCATTATGCATACACCTCCTCGATCTTTGCTACAGCATCTCTGGTGAGCACTAAGGTATCTCCCTTTAAGATGTCATATACATTGATGTTGTCTGCTATCGCCGTAGAGACCTTGGGAAGATTTCTTGCGGAAAAGAACACATTGTCATCTTTCTCGCCAAGTACCACGATTGCTTTCTCAACTTTTAAGTTGTCCATAACATTTTTAAAATTCTTAGTCTTAATCTCGTCGAATTTCAATTCGTCCACAACGATTAATTTGTTTTCCTGAACTCTGCTGGTCAGGACAGATTTAAGAGCCGCCCTCTTCTCTTTCTTGTTTAACTTGAAAGAATAGTCTCTCGGAACCGGAGCGAACACAACGCCGCCGCCCTTCCACTGAGGAGCTCTGATGGAACCCTGTCTTGCATGGCCTGTTCCTTTCTGCCTCCAAGGCTTTCTGCCACCGCCGGACACTTCGGAACGGGTTTTTGCTTTCTGTGTTCCCTGACGTTTATTAGCAAGTGTCTGGACAACCGCCATGTGTACAAGGTGTTCGTTAATCTCTACACCGAATACCGCATCGTTTAAGTCCATCTTGCCGACTTCTTTACCTTCCATATTATAAACAGATACGTTTGCCATCTGAATGGTCCTCCTTTCATCTGTGACCCCTGTCACTATTTCGCTTCAACCTTAGTTGTCTCTTTAATAGTTACTAAGGCTTTCTTAGGCCCCGGTACGGCGCCTTTTACCAGAAGCAGGTTCTTATCTGCGTCTACCCTTACTACCGTAAGATTCTGAACCGTAACCCTTACGCAGCCCATATGTCCCGGCATGCCTTTTCCTTTAAATACCTTGCTGGGCGAGGAGCACGCGCCGTTAGAACCCTGATGACGATGGAATTTAGAACCGTGAGCCATGGGTCCTCTGTGCTGGCCATGTCTCTTGATAGCGCCCTGAAATCCTTTACCTTTCGAGATTGCTGTTGCATCGACTCTGTCGCCGGCTTCAAAGATATCAGCCTTGATTTCGCTTCCTAACTCGTAATCCTGGGAATTGTCCAATTTCAATTCTCTCACATATCTCTTGCAGGAAACGCCAGCCTTGTCAAAGTGGCCTTTCTGCGCTTTGTTAACGCCATGTCTGTGGATTACTTCTTTCCTGCCGCTCTTGTCTTTGTTGACAATTTTTTCCTTCTTGTCCACAAAACCAACCTGTACAGCGCTGTAACCGTCGTTCTCAACAGTCTTTACCTGTGTAACCGCACAAGGTCCTGCCTGAAGCACGGTAACCGGCGTCAGCGTACCGTCTTCATTGAAGATTTGAGTCATTCCGACTTTTGTTGCCAAGATAGCTTTCTTCATTTTCTTTACCTCCTGTTATTCTACAGCGGATCAAACAGCGTTGCCACCTGCCCGCGGCAGGGACTTGCTTCTGATCATACTAGTAGGGGTCTTATTTGTTTTTCATCTTAATGTCGATATAAACGCCTGCAGGCATCTCTAATCTCTGTAAAGCGTCAACCGTCTTAGGGGTAGGCGTGATGATGTCGATGAGTCTCTTGTGAGTCCTCTGCTCGAACTGTTCTCTGGAATCCTTGTACTTGTGAACCGCCCTAAGAATGGTAACTACTTCCTTCTTTGTAGGAAGGGGTACCGGTCCGCTCACCTGGGATCCGTTCTTCTTTACCGTTTCGATGATTTTTTTTGCAGATGCATCAACCAACTGATGATCATAGGCCTTAAGTGTAATTCTCATTACTTGACTTGCCATAAAAAAAGTCGCCTCCTTTTCGCACTTTTAATTTCTAAGTACGACAAGCGGTGACTGTACACTCTCCCGTGTGTGTCCTAAACCTTCATGTCCCGAACTACTAACCACGTTGTTTCTGGCGGACGCCAGACATTATTGCTTGTACAGTGACTTGTCGTCAGTTTCCTAACTTGACATTCGCTCCACGGAAAACCTGCCACAGCGGGCAGCAACCTCACGCTTCATCGCTATCATGCCACAGCATTGACTAGTATATAGGATATTTTCAAAAGATGCAAGCGTTTTTTAATTTTTTTGGAAAAAAATTTCAAAATATGCTATGCTTAATGGGATATTTCAGGAACATACATCTAAGGAGAGCTCATATGTGGATTGCAGATCAATGGAAAGATTATGAAGTCATAGATACCTCGGAGGGTGAAAAGCTGGAGCGCTGGGGCGATTATATTCTGGTTCGCCCCGACCCGCAGGTCATCTGGGGCACGCCCAAAGCCGACAAACGCTGGGAGCGCCCAAACGGCCATTATCACAGAAGCTCCAGGGGCGGCGGCGAATGGGAATTTTGGAATCTGCCGCAGGAATGGCGCATACGCTACCGGGAACTCACCTTCCATCTGAAGCCCTTCAGCTTTAAGCATACCGGGCTCTTCCCGGAACAGGCGGTCAACTGGGATTGGGTTTCTTCTATTATAAAGGAAGCCCGCAGGCCGGTGAAGGTGCTGAACCTGTTCGCCTATACCGGCGGCGCTACGCTGGCGGCCGCTCAGGCGGGAGCCAGCGTAACCCACGTGGACGCGTCCAGGGGCATGGTAACCTGGGCTAAGGAAAACGCCCTGGCTTCAGGCCTGGAGCAGGCGCCCATACGCTGGTTAGTGGACGACTGCGTGAAATTCGTGGAGCGGGAAATCCGCCGCGGCAATACCTACGACGGTATTATCATGGACCCTCCTTCCTATGGAAGAGGGCCGAAGGGCGAGATCTGGAAAATAGAGGACAGTCTTTTCTCCTTTTTGGAGCTGACGTCTAAGCTTCTGGCCAGGGACGCTCTCTTTTTCCTCATAAACTCCTATACCACCGGCTTGCAGCCCGCGGTACTGACTTATATGCTCCACACCGTCCTGAGCCCACGGTTCGGCGGACACGTGACGGCCTCTGAGATAGGGCTTCCCGTCAGCCAAAACGGGCTGATCCTTCCCTGCGGCGCTTCCGGGCGTTGGACGCGCTGAACCTTCCGCGCTTCTCAGCCTGATAAAAACGCGCGGGAGATGCCATACAGCAGCAGCAAATGAATCGGGTAAAATCCATACCAAAACCATTTCGGAAGCTGCTTCCCTCTGCTTCCGTCATAAAAGGCAATCGGCACAAAGGCTGCCATTCCGTACATTTCCCGCAGAGAGAATTGAAACAGGTAGGACAGGGAATAACTCTCCCCATACCGTAGACAATTAGCGCTCCATGTCCCCAAAAGCAGCACAACGCCCGACGCTGTCATCTGCCAGGGCAGCCCGACGTCATGCGTCAGATATAACACGAAAATGAGCAGAACGCCGATATACTGATAATCTGTCCTGAGATAATAGGCCGCAAGAGCGCACAGCGCAACCGCGCCGTACTGACGCCATACGCTCCCGCGCCTTCCGCCCCACTCCCAGAGCGTCAGCGCCAGCAGTCCCAGAAACAGCGTAAAAAACACATTCTGGCTGCTCCCCTCCAGCCACTTGCCCTCAAAGGCAAGGTCATATGGGATTTCCGAAAGCAGGGCAAATATCCCAAGACGCAGCAGGAATCTGCCCCTGCTTCTTGTATAGCGGAACCCTTCCACGAGCAGATAGGCGAACAAAACAAAGGCAATCCTTCCGATTGCCCTTCCCCCATTATAGAGATTCTTTAACTGTATATTGGGGTTCCCTGCCTCCGCCGACTGCCGCACATAAGCCCATAACACAATGGCGGAGAAATGGTCGATCAGCATGGAAATACAGGCTATGGTCTTTAAAACCGCGCCGCTCAGAAACCCCTGCTCTGTTTGCTTCATATTTCCTGTTAATACCCTTCCGTCTGTTCCTGTCTGACCAGCTTAATGATACGGCTGGTTCCCAGTCTGTCCGCACCCAGCGCCAGAAATCTTTCCGCGTCCTCTAAGGACGAGATGCCTCCCGCCGCCTTAATCTTCACGCCGGAGCCTATATGCTCCGCAAAAAGCGCCACGTCTTCAAAGGTCGCCCCCTTGGCGGAAAAGCCGGTGGAGGTCTTAATGTAATCCGCGCCCCCGCGGGTTACCACCTCGCACATTTTCACTTTTTCCGCCTCCGTCAGCAGACAGGTCTCAATAATCACCTTTAAAATCCGATGGCCGCACACTTCCTTCAGGGTACGGATTTCCTTTTCCACCGCGTCGTATTTGCCATCTTTCACCCAGCCGATATTAATGACCATATCAATTTCATCCGCGCCGTTTTCTAAGGCGTCCTTCGCCTCGAACTCCTTGCAGGCGGTGGTTGCATAGCCATTGGGGAAGCCGATTACGGTGCAGACCACCATCTGATCCTGTACATACGCCTTCGCCTGCTTCACATAGGAAGCCGGGATACATACCGACGCGGTTCCATAGGCTATCGCGTCGTCGCAGATCTGTTGAATTTCCGCCCAGGTCGCCGTCTGCGTCAGTAAAGTATGATCTACGTGTTTTAATATTTCTTTCTGTTCCATTTTGCCGCCTCTTTCCATATCCTCTGTGTCATTCCGTATCCTGCCCTTCCATCCTGTCGCCCAGGTAATTGCAGATTGCACCATTTCACAATCATCTAATCCTACCACGAACAGGAAAGAAATGGAAGCTTCTTTGATAGCAAAACTCTCCCATTATGGTATACTATTGTTTTAATCTTGATAAAATCGCGTCCAGATTCAGCCCATATCTGCCGGCAATATCCCTCGCATAGCTCAATCCGTCGGGCTTCGTTCTCTCAATCCGATAACTGCGGATACCGTTTTCCTTATCCTCCATCAACGCCACCAGATTATCAATCTTGCCCTTATTATCCGGGTGGGCGTTATACCGCTCTACCTGCTGGGGCAGATCATGGATATGCGTTACGAAAATCCCCCCGCAGCCTATGATACCGATTCCCATCAGAACCTCGGAAGCAATATATCCGGCCTCCAGCCCGCTGGTGCTGGAAAAGGATTCGTCCATCAACAGCATATCTGTTTCTGACAGTTGTGTCATAATTTCTCCCAGTCTGGCGCACTCGCTTTCCAGTCTTCCCTTGCCATAATTATTTTCGTCCGAAGAGGGAAAATGAGTAAAAATAGCCGTCACGGGACTCATTCGCGCGCGCCGGGCCGGCACGTAAAGCCCCAGTTGAAATAGAGCCTGCGCCATTCCCACCGAATAGGCAAAAATCGATTTGCCGCCATGATTAGGCCCCGTCACCAGATAAAAGCGCCCCTTTTCATCAAAGGAAAAGCTGTTGGACACAATCGTCTGCTCAATGCTCTTGCGGGCCAAAACAGGATTATACACCTGTTCCAGATCACACTTCTTCTCCGCGACCTCCGCGATCTCAGGGCAGCACATAGGAAACCCCTTCTCCTGCATGGAACGGATAAAGCCGACTCCCGCGGTCAGGAAACGAATATCGTCCAGCAGCGCCACGAACACCGAGGTATTGGAGGTGTAATAATTGCGCACCATAGGCTCAAAGCTTCGCAGGGATTTGGCAAAAATCTCATATAATGCGCCGTTGACCGCATGATTCACGGCCTTCAGCTCTTCTCCCCGAAGCCCTTTGCTCAGCGGATACAGGGGCGCCATCAGGACGTCCGGGGCGTTATTTTTCTTAATCAGCCTGTCCATAATGCTGCCCGGGCGAAAAGGCTCCTGATTGACCGAAAGAATCCCCGCCTCTTTCGGGCGCAGGTTTTCATCCAGATTCACGCCAATGGTCACGCTTTTCAGGTAGCCGAAGCGCATCTCCATCTCGGACAGGCGCTGGTCAAGCGTCTGAAATTCCTCGCTCTGGGCAATCGAAAGAATCTGCTCCTTAAAATGCCTCATTCCATCGGAATGTACGTCGCAGTCTTGCAGGGCTTCCGCGAAAAGATTCACGATCTCCTGATACATCTCCAGGTACCGCACAGAGCTGATAGCCGACTCCACCGTAAAATCACTGTTGATGGATTTGCGCAGATCGCTGATATTATAAATCACCGACACCGCCTGACAAAATACCCGGTAAAGCTCCTCATGCTCCACCAGATCCCGAACCACCGCCAGACGATACCGCAGCACCACCGGATCCGCGGTATAAAAGTTTTCCAGAGATAAATCCGCGAACCCTCTATAGCTCTCCTTAATCAGCACCACCATATCGTCAATCTGCAAGGAGCGAATAAATTTAAAATCCTTCATAGGCGTTTCCGACGCCCTGTCATAACCCGGCGGATATAACAAACTAAATTCTACAGCCATATAGTCCCCTTTCTCTCACGCTCGCCCCAGCTCCTGCCCAATCACCTTCCACTGCTCCACCAGCTTCTCCAAAGAAAACGCGGCGTTGGCAGGGCTGGTGGAAGGAAGCCTGACTATTTCGCGCCCGTTCTGCGGATAAAGATATTTCTGATATAACTCATAGGCTTTTCCACCGTTTGCATACACCGCCCGAATCTGCGCCCCGTCGAAAATCGGCGATAAATCGTTGGGCGCTGCGTCCTGAATACTGGCGTCGGAGGAGCCTGTAATATTACAGCTTCCGATTACATCCCATACCGCAATGTGATTCCCCAGGAGCATCGCCCTTTTCTCCTCAATGCTTTCCGGCGTCGGACAATTCAGGACGCACGCCATCACTTTCCAGAAACGATTCTGCCTGTGCCCATAGAAAAACCGCTGCTCGCGGGATTTCACGGAAGGAAAGCTCCCCAATATCAATACTTCTGACTCTTCATTAAACAACGGCGGAAACGGATGGACAATCATACGCGCAGCCTCTCTTTCTAAAAACATATTTTTTCTACAGAGTAAAAAGACCCTTGCGCAGCAAGGGTTCCTGTCACTTTTTACTTTTTCCGTTCTCTAAATCCAACAAAAACTTCTTTACCTCATTGCCGCAGGAAAAGCCGCTGATATCGCCATTTTTATGGATTACTCTATGGCAGGGCACGATAATCATAATCGGATTGCGTCCATTAGCGCCTCCCACGGCGCGCACCGCCCCTGGGTTCCCCACTGCCGCCGCTATTTCCTGATAGCTTCTGGTCTCCCCGTAAGGTATTTTGCATAATTCTCCCCATACGCGCCTTTGAAAAGAGGTTCCCTGTAAGGATAAGGGCAGATCAAACTGTATCCGTCTGCCCGCAAAATATTCCTCAAGCTGACGGTATGCTTCCAGCAATATCCCGGAATGTGCCGCCGTCTTCTCCGACGGCGCTTCCTCCCGTTTCCACAATTCCAAACCGGTAATATAATCCTTCTCCCCGGATAACAGCAAATCGCCTATGGGGCTCTGAAATAACATTTGCTCCTGCATACTAACCTGTCTTCTAATCCTCCCGACGCAACAGCCTGATTGATCGATACCGTCTTCTTAATGACCTCGGCCTGTTTGCCATGCCCCGCGGCTAAGAAGCACAGGCATAAATTGAATCGTTTGTCTTTTGACATTTTTAATACTTTTTATGGAATTATCATATCATTCTTGTGCATTTTTTTCAATGATTTGTTGATTTTCCTTTTTAAGAAAAAACAATCTCCAGTATCTTACTCAACTGCCTTTCAAAGCTATATTCCCGCTTAACCCTCCGGTACCCGTTAACGCCAATGCGAAGCCGCTCCTGTTCATGGGCAAGGTAATAATCGACCTTATCCAGCAGCTCTTCCGGGGAACGGTACATCACGATCTCCTGATCTTCCTCAAACAATTCCGCCGCGTCCTCCCGATAATCCGTCAGGACGAAGCCGCCCACGCTCATAATATCGAAGACGCGCAGAGGAACCCCTGTCTCAATGCTCCGCAGGGTCAGGTTCAGGTTAATCTTGCTGGCATAGAAAACCTTCATCGCGTCCGTGCCACAATCCACTTCCCCGAAGCGTCTGATGCCGGGCGCAACCTTTTCTTCCGCCCTCGTGTATAATTTCAGGTCATAGCGTTCCGACAGAAGCTGGAGAACCATATTTCTTTCCAGATTAGTCAACTTTCTGTCCGCCAGAAAGCTTTTGAGCAGATAGGTTCTGGGGATATCCAGCAAAATTCCGTCGTTCATTCTTCTAAACAGCTCGTAGAGCTGTTCCCAATAGGGCTCCGTTTCTAAAGCCAGCCGGGGTGATACCCGATCCGCCCCGTCCCATCGAAACGCGTTCTCTTCCATCATGCCCAGAAGGGCTTCCCGCACGGTTTCCGGGAAATCCCCGCTGCGCTCATCAAAGGCATTGGCGGTATACAGGGACCCCACAAAGGAAATATCCGCGCCGTAACGCCCGATCTCCTCGTCCGTCACCACCAGGGAATCCTTATTTCTTGCGGCGAGGGGCAGATACCGCACATTCCGGTATCCATACTTTTGCAGCATTTCGCACTCGCGGCTGTCGAACTGGAACAAATAGACGTTCTCATAGCGGGCCGAGGGCTGCCATAGCCCATAATGCGGAGAATCCATTCCATAGACCGCGTAGGGGATTCCATAGCGGTGGGTACATTCCACCGCCCATCTGTAAAAGGTATTGGAAAAAACCAAATCCAGCGCATTATGCCCCAGGAAGCGCTCAAATTCCTCTTGCAGCGCTTCATTACATTCCATCTGTTCCATAGGGCAGGGATAAATCCCTACCTGATGTCCCATTCCCTCCAGAGTAAAGGGCACCGCTGCAATTTGCAGCTTCTCACTGGCCAAATATAAAATCCTCATGGCAATCCTCTCACTTTCGTAAAAAGCTCCCGCATTATTTCCATAACGCGGAAGCTTTCTGTATGCGCCCTGCGGCGCAAGTTTTCAACCTTCGTCTCATTTCTTACTGTCATAGAACTGGGGCTGCACATTGTTCAGTTTATTCATGCTGTTATAGTAATTTCTCGCCACCTGAGTTCTCTGTTTGCTCTTGGCCAGCGCCTGCTTCTGTTTCTTATACTGGCTCTCCATCATCATTTTGTTGCGCATATTGCCCGCATTGATGGTAGCGATCTTCGCCGTAATCTGCTGGATACATTCCTGCATCCGCTGAATCTGCGCGCGGTACCGTACCTTCCCATTGATAATCTCTTCCCTGGTTCGGTCATATACGGATTCAAAGCCCTCGTCTAACCGCTCTAACGCTCCCGCCAGTTGTCCCTGCTCTTCCAGAATCTGATCCAGCCGATCCATATTCAGCCGCTCTTCTTTGAGCAATTCCTCCTGCTCCTTATTCAGCCTGAGCATCTGGTCTAAAACCTGAATTTTCTTTTCCAGGCTCTGTAGCAAAATCTGTACGCCGTTCTGATCCATGAGTACCCTTTCTATGCCTGATTGCACTTTTTCATAACCTCTTTCCATGTATCGCGTAAAGACCGCAGGTGTGTGTTGACCTCCTCCAGAATTTCCTTATCCTTTTTGATATTCGCCACATACAGGCGCTGTAATAAATAAATATAAATTCTGTCGAAATCCTCCGACACCGGATATTTACGATCCAGCGTATTGCGGAACTCCTCTATAATACGCTGCGTCCTCATAATATTGTGATAGGCTTTCTCCACGTCGTTACTGTCGATCGCCATAATCGCGATGTTGCAGAACTTAATCGCGCCCTCATACAGCATCAGGGTAATCTCTGCCGGCTTCGCTGTCAATATTTTGTTCCTCTGATACTGCTCGTAGGGATTCTGTGTTGGCATAAATACTCTCCTCCTTGATCATACTTACCATATTAATTGCCGCCAGATCAGCTTCCCAGCAGGCTGGAAAGAGAACTGCTCTGGGACTCCAGCTTGGCAAGCGCCGTCTCCATAGCGGAGAACTTCGTATACCACTTGTCGATCAGGTCGTTCAGCTTCTCTTCCTGTTCCGAAATCTTATCGGTATAGTCGTCGTACTCGTCCTGCAACTGCTTATCATTATATACCGTGAAAGCGCTGCTCATGGTCGTACTGCTCATCTGGCTGGTCAGCGATTCATACAGGTTCTTAGATAATGTGGTAAAGAAAGCCGTTACCGTATCCGGGTCGGAGGCGATCATGCTCTTAAGCACATCGTCCGCCTGGCTGACTGTGGAATTGGCATCGTCCGAATCCCCATCGATATGGTAGGCGTTTCTCTCGTTTTCCGCCGCGCTGAAATATCCTAAAGTGCTGATCCCAAAATCAGACAGATACATCTGCGTTCCGTTTACGGTAGCGCCCTGCAGCATAATGGACTTCATGGCGCTTGCTACCGTACTGAGGGTAGAATCCCTGCGAAGGAGGGAATCCTTAATCTTTTGTTCCCATTCCTCAATCTCACTGTCGGACATGGCGTCCTTCTCATCAGAAGTCAGCACATCGTAATCGCTGGCGGATTCCGCGTTGTATAAAGCGTCCATCTCGTTGATCAGGGCGTTATATTCCGTAAAGAAATTCTTGATCATATCATAGATGCCGTCGGTATCCTCCGCCGTGGTCATGGTGACCTCGCTGTCCGTCTCCTTCAGGGCGGTAAAGGTCAGCCCGTTAACTGTAAAGGTATTGGTCAGGGAAGTAAATTCGGCGCCGTTTAAGGTGATCACCGCGTCCTGTCCGTCAATCTTGGTGGCAGTGGCAAGACTATCGTAATCGCCGTTGACGACAGCCTTCGCCGCCGCAATCTTCTCCGCAAATTCCGCTGTAACTTCATCAGTCAGTTTCTCGCTGCCTGTGATATTGCCGTCTTCATCTTCTTCGTAATATTCCGCATTTGCCGCAATAGTCTCTTCATTATCGGCAATCATCTGCTCATTCTGAGCGATGCCGTCATAGAAGGTATAGCGCAGCTCCGCCGCATCAAAGTCCGCCTGCGCCGAGTCAACCGCGGCCTGCGCGTTCTCAACTGCTGCCTCTAATTCAGCAATTTCCTCGTCGGTAGCCTCACTGCCTTCCTCCTGGGCGGCGGCCAGCGCCTCCTGGGCGGCGGTCAGTGCATCCTGGGCATCAGCCAGCGCTTTCCCATAGGAGCCGTCCTCATAGGTGGTGGTGGTCACAGTCGTCTCATTGCCCTCATCATCTGTAACAGTCTCTTCTATGGTAGTACCATAAAGACTTAACTTCAAAGAGTCCAAGTCTTCGTCATTACTATAGCCTTCCAAATTCTTCAGGTTGGTCCAGTTCGTCTTATTGTTGGCCGCGATCGCCGCATTTTCTTTCTCCAGGGCGTCATTCGCCGCCTTATAAGCTGCGGCGCGCTCCGCCACCTCGGCGTCCAGAGCCGCCTGATAAGCTGCCTGAGCCTCCGTATCATCTGCATCGCCGTAGCTTGCCCATGTGACATACTCGTCACTTGCCAGATCATTGGCGGACAACAACCCCAGGGCTGACAGCGCTTTCAGGCCGTCCGCATTATTGGCGGTAATCGTAAAGTCATTGATCGCGCCGGTGTTGGAAGAGCTGACAAACAACCTCTGGTTGGTCTGGTCGAAGCTGGCGTTCAAGCCGGTGGCCTGCAGCTTGCTGACCACATCGCTGATGGTCATATCCCCGGTCAGGTCGATATCAAAGGAAGCGCCGTTAGCGCCCGCTACCGTAATGCTGCCCTCCCCGGTAAAGCCC
Organism: Clostridiales bacterium; assembly: GCA_021199255.1. Lineage (GTDB taxonomy): Bacteria > Bacillota > Clostridia > Lachnospirales > Lachnospiraceae > UBA3282. The sequence goes on along the minus strand of JAJQIK010000036.1, from coordinate 116,748 downwards.
AACTGGCTTAAGGTCGCCCCGGAGGTAAAGCATACGCCGCTCGCCGTCTGGATACTGCCGCCCGTCAGATAAGCCGCCTTGGCAAGCTGCTCTACCTTGACCGTGTTCACGCCGTTTACCGCGTCGTCGCCCGACACAATGCTGATGGCGCTGGTGTCGGATACCGTCGTCTTCTTTTTCAGATAAGAGCTCTCATAACGCATATCGCTCAGTACGTTTGTATAGAAACTGTAAATCTTCGTATTTAACGCTTTCCAGGCGTCCTGCTTCCAACTGAGCCTGGTCTGCGCCTTTACCAGGCTGGTAACCTTATAGCTCTGCGCGGAAGCCAGCTCGTTGATAATACTCTCCGTATCCAGCCCGGAATACATACCTGTAATTCTAATAGACATTGATCAACCCTCCAATACTCTACCGTTTCTCGTCCACAAGAATACCCGCTACCTCCCAGACCTTGGCTATCATATCCAATGTTTTCTCCGGCGGGAACTCCTTGATAATCTCCTTCGTGTCCTTATCCACGATCTTGATCATAACCCGGTTGGTCTCCTCATGAACCCCGAATACGGCCTCTTCATTACTGTTATTAATCTTCTTATTCATTTCAGCTATCGCTTTTTTCAGCTGATCTGTCACGCCCTTCTGCTGTGACTGCTGTGTGCTCTGTGAAGTCTGCTGCTGTGAACTGCCATAATCGCCGCTTTCGCTTTGATTCTCGTCCTCTGTCTGGATCTGCGCTACGGCTGCAGTGGTCTCATCCACATTAATCGTCTGTCCGTCCTCAGGAACTTCCGTGTTCACTGGTACCGCAGCCTGTGTCTTTACCGCTCCCTGTGCCTGATATGTCATGGCACTGCTTAATGGTTCAATTGCCATCGCCAATCACCTCCATGTGATACTTATGAATATTAGTAGAATCGTCTCGTGACAACGCCCTGTCCCAAGCCGGGCAGGCGCAATCTCTTATTATGTATATCGGTGAAAAATAGTAATTATTTAGCTTTTTAAGCCAAGAATTTGTATGATTTTGCCCAATTGATTCTCGTAGCTGTAATTTTCCCTGACTTTTCTGTAGGCGTTCTCCCCGATTCTCCGCCGCTCCTCCTCGTGGGTCAGATAGTAGTCGAGCTTGTCCAACAGTTCTTCCGGGCTGCGGAACATGACGATTTCCTGATCCTCCTCAAACAATCCCGCCGCGTCCGGCCGATAATCTGTCAGCGCAAACCCCGCCCGGCTCATAATATCGAATATCCTCAGAGGCACGCCGGACTCTATGCTCCTAAGGGTGATATTCAGGTTAATCCTGCTGGCGCTGAATACCTTCAGCTGGTCTGTCATGGCGTTGACCTGAGGATATTTCCGGATACCTGGGGGAACCTGCTCTTCGGCTCTTGTATACAGTCTGAAATCATACTGCCCGGCGATCTGTTCCAGAAGCAGCCGCCGCTCTATCTGGGACAGCTTACGCGCCAGCGTCCATTGGCGGAAATAATATTCGTCAGGCATACGGAACCCATAATTGCACAGCCGGGGTGCCGCCGTCCGGCAAAGGCCGACGATCTGCCCGTTCAGGGCAGGGGTAAGCCTGTCCTGTCCGTCCCAGATAAAAGCGCTCTGCTCCAGCACGCCGCCCAAATACTGCCGCAGGTTCTCCGGCAGCTCCCCGCAGCATTGGTCATAGACATTGCTGCCGTACAATCCCCCTACAAAAGAAATGTCGCAGCCATACCGTTCCCATTCCGCGGCGGTCATCTGTATGCCGTCCGCCCAGCCGGTTCCCGCCGCCAGAGGCATATAGAAGACATTCCGGTACCCGCAGCTTTGAAACCGCTCCAGTTCTTTGGTATCAAAGGTAAACAGCCAGACGTTATCCAGCATCGGGTAATGAGGCGTCCACGCCGCGTAGTGGGGAGAATCCATTCCATAGACCGCGTAGGGAATCCCCAGCTTATGGGTATAGGCCGCGACAATCTGGAAAAAGACGGTGGAAATCACCAGCCTTGGCGCAGTTCTTTCCAGAAAGGCGGCAAAGGCTTCGTACTCCTCTTCATGCTCCTCCACATACTCCATGGATTTGTCATACAGGATTACTTCATGTCCCATTCGTTTCAGTGCAATGGGGATATTGGGAATCTGCATTTTTTCAGAACCCGCGAACAGCGTCTTCATATCCGCCCTCCTTTTTCGCCCGGAAGTTATCGGTTTACTTCATCGTTATTTTCTATTATACTAAAGACACGGAAAGGAATCCACACCTATGGAAATTTTATTTTACCGCTACAACAGCATCTGTGAGCCTGACATCATACAGGTTCTGACCGGCTTCGGCATTACGGTGCACATAGAGGAAATGGAGATGCGGGACAAGACCGTGACTCCCAGACAGTGCGCCGCCAAAATCACCGAATGGCTTATGAAGCGCCCTCTGGCGTTTGTATTCAGCATTAATTTCTTTCCGGCGATTTCTTATACCTGCGAGCGTTTTCAGGTACCCTATGTATGCTGGAGCGTGGATTCCCCTGTGCCGGAATTATTTTCCAACGCGCTGAAAAACCGCTGGAACCGCGTGTTCCTCTTTGACCGCGCCCAGTATGATTTCTTCCGGCCCGTGAATCCCTCCTGTATCTTCTATCTTCCTCTCGCCACCAACGTAAGGCGCTGGGAAGATGTGGTTCTGCATATGACGGAAGAGGATTTCGCCCGATACGGCGCCGACGTAAGCTTTGTAGGCTCTCTTTATACGGAAAAGTGCAGATATGACCGGCTGCCGCGGACAGGCGGCGCAGACGCCCCCCATACCGGAATTTCCGAGTACACGCAGGGCTTTGTGGAGGGACTGATTGAGGCGCAGCTTCATGTATACGGCTGCAATTTTATCCCGGAGCTTCTGACAGACCGCGTCGTCAGGGAAATCGCGGACGCCGACCCTGATTTTTACCGAAGCTCTGACACCTATATGGATACCGACCGTTATCTGGTAGCGCATCAGTATATCGGCATGAAGCTGGCCGCCGTAGAACGGGAGCGGACGCTGAACAGGCTGGCGGAGCGTTTCCCTGTGTCCCTCTACACCAGAAGCGACTCTGCGCCCATTCCCAAAGCGCGTTCCATGGGCGGCGCCAGGACGCTGACGGAAATGCCCAAGATTTTTCATGCCAGCAAAATTAACTTAAACATTACCATGCGCCCCATTGAGACAGGTCTTTCCCTGCGGGTCTGGGACGTCCTTGGCTGCGGAGGCTTCCTGTTGACCAATTATCAGGCGGAGCTTCCCGATTATTTCGAAATCGGCAAAGATCTGGAAGCCTATGAATCCATGGAAGAGCTGGAGGAAAAGGTCGCTTACTATCTGACCCACGAGGAAGAACGGACAGAAATCGCCGTCAACGGCTATGAGAAGGTCGCCGGATACCACACCTACGAGCGGAGACTGACGGAAATGATACGTATTTTAAACGCGGCTCTGTGACAGGAACATCACAGAGCCGCGTTTTCATTAACCTAACAATTCTTTCAAGGCATCCATGCCGTCCATGCTGACAGCTTCCTGATTGGAAGCCTGAATCTGCACATACACTTCCTTGCGGTACACAGGCACTTCCCGCGGTGCGCTGATGCCAAGCTTCACCTGCTCCCCTTTGATCTCCAGCACTGTAACTTCAATATTGTTATTAATCACCAGGGCTTCATTCTTCTTTCTGGATAAAGCTAACATCTACTCACCTGCTTTCTGCTTGTTGGCGTTAAGGATCTCGTAAATCGGGAATTTCACCTGATACTGTTCGCCCTCTACAATTACCTGAGTTGCTTTTTTCTCCGCCGCGTTAATCACAATCGGTCCCTTGAGATTTACAGTCATCTTCGTTAAATCCTTAGGCACGGTTACCGTGACTAACACCAGCAGCTCTTCCGGCTGAATCTCCCCCAGATGAAGCAGCAGTTCATCGTCCACCTCCGGGTTATAGTCGGGGCATATCAGCAGCGGATCCATCACCGGCATGGCAAAAGCGGGCTCCTGCACCGACTGCAGCCAGTGAATCGTGTCCGTTCCCCTGTCCACATCATGAATCAGGGCGAAATCCGTCAGATCCGGGAAGCCCACGATGCCCTTCGGGAAATTGATAATCTTATCGTCGTCAATCGTAATCTGGCCAAAGGCCTTCGTTGTTATCTCCATATTCGTCCTCGCTTCTCTTAGATATAATTCATCAGGTTCGTCTGCATAATCTTGCTGGTTGCCATCAATGCCGCCTGATAGGTCAGCTCAGCGCTGGATAACTCTACGGCAATCTCCGAGATATCCACATCTTCATTATTGCTCTGCAATTCTTTAAAGGTCGTCTTCTGATTCATCAGGCGGGTGGAAATCAGTTCCAGCCTGCTGCCTCTGGTGGCGTTATTGGTAATAGCCACATTGGTACTGTTCATATACTGCTGGTATTTGGTAATCTGATTCTCAAAGCTGGTCTGAATACTGTCCCGGATATAGGTTTCCGCTTTCTCTACGGCCTCCAACTGTTTCTGTAAATCCTCATATTCATCAGAGCCCTCTTCCGCCTCCTCCAGCTTGGCCTCAATATCGCTTTTCGCCGTCTCTATCGCCTGCAGCTCCTGCAAGCAGTACTGTAAGTCATCCATATCCCTCTGGACGTCATGGGTAAAGACCTCGTTTGCCACCGTATTGACCTGAATCTGCTGATTGAAGCCCACATCATAGTAAATATCCTGATTCTGGCTGACGGTGTTATAGGCGATCTTGCTGCCGTCGTCATTGGTCTTCGTACACTGGAAGTAATGCACCGGGTTGATATCTCCCTCTTCCCAGTCCGATTTGGAATAGGTAATCTGAAAGCTGTCCCCTGTGCTGTAATTATTCTGATAAAAATCCTCGCTAAACACCAGCTCGCCGGTAGAGGGGATATAGGCAATCCCGGTTTCCGTGCCGTTCGCCACCGCCCGATAGGCCTCCTCAGCCGTGGCATATTCCGTAACCGCATATGCATTGCCGTCCTGATCCGTAATGCTGATCTGGGAATTGCCGTCCGCGTCGGCAGTATCCAGATTATCATAGGACAGCCGGAAACGGTACAGATTGGTATTGGTGACGTACTGCTCATAGGACTCGCTGTCCGTCGCACCAGCAGGCAAACCGTCCGTCAGCACGGAATAATCCGTATAATTGATGGTGCTGATAGAAGAATAAGCGATATCCTCCTGAATCTCATAGGTAACGGGGTGCTTCTGCATCTCCGCGATATCCTCGTCGGAGAAGGTAATGGCCGTATCGGTTCTGTATCCTGAGAACACATAGCGCCCCGCGTAATCCACATTGCCGCTGGAATAAAACTCCTCTGTCAGAGACTGCATCTGCGTCAGGATAATCTGCAGGTCGTCCGAGGTGAGATACTTATTGGCAGCGGTGCCCGCCTGCTCATATAAATCGTTCAGCACATCGTCCAGCGTATCCAGCGCGTCTCCTGTTACAGAAATCCACTGCTCCGCGTCCGGCGCGTTCTTGTCATAATATTGTGACACGGTTGTCACATTGCTCCTGAGCCGGAGAGCGCGGATCGCCACCACCGGATCGTCAGAGGGTCTGGATATCTTACTCTGGGTGGTCATCTGGTTTGTCAGCTTATCCTCTAATATTTTATTCTGATTAATATTGTACAGAGAATTATTCCTCATGATCTTATTGGTTATTCTCATGTCTGCTACCTCTCTTCCGCAACTAAACTGTTATACGCCTGTCTCCAGAATCAACCGGTCATACACTTCCGTTAATACGGAAATCATCTTAGATGCCAGCGTATAGGAATTTTGATATTTTACCAGATTCACCGCTTCCTCATCTTCGTCTACGCCGGAAACAGAGGTTCTCTGGTTTTCAATCGTGGTCTCCAGACTGTAATAGATACTGTAAAAAGTATCCGCGTTGCTTGCGTTTAACGCCGCGTCGGAAAGCACGCACTCCAGGAATCCGCTGGCGTCCCTTCCCCGGAAGCTGAACTGGTTCACATCGCTCATCATGGAGATCATCTTCGTCACCTGGGTGCACTGTTCCACACCGTCGACCTCTTCCCCATTGTCGTCGTCCCCGTCGGAAATGCTGCCCCGCGTCCCCAGCAGGGAAGCGTCCTTAAGCAGTTCGTCCAGAATCGCCACATTACCGGCGGTCATATAATAATATCCCTTGCCGTTCTGCGCGGAATCGTTCAGTTCGTCCTCGGTATACTGTCCGTCCACAGCCACATACTCAGCCGTGAAAAGGATCCCCGCGTCCTCATCCGCTTCCGTAATACCCTCTGTAAAGATTTCATTGGTCTTCTGGGCAAACTCCCTGAGCCACTCGTTCATCTGGGACATATAATAGGGAATCCCCTGATAATCCACGGAACCGCCGATGGTCGCCGTCTGGTTCTTCTTGGACGCCGTAATGGCCTTGTCGCTGGCCTCATTGTCTATGGTAAAGGTATATACGCCGTCCCCCTCATAGGTCCAGTCCGTATAATAATACAACTGGTCTCCGATATTGATGACGCCGCCCGTATCAGACAGGCTACATTTATTCATATCGCTCAGGTAAGAGGCTGTGGTCTGGATCGTCACCAGGCTGGTGCTTCCCAGATAGGTCACATCGGTCGTAGTCCCCTGAAAATATTCGCTGTTATTGCCGTCCCGCATCTGAATCAGCCCGTACAACTCTCCCCCCATGGAAGCGTTATACAGTCCGAAACTCAGGCCGTCGTCCCAACTGATATCGTATAAACCGTCCACATCTGTCTGGTTGACCTTCTCCTCTGCGGTACGCGCCGTGCAGACTAACTGCCGGTAATCGTCCTGGTCTACCAGCGTCTGCCCGCCGGCGATTCTGACTATACACCGATAGGCTCCCGTCTCGTTGCCGGACTGGTCGCAAATCGCGGTCTCCGTCACCTCAACGTCTACAACCGCCGACAACTGATCAATCAGAGTATCCCTTTTATCCCGCAGCTCGTTGGCGGTAGTTCCGCTGATCTCAATAGTCAGGATCTGTTTGTTGATCGTCGCCAGCTCCTGGGCGATGGAATTGATCTCGTCCACACGAATCTTGATCTCATCATTGATATCCGACTGCATATCCTGTAAGTCGCCGTATAAATTATTGAAATAATCCGTCAGGCTCTTGGCGGCGGAGATAAACTGCGCCTTGGTGGAAGTACTGCTGGCATTCTTGGTGATTTCCTCCAGCGTAGTCTCCAACTGGTCAAAGAGCGATTTAAAGCCGGTGGTGCCGTCGTCCGTCAGATATTCCTCTATCATTTTACAGTAATAAGCTTTCACGTCATACTCGCCCAGCTTCGTTTCATTGTCCCTGTACTTCGTATCGTAAAAGCTGTCCCGGATACGCTCGATGGCGAGCGTATCGACTCCGGCTCCGGCGCAGCCGTAGGTGGCGAATACCCGCAGGGCGCTGGCCGCTTCCTGGACGACCTCCTGCCTGCTGTAGCCCTCGGTATTGACATTGCTGATATTATTCGCCGTCGTATTCAACGCGGCGTTGGCTGCCCTGAGCCCTGAAGCCGCAATCGTTAAGCCAAAAAAAGTAGATGACATAAAGAATCACATCCTTTCCCTAATCCGATTGTTCCATCTATCCCAACTTGGAAATCAAATGCTCCAGCATTTCGTCCACAACGTTAATATATCTGCTGGAAGCGTTATAAGCGTTCTGGAACTTAATCATATTCTCCAGCTCCTCATCGGAGGACACGCCTACGATCTGCTCCCTGGCATTGGCAAGGGCGTCGGTAGTCAGGGTCTGGCTGGACTGGATCGCCCTGTATACGGAACCTGAATTGGCCACCTGGGATACCAGATTCTTATAGTAATCCTTAAAGCATACCGGCGTCTCTACATTGGGATTCAGGGTATAAATCTCCTCCTCAAAGGCCGCTTTCAGCGCCTCCATGGTCTCCTGATCCTCCGAGCTGTCGTCCAGCCGGAAGGTCAGCAGGGAAGGATTCTGCCGCAGTTCTGTATTAATCACAATATTGCTGACCGTCCAGTCCCCCTCTTCCACGGATAACTGGAAGAGCTGGTAGGCGTCGCCGTTTTCGTCCCGGAGATACTCAGAATCGGGATTGAGCGCGGTAGCCCTGTCCGCAGCGTCCGAGAGAATGGAATTCAGCTTTGTCACGACCGCGTTAATGAGCTGATCAAATTCAGCCTGTATATTCATAATGATGGACTGGGAAATGTTGGTGTCGTACCAGCCTTCTTCATACTCGCCGTCGGTATTGATATCGTTGATATCATTATAGGTAGCCCTGTGGTCTCCTCTGGCCAGTAAAACGGCTTTTAAGGAACCGATATCGGTGTTCAGCTCGGAGGATATCTCCTGTGTCAGATTAAACACCTTGGCCGACGAGATGCCCTCCTCCGTAACCACCAGCTCGCCCTTCGAATTATAGCTTTTATCGGCAAGGATCACCCAATAGGGGGTATAGAAGCCCGTCTCCGGATCCGTGTAAACCGCGATTTCATTGACCAATCCGCCTTTTACCAGATCCACGCCCTGAAACTGCACGCTGACATATCCCAGATTATCCTCGCTATAGGAAATGCTGCCCAATTGAGCCAGCTCATCCAGCAGATAATTCCTCTGGTCCCTCAGGTCGTTGGCGTTTTCCACGCCGCCCGCCTCAATGGCTACGATCTGTTCATTCAGCGCCTCGATCTGCTGCGCGTAGCTGTTAATCAGCTTGACGTCCGTAAGCACTTCGTCGTTTAAATTATCCTGATATTCGCACAGGCTGGTATAAACCGCGCTGGCTCTGGTCAGGAACTCAGAGGCGCGGGTGACGAACAGATTCTGGTTCACGGAATTGGTAGGATCCTTACTTAGCTCCTCCACTGCCGTCCAGAGATTGGAAATCGCGTCCGAAAATTCTTCGCCCTCGTTCGATTCGCCCAATATATATTCAATTTCCTCCAGCGCGCTGGTGGAGACGTCGTAGAACGCGCTCCGCCCCGATTCGCGCCGGTAGTTTAAATCCAAAAAATAATCTCTTACCTGTCTTGTCTGGGAATAATTGACACCAAGACCCAACTGCTGCCAGCTGGTGGTACTGCTGGTGGAAATCGTCACATAAGATCTGGTTCCCTGCGCCACCTGCTGTCTGGTATAACCTTCGGTGTCTAAGTTTGACATGTTATGCGCCGTGGTATTCAGCGCGTTGTTTGAAGTCTGTAATCCTGATACGCCTACATAAAGGCTTCCAAATAATGACATTACACCACCGTCCTTAACAATTATTGCTTGGCGTCAAAGGCTTTGTTGCTCATACCGATCACATCGCCGGTATTGTACGCGCCCCTGTTATAATTCGCCGTCTCCGGCGCCTTGTTCATGGACTGAACCACATTCATGTTGAACTGTACCATATCCAGCGCGCTCTGAATCAACTCCCGGTTCTGTTCGTTGACTCTCTTCACATTGCGGACACTCGCCTGCAGCTTGTCAAATACAGCCGCAAGCCTGGCCTGTTCTTCCTTCCTCGGCGCCAACATTCTGATTAAATCTACAATTTTCAGCTTGGCAACATCCTTGTTAAGCACATTGGCAATATCATTCACAGTTTCATTCCTCTGATGATCCAGATGATTGATCCTGCTGACTATGATTTGCTCCTCATCCGTGATTTTCGCTAATTGTTCTAAATCCTCAGACACAATGACTGCCGTTTTCTTCATGGACAGATTGAAAAGATTCTCGTACTCCAGATTCTCCTGTTCCAAAACCTCGATCAAAGTCTCCATTAAACTCGCCACTGTACAACCTCGCCTTCACTGTGTCTATAAGTTTTCATTTTCCTCATATTTCTGCATCAGTCTCTCTGCAAAACTTTCTCCGCTTACCTGATAGGTACCGTTGGCAATACTCGCTTTGAGAGGAGCTGTTAATTCCGTCCTGACGTCATCTGCCGCCGCTACGGCGTTCTTGGCAGTCTGGATATCCTTGCCAAAGCTGGATATCTGAATCTGATCAGACGCCGCTTTCTTCGATGACTGCTGTGTCCTGGCGGTCTTCTTGGCATTATATAACTGCTGAACCTGCGTATAAGCTTCAATGCGCATATGGGACTCCTCCTTTCTACTCTGTCAACCTCTGTTGACAGTCTCCACCCTCAATTTTGTGAACTGTTATTATTTGTATCGGATAAATTTGCAAAGACTTTAGAGCAGACCCTGTTTTTTCTGGATTCCTTTTTTATTCGCCCGACGCCTCTGCCGCATCTGACAGGAGACTCCTGTCAATTTCCGGAAGCTCCATATCCAGTTCGGTGTCGTCGATCTCCCGCTCTATCTCTTCCATACTGGTATGCTCCAGTTCCTCTTCATCCGCCCACAGCGAATCATATTCCCTGTCCGACTTCGCCATCAGGGCAGCCGCCTTCACCGCCTGATACAGCTTATCGTTATACTCCATCAGCTTTCTCTCGTCCTCCGCAGGAACTGAGGCGCCGGAGGCGATTCTTCTGGCTATTTCCATCATTTTGGCCATGTCCTGCGCATACTTCCTGGCAGCTTCCTGCTGCTCCGGCGCAAGGATCTCATTCGCCATATCCGCCGTCAGTTCCACCAGGTCAAATCTCGCAAACTGTCCAACCTCTTCCCGCTTCGCCAGCACCTCTTCGGACAATTCCAGAATCACGCCCGCCTGCTCGGTGTTCCCCAGACTGCTTTCACGCTCCGCCTGACTTTTCAATTCCTTATAACGAGCGGTCAGTTGATCGTAATAAGCGTTGTATGTCGTTCTCGCTTCTCCTATTTTCATAATTCCGCCTCCCTCTTATTATCATTATCGGCATCCGGCGGGCTAATCCTTATGCAGATTCAGAAAAAACAGATAACAGGACTTTCGATACGCTTAAAAGAACCATGGAGAATCTCTGTTGAAAATTGCCAGATTTTCTGCTATGATATTCCGAAATAAGGGAGGGATTTGCAATGGCTGATTCCAACATAACGAAAAAGGCGTTGGCCGCTGCCCTGAGGGAATTGCTGGAAGAGTCTTCTTTTGAAAAAGTCAATGTGGCGCAGATTTGCGAAAGATGCGGCATGAACCGCAAAAGCTTTTATTATCATTTCAAGGATAAATATGACCTGGTGAACTGGATTTTTGATACGGATTTCATTGCTTTGGTACAGAAAAGCCCCGACGACAGATGGAGCTTTCTGGAGATGGTATGCTTTTATTTCTACGAAAACAGAAATTTCTACCGCAAAGCGTTAAAAGTAAAAGGACAAAATTCCCTTTCGGAACATTTCCGCGAGTTCCTGCAGCCGCTGCTCCATGACCATCTACAGAAAATCATCGGCAAAGACGACGTCCATCCGATGTGTATTGATTTTATTTCCGACAGCTTCCTTTGTGCCATCGAGCGCTGGCTAATGAGCAGCGACTGTATGCCGGCGGATCAGTTTATCGCCATTTTAAAATCCCTGACCCAAAGCGTCTCCATCGAGGTCTGCCGCAATATGAACCTTTCTGTTTCTCCCAACCCTTAACCAGATGCGCTAAAGCAGGCTTCTCCCTGTCTGTGACAACGATCACGGGCGGGGAACGCCCTTTTTCTTTGGGAAGGCGCCTTGCAGGATTGTCAGCAGATCGCTGTGGAAGATATTATATTCTTCCCCTGTCCCGCAGCGGGCGGACAACAGGCGGCCATCTGCGGCAAAAACCGCCGAGCAGGCGTCTTCTGAAATAATACTGTCCACAAATCTGCTGTCCAGGCTGATTTCCCACGGAATCGTCTGGAACATCTGCTCTCTCCGTGCCGATACCACATAATCATATACCCTTTTCCTTGCGTCCTCAGAACATTCCGGCGCAGAAAGCAGCGCGGTAAAAAGCGGATAATACTGTTGGGTACTGTAAAACAGGTCTCCGCCGACAACCGAATCCACATCTTCATCTCTATAAGACTGATAAACAGAATACAACAGCCCTCTTTCCCGAAGGCGTCCGCAGAGCTGAGCCGCCTCCTCGTCATAATGGACGGCAAGCATCAAATGACGATTGGCCGACAGGCCGTCCAGAACCGACCATGTGACTGCCGACGGCTCACAGAACACGATAAACGCGCTGTCCGGGTATTCCGCCGCCAATGATAGGATCTCCTGCACGGAATCCTCCGCAAACAGCATCCATGTATAAACGCCCAGCGCTTCCCCCTGGGCAATCACTAAGCGATATTCCCCCGCCCGTTCCAAAATCCCCTGATTCTGTATCCTCAGGGAAATCGACCATGGAATATGGCAGCCGTACTTCTCCTCGTTTTCACGAATTTGCCCGGCTCCATAGGTACAACTGTTATATCCCAGATTCATGCCAAATCGTAAAATTCTCTCTCCGTCCACATGGGCGACCACATCCTTAACCAGTTCATAGTAAGGGCTGCGCTCATTTTTCAACATGGTCTGCGCCAGTTCAAAAAATTCATGCTGAAAGCGTCCTCCCGAAAAATTTGCCGCCATATCTACCAGATTTCTGGTACTCCGTTCCGGAGAATCCTTGATGTCTGCCAACGCTTTCCTGACGATTGTCTCTATCAGGATATGAGATGTCGCTTTCTTCATCGCCTTACTTCCTTCCATATATAATGCCCGCGCATAGATGAATTGCAGGGCAAGGTATCTGCGCCATATTACAGTCGGCTCACTTAAGAATATATTTGGGGGGCGTTTTTTGCAAGGGACACTTTTGCTTCCGTGTCCCAAAATGTAACAATTTGCCCCCAGCGTCTCAAATTCAGACGGATTTTTCCTACTGTCCCATGACTTACAGGGCGATTTTACCTATAATCTGCATAAAGCAATCCTGTAAAGGACAAAGAAAGGCGGGTTACATACAGATGAGTAATTCCATAAAACAAACCATGCAGTCAATCACGCTGAATCGCGCGTTGAATTATCTGGAAGGAAATCCTGAAAAAAATATTCCCAAATTAATGAATCTGGTAGACACGCTGCTCCCGGAGGGCTGGTATGAAAGCCAGAGATCCGTCATTCGGAAAGTGATTGAGGACAAAAACAACTGGTATCAATTAATTTTGAAGCTATATGAACTCGATCCCGGAGTGCGGAAAGCTTTTTTCCAAAATTTCATATTTAATTCCGCGCTGAAGGGCAGTGCCATTCAAAATGAATACAAAGAAAAGGAAAACTGTAATGTCCCCTGGGCGATTCTTCTCGACCCCACCTCCGCCTGCAATCTGCACTGTACGGGCTGTTGGGCGGCGGAATACGGAAACCGGCTTAACCTAAGCCTGGAAACCATCGACTCCATTATCCGTCAGGGTAAGGAGCTGGGTATTTATATGTATATTTATACCGGCGGGGAACCGTTAGTACGGAAAGAGGATCTGCTGAAAATCTGTGAAATGCATCCGGATTGCGAGTTCCTTTCCTTCACAAACGGGACGCTGATCGACGAGGATTTCTGTAAGGAATTATTGAGAGTGAAAAACTTTGTCCCCGCTATTTCCCTGGAGGGCTTTGAAGAAGCCAACGATTCCAGACGGGGACAGGGCATTTATCAAAAGGTAAAACAGGCTATGGATCTGTTAAAATCCCATAAGCTGCCCTTTGGTATTTCCACCTGTTATACCAGCCGCAACTATTCCGATATCACCAGCGAAGAATTTTTTGACTATATCATCGACAGCGGCGCAATGTTTGTATGGTTCTTCCACTATATGCCGGTAGGAAACGACGCGGCGGTCAATCTGCTGCCAAGCCCCGACCAGCGTGAGACGGTCTATCATCGTATCCGGGAATACCGCACAAAGAAAGCGATCTTCTCCATGGACTTCCAGAACGACGCGGAATATGTGGGAGGCTGCATCGCGGGCGGCCGCAGTTATCTGCACATTAACGCAAAGGGAGATGTGGAGCCCTGCGTATTTATACATTACTCCAATTGCAATATCCATGATACCAGCTTATTAGACGCGCTGAAAAGTCCATTGTTTATGGCTTACCACAATCATCAGCCCTTCAACGATAATATGCTTCGTCCCTGCCCGATGCTGGAAAACCCGGAAGCGCTGAGAGCAATGGTCAAAGACACGGCTGCCGTCAATACAGACTATCAAAGCCCCGAAGATGTAGACCATCTATGCGACAAAACGATTCCTTACGCGGAGCAATGGAAGGAAACCGCAGACAGGCTGTGGTCCGTCTGAGTCCTGAAAACTGGCGGCAGCATTAAGGCTTCCGTCAGTTTTCTTCCATCCCTGAAATTCTCTGTCTCGTGGTTGTGGTGACGCCATTTTCCGTGGTAGTCGTCTCCAGATAGGTGATCCCATTTATGGTTACAACAGAGGTTGTGGTCTCGCTCTCGGAATCGTCGGCGGAACCGCCGCCGCTTTCTCCGCCGCCGGCCGTCTGCTCGGTGTCTTCTGATGTGGCGGAGGATTTCGCAATCGTTCTCAGATCGTTATAATTCTCGCTGGGATACACTGTATTCTCATCAGATATCGTAGAAATATAGCTATCCTTATCCTCCTCCGCTGTCGTCTCCGCCGCCGCTGCCGCCGTACTCTGAGATACGGATGTCGCCAGAACGCTGGCTGCATTTAAGTAATCGGTAATTTTTATTGACATAAAGCACCTCCTGAAATGAATCTTTACTCATTTTATCGGGCGCTTCAGGCACTTCATTAACACACTTCACAAAATCTACACAAATAGCGCTTTCCTTGAGTCCTCACCGTCAATCCTCGTTACCCCCCCCCCGGCACTTCTCATGAAAAGCAGTCCGAAGGCGCCCGGCCCGCAATTCGTGGCAATGGCGGCGGTGGCCTGACAATAGATCACCTCTTCAAAAGGCGCTTTCCGCAGCGCTTCCTTTTCTATTTCCCGCAGTTCCTCCGGCGTCAGACCCACATGGGTGATGAAGAGCAGCCTTGTATCGATGCCGCCTGCATGGCGCAAAACGCCGTCGATATAATTCTTCCATCTGCTCTCCCTGGAGCCTGCCAGAATCCCCGCAAGGGTAATTTTGCTGTTCCGCATGCCAAGCTTAGGATAAATCGTCAGCGCCTTACACAGCTTACTCACTCTGGGCGACAGTCTGCCGGAACGGACAAGATATTCCGTATCTTCCACCATAAAGGTTGTGACGGTTCTCTTTGCCAGGCTTTGCGCGAAATCTGCGATTTCCTCCGGCGTATGACTGCCCTCCGCGGCATATTCCGCCGTGCGCAGCACAATCAGCCCCATTCCGCTGGACAGATGCCCCGAATCGATCACCTGTACGTTATCAAAGGTCTCGGCGGCTTCGCACGCGTTGGCATAGCCGCGGCTTGACCGTTTGCCCATGGAAATATGAATCATATGTCTCGCTTTCGTCAGGTTATCCGCAAAGAAGTCTTCATATTCGGATATCTTCGGCGGTTCCGAATGTGCCTTTCTCCCCCTGTCGCCGATATAGGACATCAGGCCGTCCGTTTCCACTTCGATTCCCTCCATGAAATCTCCTTCTTCCGTATAGACATGGTAAGGCATTACAACAATCCGATACTGTTCCGCCAGCTCCGCCGGCAGATCGCAGACACTGTCTGTCGAAATCATAACAGGAAGCTTTGCATTATGCACAAACAACAGTTCTTCGGGAGTTCCGGCATCTTCGTGATACCTGATACTCACAAGCTCTTTGGGAAGCTGCCGCAGCAGCTCCATCTCCATCTGTTTGCCGCTGACAGGCTTTAAGAGGTAGCCGTCGAAACCTGCCCGCTCATAAAGAATACGGTTTTCCCCGCCCGCATTGGCAGTCAGGACGACCACCGGCGTATGTCCGTTCAACTCCTCTGTTTGTTTCCGTATCCTGTGCAGACATTCGATACCGTCCATTTCCGGCATCATGTGATCCATAAAAATCACGTCATACTTTGTACGCGCCGTCTCCTGCAGGCAGGCGGCTCCGCTTGTGACGGTCTTGATCTGTACCCTGGTGTCCCGCAGAAGCTTTCCGGCAACCATAAGGTTCATCTCATTGTCATCTACGATCAGGATACGCGCCTCCGGCGCTTCAAAGCTCTGCCTGTAATGCTCCCTGCGGTTCATGTCGTGCTTGCCTTCCAGATCAAACTTCCCGATCTGCGACAAACCTGAAACGCCTTGAGGCAGGGTAATCACAAAGGTAGAGCCTTTCGTGTAAATACTGTTGACAGAAACAGTGCCTCCCATAAGCTCTACCAGTTGTTTCACAATGGAAAGCCCCAGTCCGGTGCCCTCGATGTATCTGTTTTTTTCTTCATCTACACGTTTGAAAGCCGTAAAAAGATAGGGCAGGCTCTCCTTTTTAATTCCCATACCCGTATCCGCTACGGAATAAACCATATTGACGCTGCCCTCCTGCGTCTTCTCACATTGAATCGACAGGGTGACCGAACCCTCCGCCGTATATTTAACTGCATTATTCAGGAGGTTAATCAGCACCTGCTTGATTCTCACCTCGTCCCCGTAGAGCCGGGCGGGAGCCCTCTGATCTACATTCACATGGAACGCAAGCCCTTTCTCCCTGGCCTTCACCCAGATCATATTCACAAGATCCGACAGCATCTCCCCCAGGTCATAATCCACCGGCACGATATCCATGCTGCCCGATTCTATCTTAGACATATCGAGAATATCGTTGATCAGGGCAAGCAGCATTTTGCTGGCACCCTGAATATTCCTGGCGTCCTCCGCTACCTCGTCCGGGATATCCTCGCGCAGAATCATCTCGTTGAGGCCGATAATGGTATTAATTGGCGTCCGAATCTCATGGCTCATGGTGGAAAAGAAGCGGTTCTGGGCTCGATTCAGTTCTTCGATCTCCCTTTTCTGCTGTCTGGCAAGGCTGTTTTCCGAACGGTAGATAGCATTTTGGAATAAGATCATCACAGCTAACAGCACGCTGATGACAGACAGTGAAATCGCCGAATCCACAAACAGCGCGTCCTGCGTATACTCGGAAATCGTCTCCGGATAAAAATAAGCCATATAATAACAGCCGGTAAATATGGCCGCGCAGCTTCCCAGGAAAAAATATTTCACTCGGCCATATACATTCATACAGACATACATGACGCCAAACAGAAACCAGATAGGGCCTCCGCTCAAAACGCCTCCCGCATTAAAAAAGTTAATCGGCAAGGCCACATACACAACAAAGAACGCTATGATAACCGCTCCTGCCTGTATTTTATTGTATTTGACCGTCCATTGCGTGATGCCCAAAAGCAGGAAAAACAGGACGACCATCGGCAGGATTAAAGTGAGCAGATCCTCGCCCGCCGCAGACGCGCCCAAAATTCCGATGCCAAAGCCGGCTAAAGCCAGCGTTGTAAAAAGCCGGAACATTCTCACCTGTAAGCTCAGCTCGCGGTTCATGATATCCTTCCAGAAATTCTTCAGATTCATCTATGCATCACCGCCTTCCAATGTGCCGATCAGCTCCCCTGTTTTCTCAGAAGCAGCCGAAAATTCAAAATCCTCCACGTCCCGAATGACCCCGGCAAGAATCGCTTCCACTTTTCTGCCGCCGTATACCGCGCCTCTTATTTCCGCAATCAGGCTATCCGCCCTGTCCGCCTCAAACAGATCAAGACATTCCTTCAACTCCAGCAGGCGGCTTTTCCATTCCTCCCCCGTCAATTCCCGGAAATCCTCCGCCGGAGTTTGCGTCGGGCTATCCTCCGCCTGATCCCCGCCGCCCTGACTCTCAGCCAGATGAAGCGCGTCCGCTATGGCCTGTACAGTCTGGCTATATTGCGCCATAAGTTCCCCCTCATGCGCTGTGATATAGTCCGCGTCCGATTTCTTAGCCGCGTCCTCCGCCGCCTTTGCCATTGCGGAAAGCGCGTCCGCCCCGATCATTTTGGCGGTACTTTTTAAAGCGTGCACCAGAACCCGGTAATTGTCCCAATCCCCGCTTTGCAGGAAGCCCCGCATATCCGCCGTATTCCGAGGGGCGCTCTCCGCAAAGCTGGCCAGCATCGTCTTATAAAAGTCCTGATCTCCCGCGCAATACATTAAGCCGGACGAGGTATTGATTCCGGCGTCCTGAAGAAACGCCAATTCGCTCTCCGCCTCCGGCGCCTCTTCCTTTCCCTCCGGCGGCTTATTTTCACCGGCCGCGTCCTGCTGAGGGGTTGGCTCCGGCTTACTCTCCGGCAAACCCAGTACGTCTTCCGACGATTGTCCATCTGACGGCAATTCCTCCTCAGGCGGATAAACAATAGCCGTTCCCGGAAGCACCTTCTTTAATACGCGATCCAGTTCGAGCCTTTCAATCGGCTTCGAAAGAAATTCATCAAAGCCCTCCCGCAGGAACATTTCTCTTGCGCCGCTTACCGCATTTGCGGTAAAGGCGATAACGGTCATCTTGTTATTGGGTTCCTTCTTTCCCGCGCCGCTCCTTCTGCGAAGCAGCTTCAAGGTCTCAACCCCGTCCATTTCGGGCATCATATGATCCAGGAAAATCAGGTCAAACTCTTCCTCCATGCAGATATCGACGGCCTTTCTGCCGCTGTCGGCCGTCCAGACCCGCATCTGATAGGATTTCAGAAGTTCCTCCGCTACCATCAGGTTCATCGGCTCGTCGTCCACAATCAGCGCCTTAACGCCGGGGCAGAGGAATCTGCGCGTATCGAACAAGCCGACGTGCGCCGCGCCGCTTTGATTCAGAATGTCAATAATCGGCAGGAAATAGAAAGGCTTTTCCAGCGCGGTTACATGGCTGTCCGCAGGAAGCGCGCCCACGTCGTCCGTCACTGTCACCACGCTGGTTTCCCGCCACAGGCTCTCATAATAGGAGGGTCTGTCCAGATACTCCTCTTTGCCGATAAACAAATGCGTAACGCGGTACCTGGCAAGAACGCGTTCCAGCTCCGCCTCGTTCCCCGCCCTGTGCAAAGGAATACTCAGCCCCTGCGCCATATGGGAAATCATATTATCATAGAACTGAAATACCTTGGGCGACGCATATTTCTCCGGCTTTAAATAACAGGCAATACACAGCTCTCCGGGATGATCCACCGACATACCGCGCGCTTCGTCCGACACGCCCTGCGGGATGCTGACAGATACAACCGTGCCCTCGTTTTCCCGGCTCTCGATCTTAACAAAGCCGCCCATCGCCGAAACGATTCCATACACAATAGAAAGACCCAGTCCCAGCCCGCTGGCGTTCCTGTTTCTCTCCCCGTTCAACTGATAAAATTGCCCCGAAAGCTTTTTAATATCTTCTTCCCTGATGCCGATTCCCGTATCCGTTACCCGGATGCACAGATTCACGCCATATTCCCGGCGCCGCCCCGATATTTCCACCAAAACCGCGCCCTGGGGCGTAAACTTCACCGCGTTGTCGATCAAATGCTTTACGATTTTCTTGATTTTGCGGCCGTCGCCTACAAGTCTGGCGGGGATACCAGGATCCACGTCAAAAATAATCTCCGGATAGTTACCGTGCTCCCGTGACCGCTCCCCTATCACAATATCGTTTATCACAGAGGAAATCATATAATCCGCATTGTTGATTTGGATGCTTCCCGTGTCGATTTCCGTATAGTCAAGGATATCTTCAATCTGGTCGAACAGGCGGTGCCCCGCTTTCTGGATAGACAACACCTCCCGCCTTTTCGACGCGTCCCTTTCCCTATCCAGCATAACCGACGTAAGACCCATAATCGCGTTAATGGGCGTGCGCAGCTCATGGGAAACATTGACAAGGAAATTCTCGATTTTGTGATTGCTCTCCTCCAATTCAGACACCTTGGCGTCCATATCCCTTTGCAGCCCCGCGCGTTCCCGCTGCTGCGCCTTGACCAGCCAGTCCGCAATACATACAAGGGCGAAGTGGAGCATCGTCCTTGTAACGGTAAGGGAATCCATCTCTATGGTATCTCCCGCCACAAACAGCAGGCCGTAAATCATGGTCACAAAATAAGTGACGGTACACAGCCTTACCAGAATCCGCTTGCCCGTACCTGACATCAGCAGGATAATCGTAGCCATCGTGGGCGCCAGATCATAAAGGCTCGTCGCATGCATTCCGTAATAGAAAAAAGCCAGCATCATCAGGATAAAATACAGCCACAGGCTTATCTCCGCCTCCAGCTTCTCCGTGACATAAATCGCCCAGCTTGCCATCAGGCCAACCAGAAGCAGCATCGCCGCAGACATATCCCAGCCCAGAAGCAGACCTTCCAAAATTAACGCGGTTTCCATAATGGTATAACAGATCAATATCTGAAGATGCCCGGAACGCTTATTTACTCTTTCGCCCATATAACCCCTCCGTTTTTCAAAGGACTCCTATTTTTCCCGCATTTCATATGCCGTGTCTTCATCGATCAAAGCCAGCATCACGTCCGTAAACACCGGGTCAAACTGTGTTCCCCTTCCCCTGGCAATTTCCTCCCGCACTACGCCCTGAGGCAGCACATCCCGATAACTTCTCTTGGAGCTCATGGTATCGTAAGCGTCCGCAACCGCGATAATCCGCGCTTCCATCGGTATCTCTTCGCCGGAAATACCGTCGGGATACCCCTTCCCGTCATAACGCTCATGATGCCATTTCGCCCCGGTTGCCAACCGGGGGAACTCCGTAATTTTCCCCAATATATCCGAGCCCATCACAGGGTGCCTCTTAACCACCGCATATTCCTCCTCCGTCAGGCTATCCGGTTTATTGATAATGCTGTCAGGAATACCGATTTTGCCCACGTCGTGCAGAAGCCCCATAATATAGATATCGCCCTGCGCCTCGTCCGACAATCCCAGACGCGCGGCGATTTTCCGCGAATAATCCGCCACCCTTGCGGAATGTCCTTTGGTATAGGAATCCTTGGCGTCGATCGCGCCCGCCAGCGCATTGACGACCTCCACAAACAGCATCTCAATTTTGGCCTGCTGCCGCGCGATCTCCTGCGTCTTCTTATCCACCTCCCGGGACAAGCTGGTCTGGAGGCGCATCAGATCGATGGTGTGCCGGATTCTGGTCAAAAGCACCTCCGACACAAAAGGCTTTCTGATAAAATCCACAGCGCCGCTCTGTAATCCCTTCGTCTCCGTCTCGCTATCCTCGTCCGCCGTAAGGAAAATCACCGGGATATCCGCCAGATTCTCCTTACTCCGAATAGCCGCCATCGTTTCAAAACCGTCCATTCCCTGCATATGAATGTCCAGAAGAATAACGTCCGGCCTGTTATGCTCCAGAAATTTCAAGGCTTCCCCGCCTGATTTCAGGCAACTGACCCTCATTCCCGCTTCCGTCAGTATATGGCTTGCCATTTTTAAGTTCGACGCACTATCGTCCACCACTAATATCCAGTCGCTCATAAAAGATCCCTTCCGTAAAAATCATTGCCCGCTGCAGGGACTGCGATTATCCCTGAATACACTTTCTCACACGGCGCAACAAATCCTCCGGCATATACGGCTTAACCAAATAATCCTCTATCGACAGTTCTACCGCCGCAACAACCGTTTCTCTGTCGTCGTTGCCCGTTACCATGATGACGGGAAGGTTTTTGCCGCCTGGAAGTCTCCGTATCTGAGTCAGCGTTTCGATGCCGTTCATAATCGGCATCTCCATATCCAGCAGTACCAGATCTACCTGCTCTTTTGCAAGAATGGAAAGGCACGCCTGGCCGCTGTCCGCCATCAGGACGGAGTACTGCTCCCTTAAAATACGTTCCGCCGTCGCCCGGCTGATAAAAGTATCGTCCACAACCAAAATTTTCTTCATTTTCTTATTGCTCCCTGTCAACCTCTGCTATCAAGTCAGTCTTTCAATCAAAAATATACTACAAATTATTGTACAGGAGATAATGTAAAAAGTCAATCGGACTGCGCAGAGGGATAGCGCAGCGTATAAAAGCAGCTCAGCTATTCTATTGCATCACAAACGTCCCCAAATGTTCAGACCACTCGCCATCGCCCACAAACTCTATCCTGCCCAGTTCATAATTTGTCATTTTAAAGCTATACGACATGGATTCAGGCAGATTGATGCTAAAACCGCCCATGCCATTCCTGGTAATGGTTCCATCCTGCAGCTCCCCGTCATGAGGAATCCAATCCACTCTCCCCAATTCATACGAATCCTCGTCTATTGCTCCCGCCAATCTTATTGTCAATTGATCTCCCAATTCATTCACATAGGTTCCATGATTATATAATTCTGAAATCTCTTCATACTTCACCCCTGTGAATACGGTTTCTTCATTCACATTATAAATTCCGTATAATCCCAAAGTATCCCCTGCCACTTCAGCCATCGATATCCACGAAAGGAAACCGTCCGGCAGTTCTAACGCAGGAATCCCATATAAATACAATAAAATCTCGTCCGCGCCGCTCAGCCCGTAGGGTTCGCTCACAATATATTTTACGCCGTCCTCAATATATTCAACCTCTATCGATTCGATCGCAGTGGAATAGATATAATCCGTTTTCTGCACAGGCTCTGTAAATTTGCCATGAAATCTGCTGATATACTGTGTTCCATCGAGATATTCCTCGCCCGTCGCCCCCATATCCAAATCATGGTATACGCCCCAGAAAGTCCCGTCGGCTTCCAAAAACAATTCCGTTCCCCAGCCTCCGGCTCCGCCGGAAAAATGAAATTCCTTCGGCAGCACGGCGAAAATTCCCTCTTCCTCCGCCGCTTCCGCTTCCGTCCCAGCTTCCTGCTGCGCTTCACTCCCGGCTTCCTGTTCGGATTCCAGTCCGGCGTCACTGTCTGTAATAAGTATTTCTTCCTGTTCACTGCTTACATCTTCTGTATTCGCGCTCCGGTTTGCGCAGCCGCCCAAAATCATAAGAACCGGCAGGCATAACAATACTGCTTTTTTCATTTTTCTTTTCCACTCTTTCTTTTTTATTAATTAATCAAACAGGGGCGCTGCAATCGTTGCAAATACAATTAGATGATATTGTCTATGATGAAGTATTCAATATTCTGCCAAAGGAAAAACAGTCGGAGCTTGTCGGGAAAAAAGATTACTTTGCGAAAAAGGCGGGTATAATTCTGTAAAATGAATTTTATAGACAGAAAATACACTATGTAGTGGATAAAAAGCTTAGAAAGGCTCTGTGTATGATATGCAGAGCCTTTTTAGTCGATTGAATTATATGTCATATAAGAGAACTCATGTCAAATCGTGATCAATATACCAAGCTTGTTGTAAAAGAAACGGGAAATGTGTGCGCTATCTTCTTAAGCATAAAGCTATATAAAGTTGATATACTGTGAGTTAATTATCAATATAGCCCGTGTAAAGCTACTGAATTGTTATCATTTCAAATTGCTTCCCCACACGGCAAGCTCGGTCAAAATCGGAATCAAGGAGCGGACTGAATCCGTTATTTCATACTCAACGCGAATCGGAACCTCTACATATTCTGTCCTTTTTACAAGCCCATCTTCCTCAAGCTCTTTTAAGGATTTCGCAAGCATGGTGTTGGAGATATTGCCCATTTTCCGCTTGATGTCATTGTATCTGGTGGAGCCGTCGTTTGACAGTGAACATAAAATAGACATTTTCCACCTTCCGCCTAACGCATTCATTACCTTCTGTAAAGGGCATCCCACAGTGCAGGGACAAATATGCTCATTTGCCATTTCATTTCCTCCTTGCAAGTCTGTTTTTTCTTACCTACTCCGCAAAAACTGTGTAATTGACTTAGACTTACTCTATAACTATAATGAATTATAGCAGATAACAAATTAAGAGTAAAGCAATTTTTAAGAGTGCTGAAATGAAAAAATTCATACTAACATGATTGGAGGAACTTACAATGCAAAAAACAAATATAGCTGTGCGTTACTTTTCTAAATCCGGAAATACGAGAAAACTGGCGGATGAGATTGCAAACACAGTCGGCTGTAAGGCGGAGCAGATACCTGCGCCTATTGATGGCAAAGTAGACATTCTGTTTCTGGGAGCTTCCGTTTACTGGGGCGGCATCTGTTCCGAAGTGAAGGAATACATCCGGACCTTGGACAAGAATAAAATTGGCAAGGTTGTGGTTTTCTCTACCTCCGCAATGGCAGAAAGGGCTTTTCCTCAAATTCAAAAGAAGCTGCAGAGCCACGGTATTCAGGTGGACAGCAGGAATTTTTATTGCAGGGGAGAGTTTACTGCGCTGCATATGGGACGCCCGAACCGTAAGGATTTGGACGATGCAAGGCAATTCGCAACGAAAATAATTGCGGAGCTTCATTAAGCCAAGTATACGCTTATGGATTATTTTATCAATATTCTTGTAAAATGCTTCGTTTTCTTATCTCGGTTTGCCCCTGTTTTCGCTAAGCTTGGTTTTGTAGAATATAGGGACTTCAGAAATTTAGAGAGGGAATCGAAACTGCATATTTTGTTGGTAGGCTATAATGGAGCCAGAAATACCGGCGCAGACGTGCGGGTAGCTGAAATAGCAAAGCAGCTTCAGGGATGTTTCGGAAAAGAGAAAGCACAGATTTCCGTCATGACGCTGGATGAAGAAAATATCTGTTGCTATTTTGATTCTGATATCCGGCTCGTTCCGTTTAGCTCCATCTTTTTTGTGGATGTATTTCGGGCTTGCTGTGCGAATCATGCCGTAATATTGTGTGAGGGTTCTACGCTCAAAAGCAAATTTGCCAATGCCCTTACCTTATATTTTTGCGAGGCGGCTGGAATTATGAAAAATCAGCACAAGACTTGCATTGCCTATGGCTCAGAAGCCGGTGAGATGGACGCATTTTTGGAACGCACTGTGAAACGGCTCTGTTCAGATACTTATTTTATCGCCAGAACAAAAAACTCGCTGGAGCAGATTCAACGGTTGGGGCTAAAAGGTCATTTGGGAACGGATACCGCATGGAAATTTGACAGTTCCTCTCATATGGAGTGGGCTGCCACGCAGCTTCGTGAATCCGGCTGGGATGGCACTTCGCCGCTTCTTGGTATTGCGCCAATCAATCCTTTTTGGTGGCCGGTCAGACCTTCGCTGGCGAAGTGGATGAAAGCAGGAGTTACAGGGGATCATTCCCTGCAATTTCAGCTGTGGTATTTTTTTAGCTGGTCAAAACGGCAGGAACGGCAATTTGAGGATTATTTGGATGCTATCGCTCTGTCAGTGAATGAATTTACAAAAAAGTATTCTTGTCATGTCGTCATACTTGGAATGGAGCGTCTGGATGCGGATGCCTGTAACAAGCTGAACGCAAAGCTTGCAAGACCGGCAGCTGTCTTTTTGTCCTCCGACCATGACGGCTATGAGATGGCGGCTGTATTACGGAAGATGTCCCTTCTGATTACATCAAGGTATCATGCACAAGTGCTGTCTATGGATGCAAGGGTACCCAGCGTGGCAATCTCGATGGACGAGCGCTTGGACAATATCATGGAGGAAATGAAGCTGTGCGAGCATCAGCTGCTGCACGCAGATGATAAGGAATTGGCTTCGGAGCTTAAAAGTGCCTTAGAGTATACCCTATTTCATCAGGAACAGATTAAGGCGAAAATTGGGCATCAGCTTGTGTGTTATCAAAACACGCTGGAGGATATGAGAGATTTTTTGATTTCATGGCTGTTTGATCATGAAAGTTTGATTTGATGCAGAATATACGGAGGGATTGCCGATGTATAATATATTCCTTACCGGTACAACCGGATTTTTGGGGACGGAAGTCATTTCAGAAATTATGCGGACGACTAACGATGTTGTTTATGGTCTTATCAGAGCTAATTCCATTACGGAGGCGGTCAACACCCTTTCCGCTCTTTGGCATGAGCGTCCTGAGCTGACAGAAAACATTGGAAGCCGTATTTTGCCTGTACTTGGTGATATTACAAAAGAAAACATTGGTCTTTCTGATGCGGATCAAAATTGGCTGATTCAGAACACAGATTACATCATTCATACTGCTGCTGTTATTGGTATCAACCATAGCCGCAAGCAATTTTGGGATGTCAATGTAGTCGGTACCGATCATGTCCTGAAATTCGCTAAACGCATCCAGTCAGACCACCCGCTCAGGCGTTTTTCCCATGTGTCCACCGCCTATGTGGCAGGAGCCAGAAACGGACAAATCATGGAGGCTTCCCTGATAGAAGCAGGCTTTTCCAGTCTGTATGAGCAAAGCAAGTTTGAGGGGGAGCGTCTTGTCGCGCAGTCTATGGAGCAGCTTCCTGTTTCGGTTTTTCGTCCCGGTCAGATTGTGGGAGATTCCAAAACCGGACGTGTAAAAAATTTTAACACGCTTTATTATCCGCTGAAGCTGTATTTGAAACAGCAAATGCGTATTTTCCCAATCAAAAAATCCATGCGTGTCAACATGGTGCCGGTGGATTATGTCGCGAAATCAATTGTCCGTATTACTTACGCCAAAGACGCTGTTGGAAAAACCTTTCATCTGACCGCGCCTTCTTCTACGCAGCCGACAGTAGCGGAGCTAATCGACGCTGTGCGTGGCTGGGCAGGGGAAAATCTTTCCATAAAGCTGCCAAAGCCTGTGTTTCTCCCCGTTCCGTTTCTTGGCAAAATCGGAGCATCCCGTAACTTGTCAAAGGATAAGCCTGCAAAAAAGAGCGTCTTTACGAATATGCTCTCATTGGCTCCTTATTTTACGGAGAATAAAACATATGACACAGCAAACACGCAGCGGTTTATGGGAAATTATAATCCGGACTGGCGGGAGTATCTGCCAAATCTCCTTGCCTATGCCACCGACAGGAATTTCCTCGATCACAACAGCCGGACGGTCTTTGAACAGGCACGCTTCTGCTTGAGCAGAAAAACAGCGTCCATTACTTATTATGATGTGACCAGTGACGGTGTCAGGGAAAACAGCGCTTCGTCCGTCAACGAACGCATTGGTGAAACACTGGGGGCACTTCAGGCGCTCGGCATCGGTTCGGGCAGCAGGGTTGCCATCAGCGGAATTAACAGCGTCACATACTTTATTCTTGACGCTGCCATTGGCTTATCCGGTGCAACCAGCGTACCTCTGTACTATACAACCCCTGCCAATGAACTGGATGAGCTGCTGCAAAAAAGCGGTGCAGACTGGTTCTTCATCGGTGACATTCGCATTTTATCCCATGTCAGTGAGATGACCTTTGAAGGAAAAATAATTTCCTTTACGGAAAATGCGTCCATTCCAAAGGATACCCGCGTGATGTCATGGGAACAGTTTCTTGCTTTGGGAAAAGAACGTAAAATCATGCCTGCGCAGGTTTCCTATCAGGATATCGCTACCCTGCGTTATACCTCAGGTACAACCGGCAATTCCAAGAGCGTGGCTTTTTCACAGGCTCAGCTGCGCTGGATGGCTGAAACGATGGCATCTCTGCTTAGCTTTAAAAGCCGCACCAAGCAGGCAACCTACCTGTCTTTTTTGCCGCTAAGCCATGTGGTGGAGGGAATTTTGGGAGCCTATACGCCCTACTATCTGGGCGCGCCGGCATCTCTCTATTTTCTCAATGATTTTGACAAGCTGGCTGAAACACTGCCCAAGGTCAGACCTACGATTTTCTTCTCTATCCCCAGATTTTATGAAAAGATTTGGGATCAGCTGGCACAAAACAAGCTGGGAAGCATATATATCTCAACGAAAAGCGCTCTTTTGAAGCGTGTTATGCGCCCTGTCTTAAGGAAATCGCTTCTGAAAAAAGCCGGACTGGATCGGTGCGATCAGCTGATTGTCGGATCTGCTCCGGTCAGTCAAAAGCTTTTGGAGGATTTTCGAGAGCTGGGTATTGAAATTCACAATGCCTACGGGCTGACAGAAGCGCCGCTGATTACTTTGAACCGTTTGGGTGCCAACGACATTACGACAGTTGGAGCGCCATTGCCGAATACAAAAGTAACACTTGCGGATGATGGTGAAATTTTAGTAGAAGGCTCGCAGGTGGCTGCAAACTACGATGGACGGGAGGATGCCTGCTTACACACGGGAGATTTAGGTGCAATCACGGCAAGCGGACATCTTCAGATTATCGGGCGTAAGAAAGAAATTCTGATTAACTCCTACGGGAAAAATATAAATTTGCAAAAGGTGGAAACGCTTTTAAAGGACATTCCCGGCATCAGTGAGGCAATGTTAGTGGGGGAACAACGTCCCTACTGTGTTGCACTGCTTTGGTCGGAGGATGATTTAAACGAAGAAATATTAAACGAGGCTGTCTTGGCTGTCAACAAACAGCTTTCCCACCCGGAACAGATTAAGCGGTACGCACTGATGAAAAGCTCTCTGAAAATATCTACCGGAGAGCTTACACCCAACCTGAAGCTGCGCCGTAACAATATCATGAAGCTTCACCGACAGACTATTGACGGTCTGTATGCGCCCACAGCTGCCGCGGTTGGAGATGTGCTTTTGATCGGAGCGTTGTAATGAATGGAATAATTTATTTTGTATTATCCGGCAGGCTCGGCGCGTGGATGGAATTGCAGATACTCATGCGGCAAACCGCAAAGGCTTTTGCTGTGAATGCGCCAAAGACCGCAGGACTTTCTGCTAAGGAAATATTAAAGGCTTATGCGCAGTTTACAGCGAAGGAAGCCTTGCGCGCCATGCAAAGCGGGCAAAATCTCGAAACACTGTGTCAGAAGCTGTATCAAATGGCATATGTGCTTGGTAGCCGTCTTCGCCGGTGGCTGAATCCAAAAAACGAAGAGGATTGTCTTGCCATTATTACTATGCTTTATCGGAATATAGGTATTCAGATATGCGAGGAAGAAACCGGGCATTTTTGTGTCCGCAAATGCTATTTCAGCAGCTTTTATACGCGGGAAATCTGCAATGTCATATCTGCCATTGATAAGGGTATTTTTGCGGGCGTTTATCAGGGCGGCAAGCTGTCCTTTCGTGAACGGATTACGGAAGGGTGTAGCGTATGTCGGGCAGATTTTAGGAAATGAAGAGTACGGCGTATATGCCGGAAAGGAGATTAGAATGAAAAAAGCGATAGTGATAGGCTCAGGCGCGGGCGGCGCTATGGTGGCAAAGGAGCTGCAAGGCAATTTTCAGGTGACGATACTGGAGGCAGGAGGTGAATTTCAGCCGTTTGCCTTTTCGGTGGACAAGCTTGCCGGGTTTCGCAGGACGGGGCTGTTTTTAGATGAGCGCATGATTTCTGTGCTGTTTCCGGCAATGCGGGTACATAAATCCACTTCAGATATGGTTCTAGTGCATGGCAGATGTACGGGAGGTACCACAACCCTCGCTACCGGCAGTGCGCTGCGATATGATAATGGATTAAAAAAATTAGGCATCCATTTAGATGAAGAATTTGAAGAGCTTGCGCAGGAAATCACTTTATTCACTGACCACGAGAAATACTGGTCATCACAGACGAAAGCCCTCTTTGACGCCTGTGTGCAGCTGGGCTTTGCGCCAACGCCTACGGGTAAGCTGGTGGATTTTAAACGCTGCGTCCATTGCGGGCGCTGTGTGCTGGGATGTCCGACAGGGGCAAAATGGGACAGCCGCAGGCTGCTTAAGGAGAGTCTCGAAAAGGGAGCCGTACTGGAAACGGGCTGCAGGGTGACAAAACTCGGCATTGACCGCAGTGACAATACCGTACATACTGTCTACGCAAAAAAAGGCGGGAAGCAGACGACATATAGCGCCGATTTGGTTGTTTTAGCTGCCGGCGGGCTTGGCACGCCAATTATTTTGGAGCGCTCCGGGATTGCCTGTGAAACGACGCTTTTTGTTGATCCCGTGCTTTGTGTGGCGGCACCATATCCGGGAGCGGGACAGGATCACCATATTCCTATGCCCTTTCTCATGCAGAGAGATGGCTATATGCTCTCTCCCTATATGGACTATCTGAGCTTTTTCTTCAATAAATCTTGGCGTATGCCGTCCAAGGATATACTCAGCATGATGATTAAGCTTTCGGATTCCGGCTTTGGCGCCAGCCGCACCCGAAAGGTAGAGAAAGAGCTGACCCGAACCGACAGGGAACGACTGAAAGCTGGCGTGTCTGACTGTAAGGCAATTCTTGCAAAAATGGGCGTTGCTGAAAACGATATGTTCCTTGGAACACTTAATGCGGGACATCCCGGAGGAATGCTGCCGCTTACCTCGGAGGAACAAAAAAGCTTTCACAATCGCCGCTTACCACAAAATCTGTATATCGCCGATGCCACGCTGCTGCCGGAGTCGATGGGAAACCCTCCGATTTGGACAATCCTTGCCCTAGCAAAGCGTATCGCCAAGGTGTGTACAGCAGCCATAGCGTGACGGTGTGTATTTTTTGAAAAGGAGAAACCTATGCAGGATAAACGGCACAACGAATCTAAGGAAGATTACTTGGAAAGCATTTACGTGGTTAATCAACGAAAAGGTTACTGCCGTTCCGTTGATTTGGCGGAGGAGCTTGGTTATTCCAAGGCAAGCGTCAGCGTGGCAGTATCAAAGATGAAAGAAGAGAATCTGCTCCGGGTTGGTCATGCCGGACTGTTGGAATTGACAGAAGAAGGAAAGCTAATCGCAGAATACACGTTTCAAAAGCATTCGCTTCTCAAAAAGATGCTGTGTGATATAGGTGTGGAAGAACAACAGGCAGACATTGAGGCTTGTCAGATTGAACACATCATCAGCGATGAGACTTTTCAAAGATTGACGGTAGTGGAGAAAGAGTTTAGTCAGTGCAAAAGTGCAATGTATAATGTTTGACTGACACATAAATAGCTTTCTTGATTCCAACGATTTACAGTCTCTGCTGTTTCCTGTGCAAAATTAATAGAAATTTTGCCTTATTCGCCGTCGTAATTTACATACTATTCGTAGACTACGATGGCTTTTTGTTTTGGGGAAGTTTTTGAAGATGTATATTGCGTATGGAGTACAGCACATGAAGAAAAAGAATAGGAAAAGAGAAAGGATAAGGATATCAGACAGAATAGATTACAGGAAAAATTCACAGACCGAGGTGTATCGAAATGAAGGAGAAAACTTCAATGCGATACACTTTTTTTCTGCCATTTATTGCTTCATAAATGGCTGTTTTTGAGAGCATGGCTTTTTGAGTAGCCCATAAGAATATGGTCGTAACGATCATCTATCATTTCAATATATTCTCTAAGCACTGTCTCACTACTCATAATCCCAACCAAGGAAGTCTCCACACCAGATAGCTCAATATTACCTGGAAGAATATCTACGCCTTCTTCATGATGAATAATCCCTGCCCCCAGATCAAACTTCTCTTCATTAAGTACCCAATCCATAATTTCAGCTAATGTAACCTCTAGTTTATCTGGCTCTTGGCATCCCAATGACTGTGTAAGCGATCCCTGGGGATCGTTGTCAATCAAAAGGATCTTCTGCCTTTTCTCGCTAATCCAATACCTAAACTTACTGTTGTGGTTGTCTTGGCAACTCCACCCTTCTGATTTGCACATGCAATAACTTTACTCATAATCTTTGTCCTCCTTAAATTCTACGGTTTCGATTTCTGCATACAATCTAAAATATCTATTTGCGCCTTTATTGGCATATATATCTGACATCTGGATAATTCTGATTCGTGGACTTCCCTTTAGGAAATCCACGAATCTTGTAATATCTTCTTTTGTGCCCTGCAATCTAAGCTTTAGCATATAAATCCTCCCAATCCACATAAAAACAGTACTCTGGATATCTAATCTTGATTGCCTCCCAGAAGAATCTTGCATCTCCAGTACAGAACAATTCTTCTACGGTATACTGTCTGCATTCAGACATTCGATCTTCCTGCCTCTTGTAATCTTCTACACTTGGTGTTCCATTACAATAAAGGTTGAATGCCATTCTAATAATCCTTGCTGATCCACTTGTAATCCAGCCTTCTCTTAAACATTCCGTCTTAATGCATCCACTCTTGAAATCATAAATTGAGTGAACATGATCTCTGGTATCTTCACTAATTCCCAGGCAATATACCAACGCCTTGTGATACTCGTCTTGATGTCTACACTCTCCAATCCACTTCTCATAGAATTCTCAGTGACTGTCATTTTTAAAGGTTACGTTTTTTTGTTTGCACTTAACGCTGTGTTCTTCATTTGCTTACTTCCTTTCTTATTTTTGATTTTGATTTGACTCCATATCGCAAAAGTTTTTTGAACAACTGGGAAAACAAAAAGGGCTCTCTCTCAGAATTATTTCTGAAAGAAAGTCCTAAAACTTTTGTTTTCTATATTCTTTTCATTCCAACCTATTCGTTACTTGAGCTTATATTTCTTTACTCAAAATCTCAAATTTGTTGTAGTAAACACCTTTTTTGTGTACTCCGAAGTGCTCCAAACCCTTGATTTACTTGGATTCTGGCTCCTTGAGTGACTTCATCGTGGGGAACAGCAAAACATCCCTGATCGCCGGAGAATTTGTCAATAGCATTACCAGCCGGTCGATGCCATAGCCAATCCCGCCGGTCGGCGGCATACCAATCTCCAGCGCGTTCATAAAATCCTCGTCCGTAGTATTGGCTTCTTCGTCACCCGCCGCAAGCGCCGCTTCCTGAGCCTTAAAACGTTCTCTCTGATCGATCGGGTCATTCAGCTCGGAATACGCATTGCACATTTCCCTCGCCGTAATAAACAGTTCAAAGCGTTCCACGTAATCCGGCTTGTCCGGCTTTCTCTTGGTCAGCGGGGAAATTTCCACGGGATGATCCATCACAAAGGTAGGCTGTACCAAGTGCTCTTCCACAAACTCTTCGAAGAACAGGTTTATAATGTCCCCTTTCGTATGGCGTTCCTCATAATGCACATCTTTTTCATCTGCCAGCTTCTTGGCAGCAGCCGTATCCGGCACCTGGTCGAAATCGATACCCGTATATTTCTTTACGGCGTCGACCATCGTAATTCTCTCGAAAGGTTTTCCCAGGTCAATTTCTACATCGCCGTAAGGAATCAGCGTAGTATGGCATACCTCCTGCGCCACATGGCGAAACATATCCTCTGTCAGATCCATCATGCCATTATAGTCGGTATACGCCTGATATAATTCCATCAGGGTAAATTCCGGATTATGTCTTGTATCCAGACCCTCGTTGCGGAACACCCGCCCAATTTCATAGACTCTTTCCATACCGCCTACAATCAGTCTTTTCAGATACAACTCTAAAGAAATACGCAGCTTAACATCTTCATCCAACGCGTTATAATGTGTTTCAAAGGGCCTGGCTGACGCGCCGCCCGCATTGGTTACCAGCATGGGCGTTTCTACCTCTAAGAAGCCCTGTCCGTCCAGATAGCGTCTGATAGAACTGATAATCTTAGAACGTGCCACAAAGGTCTTTCTGACCTCCTCGTTCATAATCAAATCCGTATATCTTTGCCGATAACGGATATCCGTATTCACTAAGCCATGGTATTTCTCCGGCAAAATCTGCAGGCTCTTGGACATCAGCGTTACCTTTGAAGCATGGACGGAAATTTCGCCGGTCTTCGTCTTAAATACTTCTCCCTCTATGCCTACGATATCGCCCACATCATATTTTTTGAAATCGGCATAAGCCTCTTCCCCAACGCTGTCCCGTGCCACGTAGGACTGGATATTGCCCTGTAAATCCTGCACATTACAAAAGGACGCCTTACCCATCACGCGTTTGCTCATCACACGTCCCGCGATGGATACCGTTTTACCTTCCAGTTCGTCATAATGATCTTTGATTTCCTGACTGTGATGTGTTACCTCATATCTGGTAATGCGAAAAGGATCCTTCCCTGCTTCCTGCAAAGCTGCCAGCTTCTCTCTTCTGACCTTCAAAAGCTGTTTAATATCCTGAACCTGCTGTCCTTTTTCCTGATTTTGTGCCTCTGCCATCTTACTCCTCATTTCTGAACGGTTTACCGTGATTCTGTTCGCGCTGCGCCTTCTTTTCCGCCCTGTCCTCACTGATGCCTATGCCGCATATCGAATCTCTAATTTGATCTCTGAATCTCCAGTACCTTATACTGGATCACGCCCGCCTGTGTCTCCACATCCACCGTGTCGCCCACTTTGCAGCCGATCAACGCTTTCCCCACCGGAGACTCGTTGGAGATTTTGCCTTTTAAGCTATTCGCCTCTGTAGAGCCCACAATTTTATACTCTAATTCTTCATTAAATTCCATATCCAGGATCTTTACCTGACATCCGATATTGATCTTATCTAAATCCACTTCATCTTCGATAACGACTTCCGCGTTTTTTAAGATCTTCTCTAACTCTTCGATTCGAGCCTCGATATCGCGCTGCTCATCCTTCGCCGCATCGTATTCCGCATTTTCGGATAAGTCGCCCTGTTCTCTGGCTTCCTTGATTTTCTGGGCTACCTCCTGACGCTTTACCACCTTTAACTCATGTAACTCGTCCTCGTATTTTCTCAGTCCTTCATAGGTTAATATATTTTTCTTCTCCTGCATGGCAAACTCTCCCTTACTATATTCTATGCGGCATATCCCTACGCCATAGCATCATGCGCCTGTTTAACTAATTAATAATACCTATTTTTCAGCACAGTGTCAAGGTATTTCCGTATAGCGCGATATAGATGATCCTCGCGAAAGTCCAAACACAGACAGCCCTGTTCTATCTGGCCGCGGCCAGCCTCCGCCCTGCCGTTCCCGCGCCCATAGGCTTCTGTCTGCACCACCAGCCCGTACTCATAATAATAGTCATCGAGGTAACCGGCCAGTTCCTCCCGCATATCAAATTCCGGCGCGGGAGGATAACGGATTACACACTGATTGATTCTGGACAGATAAGGCTGCAAAAGTTCCCACGTCATTTCCATCTGCCACTCCATATCCTCCGGCTTTCCCAGCTTAACCGCTGCCTTCTGACAGAGGCTTTGTCCCGCCTCCTTCGCCAACAGCAGCGCCGTCAGCTTTCTGACTGTCTCCATACGGGGACGCCATCTGCCGCGCATTTCTTCCGGCAACAGCTTCTCTATCTCCAAGGCCGCCAGGACGTCCGTCATTCCTTCTATTTGATACAATGCCTTTTCCATGGCTTTACAGAGCTGCCAGGGCTTCCAGCTTTTTTTCCTATAATAAAACGGGGGCACCGGGCAGGCATAGAGCTGCAACGCATCTCTGCCGTCGGGAGTCTGCGAACCGATGGTACGGTGAGCACCCTCCTGAATTTCCAGCAGGCGAAAGGGACTTAAGCCTCCTTCCTGCCACCAGTGTCTTTTGGCCGCGGCAGGCATCCCCTCTTGGGATTCCTTCACCGGATAATAATAGATAACGGTTTCCTGTTCCATACGCACTCTCCCCAAAAGCAACGGGCGTCGCCGTTTTCCCAACTTTTCTGCCTATGAAACAATATATGCCTTTTGGGGGCAAACTAATCCAACTCCCCCAGGGATTTATCGCGGGTCAGACGGTTCTTTGCAGCCGGAGTCGCCTGTAAGCCCCGAAGCAATCATCTCTCTGAGCGCTGCAAAGCTTTCCAGCAGATTGACCTGCTGCCTGAGTCTGGCTGAATTGGGATATCCGGCGGTATACCATGAGACATGTTTTCTCATCTCCCGGATTCCGGTATATTCTCCCTTGGTTTGAAGCTGCAGATCCGCGTGGCGTAAAATCATCGCTTTGACCGCCTCCATATCCGGTGGCGGAAGCGTCGTCCCATCTCTCAGATACGCCGCGATTTGCCCGAACAGCCAGGGGTTCCCTCTGGCGGCTCTCCCCACCATAACGCCGTCGCAGCCGGTCAGCTCCATCATCTTCCGGGCGCTGGCGCCATCTGTAATGTCGCCGTTGCCAATCACCGGAATCGACACGGCATTTTTTACCCGGGCAATGATTTCCCAGTCCGCCTCTCCCGCATAATACTGCTCTCTTGTCCTGCCATGCACCGCCACTGCCGCGGCTCCGGAAGCCTCCGCAATCCTTGCGATTTCTACCGCGTTGACATGGTTTTCGTCAAAGCCCTTGCGAATCTTAACCGTAACGGGCTTGTCTATGGCTTTTACCACGGCCTCTATAATTGCTCCCGCCAGCTTCGGCTGCTTCATCAAAGCGGAGCCCTCGCCGTTATTGACCACTTTAGGCACCGGGCATCCCATATTGATATCCAGAATGGAAAAAGGCCGTTCCTCAATCCGTTTAGCCATCTCGCTTAGAATAATGGGGTCGGAGCCAAACAGTTGTAAGGAGACAGCCCCCTCCTGATGGTGAATCTCCAAGAGGCTTTCCGTATTTTTGTTATGATACAGAATCGCCTTGGCGCTGACCATTTCCATACAGGCCAGGCCTGCCCCCTGCTCGCTGCACAGCAAACGAAAAGGCAGGTCTGTCACGCCTGCCATCGGAGCCAGTATGATATTATTAGGCAATGTGACATTACCGATTGTCAGTGTTCTAAGACAGCCGCTCATATGGACAACCCCGCTTCTTCTCCCGCTCCTTCGCGGAGAATAAAGGCTCTGTAATATAACTGCAAGGATTCTAACAGCTCCTGCCTGTTTCTGCGGACTTCCCCCACCAGCAGCCCGCTGCCAATCTCATCATAGAGCAGGTCATCCTCCTGTGCGTCGGTTTCCAGCGCGATACTGCCGTCCTCTTCAAACACGATCAGGAAAATGCCTCCCACCTCCTGCGTAAAAAGCACGCAGATAATGTGCAGTTCCTCCTGAATGGATTGGGGAATCCCCGCAAACTTTTTATTAAAATAGTATTTCTGCTCATAGGCATTAGCGCCGCAGAGTACAGTCCTTTTCTCTTTAGACATATCCATACAAACCTCGCACCGACACTTCTCCCGCATAGACATTCACTATGCTTCCGTCTTCCTTCTCTACGATCAGTTCTCCCGTCCTGCTGACGCCTCTGGAAATTCCGGTATATTCTCCCGCCGGGTCCAGAACCCTGACTTGAGCGTCCACATTCACCAGACGCTTCTGATAAGCGTCGATCAGTCCCGATAAATCCAGAGTCTGCTCAAACTGTTCATAATGGCGCTCAAACCGTGTCAGAATCCGCTCCAATAAAGCGGCTCTGTTAATCTGTCGTCCGCTCTCGATTCTCAGCGAAGTCGCCGTCTGTCTGATTTCCTCCGGAAATTCCTCTGCGCTGCGGGCATTGGCATTTACGCCGACGCCTATCGCCACATACTGAATCTCGTCCATCTCCGGGGTTGTACTCATCTCCGTCAACATACCGACAACCTTTTTCTTATGGATTACAATGTCATTAGGCCACTTAATATCAGCCCGAAGGCCTGTCAGCTCCTCGATTGCCTCCGCCACGCTCAGAGCCATCACCAGTGTCAGCATAGATGCCTTATCCGGCACAAAGGAGGGCTTTAAAAGAATGGTAAAATAGGCGTTGACCCCGGAGGGCGACTGCCATTTTCTTCCCCGGCGCCCTTTGCCCGCCGTCTGCATATCGGCGACCACGGTAGTTCCATGGGGTTCCCCCTCTTCCGCATAGCGTTTCGCGTCCGTGTTGGTGGAGCCGGTGACTGCGGCATAATACAGCTTCCTGCCCGCCCACTTCGTATGCAGCCTGCTGGCGATCTCGCTCTGGGAGAGAATATCCGCCGGGCTTTCCAACAGACGGTAGCCCTTCCGCGGAACGGCTTCGATCTGATATCCTTCTTCCTTTAACTGATTCATGGCCTTCCATACCGCCGTGCGGGAAACCCCGAACTGATCGCACATCTGTTGACCCGACACATAATCCCCGCTGCTCCTGAGCAAGGTCAGTATATCTGATTTATCTGTTTTCATGGTTTATCGTCCTTATCTGCTGCGATACAATCGATTGCTTTTGCAGTCCTACAACGCATATTCCCCCAGCGTCACGGCCATAACCGCTTTAATGGTATGCATACGGTTTTCCGCCTCTTCGAACACAATAGAGCAAGGAGATTCAAAGACCTCGTCCGTCACTTCCATCTCGCTGATGCCATACTGTTCGCTGATCTGTCTGCCAATGGCGGTATCTAAATCATGAAATGCCGGGAGACAGTGCATAAAGACCGCACTTTCACCTGCGTATTCCATCGCCTGCCGGTTCACTTGATAGGGCGTCAGATCCCGAAGACGCTCTTCCCAGACCTCCGCCGGTTCTCCCATGGACACCCATACGTCCGTATAGATCACATCTGCGCCGCTGCAGCCCG
The DNA here is from genome assembly GCA_021199255.1 of Clostridiales bacterium. Lineage (GTDB taxonomy): Bacteria > Bacillota > Clostridia > Lachnospirales > Lachnospiraceae > UBA3282. The sequence goes on along the minus strand of JAJQIK010000036.1, from coordinate 78,611 downwards.
CTTTCACGTCCTCTGTCAGCGTAACACTGCCCCCTGTCTGCGCCGCGATCTCCCGACAGGTTTGTACCAGCTCCTCTGCGGGGAAATATTTCTTCGTGGTGCAGGCGGTAAAGTACATCCCCATCTTGGCGCAGGCAACCATCAGGGAATTGCCCATATTATAACGGGCGTCTCCCATGTAGGTAAGCCGGATTCCCTGCAAATGCCCAAAGCGCTCCCGGATAGTGAGAAGATCCGCCAGCATTTGCGTGGGGTGAAATTCATTGGTAAGGCCGTTCCATACCGGCACCCCCGCATACTTCGCCAGTTCCTCCACAATCTCCTGCGCGAAGCCACGGTACTCTATGCCTTCATACATACGTCCCAACACTCTGGCCGTATCCGCAATGCTTTCTTTCTTGCCTATCTGGGAACCCGTGGGATCTAAATAGGTCGTTCCCATGCCCAGGTCATGGGCTGCCACCTCAAAGGAACAGCGGGTTCTTGTACTGGTTTTTTCAAAAATCAAGGCCACGTTCTTTCCTCTGTGTATATCCACCGGAATCCCTTTTTTCTTCTTATCCTTTAAATCTGCCGCCACATCCAGCATATAAATGATTTCTTCCGGTGTATAATCCAGAAGCTTTAAAAAATGACGTCCTGTTAAATTCATATTCTTTTCCTTTCTCTCCATGTTCCTCTCTGGTTCCCCTAAGGCCGCAGCTTTGCTTCACCAAACGTAAGATAAGGGCGATTCCCACAGAACCGCCCTTGAATCCTCTCATTTTCACACCAGCCGCTACTTTAATACCTCTTTGACGGAAGCGGCAAGTCCTGCAATTCCCTGAATCTCGGAAGGGATAATAATCTTCGTAGCCTGACCGTCCGCAGCCTTCTCGAACGCTTCCAGACTCTTAATCTTAAGGACGGCCTCATCCGCGCCTGCCTCGCGAATCATTCTGATACCGTCGGCGGTGGCCTGCTGCACCTTCAAAATAGCTGCCGCCTCGCCCTCCGACTCACGGATCATCTTCTCCTTCTGCGCCTCAGCGCGCAGGATAGCGGACTGCTTCTCAGCCTCAGCCTCCAAAATGGCGGATTCCTTCTTACCTTCCGCAACCAGGACCGTAGACTTCTTCTCACCTTCCGCACGCAGAATAGCCTCCCGGCGTTCACGCTCCGCTTTCATCTGTTTCTCCATGGCGTCCTGAATGGCCGCCGGAGGGATAATATTCTTAAGCTCCACACGGTTTACCTTGATCCCCCAGGGGTCTGTGGCGATATCAAGAGAAGCCCTCATCTTGGTATTAATCACCTCTCTGGAGGTCAGCGTCTGATCCAGCTCCATCTCGCCGATAATATTCCTAAGGGTAGTGGCCGTCAGATTCTCAATCGCCATAATAGGATTCTCCACGCCGTAGGCAAACAGCTTCGGATCCGTAATCTGGAAAAACACGACCGTATCGATTCTCATGGTTACGTTATCCTTGGTAATCACCGGCTGGGGTGCAAAGTCCACCACCTGCTCCTTTAAAATCACTCTCTTGGCTACCTTATCAATAAAAGGAACCTTGAGATGGAGCCCCACCGACCAGGTCTGCTGGTAAGCGCCCAGTCTTTCTACCACATAGGCATGCGCCTGAGGTACGATCTTGATACAGGATAACAAGATCAAAACTATTAAAATCAAAACGATAACTAACGCAATAATTCCACTCATTCTATACCTCTTTCCCGTTTCTTTCTTCTACAACAAGCTTTACGCCATTAATAGCCAACACGGTCGCCACCGTACCTACCGGCAGCGTCACGCCGTCTTCTTTGGTTCTGGCAGACCACTCCATACCGCCCACGTTGACCTGTCCTGTTCCCTGCAGATTATCAATCTCACTGATTACGATCGCCTGACGTCCTACCAGACTCTCCGCATTGGTTCTGATCCGATCCTTGTTAAAGTACTTAACCGCCAGCGGCCGCGTAAAGAACAAAAGGACTACGGATACTGCAAGAAACAGAATGACCTGTAGGGAAAACGGCGCCCTGAGCAAAGAGACGATTGCCGCTGCAAGCGCCCCGCCTGCGAACCATATCGTAGTGAGACCCATCGTGACCAATTCAATGACAACCAGCACGACAAGAACAGCCAACCAGAAAAGCGTCATATTCATATCCGCCACAATTCCTCACTCCTTTCTTCCGCAATACAGTTATTTTACTATATTATCCCCCAACTGGCAACCAAATTCTCTTCTTATAAAAGTTCTGAAAAACGTCACGGCCCAGCTTACCAGAAAACCTGATGGTCGATCTGGATTCCCTCATGGTATCCCGCTCTTCTAAAGTGCGTCGCGTCGCCCACATTCGTCTCTCCGTTGATAGCCGCGGCCGCAGCCTGATAACAGCTTTCCGGGATATTGCCGTCAGTATAGACCCTGGCTACCTTGCCGTTCAATGCCGGCGTAAACTGCCCGGACGCAAAAATAACGCCGGAAACAGTATTGGGATAGGCTCCGCTCCTGACGCGGTTCATCACAACAGCGCCTACGGCCAACTGCCCGTTATAGGTTTCATTGCCCGATTCGCAATAGATCAGCGCCGCCAGAAGCCTGGTATCGTCGCCGCCCACCACTACGGCTCCCTGGTTGGCTGTGAGCTTCGCCTGACGCTCCGCTTCCTCCCGCTTCCTGATAGCAACCAGCGTCTCGCCCTCGTCGATGTGGAAATCCAGATTGACATATTCCGCGGAAACATAGCCCACATCTTCGCCATACTCTACGCTGATCCAATCCTCGTTTAATTCTTCTATAATCTCTAACTCGTCGTCCTGCGCCATCAGCCCCAGCACTTCCCCATCGCTATCCGGCTCCCTGCGCACACACAGCGTTTCCGTCTCAATGGTGACGATCAGGTTGCCCACTTCATTGGCCATAGCCTCGGCGTCTTCTCCAAAAAGAAGATATTCATCGCTGGCCCAGCCCACCAGATCGCCGCTCTTCAGCCTGGTCCAGCCATCCTTACGCTCCAGAATCCTGCCGCCGCAGTCCTTGTACAGTACGCCAACCTTCTCCGAATCCTCTGAGGCTTCCGCCCTTACGTTCATGGCCACCTGAACATTGACCATGACAAGATCCGATTCAGCTTCCTTTAAGCTGTTCTCCTCCAGCATCTGAGTCAGTTCTTCAATCGCCTTTTCATTCGAAGCGCCTGCAGTAGGATCTACAATCTGCGAAATGCCCACATTCAGCGAATCCAGATAATCCTTTCTGGAAGATGCCTTTGCCTCCATGGACAAGCTAACCAGCATACCAAGACTCAGAATAAGGCTGAGGATCAGAATATAACTTCTGCCTTTCAGCATATTTGCTCCTCCAATTATGAATAGATTGTTACAAAATTGTTACATCTAAATTTTGGATAATTTTAGCAAAACACCTATCCTTTGTCAAGTTTATGCAGCTTGTCCCGGCTTTATGCGTTATTATAATGCATTGTTATCACAATTTTTTTGATTTTTCCACCGCGGCGAGAAGGGCGTCCATCACCGCGCCGCGCATTCCTTTTTCCTCTAAGATGCGTACCCCCTCTATGGTCGTCCCTCCCGGCGAACAGACCATGTCCTTCAGCGCGCCGGGGTGTCTGCCGCTTTCCAGCGCCAGCTTGGCCGAACCGTAAACCGCCTGCGCCGCAAATTCATAGGCCTGGGTTCGGGGCATACCGGCCGCCACCGCCGCGTCCGCCATAGCCTCAATGAACATAAACACATATGCCGGGGAGCTGCCGCTGACCGCGCCCACTACATCCATCAGTGATTCCGGCACCAGACTGGCCTTGCCGAAGCTCTCCATCAATCTGACGCTATAGTCTGTTTCTTCCTGCGACACCCTTCCATTCACACAGACGCCTGTACAGCCTTCTCCCACCAACGCCGGAGTGTTCGGCATACAACGAACCAGCTTGATCTCTCTTCCAAAGGCCTGCTCGAGCCATGCGAGAGTCTTTCCCGCGGCGATGCTGATCACCAGCGTCCCAGGCTTCACGCCGTCCTTGATTTCGTCGATCACTTCCTGCAAAAACTGAGGCTTCACGGCAAGCACCAATACCTCCGCTTCCTCTGCGACCGCCAGATTTGATTCTCTTATGCCGATGCCAAGCTGCGACTCCACCTCGCTTCGCGTGCGCTCCGTTTTCGCAGAACCGATGATATCTCCCGCAGCCGCCATTCCATTACGCAACATTCCGCCGATAATGGCTCTGGCCATGTTCCCAAGCCCTATAAATCCAATCTTCATACTCCTCTTCCTTTCGTGTTAAATTTGAATTTAATTTTGTTTTTCTTCTATAAAATATCTCTCCTGATTTGTAAATCATCTATTATGACACAAGTGTCATAAGTTTGCCCATGCTTTGGAAAAAGGCTTCAAATCTGCCTGCGCTGTCTGTATGCTTCATACATCAGGACGGCAGAGGCCGCCGCCACATTCAGCGATTCTACCCTTCCCTCCATGGGAATTTTCACACAGGCGTCGGCACATTCCGCCGTGGCTTCCCGCAGTCCGTTTCCCTCGTTTCCAAGCAGAAAAGCGGTAGGATTTCTATAATCATATTCGTCATAATATCCGCTTCCGCCCAGATGCGCCGCATACACGGCAACGCCCTGATTCTGCAGCTCCTGAATGGTTTGCCGGATATCCTGCGTGTAAAGAAAGGGCACCCGGTAGACAGAACCCATCGTAGAGCGAATCGTTTTGGGATTATAAATGTCCGCGGTTCGGCCGCTCATAATCACGCCATTCACCCCGGCGCCCTCTCCTGTTCTGATAATAGTTCCCAGATTTCCGGGATCCTGAATATCCTCCAGAACAATTAATAACAGTTGTTTTTCTTCTTTTTGGGCGAGAAGCTGCTCGATTTGATAGTGATATTGCCTCACCAGGCAAAGAATCCCCTGAGGACTCTTCGTATCGGACATTTTCGCAAACACCTCGTCTGCCACCAGCTCACAATTCAAGCCTGCAAGCTTCTTCTCATACCTGCGGTATACTTCCTTCTCCATGCTCTGGGATATATATACCTTTCGAATCCGTCCGGCGGGAGCTTCCCCGAACATTTTCATTCCCTCCACGACAAAGAGATCCTGCTGATTGCGTTCTCTGGCTTTACCAGACAGCTGCACCACCTCTTTGACGGATCTGTTACTAAGACTTGTAATCATAGTTTCCCTCATTCTGCCATTTGCGCCTTATACTTGATAAAGTCCCCGCAAACGCACCGCCTGCGGGGACTTTATGGAACAGTGATTGTTCTGTTATAGTGACAAAATCTTGGATACCTCATAAGCATATTCCGGAATATTCTTCTGCATATTCAGCGCTTCCTCAATATCGAAATCCAGAAATTCGCCGTGCTGATATCCGACCACTCTGTTGCTCTTGCCCTCACAGAGAATATCTGCCGCATAAGCCCCCATAATAGAGGCGTAATAGCGATCTTTACAGGTAGGAGAACCGCCCCTCTGCATATATCCTAAGATCGTGGCTCTGGTTTCAATACCGGTAGCCGCCTCAATACGTCTCGCCATAGAGGTGGAATGTCCGATTCCTTCCGCATTGATAATGATATGGTGGGTTTTCCCCCGCTTTCTGTTGGAAATAATATTATTGATGATCTGCTGTTCATTATAATCATATTTCTCAGGAAGCAGAATATCCTCCGCGCCGTTGGAAATACCGCACCACAGCGCGATATAACCGGCATTTCTGCCCATTACCTCAATAATACTGCACCGTTCATGGGAGGAGGATGTATCTCTTACCTTGTCGATCGCCTGCATCGCCGTATTAATCGCCGTATCAAAGCCGATCGTGTATTCCGTACAGGCAATATCCAGATCAATCGTTCCCGGAATCCCGATGGTGTTAATTCCCTGCTTCGCCAGTGCCTGGGCGCCGCGGTAGGAACCGTCGCCGCCGATGACAACCAGGCCGTCGATGCCATGCTTGCGGCAGATCTCAGCGCCCTTCTGCTGTCCTTCCTCCGTCCGGAACTCATGGCACCGAGCCGTGCCCAGGATCGTGCCACCCTTCTGAATCGTATCGGACACAGTCCTTTTCTCCATGTCGATAATTTCCTCATTCAGCAATCCCTGATAGCCCTTTTTAATTCCTTTTACTTTTACGCCGTTGGCAATCGCTTTTCTGACCACCGCGCGAATCGCCGCGTTCATACCCGGAGCGTCGCCGCCGCTTGTCAACACGCCTATTGTTTTTATTTCCTTTGCCATTTTCTCCTCCATTCTATTTGTATTCTACTCTAAAGGCAGCAGGTTTTCAACATCTTTGTTACTGCGCTACCACCTTCACATTCTCCTTGCCAAACAACGCTTCCAGCCGGACGAGGAAATCGCCCTTCGCGCTGACGTTCCAGCCCGCTCCCAGACGGTTCATGGATCTGGGGCTTTCCACATAAATGACAACACTGTCATTTCCTTCCGATTCCTTTAAATTCTCAAACAGAACCGTTTTTTTACTCTCATAAGCCTCCTTCGTGGCGAACTTAATCCAAAGCTTCCTTGGCGCGTCCTCAAAGGGAGTGATTTTTTCGCAGATCAACTTGCCGTCCCGATCCTCCTCCACTGAAGCCCTTCCTTTGATAAAGACCTTATTGTCCTCCGCAAGGAAGCTGCCGTATTTCTCATAATCCCTCGGAAAAACAATGACCTCAACGGTTCCCAGCAGGTCTTCTAGCTGTAGAAACGCCATGACCTTTTCGTTTTTGGTATATTTAATCTTTTTCTCCGTAATCATTCCGCCGACCACAACGGTTCTGCCGTCCTCCACGGCAGTGGTATTCGCCTCTTCGTCTAAGGCAAAGTCCGCCGTGGTATTGGTGATATTTTTGCGCCACAATTCCTGATATTCTTCCAGCGGATGTCCGCTGACGTAAATTCCCAGCACTTCCTTTTCAAAAGCAAGCTTCATCTCCTTAGAGTATTCCCCCACGTCGGGAAGCCTGACCTCATAGGCCTCCTTCTCTTCCTCAGAGACGATGTCGAACAGAGAAAGCTGACCCGCCATATTATTTTTCTTATCCTGCGAAATACTGTCCATAATCTGGACATATACGCTCATAAACTGCTTGCGCGTTCCGCCCAGGCTATCCAGCGCCCCCGCCTTAATAAAGTTCTCGATTGCGCGCTTGTTAACCTCCTTATCCGCCACACGGCTGATAAAATCCTTCAGATTAGCGTAGGAACCCCGCTCGTTGCGTTCCCTGACCACCGCGTCAATCACCGGCCTTCCCACGCTCTTAATGGCCGTCAGGGCATAGCGGATCTGATTGCCCGACACCGAAAAGCCAATCTCCCCCTCGTTGATATCCGGCGGCAGAATCTGAATCCCCATTCCCCTGCAGGTCATAATATATTCCGATACCTTGCGGGGATTATCAATGACGGAAGTCATCAGCGCCGCCATAAATTCCACCGGGTGATAATATTTCAAATAAGCGGTCTGATACGCCACCACCGCATAGCAGGCGGCATGGGATTTATTAAACGCGTATTTCGCGAAATCCATCATGGTATCATAAATATGATTAGCCACCTCGGCGCTGATCCCGTTCGCCACGCAGCCCGGCACGCCCTCCTCCGGATTGCCATAGGTAAAATTCTTACGCTCCTGTTCCATCACATACTGCTTCTTCTTACTCATGGCGCGGCGCACCAGATCGCTCCGCCCCATGGTATAGCCGCCAAGCTCACGGACAATCTGCATAACCTGCTCCTGATACACGATACAGCCATAGGTGGGGGCAAGGATCGGCTCTAACTGCGGACAGTCATAGGTTACGGATGCGGGATCGTTTTTGCCCTGGATATATTTGGGAATAAAGTCCATCGGCCCCGGACGGTACAGGGAAATTCCCGCGATAATGTCCTCCAGGCTCCGGGGCTTTAATTCCTTCATAAAGCTTTTCATTCCGGCGCTCTCCAACTGGAACACGCCGTCCGTCCTGCCTGTCCCGATGGAGGCCAGGACGTCCTGATCATTGTAATCCAACTGTTCCACATCTATGAAAACGCCCGTGCTTTTCTCTACCATATTCACTGCGTTCTGGATCACCGTCAGGGTACGGAGCCCCAAAAAGTCCATTTTCAGCAGTCCTAATTCCTCAATGGTTGTCATAGGAAACTGGGTTGTAATCGAACCGTCAGACCCTCTGGACAGGGGGACAAAGTTATCCGCCGAATCAGGACAGATCACCACCCCCGCCGCATGCATGGAGGTATGACGGGGCAGACCCTCCAGCCTTTTGCACATATCGATCAGGGTATGTACCTGCTCGTCCTCCCGGTACAGCTTCTTAAATTCCGGGTTCATCTCCAATGCCCTGTCGATGGTAATATTTAACTCATTGGGAATCATCTTGGCAATGCCGTCCACATAGGCATACGGAAGATCCATCACGCGCCCCACGTCGCGGATAACGCCCTTAGCCGCCATCGTACCGAAGGTCACAATCTGTACTACCTTGTCCTGCCCATATTTATGACCAACATAGTCAATAACCTCCTGTCGCCGCTCAAAGCAAAAATCCACGTCAATATCCGGCATGGACACACGCTCCGGATTTAAGAAGCGCTCAAACAGCAGATTATATTGAATAGGATCAATATTCGTGATTTTCAGACAATAAGAGACAATACTGCCCGCCGCGGAGCCACGTCCCGGCCCTACCGCAATCCCGTTCTCCCTGCAATAATTAATATAATCCCATACGATCAGAAAGTAATCCACAAAGCCCATGGTGCGGATAATATCCAGTTCATATTCCAGCCGTTTCCGCAGGCCGCCGTCATCATCAGGATAGCGCTCCGCCATCCCGTCCCGGCACAGCTTGTTTAAGTATGTCCAGGAGTCATACCCCTCCGGCACCTGATAATGGGGAACCTTATAATGGCCAAACTCGATTTCCACATGACAGCGGTCGGCAATGCGCTGGGTGTTCTCCACCGCTTCCCATGCATAAGGGAACAGCCCCTTCATCTCCTCCTCGCTCTTGACATAATACTGGCCGCCCTCATAGCGCATCCGATCCTGATCCGCCAGCTTCTTGCCCGTCTGTAAACAGAGCAGGATATCATGAGGCTGTGCGTCTTCGGCGTAGGTATAGTGCACGTCGTTGGTAGCCACCAGAGGAATATCCAGCTCCCTGCTCATATTAAGCAGCGCGGAATTAACCGTCTGCTGGGCGGGAATCCCGTGATCCTGCAGCTCTAAGAAATAATTGCCCTTTCCGAAGCAGGCTTCAAATTTCCTGGCGGTCTTCTTCGCTTCCTCCAGCAGCCCCTTCTGAATCAGGCGGGGCACTTCTCCCGCCAGACACGCGGACAGGGCGATAATGCCCTCATGATATTCCTGCAGCACCTCAAAATCCACACGGGGTCTGTAGTAATACCCTTCGGTAAAGCCTTTGCTGACAATTTTCATCAGATTCGCGTAGCCTGTGTTATTCTCCGCCAAAAGCACCAGATGGTAATACCGGTCTTCTCCGCCGGCCAATTCCCGGTCAAACCGGGAGCGGGGCGCCACATAGACCTCGCAGCCGATGATCGGATTGATTCCCGCCTCTTTGGCAGCTTTATAGAAATCAATCGCGCCGTACATCACGCCGTGATCTGTGATTGCCGCGCTGTCCATACCCAGCTCTTTGACACGCTTCACATATTCCTTGATTTTATTGGAGCCGTCCAGAAGACTGTATTCCGTATGAACGTGGAGATGTACAAAAGCCATGGAGGAACCTCTTTTCCTAATAATCTGAATCTATTATAGTATATCCCGGTTCTAAGATGCAAGACAATCCGCTTCCGGAAGAAAAGGCCGTATTCATGAAAAAACTCTGCACAGGAGGTTTGCCTCTGTGCAGAGCCCGTATTGATTATGCTAAGTATTGTTTCAACGCTTCCGCCTTGTCCAGTTTCTCCCATGGCAGATCCAGATCGTTGCGCCCGAAATGCCCGTAGGCCGCCGTCTGCTTATAGATCGGCCGACGCAGGTCAAGCATCTTGATAATGCCCGCCGGACGCAGATCAAAGTTTTCACGGATAATATCGACTAATTTCTCGTCGGCGACCCTGCCCGTGCCAAAGGTGTCCACCATGACAGAGGTAGGCTGCGCCACACCGATGGCATAAGACAACTGGATTTCGCACTTCTCCGCCAATCCCGCGGCCACAATATTCTTGGCCACATAACGCGCCGCATAGGCTGCGGAACGATCCACCTTGGTGCAGTCTTTACCGGAAAAAGCGCCGCCGCCGTGACGGGCATAGCCGCCATAGGTATCCACGATAATTTTGCGCCCCGTCAGTCCCGCGTCCCCGTGGGGGCCTCCGATTACAAAACGTCCCGTAGGATTGATAAAGAATTTTGTATTCTCATCAACCAACTGCGGCGGAAGTACCGGGTCGAATACATACTTCTTAATATCCGCATGAATCTGCTCCTGAGTTACGTCCTCGTCGTGCTGGGTAGATAATACTACCGCCTCTAATCGAACCGGCTTGCCGTTTTCATCATACTCTACGGACACCTGGCTCTTACCGTCCGGCCTTAAATAAGGCAGGGTACCCTCCTTGCGCACCTTCGTAAGCTGTAATGCCAGCTTGTGCGCCAGCGCAATAGGATAAGGCATATATTCCTCTGTCTCGTTGGTCGCGTAACCGAACATCATTCCCTGATCCCCGGCTCCGATGGCCTCAATTTCCTCATCGGACATCTTATTCTCTTTTGCTTCCAGCGCCTTGTCCACACCCATGGCAATATCCGCAGACTGTTCGTCGATCGCCACCATAACGGCGCAGGTATTGCCGTCAAAGCCATATTCTGATTTGGTATAGCCGATTTCCTTGACGGTATCCCTTACAATTTTCTGGATATCCACATAAGCGTTGGTGGTGATTTCTCCCGTTACCAGCACGAACCCTGTACAGGTCGCCGTTTCACAGGCAACGCGGCTCATGGGGTCTTTCGCCATGCAGGCGTCCAGAATCGCGTCGGAAATCGCGTCGCAGACCTTGTCAGGATGTCCCTCGGTTACGGATTCAGATGTAAATAATCTCTTTTCCATGTTCTTCTTCTCTTCCTTTCCTACAGATCATTAAAAAATCCGCTTACTCTCTTGCGAAATAAGCGGACCCGATAGTCGATAATCAAATCCTCTTATTGTTCGATCTGTCTGACGACAGCTTTTCGCTCAGGTTGGCACCTTCCTCAAGGGGGTTGCCGTGGCTTCATAGATCCTATGTATCTCCACCACTCTGAATAAGAGAAAATCACAATATGGAATTTTCATATCTGTAGATACCATACACCCTGCTATCTGTTCTGTCAATATATCCGGCTGCATTTTATCTTATTTTAACATAATCCGCCCGGCGTGGAAGATGCCCGCGGCTTTAGCCCACCTTGAGCTTAAATTTCCGCATATCCCTCTCGGTGGTCACCTTGTCGATCTGGGCGCCCAACCCCTGCAGCTTCAGATGGAAATCCTCATAACCGCGCTCGATATATTTGATATCGTCTATGGTAGTAATGCCGTCTGCCGCCAATCCGGCAATAACCAACGCCGCGCCGGCTCGTAAATCAGGCGCTGTGATACTGGCTCCGGTGTATTTGTCCACGCCGTCAATAATCGCCGTGTTACCTTCCACCTTGATATTAGCGCCCATACGGGTAAGCTCATCTACATATTTAAACCGATTCTCGAAAATACTTTCCGTCACAATACTGGTTCCCGCGGACAAGCCCAGCGCCACTGTAATCTGTGGCTGCATATCCGTAGGGAAGCCCGGATAGGGCAGCGTCTTGACATGGGTATGCCCCAAAGGCTTGGAAGCCACCACGCGGACAGCGTCGTCCGACTCCTCTACCTCGCAGCCGATTTCCAGAAGCTTCGCGCTGATAGACTCCAAATGCTTGGGAATGACATTTTTAACTGTCACGTCGCCCTTCGTCACAGCAGCGGCGAACATAAAGGTTCCCGCCTCGATCTGGTCGGGAATAATGCCATATTCCGTTCCATGCAGCCTGGCGACGCCCTTAATGCGGATTACGTCTGTACCGGCGCCCTTGATATTGGCTCCCATACTGTTCAGGAAGTTTGCCAGATCTACCACATGGGGTTCCTTCGCCGCGTTCTCGATTACCGTCTGACCCTCCGCCATCACCGCGGCCATCATCACATTCATGGTAGCGCCGACGGTCACTACGTCCATATAGACATGATTACCGGTCAGCCGCTCCGTCTCCGTAATAATCAGCCCATGCTCAATTCTGACATTGGCGCCCAGCGCCCGGAAGCCCTTGATATGCTGGTCGATGGGTCTCAACCCGATGTTGCAGCCGCCCGGAAGCGCCACCTCCGCTTTCTTATACTTCCCTAACAAAGCCCCCAGCAGATAATAGGAAGCCCTGATTTTCTTAATATAATCATCTTCAATCACCAGAGCGTGAATCTGGGACGCGTTAATTTTCACCGTATGTCTGTCAATGCGGTTGATCACGACGCCGATGCTCTCCATAGCCTGCATCAGCACCTTGGTATCCCTGACGTCCGGTACATTCTCTATCAATACGGTCTCATCCGTCATAATCGCCGCCGCCAGAATAGCCAGCGCCGCATTCTTGGCGCCGCCGATTTCCACCTCGCCGACTAACGGATTGCCGCCTTTAATCGCATACTGTTCCATTCCGTTAACATTGCCTTTCTCACAGCCCGCAGGCATATATGCGGGCGCAGTCAACTATACCCTTCTTCACAAAAAACACCAAACAATTATCTATCAGTATACCATATTTTCCGCATTTGTAAATGAAAAGATTAATTCAGGTATTTCAGCGGGTCTACCTGTACGCCGTTAATCAGAATCTCAAAATGCACGTGAGGCCCCGTGCTGACGCCTGTATTGCCGCTCAACGCGATCTTCTGCCCCTGGCTGACCGTCTGCCCCTGGCTGACCAGCACCTTGCTCAGATGGCCGTATCTGGTCTGTCTTCCGTCCGCATGCTGGATATAGATCACATAGCCATAGCCGCTTCCCCAGCCCGCTTTGGTCACCGTACCCGCGGAAGAAGCCATAACCGCGGTACCGATCGGCGTAGCCCAGTCAACGCCCTTATGATAACTGCTGGCTCCCTTCGTAGGCGACGTGCGCCTTCCGAAGCGAGAGGAGAGCGTCCCGCCGGAAATGGGTTTAATATAGGTAGGCGGAATCTTCGTCCCCCGTTCCACAATCTTGGGCACTGCCTCATAAGTAATTTCTTCCTTAAGAATCTCTCTGCTTACTTCCTCGTTATTCCGATAGGTCACATCGGCCACTACCTTCCGATGTCCCGCAGAAGGCTCCTGCAGCGTCTGGGTCTGTGTGGTATACCATTCGTCATTGTCCACATAGATCACTTCCGCCTCATAATCCTCCTCGTAATACATTTCCTCTGTGCGCACAACGGATAATTCCGGTTCCGGTACCGTAACGATCAGTTCGTCGCCCACACGAATGGTCGAATTTTCATTTTCAATGGTTTCATTCATGGCGATCAGTTCGTCCAGCGGAATTTCATTCTTCTCCGCAATCTGCGACAGCGTATCGCCGGCTACCACTTCATAGATCTGCTCCTTTTCCTGATCCTTTGTCACTTCCTCGATAGCCTGCTCCAGCGACGTCAGTTCGTAATCCTGTAAATAGGATTCCACCACCTCTACCGTATCGCCAAATTCCAGCGACAGCAGTCCCAGCTCATAATCTGCAAATTCCTTCTCAACGGCCGGCTCCACATCTGCAAACATCTCGTCCAGCGCCGCGTCAATTCCCGCGCTGGTCATAATCTCCTGCGCGGCTTCCTCTTCCTCCTGCTGCTCCTCCACAGAATAAATCTGGGTGGTTAATACATTTAACTCCCGGTTGGCGTCCAGCACCAGATCCACGTAATATTCATTATCGCTGTCATATTTATCAATAGACGCCTGCAGCAACGCCAGAACTTCCTCTGTACTGGCAAGATTGACCGTATAATTGTTAATCTTGACCGTATAGGAACGGTTTAAAGTCTCTTTCACGCTGCCCCGCAGCGCTGCGACCATATTGGCGGTAACGTCCTGCGGGTCGTCCACAGCGCCCCAGAGCACCTCGGCGCCCTCATAGGTGATTTCGCTCTCCGCCAGAATCATCTCGTCGCTGCTGCCCGCCAGCTTCTTTCTGGCCGCGATCAGGCAGCTTTCCACCTGTTCCAGCTCTCCCACAACGCCCACCTGCACGCCGTTAAGAGACACCGTAAAAATATTATCCCCGGTGCTTTCCACCTTCTCGATTCCCGGAAGAAAAAATGCGCTGACAAGCATTGCAAGTACCGCAACCTTAATATATGCAATTTTCATTTTTTTATAATGTCTGCTGATCTTTTTCATCGTATTTCTATCCTGGTATTTCTATCCTGCGTTCCTAATCTGACCCGCTTTTCCTGTGCATCTCTTTTCACTGAATCCGCCTTCCGCGGCGTCTCCCGGCTCTACGAAGCTTTCCCGCGCAAGTCAACCAGGCATGGGAAATTTGTAACAAAAACGTAACATTTTATATTCTAGCAGTATTTGAGCCAAAAGTAAAGTGCCGGTGTGCGACGCACAAAACCGTCAGGACGTGATATAATAAACGCAGGCAGGAAAAAGCCCCGCACGGAACGGGCGGCGCAAGCCGTTACCCTTCCATGCTTTATACAGAGAGCAGCCGATTCACCGCCAATCCCTGTTTTATGGCTGTACGAACACTGACAGATAAAGAAAACAAACCGGCACATGGAAAAACAGGACATCAGAAGCTATGAATAAGACAATTATGCACATCGACGTGAACTCCGCTTATCTGAGCTGGAGCGCCTTAGAAAAACTGCATAACGGCTCCGCAGTAGATCTGCGCGCCATTCCCGCCATCATCGGCGGCGACATGGCCAAACGGCACGGCGTGGTGTTAGCCAAATCCATTCCGGCCAAAGCTTACGGCATCGTCACCGGGGAACCGATCGTAAACGCCCTGCGCAAATGTCCCGGTCTGACGCTGGAAGCGCCGGATCATCAGCTATATCACCGCAGAAGCCAGGAGCTGATGGCGCTTCTTGCCGACTTCTGCCCCGACATCGAACAGGTCAGCGTGGACGAATGTTATATGGATTATACCCCCATCAGCAGCCAATATCCTTCCGCCAGGGACGCGGCGGAGCTGATCCGCGAGCGGGTATGCCGCGAACTGGGGTTTACCGTCAATGTGGGAATATCTGACCGAAAGGTCCTGGCGAAAATGGCTTCCGATTTCAAGAAGCCTAATCTTGTGCATACCCTGTATGCAGACGAAATTCAGGAAAAAATGTGGCCGCTGCCCGTATCTTCCCTCTTCATGTGCGGCCATTCCAGCGTCGAAGCCCTGCGGAAGCTGGAAATTATCACCATCGGCGACCTGGCCCGCGCAGACCGGGAGATTCTGGCCGCCCACTTAAAAAGCCACGGTATTCTTCTGTGGGAATATGCCAACGGCATCGACTCCTCCGACGTGGTCACCACACGAGCCAAAGCCAAAGGAATCGGCAACTCGATCACCCTCAGCCATGACGCCGAAGATCGGGAAACCGCCCACCGGGTACTGCTTTCTCTGGCGGAATCCGTGTCCCGCAGGCTGCGCGCCGCCGGCCAGACGGCCGGCATGGTCAGCACGGAGATCAAGTACCATACCTTTCAAAAGGTTTCCCATCAGACTATGCTGTCCACGCCTACCAATCACACCAGCGCAATCTATCAGACTGCCTGCGGGCTGTTCGATGAAATATGGGACGGAACTCCAATACGTCTCTTAGGCATCCGTTCCTCCAAGCTGTCCTCCTGTGAAGAGCCCGTACAGTTAAGCCTTTTTGACCTTCCCGCCCAGACACGGGAAGCCGCCCTCCGTCCGCCCTCCGCCCAAAAACAGGCGCAGTTGGACGACGCCCTGGACTCTATCCGCAGGCGGTACGGTGCAAACGCCGTTGTCCGGGGCAGCCTGCTCCCGCCCAAAAAGCCGTAATTCCAGACGTAATTTCAAAGAAAAAACTATTTCTTCACACTATATCCAAAGGTGCCCAGCTCTTTTCCCACCGAAAGATATCTTCCATGGGAATACACCAGAGGCTTGGCTGCGTTCAGATGGAAGCTGCCTGTCTCATCTAAATACCGGCCGTCTACATGGACGGCCAGCACCCTGGCTAAGAACATATGGTGGGTTCCCAGCTCCAGCTTCTGCGTTACGCGGCACTCCAGATTCACAGGGCTTTCCCCGACCATGGCCGCCTGCACATAGTCGCCCCTGATCTGGGTCAGTTTCATCTCTTTCCACTTATCCACGTCTCTGCCGCTTTTTACACCGCAATAGTCCGTGGCATAGGCAAGCTGTTCCGTGGTCAGATTGATTACAAACTCCCCGGTCTCCTCTATCATATGATAGGAATATCTCTCAGGCCTGACGCTGACAGATACCATCGGCGGGTCCGAACAAACCGTGCCCGTCCATGCCACCGTCAAAAGATTCTGCTTCCCTGCCTTGTCAGCCACGCTGACTAATACCGCCGGAAGCGGATAGAGCATATTCCCCGGCTTCCATGTCTGTCTCTCCATTTCCCTCTCCAACCTTTCTGAAGCGTCTGCTTCTCCGACTCCTTCCGCAGCGCTTTAAAATAAAGCGGTGATAGCCGGAAGCAGGCTGATAATCAGGTTCGCCGCCACGCCCACGAGAATCAGAATCGAAATCGGCAAAAGCGCCCTGCTCACCCGGTTTTGCGCCTGACTGTCTTTCAGTTCTTCCGTCTGCTTATTTAACGCTTCCGTCATCGCCGCCTGCACATTACGGTATACCTTCACATTTTCCCTGTGCAGAAAATCATTGGACTGCTGAAACTGCTCCTGCAGCAGCTTCTGTATCTCCTCCAATGCCTGTCCGCCGCCCGTCGCTTCCGTGCCGGCAGTCTGTAACGCTTCCAGCCTGTCCATACATTCCTTCAGCACCTCCTGCGCCTGCACTACATTCTCCGCCGTTTTCAGATTGACTCTGCGAATCTCCTGCAACAGCTCGTCGTAGGCTTCTAACTGCTTCTTCATCTGCTCCATCTTGACCGCCTCGGCGGCGGTATTGGCGCGAATCATTTCCTGGGCGTTTCTTTTCTGTGCCAGCTTATCAATAAAAGTATCCATATTTTCCCTCCATGTCAGAGCAGTTTACTGCGATGACACGCGATGAGAAATTCGCGCAGGCGATTTCTCATCTGTGATCAGGGCATATTTGAGGCTCTGACTCAAATTGCCGATTGAACAATCAGTGCATCAGCATGATTGTTCAATCTATTTCCTCCATACATTGTTCCTGTCCCTTATCCTCTTCCGTCTGACGTCAATATGCTGCTTTAATGCCATTCTACCATTTCTCCCACGCAATGACAACCAAAATGGTTTTTGTGCATTTTGGATATTTTTGGTTTTGGTTTTTCCGGGTCTTTGTAAATATTAACGATAACTTTACATCGTGTTCATAATTTGTTCATATTCGAATCGTATACTTTAACCATAGCAAGCGAGAGAAATGTAGTGTTTATCATTACACACATAGATAAATTTTTTCATAATAGCCCGGGTGCCGAAAGGTATCCGGGCACTCCTCATTTTATGGCATATATGATTTATAACACCATGCGCGGGCGCGCTCAAAGAAAGGGATTATAAAATCTGCTGCCGTCCCGGAAGGTTACCAGCAGATCAATGACCAGAACCGCCAGCGCCAGTATCAGCACCATCCAGTCGTTTCTCTGCATTTTCCGCAGACTGTACCAGGTACGTTTCTTGTTTTTCCCGAAGCCCCGCAGCTCCATCGCATTGCTGACCGTCTCGATACGGTTGAGGCTCGACAGAATAAGGGGAAGCAGAATCGCCACGGAATTTTTTAATCTGGTAAAAAGCTTGTCCTTGCCCGATAAGTCAATCCCCCTCGCCTGCTGTGCCTGACTGATATTGTGATACTCCCTCTGCACATCCGGGATATAGCGCAGCGCCAGACTGACAGAATAACCGATTCGGTAACTGACGCCGATGCTGGCCAGCGACGCCGCGAACTCGCTGGGATCCGTACAGGCGATAAACAGAAGCGCCACGGGCACCACACAGATCACCTTCATGGTCATATTCAACTGATAGAACAACTGCTGCAGCGTGATGGTATAAGGCCCCGCAATGGTAAGAAGCACTGTCCTGCTCTGATAAATTTCCACCCCGTATTCCGGCGAAAACAGATAAACAAACAGATTATTCATCAGCAGGAAGATACCCGCCAGCCCTAAGACAACGCTGATATCCCGCACACGGACCCTGCTGGTATAAAAAATCACAGCGCTCAGAAACAACATTCCGATCAGCACTCTCGTATCATAAGTAATCATGGAGGCTACGCTCCAGACAATAAAGAACACCAGCTTCGTTGTGCCTGTCAGCTCATGCACAAGGCTGTCGCGTTTGATATAGCTTAATATTGCAACCTTCGCCATCTCAGCGTTCCTCCTTCCGCTCATATCCGATAAAACGCTCTGTAAAGCGCTGGGGATTTTCAATACCGCAGGCTATGCTGAGGGAATAGAGGCTGGTCTCCTTCAGGTTGGCCGCCCGCACCAGCTCCGGATCGTTCAGCACGCGCGCCGCCGTGGTATCCGCAAGCATCTTTCCCTCTCCGAACACAATGGCCCTGGGCGTATATTCCAGCATCAGATGCATATCATGGGTAATCATCAGAATCGTATAGCCCTGCCTGTTCAGCGACTTTAAAAATTCCATAATCTCCGTATAATGATGATAGTCCTGCCCTGCCGTGGGCTCATCTAATATAATAATCCGGGGACGCTGCACCAAAATACTGGCGATCGTCACACGTTTCTTCTGTCCAAAGGACAGGGCGGACACCGGCCAGTTGCGAAAAGGATAAAGGCCGCATATTTTCAGCGTTTCTTCCACTCTTGCGCCGCGTTCCTCTTCCGGCATCCCGCTCTGGATCAGAGCCAGCTCCACCTCGTCCCGGATCATGGGCTTGGAAATCATCTGGTTAGGATTCTGCATCACATAGCCGATCCGCGAAGCCCTTTCCTTGATGGTATCGCCCGCCAAATCCCTGCCGTCCATGTAAATCCTCCCGGACACAGGCTGCTCAAAGCCGCAGATCAGCTTGGCCAGCGTACTCTTACCGGCACCGTTGCGCCCCACGATACTGACCATCTCACCCTGATGAATGGTAAAATTCACATTCTGAAGGATAGGCGCTCCGGGGGTATAGCTAAAGCTCAAATGCTCTATTTTCAACAGTTCCTCCGCCTGGTTTCCGCCTAAGGCAGCAGTTTCCCCGGTGCGGTACCAGTCCCTGACCTTCTCCTTCTGTTCTTCCGCCAAAAGCAGGCTGTCCACATGCTCCAGATGCATGGAAGGATCTATGGCGACTCCGGCATAACGCAGAGCCGTCAGGTACAAGGGCTCCCTGATGCCGTGCTCCCGCAGCAAACTGCCCGCCAGAAGCTGCGGAACCGGCAGGTCTGCCACGATTTTCCCTTCGTCCATCAGCACAATGCGATCCATACTGCGCCACAACACGTCCTCCAGACGATGCTCTATGATCAGAACCGCCGCATTGGTCTTCCGGTGCACCTGATCAATCAGCTCGATCGTTGTCCTGCCCGCCGCCGGATCCAGGTTCGCCAGCGGTTCGTCAAACAAAAGAACCTTGACGTCCTCTATCATAACCCCCGCCAAGCTGACCCGCTGCTTCTGTCCGCCGGACAGTTCATGGGGCGCGTATGCAAGATGATGCCTGATATCCACCAGCTCGGACACCTGCTCTACCATCTGCTTCATCTCGTCCTGCGGCACACAGTCATTCTCCGCCGCAAAAGCGATATCTTCTCCCACCGTCAGCCCGATAAACTGCCCGTCCGTATCCTGCAGCACCGTACCGACAATGTGGCTTAAATCAAAAATACTGCTCTGGTCGGCTTCCCTGCCGTCCACCAGCAGCCGCCCCGTACTCTCTCCCGGATATGCGAAAGGAATCAGACCGTTAATGCAATTGCCCAGCGTACTTTTGCCGCTGCCCGACGCACCGGCGATCAGCACCTTTTCCCCCGGATAGATATTGAGG
This sequence comes from Clostridiales bacterium, assembly GCA_021199255.1. GTDB lineage: Bacteria > Bacillota > Clostridia > Lachnospirales > Lachnospiraceae > UBA3282. Next base: position 58,396 of record JAJQIK010000036.1, on the reverse strand, counting down.
TTGATATGGTGCAGCGTGGGCTCCGCCTGAGCCCTGTATTGAAATCCGTAGTCCTGAAACGAAATAACGGGAGTGGACATGTGTGTACTCTCCTTTTGCTCTGTGATTCTGTCTGCTTAATATTGCCGTAAAAAGAGCTGCCGCCATACCGACGGTAGCTCTCACTTCTGCTTATAAAACCGCTTAATCCTCTTTATTCAAAGAACCGCTCTTTACAACCGTCTTGGCATAAGCTACCAACAGCAGCGTACCAACAACGCCCGTGGTGATAATATTCGCCACGCCTGCCACAAGGCCCTGCGCAAACAGCTTTTCTATCGGTTCGCTGTAAATCAGGATATCCAGGCAGGGCGCCACCAATCCCCATGCCAGCAGATGGGCAATCACCTGCGCAACATTGAAACGGATGATCTTTGCCTTATCAATTCCTTCGCTGATATCCATCTTCAACGTCAAAAGGCCAATCACAAGCCCCGCGAACGCGGAAGCAATAATCCAGCTCCACCACGGGCCATAGCTGGTGGCGTCGATCAGCGTATGTCCGATCAACCCGATCAGCAGACCGGCAACTGGTCCAAACAGCGCGGCAAATACTGCCTGTACAGCATATTGCAGACTGATATACGTATTCGGAACCGGCGTGGGAATGGAAATCTTACCCAGCACAAAGAACAATGCGGCTCCAATACCAATCGCAACCACACTCTTAACAGATAACTTTTTCATGAGAATGTTCCTCCCTTCATGAGAACCTATATGGATAGGATTTATAAAATACTACCTATACATTATAGCCCCTCTTTCCGCGGTACGTCAACAAAAAGCGACACATTCCGCGGTTCTGAGGTTCCCACATTCTCCCGCCCTAATCCCCTTCGTCCTGCTGGCCGATGTGCTGAATTTCCTCATTCAAGGATAACATTCTGGCGTCCAATTCCGCCACCATCTGGGCGCACTCCACCAGTTGTTCCTTAATATGCTCCGGCGCGTTGCCCTCGAATTTATAATGAATCTTATGCTCCAGACTGGCCCAGAAATCCATGGCCACCGTCCTGATCTGAATTTCTACCTTGGTATCCTCAATCCGATCCGATAAATAAACCGGAACCGTCACCAGCATATGATAACTCTTATATCCGCTGGCTTTGGGATTCACGATATAATCCTTGACGGAAATCACCTTAATGTCGCTCTGGTTGCTGATCATTTCCGCAATCCGGTAAATATCCGAGGTGAAAGAGCAGATCACGCGAATCCCCGCGATATCGTTGACATACTTCACCATATTGTCAATAGTGGATTCATAGCCGTGCTTCTTTAATTTCTTGACAATACTCTCCGAAGTCTTAATGCGGGACTTGATGTGCTCGATTGGATTATATCTGTGTACGTGCTGAAATTCATCGTTTAAAATTTCCAGCTTGGTGGATATCTGCTTTAATGCCGAATTGTAAATCAGTTGTACTTCTTTCCAACTGTCGATATCACCATTTCTATCAATACCTATTTCCATGCTGTTACTGATTCCCCCTAAAACATTAGTTGTTGCTTTCCCCGCCGTGCTGTGCTCATTCGAGAGCTTTCAGCTCTCTCATTCACAGGGCTTCGCTTCCGCTCTTCCCCGCCGTGCCCATTCGAGAGCTTTCAGCTCTCTCATTCACAGGGCTTCGCCCTATGAAAACGCGGGCAGCCAAAGGCGTCTGCAAGCAGCCGCTTTGGCTGGCCGCATTTTCGCACGGCTCATTGCTTATGTGGACATTATATCATACTTATGTGTGAAATGTTGATTTTATACAAAATTTTTACAAAATTTTCACTTTTATTGTACATTTTCACCCTTTTGGCAATCTGATTGCTGAGACAGGCAGCAGCACATCACGGGAACCGTCGTCACAAACGGGTACATATAGCGGATCAGCGCCGCAGGCGACAGCAGCAGCGTCAGATAGTAGACCACCAGAAAGGCTACCGGCAGGACAAGCCTGTACCGCTTCCGGTAAAGCGCCATCGCAAGATACAGGCACAACAGCCACCAGTAAAACGCCGGTGCGAACAGGATTCGGATAACCGGCAGCTTCTGATATTCGTTCTCCGATACAATCCGCTCCATGAAAGCCCGAAGTCCCGGCAGATAACTGTTTTCCACGATTTCATAGCCCGCGGGCATAGGGCGGTTATCCGTAGAGAGATATCCGAATCCGCTCTCCGTACCAATTCCATAAATCTGCGCATGGGTTCTGTCCTCCAAGAACCAGTAGCCCACGGAATTATCCAGGAAAGCGTCCACATAAGTCCCCGGGTGCTCCAACCCCAGCCTGAGCCAGGTCCGCAGGAAGCCCGCGGGATTATCATGAATCACCGCCCGCTGCTTCACCGGATCTGCAAGATGGGGATTATATGCCGCAAACACCCACTCCGAGGACAGGTAAGCGTCCAGCTCCTGCCGCATCTGGGAAGACAGGGTTTCCTCTTCCTCCACTCTGGTACGCGCCATCTGCTGAAAGGGCACGCTGAGCATTTCCCTGGGGCTTCCGTCCTGGGCATGGGTCAGCGCTTTTAATCCCGCGTTTCCCACTCCAAACAGGCAAAGCCCGGCAAGAGACAGCAGAAGGTATTTTTTCCGCAGAGCCTTGTGTTTTCTCAATCCCATACACACAAGAGGCACACTGCCAACCAGGGCATACAGGGCATTATTGCGCATCAGCAGCAGTAATACGGTGACTGTCAGCCACAGCGCCGTAAGCCCGCGCTTTCTCCGGGGCAAAGGAAAAGTCCCGTCTGTATCCTGCTCCTGCGGCCGTTTTTCCTCTTTTTCACCCAAAAATTCATACAGGCAGAGCGTATAAAGAAGGGTCAGGGCAGAAAACAGAACGTCCTTGGTGGTACTCAGCGCCAAAATGGAATTTACCGGGAACAGGGCAAAGAAAACCAGTAGCAGGATACGCAGATAGACCGACGTTCTCCTGGCGTACAGGTATGCCAAAGCAGCGCTGAAGGTTCCTGCCAGTAAGAGCATCTGCACCACCGAATGAAGCGCCATGCCCGTAGAATAAGACCCGAACAGGCTGCCGCCCAAACGGAAAAAGGCTCCTAAAAACAAGGTATGCAGCAACGGGTGATGGGTACTATAATCGCCTGTAATAACCTGATAAAGCTGCCCCTCCGCATCATAGGCAAAAACCGACGGATAGTAGGCCAGAAACACCGGCAGCCAGCACAGCAGGATCACCGCCAGACAGAATACGCCTGCCTGAAAGGGCGTATACGCCTTCCGTCCGAATCGTTCTCTGCGGAGCCTTTCCCGCAAACGCGGGAAGCCTTGCAGGAACAGGGAAATACAGGCTGCCGCCGGTACTGTAAGGCATAGAACCGCAGCCAGCAGGCCGGGCAGCTTCCCAATGCCGTCGAGCACCGTACCGTCGCGGCGCAGCAGGCAGCCCGCCACATACGCGGCGGCCATCAGCAGCCCCCACAGCCCGGAATGTACCAGCAGTCTTCTCTCCCTCTGTTCCAGCAGCCTTTTGATAAGCAGCGTAAACACTATGGTTCCGGCTATACACAGACATAGGCCAAGCCCTCTGCCGCCGGCATAGCTGCCCTGCTCTAAGGCTGCCGCCAAACCTATATCTATGACGGCAAGGAGAAAAGATATTCCTGTTTTTATATATTTTGTTTTCAGCCGAAGCGGCAAACATCTTTTCATAAATTGTATTCCTTATGACGATTTCTTTCCTGTATGGATACATATGCGCTTAGTCCGATTGCTTTTCAATCTTTCCTCTGCTAAAAACAGTGTACCATCTAATCCGCCAAAGAAAAAGTGTTTACTTTTGGCGGCAGGCTTTGTATAGTAAATAGGAAATAAAAAATTTCGATTGCAGGCGGCGGCCAACGCAAGAAGGAGTGCAGATATGTTTCGGTTGTGGGCAAAAGAATTTAAAAACAATCATATGTTAAAGGACGTTGTCATTGAGGACGCCGGGGAAGACACCCGCACCCATAAAATATTCCGCGCCCTGGAACAGGTCTGCCATCAGTTCGACTTAGGGCAGCCCATCTGGCTGGATTCCACCATTCAGGACTTCAAACGCCATGATAAAGCCAGATTCTCCCAGGATAACTTTATCGAAACGATTGATTTTGATTATCTGGAAATCCATGTCATTGAGGAAGATTAATTTCCATTTCCTCCCATTCCTTTGAATTTCAAAATATTTGTATAATTTCTATTGACTTCGCATACTTTAAAGAGTAGTATTGTAATATATTTTATGTAGTTTTCAAAACTACATAATGTATTTTGTCAAACTTTCAGAAAAAATGTTCGTGCCCGACAAGGCACATTGTGAAAGAAAAAAACAGAAAGGTGGTAATCTTATGCAAATTACAATTCGTGAACCGGGAAGCGCAATTACTCATTTTATTGCAATGATGCTGGCGGTTTTCGCTTCCGCGCCGCTCTTAATCAAGGCGGGAAGCGCCGCCGACCGCACCTGCTTTACCGCCATGTGGATCTTCATGGCAAGCATGATCGCTTTATATGGCGCCAGCGCCCTTTATCACAGCGTTACCGTCAAAGACAGCGTTTTAAAGATTTTCCGCAAAATAGACCATATGATGATTTTCGTATTGATTGCCGGTTCCTACACGCCGGTCTGCCTGATCGTCTTAGGCGGCAGACTGGGCTATGTGCTGCTGACAGTGGTATGGGTCGTCGCCCTGATCGGTATGGTCATTAATGTCCTGTGGATCAACTGCCCGAAATGGTTTTCTTCTATTGTTTATATCGCCATGGGCTGGGTCTGCCTGGGCGTCTTCGGGCAGTTATGGAACACCCTTCCCCACAGTGCATTTCTATGGCTTCTGGCAGGCGGCGTGATCTATACCATAGGCGGCGTAATCTACGCCCTCAAGCTGCCGATTTTCAATAACCGGCACCGGAACTTCGGCTCCCATGAAATTTTCCATTTGTTTGTCATGGGCGGCAGCGTCTGCCATTTTATCTTTATGTATCTGTATGTGGCTTAGGCTTTGCTTTGCCTTTCTTCCTCCAAACGGCAAATGCCAGCAGCAATACTAATACTGCCGCCGCCCCTAAACCAAGCATCTGCAGCAGACTGCCCTCGCGGGAAAGAATACAATACTCCGCCGTCTCTCCCTGCATTTCCACCTGCAAATACTGCCCGTACTCCTGATAAGATATCTCCTGCCAGCCTTCCTCCTCCGTTTTCCTGTAGACTGCCCGAACCTCTTTATAGGGATTGTAGAGGCGCAGCTTTGACACGGTATCCGCGGCGCCGCCATTGGAAAGGCGTACTATATAAACCACAGAATCCGCCTTTGCCCTTACGCCCTCTTCTCTGGCCTGAGCCGCCGTCCACTCTGTCATCTCCACATTCAGTTCCGCCTCATCTGTATAGAAGCCGTCCAGATAGGCATAAGGTCTGTCTGGTTCCCCTGCCTCGGCGGCAAGCGCCGTCTCTACGCTGGGCAGCGTGGTAATCGTATCATAATACTCCGCCTCCAGAATCAGAGCGGACTCCATTACCTGATCTGAAACGTCAGGCCACTTCCCATAGCTGCCTGCCACTTCCGGCGGTTCTGGAAATTCCACCAGCGAGAGGGGCGTATGATACTTCACTTCCAGCTCCTCTACCACTCTATCCTCCGCTATCAGGGTGATGGTTAAATGTCTGAACGCCGACGGAAGCCCTACCGTTTCTAAAAGTTCCTCATAAGAAACAGACTGGGCAAGCCCCGCATAGCTGACGCCGTCAATGCCGTTTAGACTGTCGCTGACAAAATAATTGTCCCTGATCTCCTCCTGATATTCGCTTCTCTCATCTTCCTGAGTGGGAATCCAGCCAGCAATTGCCCCCTGATGGACGGCGTCCTCTCCAATCGTCACCATTGCATAACAGTCCCGTATCTTTGAGCCGGAACCGGCAATGCCGCCCACATACTGGGCGCCCTCCAGAGATGCCAGCGCGTAGCAGCCCTGAATCAGGGCATGGGATTCTCCGCAGACGCCGCCCACATACTCCCCCTCTGTGCTTTCCGCACTGCCATAGGCTTCGCTGTTTGCCACGATACCCAGATTCATGTAGCCCACGATACCGCCCGCACCGTTTTTCCTGGCGGTAATCCATCCGCTGTTCTCACAGCGGTTCACCACACATTTGGTCAGATAACGGCTGCCAAAGGAACGATTCACGCTGCCGGCGGCATTGCCCTCCGGATCTTCCTCGTCAATAGCCATAGAGCCCGCGATACCGCCTACATTCACATCGCCCTGCACTGCGCCGGTATTGACCGCCCGTTCTACCTTGCCGTCCGTACTGGCGTCGATATCCTTCTCCGAGATATCTTCGTACCCGGATTCTTCATAATACAAATCCTCCACGTCCTCTATTCTCTGTGCAAAAAGCTGAAAGATCTGATTGATCTGATCGTTAATGGCGCGCATATCCTCCTCCAGAATATCCGAGTGCACATCCAGATCCTCCCCAATCTGCCCCGCATAATCCGAGATCATTCCAAGCTGCTCAAACAAGCTGTCCACAGAACGATCCAAGTCATCGTCCAGCGCGGCAAATTGAATATCAAATTTTCCGTTGATATAAATCATGGTAGAACGAATCATACCGAAAGCCGTATCGATATGGGTATACATATCTTCTAAGCCGTCTATTACGAAATCTATCTCCACGCCCGCTTCCTTCAGGGCTTCCTCCAGATAAGGCGTCATGGTATTGAGGATACTGTTCAGATCGCTCATAATATAGGACAGCGTTTCCCCGGCGTCCGAAAGATTCTCCGCCAGCTCCAGCATAGCGCTAATCAGTTCCTCCGCCGCTTCCTCCTCTAAGAGCTCATCTATATCCTTACCGTCCACAAGCTCACGGATTTTCGTCACAGAATCAGATACAGCCTGCATCTGCTCCTGCAACAGACGGATATTTTCACTCAGATCATTCTGGAAACCGCTCACGGCCTCGGCATCGCTGGCGACTCCAAAAGTCAGAGAAATAGTTACCTGCTTCGCGCCCGAAGGAAGCGTAAATGCATAGCTGTTGCTGCCCGCGGCGGATACCTTAATCTTACTGTCACTATCGTAGATTACCTGGGGCGTTTCCTGCAACCGATATCCGGTAGCCAACTTTACCGTCAGGGTTACCTGATCGCCCGACAGGCTATAAGAAGCCTTGCCGCCCGCATTAGATTCCAGAATAATCTCCGGCGTTTCGCCGCCGTTCCCCACGCTATTTCCCGATGCAGTCCCCCGGCTATAGGCAAAGGAAGCCTTCGCCACCACATTGCCAACAGGCATTATAAAGCTGTAGGAATAGGAACCGTCGCTCTCTCCTGCCGCTGTCAGCTCCACCGTGCTGCCTGACCCTTCCTCTACCCGGAGCTGTTCAAGCCGATAACCAGTCTCAGGCGTAATGGTAAGCGTGACTGTCTCTCCCTGTGCGGGCGCCGAAGAATCCGCATAAACTTCGCCGCCTACGCCGGACACCAGGGACAGCCTTGCATAAGCCGTCTCATCATAAATACTGCCCGCCATGGAACCGCTGACCTCAAGCGCGCCCGCCGCCCGATCCAGCGCCGCCGCCACATCTTCCATGCCGTCAACCGCCTCCTGCACCTCGTCCATAATACCGGGTACCTGATCCAGACAATAATCCAACCGATTGGCAAGCTCATTGACAGCGCTGACGTTATCATTCACAAACTCCACTGTGCCGTCCGCAATCACGTCCGCATCATCTAAGGCGGCGTCAGAATGTTCCCGCAGCCTGTCGAAATCTTCGCTTACCGCATCCTGCGTCTCACCCGCGTCATCTAAAAAGCTGTCTACCAGATCATGCAACCGTCCCGCAGCCTCTGAAATAGACTCCGCCTCCTCCACGCTGATATAGGGCTCCATCTGCCCCACAATACCCCCTACATCCTTTCTGCCATAGATACGCCCGCTGTTATCGCAGAACAGGACCTGCCCGGACTGCCGCCCCACAATTCCGCCGATATTATAGCCGTTATGCTCATAACCTACCACGCCGCTGTTGCTGCAGTTAATCACAATCCCCCTGGAATAGCCCGCGATACCGCCGATATCAGTGCCGCTCACCAGCTTGCGTTCTTCCATATCCTCAATCAGCCATTCCAGCCCAGCTTCATCTTCTTCCTCCAGCCAACTGCTGTCGCTGTTAATACCCGCTTTGTTCGTACAATTCCTCACGGCTCCATAATTGGCGCCCACGATTCCTCCGACTCTGTCATAGCCCGTCACCGTTCCATAGCCATGACAGGAGCTGATCGTGCCCCCGCTTTCATTTTCTCCGGCAATCCCTCCTGTTTCCGATTTGCCCTCCACGCTTCCGATAAAGGTGCAGTCCAGAATCCATCCGGCATTAATGCCACACAGGCCGCCGGTACACTCTTCCTCATTCTCACTTTCCACAGCGCCTGATAACTTCAGATTTTCCACCACGCCGGTATTCGTAATATACCGGAAAAATCCATCCGCATAGCCGTTCCCCCTGATGCGGAACCCTGAAATCGTATGTCCGTTCCCATTAAATGTCCCCGCAAAAACAGGAAAGCCCTCAAATCCCGTCCCCGCAAGAGAAATATCCTCCAGCAGTTCAATCTGCTTATTCTCCGACCAGGAATCCACGTCGCATTTGGCGGCCACCGCCAGCAGCACCTCCGCGGACGCAACCCGGATCACTTCCTTTTCCCCATTCTCCGGAGCCTGCTCCTCTTCCTCAGCATAGAGCGTTTCCACAGGAAAGGCCGCTGCCAGAAGCGCCGCCGCAAACAGGATACTGATCATTCTGACAGCCAGACTGCTCCGGCACGCCCCACTGTTTCGATGCTTCCGGTTCTTATTTCTCATGACGCTCAGCCTCCTCTCCTTTCTTATCCGCTTCCACAGCCATCAGATATTCCTCTGACTCCTCAATCGGCTCCATATTTCCCATTTCCATAATAGCGTTGACTTCTCCCCGGACGAGCCCGTGGATTTCGCCGATAACGATACCGTTGATCTGTCCCCGCACCTTGCCGTTAATGCTCACAAGTCCCACGGAGCGCTGGGTCATCACAGGCATGGAAACAGTAAAGGAGGTCTTGTCAATAATTTTCTCCCCCAACAACAGAATCTCCGGCAGAATAAACATAACGATAAAAATGGAAATCAACGTTCCCCTTCCAAGGCACTGTCCAATTCCCGCGATAGCCGCTTCCGAGGTCATCTGTCCGATCAGAATACCGGCAATAGCGAGCATGGAGCCGGAAGTAATAATCGTAGGGAACGCGAAATTCATCGTTTCTATCATGGCTTCCTTTTTACCCATCTGATCCTTCAACTCCATAAACCGCCCGGAAATAACAATCGCGTAATCGATATTAGCGCCCATCTGAATGGAGCTGACAATCAGATAACTCATAAAGAAGAGATTGGACTCCATAAGGGCGGGGAAGGAAAAGTTTATCCAGATACTTCCCTGAATCACCATAATCAGAAGCACCGGCATACCCGCCGAATTAAAGGTAAAGAGCAGTACTGCCAGCACCGCTAAGATGGATACCACGTTGACGACCACGTTATCTCTGGAAAAGGTCTTGCACAGATCATACTGGCTGGTGGATTCCCCCACCACATAAATCAGGCCGTCCTCATAATATTCCCCTGCGATTTCATGCATTTTATCCAGAAAGGCAAAGGTTTCCTCACCCTCCTCCGGAAGATTCAGATAAACCAGCATACGGCTGTACGCTTCTCCCTGGAGCTGTTCCTGCGCGATGCCCATCTGCTGATGGGCGCTCTCCAGATCCTCCATCAGATCATCCTCCAGCGTAACATAACCCGCCTCCACCTCGTCATACAGAAACATAAACATATCAATCAGGGGCACGCTGTAGGTAGAAATACCGTTCACCAGCTTGGCGTAATTCTCATCATTCACCGCATAGGCCGTATAGAGCAGCTCCGCCATCTCATAATCTATCTCCAGCAGCTCCGAAAACTGTCGTGCCGTCAGCTTATCCGTCAGCATATATCCGTCCATGGCCTCCGTATTGGACAATCCTACCGAATAAGCCACCTCTTCTCTGGCCTCTAAAGCCGCCAGCAGCTCCCTTTCCTTCTCATAGTCGCCCGCCGGAACGATCATTGCCACAAAGTTACTCTCCCCAAAGCTTTCCTCTATCATGTTATCCGCAATCTGATACTGATTGAGGATCGGCGTGGTAAGCGTACTGTAGCCGTATACATAGGGACAATTTCTTTGCAGGAAATAAAATACCACCAGCGCCACCGCAAAGACCGGAGGCACAATCACCCTTGCCCGATAAGCAAATTTGCCGACAAAAGGAATCTTGGGAATCAGATTCTTATGTACCGTCTTATCCATCAGGCCGCCAAACAATACAATCAGACCCGGCATCAGCAGGAAAACCGACATCAGGCTTAAAAGAATGGCTTTGATCAGGCACAGCGCCATATCCCGCCCAATCCCAAACTGCATAAACATCATGGCAATCAGGCCGCCAATAGTAGTCAGGCTGGAGGAGGAGATTTCGGGAATCGCCTTGCTAAGCGCCACAATCGCGGCGTCCCTGATGGGCAGCACCGTATGCTCCTCCTTATACCTGTTACACAGAATAATGGCGTAATCAATGGACAGCGCTAACTGTAATACAACGGTCACCGAATTGGACACAAAGGAAATCGTACCGAACAGGAAATTAGTTCCCATACTTAAGACTGCCGCCGATACAAAGGTCAGAAGCAGCACCGGCACCTCCGCCCAGGTCTGGGAGGTCAGAAGCAGCACCGCCACCACAATCACCGCCACCAGCACAATGATAACGCTCATTTCCGACGCGATGGTTTCGGACGACTGATCCCCTAATGTAGTAGACACATAGAGATCATAATCCGACAGATAATTCTCCAGTTCCTCCAACGCTTCCAGACACCGTTCCTCCGTTTCCCCATAGGCAAAGGTAACGTCATACAGGGCGGAAAAATTATGATAATGATCCGTGGTATTATCAAAGTCCAGCATCCCCACTGTATCCATCTCTTCGATTTCATCCGCCAGCTTCCGCGCCTGCTCATAGGTAATATTGGACACCATAAACCTGGCGGTGCCATAGGTCACAAACTGCTCTTCCATTAAATCCATTCCCTGTCTTGTTTCCGTAGTCTCAGGCAGATACTCCGACAGGGAATTTTCTACCGATACCCAATTTCTGGAAAAAGCGGAGAAAATCATCAGAATCATATAAATCAAAAAGAACAGGTTTCTTTTATCCACGATAAAACTGGAAATCTTTATCATGATACCAGAATCCTGCTCCTGTGTTTTTGTGTGGCTCACGTTTCCGCCTCCTTCGCCGTTTATGCGGGTATCGGCACAAGAAAGCATCTCTGCCATACGCGCAAAAAAAAAGAGAATATCTTTACAGACATTCTCCATTTTATGATTGGGCTTTTTAAAAAACAAGATACAAAAGATGTAATTTGTCTATCTGTCCCTATCAGCGCAGGCTAGTCTTCATAACCGTTGGGATTATTGCTCTGCCATCTCCAGGAATCCGCGCACATCTCCTTGATGCCGTACTGCGCTTCCCAGCCCAACTCCCTCTTGGCCTTCTCTGCATTGGAATAACAGGTGGCGATATCCCCCGGTCTTCTGTCCTTAATCACATACGGAATCTTCACGCCGGTAGCTTCCTCGAAGTTCTTCACAATATCCAGCACGCTGTAGCCTGTTCCCGTACCCAGATTATAGATACAGAGCCCTGCCTTTTCTTCTATTTTCTTTAATGCCTTTACATGGCCTACGGCCAGGTCTACCACATGGATATAGTCACGCACGCCCGTACCGTCCGGCGTATCGTAATCATTGCCGAATACGCCCAGTTCCTTCAGCTTGCCCACCGCTACCTGCGTAATATAAGGCATCAGGTTATTGGGAATCCCATTGGGATTCTCGCCGATGGTACCGCTCTTATGCGCGCCGATGGGATTGAAATAACGGAGCAGAATCACATTCCATTCAGGGTCTGCTTTCTGCATATCGGATAAAATCTGCTCCAGCATGGACTTGGTCCAGCCGTATGGATTCGTACACTGTCCCTTGGGACATTCCTCCGTAATCGGGATAACCGCCGGATCGCCGTATACCGTTGCCGAGGAGGAGAAAATAATATTCTTGACGCCGTTCTTACGCATCACATCTACTAACGTCAAGGTCCCCGCAATATTATTCTCATAATACTCCCAAGGCTTGGCTACCGATTCGCCCACCGCCTTCAGACCCGCAAAATGAATACAGGAATCGATCTGTTCCTTTGCAAACACCTGCTCAAGAGCCTCTCTGTCTAAAATATCCGCCTGATAGAATTTCACCGGCTTACCGGTAATCTTCTCTACTCTCTGTAAGGACTTCTCACTGGAGTTGGCCAGATTATCGACTACCACTACCTCATAACCCGCGTTCTGCAGCTCCACCACTGTATGGGAGCCGATGTAACCGGCGCCGCCTGTCACTAAAATTGCCATATTACTGATACCCTGCCTTTCTCAATCCCGGGAAGCCCGTCGTCCTCTGATGCCAATTTGTTAATCCAGCCTCAGCGGCAGCTTTCCCTTTGCTCGCTTAACTTATCCCAAGTTTACAACCCTTCCGCTATCCATTGCAATATGCGAATGTTATTCAAACCTGTCTTTTTGTTATATCATGAAGCGTTTGCAAAACCCACGCCCCCTTCCTTTATTTTTCCCAAAAGGACGGATATTTTTCATAGTATTTGGCGTCCTCAAAGGCAAACATCCCCTTTTGCTGTCTGACAACCCATTTCTTCAACGGCGTTTCTGTCAGCACAATGCAGAGCAGCATCATAATAAGGAACAAAATCACAGCCCAAAGCCAATCATGTCCGGTAACATTCTCCAGATGAACCGCCAAATAGATACCGGCAGGCAAAAACAGCATCCAGGAGGTGGCAAAGCCGGGATGATAGATCGTTCTCTTACCCGCCTTTTTCAGCCAGCAATAAGTAAGAATTCCTGCGCCGGTGTGGGCAAGCACCTCAATAAAGCACAGCAGCAGCATACACAGGGAGACGGCATTAGACAGATCGGTTATCCAACAGAGAACAAGGTAGATCAGGGGAATCCATTGTAAGCCGATATTGGTAATCATGTCCGTCAGACGGCTCATAGGGAATCGGTCAAGTTCCCGCTTTTCCGCCTCTTTGGGTCCCAGCAGCACATTATAGAAGATGTGAAGGCCGCCAGGAAATTTCCACTCTTCTAAAACATGGAACGGCATGATTACTGCAACTAATACCGCACCCTGCGCCCCTAAGGGCATTGTATTCCAGAAAACTGCTGCCGCAGCAGCGGCGACAACGCCTGTAGCACAGATAAAAATAATCCAGGCAATGTCACACCAGTCATTCAGCTTTTTTACCATAGTTATTTGTCCTCCTTTGCGTTTTTGGCAGCCTTTTCCGCCTTTCTTTCGTTCCAGAGAGCCGCTACGCGCTCCTTGCGATAGCCGTAAAGCTCCCGCTCTTCAAAAGGATAGGGAGATTCTTTATCCTTCATCAACAGAATAGGCACGATAAAAGTAAGCAGAAGCATAAGCAGGGAGCCGGGGATTCCCCACCAAAGCTGTCCCGCTTTGTCCGGCATATAAGTACATACATACCAGATGTAATAAACGGCTACCGGCGTTTGCAGCAAAGCCGTAGACGCAAGACCCGGATTATATTTGCTCCCCAGCCGCACATTCATGGCGATTCCATGACCCGGAAGCTGCCACACGCCCGCCAACACCTGGCTGGCTCCCATCCAGATCAGGTTCGGAAAGCAGATAGGGAGAATATAACTCAGATAGCAGAAAATCACATTACTCAGAAAACTCTGTCTCGCGTTCAGGGGATAGCGTTCCGGATGCTCCGTTTCCCCTAATCCGGCCATATTGGAAATAAGCGGGAAGCCTCCCGGCAACGCGTATTCCTCAAATTGATGCATCAGCATCCCCATCCAGCTAAAGATCAGGAGAACCTGAATCTTGCTCAGATAATCGCATCCCCACAGCCCCATGATAAAGGCAAGCAGCACAAAAAGCACGCCCCCAATATAGTACCAGTATCGTCTCCAAATTTTCATCACACAAACCTCCTGCCGTTCATAATGTTGACAAGCCATCACTGTTTTATTATAATAAACATTATTAGTTAAAGTCAACATACTGTTGATTTGCGAAATGTCGCATAGTCAAGTGCAGAATACTTATTTGTGCTAAAATCAACAGTTAAATCTTATTTGTTGAGGTGAAACGAGTTATGGAAAATCAAAGAATCCGGATCAGCAAAGCCATGCTGAAATCCGGATTGTTAAAATTATTAAAAGAGAAACCATTGAATCAGATTTCGATTTATGAATTATGCGCTGTGTCGCAAATTAACCGCACGACCTTTTATAAATATTACGGCAGCCAGGCTGACCTTCTAAATGAAATCGAAGCAGACTTTCTCCAGCAGCTTGACGACGAATTAAAACCCATCTGTACGCAAAGCCCGAACGCCTTACTGCCGATCCTGCGTTATTTATATGAACAGCGGGAGCTGTTTTGCCTCCTCGTCCGCTCTCTTCCCATGCAGGATTTCTCAGCGCACCTGTTTGCCATTCCCAGCATCAGCATTATTTTTCAAAATCTGGCGGACGAAAGCAGCTATTCGGAAACGCAGGCTAAATACATCCGCCAGTTTATCTTCCAGGGAACCTTTACCGTGCTCTATGACTGGCTGAGCAGTGAGCGTCCTGAGCCGACAGAGGAAATTGCCAAGGTGCTGGAATTAATGAAAAGCAAGTTATAGTATTCCCCGCCATCCCGCTCAGGATACCTGCTCGAACTGGCTGTTGTACAGTTCTGCATAGAAGCCGTTACGCCGCAGCAATTCCTCGTGGCTGCCCTGTTCCACAATATCACCGTCCCGCATGACAAGGATCATATCGGCGTTTTTAATGGTCGAGAGACGATGGGCGATCACAAAGCTGGTACGCTTATCCGTCAACCGATCCATGGCCTGCTGCGTCAGCATTTCCGTCTTGGTATCCACACTGGAGGTCGCCTCATCCAGAATCAGCATGGGACTGTTCTGAATCATGGCCCTGGCAATGGTCATGAGCTGCTTCTGCCCGGCGGAAATAGCCGTATTGTCGCGCAGAACAGAATCATACCCCTGCGGCAGCGCCTGAATAAAGCTGTGGATACCGCAGGCCCTACACGCCTGTATCATCTGTTCATCGGAGACGCCTTCCGTGTTGTAAAGCAGGTTTTCCCGGACGGTTCCCTCAAACAGCCAGGTATCCTGCAAAACCATGCCAAACTGGCTGTGTACATTACTTCTGGGAATATCCCGCGTCGGAACGCCGTCGATCAGGATGGTTCCTCCTGTGGGTTCAAAGAACCGCATCAACAGGTTGACCAGAGTCGTCTTGCCCGCCCCGGTGGGTCCCACAATCGCTACCTTCTCGCCCGGTTTTACCCTGATGCTGAAATCGTGAATGATCTCTTTCTCAGGCGCGCTCGGATAGGCGAACTTCACATGCTGAAATTCCACCTCGCCGCGCACGCGCTCAATACGCCGGGTCTTGCCGGATTCATCCTCCATTTCCTCCTCCGCCAAAAATTCAAACACCCGTTCCGAAGCTGCCGCACAGGATTGAACCTGGGTCATAGCCTGAGAAACCTGGCGCAGCGGCGACTCGAATAAGCGGGTGTAAATCAAAAATGCCGTAATCACGCCGAAGGTAATCTGCCCGTTAATCATCTGCACAGCGCCCACAACGCAGACCGCCACATACCCCAGATTGCCGATAAAGGCCATTAGCGGCTGCATCAGTCCGGATAAAAACTGAGAGCGGAAATTCGCGTTCTTAACCGCCTGATTCATGGACGAGAATTTTTCTTTTACTTCTTCCTCGGCGTTCAGAATCCTGATCATATCGTGTCCGCTATACATTTCCTCAATATATCCGTTCAGCGCGCCGAGACTTTCCTGCCTTGCCGTGAAATATTTCTGCGAACGGCTCATAATGACTACCATCAGAATAAGGCCGATAAGTGTGGTCAGTACGGTTGTCGTCGCCATAATCCAGTTGGTATAGTACATCATAATCAGACAGCCGATAAATTGCGCAACCGCAGTAACAAGATTCGACAGACTGTTGGACATGGCCTGTCCAATCATGTCTACATCATTGGTCATACGGGACAGGACGTCGCCTGCGGCAGCGCCGGAAAAGTATTTGAGCGGCAGGCGGTTAATCTTCGTGTCGATATCCCCCCGCAGTCTTTTTGCAGTCCGCTGTGTCACGGTCTGCATGATATAATGCTGCACGAAGTTACAGACGGCGCTGGCCAGATAAATTCCAATCAGCAGCAGCGCCACGCCCAGAATCCCATCCATATCGATTCCGTCATTCCCATGAGCCGTCTGATATTCTTCGCTTAACGCGATATGGGAAAGCACCTCCCTGGTCAACTCATTGTCGGTATCTGTAAGATCAATATCTTCTATGTCCGTTCCCTCCGGTAAAACAGCAAGCAGATCAATCTCACCATTGATGATTTGATTTTGAATATCCTCCGCCATTTCCTCCGACGAGGCTCCGCCGGACAGTCCGTCATAAATATAGTCGGTCAGCAGGCTGAGCCGGTTCGGCCCTATGATGGTAAAAACCGCCCCAATCGCGGCAAGTATTAACGCGAAAAGTATCATTCCTGCCTGACCGCCGCAATAGGAAATCAGTTTCCCCAAAGCCCCCTTTGTATCCTTCGCTTTTCCTCCGCCCATACCCCTCATCGGGCCTCCGCCCATGGGGCCTCTTCTCATCGGCGCCCCGGCCGGCCTGCGATACTGATTATTTGTTTCTGACATCGATACGCACCTCCTTACGCATTTGCCGCAAGCTCATCCGCCGAGAGCTGCGACAGGGCAATCTGCTGATAGGCAGGACAATTTTTCATCAGTTCGTCATGGGTGCCGATTCCGGCAACCTCGCCGCCGTCCAACACCACAATTCTATCCGCCCCCCTGATCGTCCCAATTCTCTGCGCTACGATCAGACAGGTCGTTCCTTTCAAATCTGTCCTAATCCTCTGTCTCAAAATACGGTCTGTCTTATAATCCAGAGCTGAAAAGGAATCGTCGAAAATCAGGATTTCCGGCTTTCTGGCAATGGCTCTGGCAATAGACAGCCGCTGCTTCTGCCCTCCCGAAACATTAGAGCCGCTCTGTGAAATCCGGCTGTTTTTGCCCTCCTCCATGGCATGGACAAAATCCGCCGCCTGCGCAATATCCAGAGCGCTCTCCACATCGGTATCCGTCATTTCCCGCCGTTTCTTCCCAAAAGCAATATTCCCCTCTACGGTATCCGCAAACAGGATTGCCTTCTGAGGCACATACCCAATTTTATTGTAAAGCGTCTCAAAATTATATTTAGATATTTCTTTTCCATCCAGCAAGATGGTTCCTTCCGTCGCGTCATAAAGCCTTGCCGCCAGCCCGCCAAGCGTCGACTTGCCGGAGCCGGTGGCTCCGATAAACGCTACGGTTTCGCCTCTTTTGGCTTTAAAGGAAATATGTTTCAGGCAATCCCCGGAAGCGTCAGGATAGCGAAAAGACACATCGCGAAACTCAATGCTGCCGATTTCTTCGGATGTGGTTTCCGCGCCTTCCTGAACCGCAATATCAGCATCGATGACCTCATTGATACGGTTTGCGGACACCTGCGCACGCGGCAGCAGCATAAAGATCATCAGCAGCATCACAAAGGACATGATTACATACAGGGCATAGGAGCTGAAAGAAACGACCTCGCCGAGCATAACCGCACGGTCAGAAACAGACGCCATAATGTTCTCCATCGTTCCACTTAAGGGCACGTCAATCGCATTGATAAGCAGAGCGCCCACATAATAAATCCCAACCGACACGCTGCTCTGTACAAACATCATAACAGGAGCCAGAAACGCCATTCCTCTGCCCGTAAAAAGCTGCGTCTGCGTCAGCGATTCGTTTGCCCCCTCAAACTTATCCTCCTGGTACTTTTCCGCATTAAACGCGCGGACGACCCGGATACCGCTTAAATTTTCGTCCGTGATCCGGTTAACGTCGTCGATCTGCTTCTGGACAATACGGAATTTGGGAATCATAATCGTCAGCAGGGTAACCATAGCCCCTACGACGATCACCACCGCAGCGGCCACCACCGCGGAAAGCTGCCAGCTTTTCCCAACGATTTTGACAATCGCCCAGATTGCCATAATAGGCGCGCGGAGCATCATCTGAAGCCCCATGGCGATGATCATCTGTACCTGCGTAATGTCGTTGGTGGTACGGGTAATCAGGCTTGCCGTGGAAAACCTCTTGATCTCGCCGCTGCCCATAGCCGCAACCTTATGGAACAGCTTTGCCCGAACGTCAAAGGAAAAATCCGCCGCGATCGTGGCTGCCAGATAACCCACCACCACGGTCAGAAAAGCGCTGCACAGGGCGCAGCCGAGCATCCGCCCTCCGGCTGCAAAATATTCTGACAGCTCCGTAACCTCGCTGCTGATTAAAACCGTAATTTGAGCCGTATAATCCGGCAAGCGCAAATCAAAATACACTTGGCCGCAGACAAGCAGCAGGCACGCCAGCGCCAGCCATCTGTCTTTGGTCTTCATATTCCTGAAAATATGAAACATAGAACCTCCTCCTTCCATAATCCTCCTGCAACCAGTAATTGCGACACCTGTTGCGAGATATTATGTTAGCACCCTGCCGGAGATTCATCAAGCAACAATTTGCAACATGTGTCGCATTATCTCGGTTTGACGCTTGCCATAACGCAACATGTGTTGTACAATTTCCATTAATCAGGAAAGCTTACATAGCGGGAGGAAAACATGAAGAAACGGCCGGAAATCACAGACGCCACAAGGGAATCCTTTGTGAACGCTTTTTTTCAATTAGCCCAGAAAAAGAATATGGAACAGATTACCATTCGGGAAATAACGACTCTCGCGGGATACAACCGCACGACTTTTTACCGTTACTTTGAGGACATTTTTGCTTTAATAGAATACGCGGAAGATGAGTTTCTGCAAAGCACGCTGAAAGTATTAAACGAACAACGGGGAGAAAAAGGAATTGGCGAAAGACAGTTTTTTGAGATTGTCATTCATTGCTTTCACGAAAACGCAGACCGGATATCCATTCTGATGTCCGAGCAGAATCGTTCCCATTTTGTAAGAAGATTGAGAGAAAAGGTTCCCGGAAACCTGTATCAGCCGGGCGGCGATACCGCCAAA
Source organism: Clostridiales bacterium (assembly GCA_021199255.1). Classification (GTDB taxonomy): domain Bacteria; phylum Bacillota; class Clostridia; order Lachnospirales; family Lachnospiraceae; genus UBA3282. The sequence goes on along the minus strand of JAJQIK010000036.1, from coordinate 39,005 downwards.
ATAAAGGTGATAAAGGATATTTACTTTTATGGAATTATGCACGCCATACTGGTCAACCTTCAAAGCCAGAACGCCCTGCCTGACGAAGACCTGCTGGATATTATCCAAAAGCTGTTCAATAACTGGTATCGGCCGGAGCTGACGGAGACCCGCGGCGGGCATGACGCAGCCGCGGCTTCTCCATCAGGCAGCCCGGATTAAGATATCTACAGCGGAATATGGTTCTCTCTGCACAGCGCCTGCGCGCTCTCTACCGAATCGACGCCCGTCTTATTTTTAATCGGCGCGAACTCATAATTCCTCACAACCTCATAGGGCAGGCAGGAATCCAGTTCGTGAATCATGTCAAGAACCAGTTGCTCAAACTTATAACCGTTGGGTTGATCCGGCTTGACCAGCTCACCCTTCTCATTCAGGTAGGGAATCTTCTTTTCCACAATATGAAGGGGCAGCTTCTTAGCCACAATCTCTTCCAGATCCTTTACGCGAAACAGATAATTCAAAATCACGCCGAAATTATATGCCGGTTCTCCCTGGGCGTCCTCAGCTTTCATCAATTCCTCTGTCATCTCATAGTATTCCACGATAGACGGCCTGCCGTCTTCCAGGCACATCGCCCCTACCTTCTCGTCCGGCGCGTTCTTTTTGACCACCTTGGCTCCCGCCGCGCTGCCGCTGGAAATCACCGCGCCCACAAAGCAGGGATCGGCAATACGCTGCAGGACATTGTCCACGGCAAAAACATTGAGCCACTCCACGCCGGCCTCGCGAATCTGATCGGCTACGCCCCACTTCATCATAGACAAAAACCAGCCGCCGTTGCCATTGGGAGAGGTAGACATCTTATTTCTGGCCTCCAGATACACCTTACCCTGATAATCTGAGGCAGGCGCCATATCCTGCATGAAAAAGGTCACATAATCCGGATGATAACCGAAATAATTCCTGGCCTTAAAAAAGGCGGTGGTGGCTTCATGATTCTTATCGCTGGTCATGATATAAAGGGGAATCCAGGTATCCGCCTGCCGTACCACGTCCAGCAGATTCTCCACCAGCCGCTGGAAAATATAGACGTCCCTGGTCAGTCCGATATTATATACTCCCTTGGGTTCATCGGAGCCCAGCCTGGTTCCCATGCCTCCCGCCAGAAGAACCGCTCCCACTTTGCCCGCCTTGATGGCCTCCAGTCCACATGCAGTAAAGGCTTCCTTCCTGCGCGCTATCTCGTCCAGCCGCATCACGTCGATAGGAGTAATGGTACCGCGGGGATTGAGTTCTTCCCGCTTTTGGCACAGGGAAAGCACGTCCAGGTCCGTATTCTCAATCTGCTCGACCAATGCCGCCTTTTCCGCTTCGCTTAATTCCTCATAATATTGCAGTACGTGTAATTGTCCGTATTTTTCCAGTTTCTCATACGCTTCCTGATATCCCATATCGCTACCATTCCTTTCCCTGATCCCCTCCGGAATCTTTGCTTGATGCTTTTATCATATCTTTTATTCCGGTAATGCGCAACGCTTTTTGTTTCCCGGGCATAATTTTTTTCGGTTTTTTTCGTAACTGCTGGGACAAATGAAAAAAAATATGTTAAAATAGCTGTAAATTTTACAAGAAATATCGATGGAGATTATCATGAAAAGAGAAAAAAAGAAAACAAACAATACCGTACCTGTATACCGGCAGCTACGCTCCAAGCTGATCGCATCTTTTTTGATCCCGGTCCTATGTATTATCGTCCTTGGGGTTGTATCATACCAACAGGCTTCCAAGGCAATCATCGCCAACTACGAGGCCTCCGTCAGCCAGACTATGAATATGACCAACCAGTATCTTGCCCTGGCAATCAATACGGTTCGGTCTAATTATAAATCCTATCTGTCTGACGACGACCTGTCGAAATATTTCAAGGGTCTGCTGGAAAGCAGCGAAGGAAAAGGACTCGCCTTAACATACGCGAAGGAGGTCAGCCGCGACGTCAACACCAATGACCTCATCTGTAATATTTCCTTTATCTCCGACGATCTGACCTCCATTACATCGGCGGCGCCCACCACCTCTACTCCCTACACCGCATACGCGGAAACGCCAGAGGGCGCTTTGGTTCTGGAGAACCGCTCTACTTATTACCTGTTTGGCAACCAGTCAGACGCCAACGACGCCTTGGGCACGGACAGCTCCCAATACTCCCTGCGTCTTGCCAAGCACCTTACCAGCGGCAGGGCCATGATGCTGATCGATTTCAAGCTGAGCCTTGTAACCGATTCCCTCTCCGCGTTAGACGCCGGGGAAGGCAGTCACGCGGCGTTTATTACGCAGGACGGGACGGAACTATATTCCGACGGCACCTCGGTTAAAGACGGTCTGTTTAGCACAGCGGACTTTTATCAGACGGCTGTCCAGAGTCAGGAAAGCGGCATGGAATATGTGACCTATGACGGAGAAGAATATCTGTTCCTCTACTCTCCCATCACCAATCATTCCGCCATGATCTGCGCGCTGATTCCCCAGTCCACGATTCTGGCACAGGCCTCCAGCATCAAGACGGTTGCCATGCTCCTTGTGATCATTGCCGTGGTCATTGCCGCGCTGCTTGGCTGCATCTTATCCGGGCATATCAACCATAATATTTATCATATCCTGAAGCAGTTGAAAGAAATTGCTTCCGGCGATCTGACGCTTCAGTTGAAAACCAAAAGCAAGGATGAATTTAAGCTGCTGGCGGAGGGCGTCAATTCTATGGCGGACAACATGAAATCGCTGCTCACCAACGTCACCAACGCCGGCAATTCGCTCACCCAGGCTGCCGGGCAGGTCTCGGCTTCCTCCGACACCTTCGTGACTACGGCGGAGGATATCCAGAATGCGATTATGGAGATTGAAAACGGCGTGACGCAGCTTGACGAAAATTCCGCGGACTGTCTGACGCAGATGGACTCTTTATCAGGTAAAATCAGCGACGTCACCAAGGATACCGACACCATTACCGCCTTGACGGAATCCACCGGTTCTTCCATCGGCACAGGTATTTCTTCCATGAATACGCTGACGGAAAGCGCCCGGAAAACCTCCGAAATTACCGGCAGCGTCATCAACGCCATTGAAGCCTTATCGGATAAATCCCGTTCCATCGGGCAAATCGTAGAGAGCATTAACAGTATTGCCAGGGAAACCAATCTCCTGTCCCTGAACGCTTCCATAGAAGCGGCGAGGGCAGGGGAAGCAGGCCGCGGCTTCTCCGTAGTAGCGGAGCAGATCAGACAGCTTGCCGACCAGTCTGCCTCTTCCGCCGGAGAAATCCAGCGGATTATAGACGACATTATCCGCAATACCGGCGAGGTAGTCACCATAGCCCAGGAGGCCAGGGAGACGGTAGATTTTCAGGAACAGGCCGTCGCCCGGACGACAGACTCCTTCCTGAGCATGGATCAGCAGATTCATACGCTTTTAGACTCTGTTGCGGGCATTTCCGCCAACATGCGCAATATGGAGAACGCAAGAAGCGCCACCCTGAACGCCATTGAGAGCATATCCGCGATTTCCGCCGAGACCGCGGCCGGTTCCTCCAATGTCAATGCGACCGTAGACGCCCAGCGGGAAGCGATCTCTACCTTGGATACCGCAGCCGGAACCCTGCAGACCCGTGCAGCGGAGCTGACAGAACTATTGCGGCAATTTAAGATATAGATTAAAACGGGAAGCATACTATTATTCCGGGATATCGCCCTGTTGAAGACGTTGTATTTCATTTCGTATCATATGCGCTGCGTTTCGGGCTTCCTCCGGCGAACAGAACAGTCTTGCGGACGCCTCCAGCGCTATGTCGGTAACGGAGGCGTCCCGCAGAAACGCTTCCGTCTCTTTCCCCTTGCCAAGCGGCACGCCGCCGTCCCGAACCTCATAAATCACATCATTGAGCTTCTGAACGTACCGCATCAAGCCCCCAAAGTCCTGAATCCGCTCAATCAGGCTGCCGCCATACTCCCGCTGTTCCAGTTCACATATCGCAATAACCTGCATGGAAAGCTTCAGCTCTCCCGTAATGTCAGAGGCTTCCATCAGCACATCCGGACGTTTTTCCAGACAGGCCAGAAGATAGGCTTTGGCTCCGGCAATATCCTTACGCGCGAAATAACCGGCCAACTGCTCTTTCATCTCCGCCGTCTCCCGCTTCTCATCCGTCATGCCTACCTTGCACTCATAGACCCGCAGTCCCTTCACCTGAATCCAGACCATCAGCAGAAATTCCGAAATAAAACCGTACACTCTCTTGTGGTAATCATCATAACCCGAAGCGTCAATACGGCTCTCCGCCTTCTCAAAAATACCAAACAGCCATTCACAGTATTCGTCATAGAGCGCCTTGGAACAGACCATCATATTGCCAAAATAAGTTCCCCTGCCGTGCACCAGCCGCTCAAACGCTTCATAATAGCCCGGATAATATTGCCGGATTACTTCCCCTGTAGCGATCAGATCCATGATATTGTAATCGCTGGCATAGCCGTCGAAATAGGAATCATTCAGCTTCAATTTCCTGGAGGTAATGATGTCATATTCCGACAAAATCTTCTCATATTCCGTCCCTGTCAGTATCCGCCCTTCTTCCGTACAGAAATACCTGCGGTAATGGCACACTCCCACATAACCGGAGGTTTGCATATTTTTCCACACCCAGTAAACGCCTGTCAGTTCTCCGTAAAAACAGTTTTTATCAGAAATACTGACACCCGTGTCATCTCCCATATAGCCTAAATCCTCACCGCAGGCGCGGCCTACCTGCAACGGCACATAGGTCGCGTCCTTCGGCGCGGGAAACTTCTTATGGGTCATGGTAAAAATCGTTACGCTCATGCAGCAGCCCCCTGTCCCTTTTCCCGGTTTAAGATTTTCGCCGTCACGCTGCGGACATAGAAAAATGCCGGAATCAGGAAAATATCCGCAAAAATCCAGGCCAGCGGATTCGCATAGCAAACCGCGTGAAAGCCGAAGCGGGGCACCAGCACAAATCCTGCCAGCCCTCTGGCCAGCATCTCAAAAGCGCCGGCAAAAACCGCCAGCTTACTATACCCCATTCCCTGAATCAGGAAACGTACAATATTAACCAGCGCCAGCGGGAAGTAAAACAACACGGTGGTGCGCATAAACATGGTGGCGTTACTCAAGATGGCCGACTCTCCGGCGTCCAGAAACAACAGGAGCATTTTGTTCCCTGCCGCATAGACAATGCCTACCGCCACCAGAGAATAAAGCAGCCCCAGCAGGCTGCAGGATTTTAGCCCCTGATCCACGCGCTCCAATTGACCGGCGCCTACATTCTGCCCGCCATAGGTCGCCATTGTGGAACCCATGGCGTCAAAAGGACACATAATTAACATCGCCAGCTTATTGGCTGCCGTCACTGACGCCACCGCGTCAGAGCCGATGCTGTTGACCGCGCTCTGTAAGATCACGGTGCCAATGGCGGTAATGGAATATTGAAGCCCCATGGGGATTCCCATACCGCACAGCTTGGACGCGCAGAAGCCGTCCCACCGCCATTCCTCTCTGGTCAGCTTAAGAATCGAAAACTTCCGGCGCATATAGATCAGGCAGCACAGTCCCGCCACAGCCTGGGAAATAACCGTGGCCACAGCCGCCCCCGCCACGCCCATGGGAATCACAATAATAAACAGTAAATCCAGGACAATATTCAAAAGAGCCGCCATCACCAGAAAAAACACCGGCGTCCTGCTGTCCCCCAGCGACCGAATGACTGCCGCCGTCATGTTATATAAATAGACTACGGGAATCCCCGCAAAAATAATTACAATATACGCATAGGAGCCATCTATGATATTTTCCGGCGTCCGCATCAGCTGCAGAATGGGACGGCACAAAATAACTACCAGAATCGTCATCACAACGGCGAAAATCAAGGACAGCCACACGCTGTTCGCCACATATTTATGTAAGTTCTTTTCATGTCCCGCGCCAAACTCCTGGGCAATCGGGATCGCAAATCCATTACAGACGCCCATGCAGAAGCCAATAATCAGGAAATTCACGGAACCGGTTGCCCCCACCGCGGCCAGAGCTTCCACCCCCAGGTATTTCCCCACAATCACAGCGTCTACCATACTGTAAAACTGCTGAAAAAGCAATCCGCACAGAAGAGGCACCGCAAATCCCAGAATCAGCTTCATGGGACTGCCCTTCGTCATATCTTTTTCCATAATAATCTCCATTCCGGAACGTTAGCGACGGGGCGAAGAGAAATCCGCGAAGGCGGTTTCTCTTCTGCCATCAGACAAATTTGTGACGCTCCGGCACAAATTTGCGTTCTTTTCCTTATTTCTCAAAAGGTGTATAATAAAACCATGAATAAACTACTACAGCTTCACGACAAAGTAAAATATCACAGATACCGGGAGGATATCGTCCTCAACGCTTCCCGCTGCCATCAATACGTCCATGCTTTTACCAGTCTGCTGGACGCTTTCCAAAAGGAAATCGACAGCGCCAGGCTCATTCCGCTCCCTGAGCGGACGCAAAGCCAGCGTATGCTGGTCGAAGCGGAAAACCGCTGTTTTATGATTGACGCCAGACGCAAGCTGTCCCTGCTGGAAAAATCCGGCGAAATCTACCGCTATGAGGGCGGTTATGAGACAGAACAACAAATCCGTCTTTTGATGGCGCAGCTGGAAAGCGCCTTAAGCAGTATCCACGAATACATCGCTTATGGAAAAATCCGCTTCCTCCTGCGTTATCCCTCTGACGATACCATGGACGTCATACGAATGGCCTGGAAAGGAACCGATTACGCCTGACGCCCGATGATATTACCACAAATAGCTTTGCCTATTTGGCAAGACGGATCACATTCCAGCTCTTCTTCTCAAATACCGCTGTCAGTACGCCGCCGTCTACCCGGGAGGTTCCGCCCGTTTCAGGCGCTACCCTGTCAGGATACTCCTCCGTGTTCACGGCTTTCAGATCGTCACACTGCATCACAATATGCTCCTTTACCACATAACCGGCATACTGTCTTAAATCCAACGTTACCTCCATATCCTCTTCCAGATCCTTATTAACCGCAAAGATCACCAATTCCTCTTTTTCGCCGTTTTCTATCACAACGCAGTCCAGATAAGGCGCTTCTCCATACTGCTTTGCCTCATAAACCGGAGATTTTACGATCGTATTCAGCACAGTCCCCTGTCCCAGCGTAGCGGCATGCATATAAGGATAGAAAATAGTCTGTCTCCATGCCCCGGTGTCGGAGGTCATAATGGGCGCTATCACGTTCACAAGCTGCGCCAAGCATCCGATCTTTACCCGATCCGCATGGCGCAGCAGCGTAATCAGCATACTTCCTACCAATAAAGCGTCCTCAAAATTATACACATCCTCTAACTGATGAGGCTTCTGCACCCATTTTTCCAGCTTTCCATCTGCCTCGTTGGAGTGATACCATACATTCCACTCGTCAAAGGAAATATGGATATCCTTGCTGCCATGGTGCTTTCCCTTCACATAATCGCAGATAGAAGCCACCGTAGAAATAAACTGATCCATATCCACGCTGCTTGCCAGGAAATTGGCGGAATCGTTATCCCGGTTCCCATAATACTGATGCATGGACACATAATCCACCGTATCGTAGCACTCGTCCAATACCGAGGCTTCCCATTCGCCAAAGGTAGGCATATGGGAATTAGAGCTTCCGCACGCCACCAGCTCGATGGAAGGGTCCAATGTTTTCATGACTTTACCGGTTTCGTTGGCAAGTCTCCCGTATTCCCCAGCCGTCTTATGGCCGATCTGCCACGGCCCGTCCATTTCGTTGCCCAGACACCAGGTCTTAATATTGTGGGGATCTGCATAACCATGCTGTTTACGCAGCTCGCTCATCCTGGTACCGCCCTTAAAATTGCAATACTCTAATAAATCCTTTGCTTCCTGAATCCCCCTTGTGCCAAGGTTCACCGCCATCATAATATCGGTTCCGGCCTTCTTCGCCCAATCCGCAAACTCATTCAGCCCAAACTCATTGGACTCGATTACCTGCCACGCGATATCCACCTGGGCCGGCCTATTCTCCTTTGGCCCCACACCGTCTTCCCAGTGATAACCGGATACAAAATTGCCGCCCGGATAGCGCACGATAGGCACGTTACATTCTTTTACCAGCTCCAGCGTGTCCCTGCGGAACCCCTGCTCGTCCGCGAATCTGCTTTCGGGCTGATAGATTCCCTCGTAAACCGCTCTCCCCAAATGCTCAATGAAGGAGCCGTAAATTCTCCTGTCAATATCGCTTACAATGTAATCCTTGTCAATAATAACCTGTGATTTCTTCATGACCTTCCTCCATTCCGGGAACCCTTTCCTTCCGGTTCCCGCTGCTAGTTATCATTCTATCAAAGACAAATTTTTTATCTATATCTTTTCTTCCGTTCTATTTGACTTTTTTTCCGATATACGGTATGATTTTACCGCGTCCGCAGCACGCTGCCGCGGCCAAAGGAGAGCCTTTATGTTTCATATTACCTACTGTGATTACAATCGTTCCAATCCCGACTGTGACAAAATCCACCGCCCGGACGGCAGCGGAGATTATCTGTTCCTGTACTTTCTGACCCCCATGAAGGTACAGCTCAAAGCAGAAAGCCTTATCGCCAGAGAAGGGGCGTTCCTGCTCTATTCCCCCGGCTACCCGCAGAGCTATCAGGCCGTAAAGAAGTTTAAAAACAGCTTCATTCACTTCACCTGCGACAGCGACGACTTTCTCCGGCAGTACGATATTCCGGTGAACCGGATTGCCTATCTGTCCAATCCCGGCGCCTTGCACGAGCTGCTTAGAAATATTTATATGGAAAATGTAACGAAAAGGGATTATTATGCCGAACAAAGCGACAAGCTGATGCACCAGCTATTCATCCTTTTTTCCAGACAGTACCATGCCCACGGCGCGGATTCCACCCTCCCCAGCGGTCTTTATCCGCAATTCCAAAAGGCGCGGATTGAAATCCTGACCCACATCGAGCGGGACTGGGATTCCGAGAGCATGGCCGCCCTTACGAATCTGGGAACCAGCCAGTTCTACAGCTATTATAAGCTGTTTTTTAACCGTTCGCCCAAATCAGAGCTGCTGGACGCGCGGATTGAGAGGGCGAAATATCTGCTGAAGGCAGAAAGGCTTCCTGTCTCTCAGGCAGCCGCCCTGTCCGGCTTTGAAAATCTCTCCCATTTTACCAGATATTTTAAGAAAGAATGTGGCGTGCCGCCTTCCGCGTATGGGAAAAGCTGACGGCACGCCGCGCAGAAATCTTACAGGAAAATATATTTGGCAATAAACAATACCGCCAGAATATACATCAAAGGCGTGATCTTCTTTGCCTTGCCGCATACCAAATTGATCACTACATAAGAAATAACGCCCACAGCGATACCCTCTGAAATGCTATACATCATCGGCATGGCCAGCAGACACAGGTAAGCCGGAATCGCTTCTGTCAAATCCGCAAAATCAATCTGCGTCACTGCCGTAATCATCAAGAAGCCTACAAACAGCAATGCCGGAGCCGTAGCAAAGCTCGGTATCGTAGTAAAGATCGGCGCGAAGAAGATGGACAGCAGGAACAGAAAACCTGTCACCACGGAAGCCAGGCCGGTTCTGCCTCCCTCCGATACGCCTGCGGAGCTTTCCACAAAGGTAGTGGTTGTGGAGGTGCCCAGCACAGCGCCCGCGCTGGTGGCAATGGCGTCCGCCAGAAGCGCCTGCTTAATGCGGGGCAGCTTTCCTTCCTGATCCAGCATATCAGCCTTGTTCGCGCAGCCAATCAAGGTTCCCAGCGTATCAAAAATATCCACAAACAGGAATGCAAAAATAATCACAATGAAATCTACAATTTTCACAGAGCCGAAATCCGCCCGGAAGCACTGTCCGAAGGTTAAGCCGATGGCGCCCAGGCTAAAATTACTCCAGGAGGGAATCAGGGAATAATAACCCGCGTCCGGCGTAACCGTATAAAGGCCGGTGAACTGGCAGATAATACCCAGAATCCATGTGGCAAAGATTCCAATCAGAATGGAACCCTTCACGCCCTTGATATACAGAATCGCAATCAGGAAGGTACCGATAACGGCCAATAACGCGCTGATGCCCGCCGTGTGGAAATCCGCCGTAAAGTCAATCACGGTTACCAGCGTGGAATCGGAATTTACAACAATGCCCGCATTCTGGAAGCCGATAAAAGCGATAAAAAGACCGATTCCTACGGATACGCCCTTCTTTAGCTGCATGGGAATCGCATTAAAAATCGCTTCCCGCACATTCGTTACAGACAGCACGATAAAAATCAGACCCTCTACAAATACCGCAAGCAGCGCTATCTGCCAGGAATATCCCATAGAGCCGCATACCGTATAAGCGAAATACGCATTCAATCCCAGCCCCGGCGCTAAGGCAAAGGGGTAATTGGCAAGCAGCGCCATCGCCAGCGTCCCGATAAAGGCCGCTAATGCCGTTGCCATCAGGATTGCCTGACTGTCCATACCGGAAGCCGACAGGATAGATGGATTGACCGCTAAGATGTACGCCATTGTCATAAAGGTTGTAACGCCGGCAACCACCTCAGTTCTGATGTCTGTGTTGTTTTCCTTGAGCTTAAATAGTTTCTCTAACATCACATTTCTCTCCTTTTCTCATCAGTTGATAAAGTTACTTTATTTGCCTTCATAGATGATTACGCTGTCCACGTCATAATTTTTCAGACGTTCGCGGCCTTTCAATCCGGCTAATTCCATCAGGAAAATCACCTTCACTACTTCGCCGCCCAGCTCTTCAATCATCTGAATGCTCGCTTCAATGGTTCCGCCCGTGGCGACCAGGTCGTCCACGATTACTACCTTCTGCCCCGGCTTGATAGAATCCTTATGCATTTCCACCACCGCGCTGCCATATTCCAAATCATATTCCCTGGAAATGGTTTCCATCGGCAGCTTGCCTTTCTTGCGAACCGGCACAAACGCCTTGTGCAGAGAATAGGCGATCGGTACGCCGAAGATAAACCCTCTGGATTCTGTCCCAACCACAACGTCGAAATCGACTCCCTTAAGGAAATCCTTCATCGAATCAATGGCAAGCGCCAGTCCGTCCGCATCCTGCAGCACGCTGGTTACATCACGGAAAATAATTCCTTTCTCTGGGAAATCCGGAATACTGCGCACATATTCTTCTATTTTTTTCATCTGTATGATCCGCCTTTCTGACTGGTTATTTCCGCTTTTCTCCGCCATGTTTTATTCGGGAATCGCTTATTTCCTACGCGGACATTATAACATATTCTTTAAGAAAAAAACAGGAAACGCCAAAAACAATGGAAAACACAGCAAAACATTTTTAGAATTTCTGAATTTCTGAAGCGATTCCAGATGAAAATGGTTATGTATCATGATATAATAGACAACGCGTGCAAATACTGAGCCATGATATAAAACCGAACCCTCAGTAGGAAAAAGGAACGCAGCTACATAATATATCGCGACATACGGAGGAAACAATGCGTAAACGAAGCCTTTCTGCCAAAGACAGATTTTATCCCCAAATCATTAAGCTGGTGATCCCTATCGTCATTCAGAACCTGTTGAGCGCCGCCGTCAGCTCGGCTGACGTGGTCATGCTGAATTACGTGGGGCAGTCGTCCATTTCGGCGGTTTCTCTGGCGGCCAACTACGCCAGTATCCTTTTCATGGTCTACTATGGCCTGGGAACAGGCGCTTCCATGCTGAGCGCGCAGTATTGGGGAAAACAGGATCTGCAGGCAATCCATGTGATCGAAGGAATCGCCCTGCGATTTTCCATCCTGATCTCCCTCTGCTTCTCCGCGGCCGCCTTTTTTGCTCCCCGGCTGATGATGAGGGTTTTCACCAACGACGCGGAGCTGATTGCCATTGGAGCCGATTATCTGCGTATTATGGCTGTTACCTATCTCTGCTGGGGCGTCACGGAAGTCTATCTGGCGCTTTTGAGGAGCATCGGCAGGGTCACGGTTTCCATGACTTTAAACATTCTGGCGTTTACCCTAAACATTTTCCTAAACGCCGTATTTATCTTCGGGCTGCTGGGCGCGCCGAAGCTGGGCGCCGTGGGCGTAGCCATTGCCACCGCCGCTTCCCGCACCGCAGAACTGGCAGGATGTATCCTCATATCGGTTTTCAGCAAAGATGTCAAGCTGAAACCTTCTTATCTATTTACGCATAACAGGCTGCTGTTTAAGGATTTCTTAAGGCTGTCCCTGCCGGCTCTTGGCAATGATGTCTCATGGGCCGTCGCTTTCTCCATGTATTCCGTGATTCTGGGACATCTGGGAACAGACGCGGTGGCCGCCAATTCGCTTGTAACGGTAGTGCGCAATTTCGGTACGGTGCTCTGCTTCGGCACGGCAAGCGCCGGCGGTATCCTGCTGGGAAATGTCATGGGACAGAATGATATGGAACGCGCCAAGGTCTACGCCTCCAAAATTGTAAAGCTGACCATTATCACCGGCGCCATCGGCGGCCTCCTGATTCTGCTCGCCACTCCTTTTGTGCTGCACTTCGCGGACTTAAGCGATACCGCCATGTATTATTTAAAATATATGCTCCTCATCAACACCTATTATGTCATGGGTTCCGCCGTCAATACCACCCTGATCGCCGGAGTCTTCCGGGCAGGCGGCGACAGCAGGTTCGGCCTGATCTGCGACTCCGTGGATATGTGGTGCTACGCGGTTCCCCTTGGCCTGCTCTCCGCGTTTGTGCTGAAGCTTCCCGTATTAGCGGTTTATTTCCTGCTGTGCACCGACGAATTTGTGAAATGGCCGTGGGTGATCCGGCATTACCGCAGCCAGAAATGGCTTCAAAATATTACAAGAGAAAACCTGTTTGATGAAAACAACAATAAAATAACGGAAGGATAGCCTGCTACCCTTCCGTATATCTTGACAAAAACTGTCTTGTCCTTTCTTCTCTGGGATGATTGATGACCTGTTTCGGCTCTCCCTGCTCCACGATTACTCCATCATCCATAAAAATAACCTGATCCGCCACATCTCTGGCAAACGCCATTTCATGGGTTACGATAATCATGGTGGTTTTCCTCTCCGCTAATCCTCTGATCACCTTTAATACCTCGCCGGTCAGCTCCGGATCCAGGGCGGAGGTAGGTTCGTCAAAGCAGAGAATATCCGGGCTCAAAGCAAGGGCTCTCGCAATCGCTACGCGCTGCTGCTGCCCTCCTGATAGCTGATGGGGATAATGATCCATTCTATCCTTCAGTCCCATCTGGTCCAACAGCGCCTTGCCCTGTTCTTCCATCTGCGCCAGAATTTCTCTCTTATTGGCCTTATAATCCTCCCGTTCTCTGGCGAGCAGCCCCGCGGCCAAGGTCACGTTTTCCAGCGCCGTATACTGGGGAAATAGATGAAAAGACTGAAAAACCATGCCGAAATGAAGCCGTTTCCGCCTTAAATCCTTTTCCTGCTGTTTGAGCGGCGAAGCAGCGTCAAATAAAATTTCTCCTTTTACGCTGACCGTTCCCTGATTGGGCGTCTCCAGAAAATTCAGGCAGCGCAGCAGCGTCGTCTTGCCGGAGCCGGAAGACCCGATAATAGCCAGCGCATTGCCCTCCTCCAGAGAAAAGCTGACGTCTTTGAGTACCTGTGTGGAACCGAAATGCTTCTCTATATTTCTTACTTCCAAAATCGCCATTTCCCTTTTCTCCTTACCTAAAGTAATCCAGCCTACGCTCAATATAGTTAAACAGCAGCGTCAGCGCCCCGACGAACAGCAGATAAAACACGCCGGTATAAAACAGCGGCCAGGTCAGTCCGTCGCTCTTCATAAAAGAATAGCCCGCAAAGGTCAGTTCATAAGCCGCTATGATACGCGCCAAGGAGGTATCCTTAACCAGCGTAATAATCTCATTGGACATGGGCGGCACCACCCGCTTCACCATTTGCAGCAGCGTAACCTTAAAGAAAATCTGGCTCCTGGTCATACCAAGCACCTCTCCCGCTTCCCGCTGCCCTGCCGGGACGCCTTCGATACCGCCTCGGAAAATGACAGAAAAATAACAGGCGTAATTAATACTAAAGGCCACTACCGTAGCCGTAATACGCCCGGCCTCGTTACCGCTCCATATATTATGTCCAAGCCAAAGGCCGGGACCATAAAAAATAATAATAAGCTGCAGCATCAGCGGCGTGCCGCGAATCACCCAGACAAGTAAATCCACCAGATAACGGAGCGGCTTAAATTTACTCATTGCGCCGAACGCAATCAAAAGTCCCAGCGGCAGGGCAATCAGCAGCGTAAAAATAAAGATCTGAAATGTAGTAAGCAGACCTCCCAACAATGATTGTGTCACTGACCAAAACATACTTTTCTCCCCATGTTCTCTTTCGTCGAAGTCTGCCGCTCCCACAGAAGCCGCCCGGCTAAGCCGGGGGGCTTCTGCGGAGCGGACTATGCCCTATCAGTCTTCCGGTACGACAATAACCTGCGCATTATTGCAGTAAGCATTGGTACACTCCATCGCCTCTGTCACCTCTGAGGTCAGGGTCATGCCATTCCATACTACGTCGATATTGCCGGAATCCAGCTCCATGATTTTGTTGTCCCAGTCAATCTCCACGAACTGGGCTTCCACACCTAATTGCTCCGCTACCACACGGGCCATATCCGCATCAAAGCCAATCCACTGGCCGTTATCATCTTTATAGTCCATAGGCTCAAAATCCGTAACGCCCACGATCAGCACGCCCTTCTCCTGAATATAAGCCACATCGCTATCCGTCTCAGAAGCCGTAAACTCGGAAGCAGGCTGCTCCACCAACGCCTCCTGTACGCCATATGTAGCGGCTATCTCTTCCATCGAACCGTCCGCATAGCTCTCCGCGAAAACGGCGTTGATATAAGAAGCCAGATCAGAGCCCTTACGGCAGCCTACCCCATATTCTTCAGTGGTAAGCTCATCCGTATGAATCAGATTCGGATAACTGGTGCCTTCGCCAATCATCGCGCCTGCCATCAGCAGATCAATAATTGCGGCGTCGGAGGTACCGGAAGCCACTTCCATCAGCGCGTCTGCCTGGGACGCCACCACATTGGTCTGAAAACCGTTGTCATTGGCTGCCGCTTCTCCGGCGGAGCCTGCCTCCACAGCGTACACCATTTCCGCAGCATCGGTTTCATCAGCCCCGCCGCAACCTGTTAACAGTGCGGACATGCAAAGGCTGCATGCCATCATAAGTGCAAGTTTCTTTTTCATAGATAAATCCTCTCCTTTTCTTTGATTCCTCTTAATTCCAGACGTGGACATTTTATCACAGCATCAAGCTAAAGTAAATGCACAACAGAAAAAAAGAGAGTATCCTTACAGATACTCCCTCATATCCTTGACCAGCGTTTCCTCGGCCTCTATCGTTTCCTTCGCCAGTTTCTTAGCCTTTTCATCCGCCGCCTGATATTGGTGCAGATACCGATAGAGTGTTTTCACGCCCATGTTGCAGCCGTCCGTAATCAGATCCGCCACCACTCTGTCAGACTCCTCGCCGCCCAGCTTGACGTTCGTCTTCATCCAAGACATCATCTTCGCCATGGCCGCAGGTTCCTTCCCTTCATCGTGACATTCCCGCAGATAGTCATGGGTTTGCTCTCCCAGCCTGCAATGGGTATCCTTGCTCTGCTTAAGCAGATTTTCCAGGGTACTGTCCTGTACATGCTCCATCACTTCATCGAGAGAAGAAATGCCCATCTTAATCCCCGCGTTACATTCCCGCAACAGCTTAATTGTATCATCTTCCATAGCCTGTCTCCTTCTTTCTGTCCGGAGGCCGGAAGGTATCCGGCGTCCTGTCAGAAATAGTATGAGAAAGCAGGCGCAAAATTATTCCTGAGTTATTCTTAAAATACGCCTGTCCGCTTATTCCTCGGAAGCAGCCTCCGTATACTGTACGGCCAGCGCGGAGATCGTGCCGTCCGCAAGCTTTGTTTCAATCGCGGCATTAATCATGTCAAGCAGCTCCGTATTGCCCTTCTGTACAGCAATCGCATACTCTTCCGATTCAAACGCGTCAGGGTCCTCTACAATCTTTAAGCCCTCATTATCGCTTACATACTTGGCGGCGGTTGCGGAGTCGATTACTACTACGTCGCACTTGCCGTTTACAAGCTCCATAACCGCTTCCGTACCTTTTTTAAAGGACTCGTAAGCATATCCCATCTCACTGACGCATACCTCGCCTGTATAGCCCTGAATAACGCAGATCTTCTTGTCCGCCATATCGGCTGCTGACGCAATATCGGAATCTTCCTTAACAATCATAACCTGAGTCGCCGTATAATAAGGAACGGAAAAATCTACTGCCTCCGCTCTCTCCTCCGTGATGGTCATACCGGCGATCACCGCGTCGATCTGGCCGTTCTGAAGAGCCACTAACAGAGAGTCAAACTCCATGTTCTCAATTTCCGCCGTCATACCGTTTTCCTCTGCGATCTGCTTGGCAATCGCCATATCGATACCGTCAAACTCACCGATTACGCCGTTAGCCGTTACGAACTCAAAAGGCGGAAATTCCGCGTTGGTGCCGAAGGTAATCACGCCGCCCGCCGTCTCGCTTGCAGCCTCTTCCTCAACGGCAGCGTCCTCTGTTTCCCCGACAGAGGCGTCCGTACTGCTGCCGCAGGCTGTGAGCGTACATGCCGCCATAGCCATAGCAAGAATCAACGCCAAAATTTTTTTTGCTCTTTTCATAACAATCTCCTCCTTAATATAAGTCGGCTCTGTCAGCCGACATTCTATGTATCATAAGCCGTTCCTCCGCAAACGGAGCCGGCATAATACCGTTACAATACCTTGCTTAAGAAATTTCTGGTTCTCTCATTCTTCGGGCTGCAGAAAACCTCCTCCGGCGTACCGCTCTCCATCACAATCCCCTGATCGATAAACAATACCCTGGACGCCACTTCCCTGGCAAATCCCATTTCGTGGGTTACAATCACCATCGTCATACCCGACTTGGCCAGATCCTTCATAACATCCAGCACTTCCCCTACCATTTCCGGGTCGAGGGCAGAGGTGGGTTCATCAAAAAGCATAATCTCAGGATCCATAGCCAGGGCTCTTGCAATCGCCACACGCTGTTTCTGTCCGCCGGACAACTGGGCGGGATACGCCTCCGCTTTCTCCGACAAATTGACGCGGGCCAGCAGCTCCTGTCCCTTCCGGACCGCCTCGGCCTTGGTCATTTTCTTCAGCAGCACGGGCGCTAAAGTGATATTCTCCATAATGGTCAGATGGGGAAACAGATTAAACTGCTGGAAAACCATTCCCATCTTCTGCCGGATTCGGTTCACATTCACCCTGGGGTCGGTAATCAGCTCGTCGTCCACATAAATTTCCCCTTCGGTAACCGTCTCCAACAGGTTGAGACATCTCAGGAAAGTGCTTTTGCCGGAACCGGAAGGCCCGATTACTACTACGACCTCACCCTGTTCAATATGTTCGTCGATTCCGTTAAGGACGGTAAGGCCGCCAAACTTCTTGTGCAGATTCTTCACTTTAATCATGGGCTTCCTTCCTCCTATCTGGCGTCGGCTCTTCTGAGCCTTGCTTCTATCCTACCCAGCAGCAGGGTCAAAAGCTTAATCAGTACATAATAGATAACGGCGGTTCCGATCAAGGGCATAAACGCGATAAAGGTCGCGCTCTTAATGAAATCTCCGGCTTTCTGAATATCCATCAGACCCACATAACCTACAATCGCGGTTTCCTTAATCAACACAATAAACTCGTTGCACAGCGCCGGAAAAATATTCTTCACAGCCTGCGGAATCACAATCCTTGTCATGGTATGATAAGCGCCAAGCCCCAGCGACCTGCCCGCCTCAGTCTGGCCTTTATCAATGGACATAATACCGGCTCTGATAATTTCCGATACATACGCGCCGGAGTTAACGCCGAAAGCGATTGCGGCGATAATCCATTTATCCAGATCCACCGACGCGAAAATGACGAAATAGATAATCATCAGCTGGGTTACGGAAGGCGTGCCGCGTATAATGTCCGTATAGACGCCGCCGATCAGCCTCAGCACTTTTTTCCTGGAAAGGTTGCACAGGGCGATCAGCATACCGATTAGGATACCGATCACAATCGCCAGCAGGGACACCTTAATGGTCACGCCGATACCGCTTATCAGCAGCTTATAACGATCCTCTTTGATAAAACATTTATAAAACAAATCACAAAAATTTGACGCCCATTCCGCCATCTGCCGCCATCCTTTCCTTTGTACCGCTGTGGGAAGCTCTCCTCATCTCCCATTCTCGAATCGCATTATAGCACAATGCCGGAAAGATGAAAAGAATAATATTTCTTCAAAAATACAGGGATAGAAACCCGATGCCCGCAGGCTATTGAACCGTTACAGAGGTAATATGCGGATTCACGCCCTCATACCAGTACAGAAAGCCTTCCATATCTACAGTATCGCCGACCTGCAGGCTTTCTACCGTATTGTATACCTCCGTCGTGTTATCGCAAAGATAGGATTCCACCGTAAAGGTATAGGTCTGCCCGTTGCTGGAAACATTGAAATACAAATCGTCTCCATCCGTGCCGGAGCCGTCCCAGCTATATAGAAACGCTGCGCCACCGCCGCAATCCTCCACCGTCATATCCTGAAAGGATACAAACCGGTTCTGATAATTGATCAGCTCGTCGCTGCCCAGCATATCCGTCACGTCCATAGCCTCCGCGATATAGCTGCCCTCCTCAATTTCAAAAACGGCGTCGATGATTTCAATCTCGCCGGACCATTCCGCCTTATAGCCTGTCACCTTAATCTTGGTTCCCGGCGTCAGCTTCTCATAATCCTCTTCAGAACAGGCCATATCATAGAGGAAATAAGCGCCGTCCTGATCCTGTGTGTAAACGGTAGCCTTATCTTCCCACCAGGACTGCTTAGCCTGTACATAAGTCTCAATCACAACCTCTGTGTCGATATCCGCAGCCGCGTATTCCTCATAGGTCATAACGCCCTCGGATTTTCCATCCTCTGCGGACTCCCCTGACGCCCCGCAGCCTGCCAAGACAAATGTCATTGCCGCCGTCAACATTACCGCCAAATACTTTTTCATCATTCTCTCCTCACCTTTCTCCCGTTCCGGGACTGCCGTCTAAGGCTCTTCCCAAGCCTCTGACTTATATTCCCTGTTATTGTACTCACCTGAAAGGAATAAATCAATCTTTTTTGTCAATTCCGTTGCGGCGGAAGGTTCTTTTCTTTCTGATTCCCCTTCCTATCACATTCACCAGGAGCACGAGCCATACTGCGCCAAGAACGCCCAGCAGCAGCTTCGCCGCGGCCGGAAGCGGACCCAAGTCGGTTTTCCCGGCTGCCGCTACGCTTCCCTGATCCAGTCTGTACAGCGCCGTCACATCGTCAAACAACTGATTCAGATAAGCCCCGTCCACCGTTTCTCCCCGTCTGACAGACTTAACCGTGTTCTCAATCATCTGTCCCGCCGCGTCCCGAAGGGACGCCGAACCGTTAAACACCGGGGTCACAAACGTATCGTCGATATGATCCAGAAGCAGCCTGGAGGCTTTGATCTTTACCTCATAGTAGGCGCTATTGTCCTCTCCGCTCCTTGACAGATACTCTTGATATTCCTCCGCGTTCTGGGCTTTCGCGGTGACCGGGATATAGCCCTCCGTCTCGGCATAGGCAATCTGTACCTCATTGGTCAGAAGATACTGGGCGAAAAGCCAGGACGCCAGCACCTCCTGAGAGTCCGCCTTGTTAAACACACAAATGGAAGGCCCCTGAGATATCATCTGCGGATTCTGTGCGTCAAACTGCGGTACCGTCATTACTTCCGTCTCAAACCGCACCAGCTTGTCCTCACTGATATCGGAAAGCGGGGCGTCCGTCCCCATCCAGGTAGCGCCGGCAGTGGAATCCACCGCGAAAATACATTGCCCCGCATTGAGGAAATTGGCGGGATAACCGGATATCTTAAAGGTGGAAAAGGCTTTGCTTTCTCCATGCCCCGCGATGGTGTAAAGCAGCTCTCTGGCGGTGTCATTGAAAAGCAGGATATCGCCGGCCTCCGTAGAATACCCGGCGTTCTTTTGTTTCAGCATCTGGATCATCATATTATCCGTGGATTTATAAAGGAAGGGAATCATGATCTCCTGTCCGTTTACCAGATAAACGCCCTCCTCATCTGTGGCCATGGCCGCCTCCGATACCTCCCAGACAAAGTCCCACGTGAGGGTTTCCGGCAGGGTATACCCTAACGCCTCTACATAAGTCTTATTCACATAGCAGGCCTCTGTGGAGCGCATAAAAGGAATGGCATAATGCTGCCCGTCGATGGAACACTCCTCCAGGAACTGCCCGATCATCTCATCCTGCGTCACGCCGTCAAACAGCAGTTCACTTCCTCCCAACCCATACCTTTCATCTGCAAACAGGTCATCTAGCGGCACCACCACATTGGTTCCCGTCAGATATGTGGCGATATGGTCGGGATAGGTAATGCAGACATTCGGCGTGGTATTGGTGGAAATATTGGTAATCACGTCGTTGTATATATCCCCATAATTCGTATACAGCCGCAGCGTGACCCGAATGTTGGGATAAAGCGCTTCAAAATCCGCTATCGCCTGCTCATAAATCGCCGTCTGGGTCTTATTGGTATCATTTTTCGCCCAAAAAGTAATCTCATAATCCACGGAGGTATCCAATTCCTCCGGCATTTGAAACTCGGCAAGCCCCCTGGAGCCATGGCAGCCGGTCAGCAGAGCCACCGCAATAACCAGCAGGACGGGAAGAAGCCTTCTCTTTCTGTTCCTCACCCTTTTATTCCTCCTTTTGACACACCTGTCATAATTTTGTCCCGAAACAGCAGAAACAGAAGAATCAGCGGTACGGAAATAACCACCACAGCCGCCATCATGGCCGGAATATTTTCACGGCCGAATCCGTTTTCACGGATTTCCTGGATTCCGTTAGAGACAAGGAAATAGCGTTCATCATCGGTAATCAGCCGCGGCCATACATAAGCATTCCAGCACTCGATGATTTTCAGAATCCCGATGGTAATCAGCGTAGGCTTGCAGATTGGAACCAGTACCCTGAGCAGATATCTCAAGTCCGAGGTGCCGTCCACCTTCGCCGCATAATACAGGGAGTCGGGCACCTGCTGGAAGTTTTCTTTTAAGAGATAAATATAAAAAACGGAAGAAACGGAAGGCAAAATCAGTCCCCCAAAGGTGTTGCGCAGGTTCAGATTGGTAATCGTGGCAAAATTAGTGATCACCACCAGCTCATTGGGAATCATCATCAGAGCAAGAATCAGCGTAAACACCAGATTTTTGCCTCGGAAACGCAGTCTTGCAAAGGCAAAAGCGGCCAGAGTGCTGACCACCATCATAACCGCCGTCGTCGCCATCGTAAAAATCAGGGTGTTGAGCAGATATCTGCCCAGCGGCACCGCGGTAAACGCGTCCACGTAATTGCCCAGCGTCGGCGACAGGACGAAAAACTGCGGAATACGCTCCGCGTTATAGGCGCTGTAGCTTTTAACCGAGGTCAGAAGCATCCAGTAGAAGGGAAACAGCACGATAACAGCCCAGATGATAAGGAGGGCGTAAACAAGGATATGGACACATTTTTTCCGGTTTGTCTCCGATTTTTTCATTTGCTCATAGGAAGTTGGTTTTGACATAAGCAGTCCTCTCTCTAGCGGTATCCCGCCCCATGATCTGCGTAGAATCTAATGGGACAAAAGCGCGTATTGCGCGCCGGTCAGTAATAAACATGCCTCTTGCTGATGAGTAGATTGATACAGGTAATGGTCAGCACAATCACGAATAAGATAATCGCCGCCGCCGAGGCATAGGAGGGATAGCCGCCGCTGTCGCCGTAAAGCATATCGTACACATAGCCTACTAAGGTATTCATTCCCGCAGCGTTTAAATCCGTCCCGAACAGCGCCACCGCATCGCTGTATTCCTTAAAGGCTCCGATAAAGCCCGTAATAATCAAATAGAAAATCGTGGGAGAAATCATAGGCAGGGTGATCTTTCTGAAAATCCGAAAGGCTGATGTGCCGTCTACTCTCGCGGCATGATAATAATTCTGATCCACACCGGACAGCGCGCCGGTCAGCAGAAGGATTTTAAAAGGCATTACCACCCATATAATATAGAAGCACAGGACAAACATCCTGCCCCAGTAAGGCCCGTCGATAAAATCAATAGAATCGCCGCCGAACCAACAAATCAGCAGATTCACCAGTCCGTCCGTATAGGCCGTCTTCTGGAACAAGATCATAAAGACAAGCCCCACCGCCAGCGTATTGGTCACATAAGGCAGAAAATAAATCGTCTGAAAAAGCTTTCTCAGAGGCCTGATAGAGCTTAAGCCCACAGAAATCAGCAGGGCAATGGCGGTAGACAGCGGCACCGTAATCACCACCAGCAGAAAGGTATTCTTCAACGCCTGCAAAAAATAGGCGTCATGCAGCACATAGGAAAAATTATAGAGTCCGATATCATAATAGGTCTGGGACGCAAAATTATATCCCTCCTCAAAGGAATAGACGAAAACGTCGATCAAAGGATATACCATAAAGAAAACCAAGAACAAAACCGCCGGCAAAAGATACAGCCAGCCCTTCCTATTATTTTTCTCCATCTCAGCACCCTGCCCTTCCCTGCGAAATCATATGCCGCCGAATCCGCATACGAATCAATAAATCCTCTCTTCGCTGTTCTTATCAAAAAGCAGCACCTTATTCGGCTTCAACGAAAATCTCACCGCGCCGCAGGCGGTATCCACCTTGCTCTCCGCGTCGATAATAGAACGGATCGTAGGATTAAGCGAGAAGTCATTCACGGAAACCACGCTGATATCCCGTCCCATAACCTCTACTCCGGAAAGTCCACATTCGAGAGGACCGTTCGCGTCCAAAACAAAGCCCTCCGGCCGGATTCCCACAACCACCTCCTGATCCGGAAGCCGCTTCACCTCAAGCACCCGGGCGTTGCCGATATACAGTCCGCCCTGCTTCACTTTACCTTGAAACACATTAATCGGCGGCGTACCCAAAAATTTTGCCACAAATAAATTGACAGGGCTGTCATATACCTCCTGGGGTTCCCCCGCCTGCTGCATCACGCCCTCTTTCATGACCACGATTCTATCTGAGATACTCATGGCCTCCTCCTGGTCGTGAGTCACAAAAACCGTGGTAATCTCAGTTTCCCTCTGGATTTTTTTAATTTCCTCCCTGGTCTGCAGCCGCAGGCGGGCGTCCAGGTTGGACAGCGGCTCGTCCAACAGAAGCAGCTTCGGCATTTTCACCATGGCTCTGGCAATGGCTACTCGCTGCTGCTGGCCGCCGGAAAGCTCCCCCGGCTTACGATCCATCAGGTCTTCGATCTGCACCAGCCTTGCCGCCTCATATGCCTTTTCTTCCATCTGCGCCTTAGAAAGCCTGTCCTTCCCTTTCAGGTTCTGCAGCGGGAAAATAATATTCTGCTTCACCGTCAAATGCGGGTACAACGCATAATTCTGGAACACCATACCCACGCCCCTTTTTTCCGGCGCAAGCTCCGTGACCTCATAATCGCCGAAGAATATTTGCCCCGCAGTGGGCTTCTGAAGCCCGCATATCATAAAAAGCGTAGTGCTTTTGCCGCACCCGGAAGGACCCAGCAGTCCTACCAGCTTGCCGTCGGGAATTTCAAAGGTAAAGTCCTTGACCGCCGTTACATCACCGCCGGCTTTTCTGCCGCGGCTCGGAAATTTTTTCGTCAGGTTCTGCAATACGACTTTCATTTACGCTGCCTTTCTATCTCTTTTATCATCTTTACGCAAAGCGCCGCCGCAAGCGCTGCGGTCAGGAAATCCGAAATCGCCTGGGAAACCAACACTCCCGTGCAGCCCCACAGCCTGTTGGCGCAATATAGGACGACTGCAAACACAACGCCCTGCCTGCTGACAGAGAGGAGCAATGCGCCCAGGGCTTTCCCCGCCGCCTGAAAGGTGCAGGTGCTGACCAGTACAATCGCGATAAATACCATGCCGATCTGCTGGCAGCGGAGCATCCGGCTCCCCATATCTACAATCTGCTGCTCCTTCATAAATAGGCGGATCAGCGACGGCGCCAACAGGCAGATAACGACGGTCAGCACTCCTGCTATGCCAATTTCAAACAAATAGGCAAACCGAAGCACCTGCTTAAACCTCTTATTATTTTTCGCCCCATAATTATATCCGATTAAGGGCTGCCCTCCAAACGCGAAGCCTACCATAATAAGGACTGCGATAAGATTCACCTTCATGGCGATTCCCATGGCCGCCACCTTATCGCTGCCGTACAGCAGCAGATACCGGTTCAGCAGCGCGGTTCCAAAGCTCTGCATCAGATTCGTAATGGAAGCCGGAATACCGATCGCCAGAATCTGAGGAATAAACGCCCACTCTATCCTAGCGTCCTTAAGCAGAACAGAAAGCTTCCGGCTCTTATGCAACAAAAACCACAGATAAAAACCGTCCGCCGCCACGTTGCCAAGCACCGTGGCAATGGCCGCCCCGGCGGCGCCCAGACCCAGAACCGAGATAAAAATCGGGTCCAATATGATATTGATTACCGAGCCAAGCACCGTCCCCACCATGGACGCCTTGGCGTAGCCCTCTGTCCTGAGAAGATTCGAGGGCGTAAAAGACAGAATAATAAACGGCGCTCCTATCACAATCCATTTATAATAGTCCGCCGCATATTGATAGGTATCCGCGTCCGCGCCCAGAACGGTCAGAATACTTTGCTGAAAAAGAAGCATGACAACAGTTACCGCAACGCCCAGAACCAGCGCCGCGTAAAAGCAAAAAGCGCTGATACGCTTCCCCTCTTCGTCTCTCTTCTCCCCAAAAAGCCTTGACACGAGGGAGCTTCCTCCCAGTCCGAATATATCCCCCAGCGCAATCATCAGCGTAAAAACCGGCGCTCCTATGGAGACTCCCGCCACTAACATGGTATTTCCCGTTCCCGCAATAAAATACGTATCCACCATGTTATACACCACGGAAATGACCATACCAAACACTACCGGCAGCGCCAGCGTAAAATAAGCCCTGTGAACAGGCGTTTTTTCAAATAATTCATCTTCCATTGGTTGTGTCTCTCCTTATGCCGCCAGTGTATTCCTTCATCTGACGGAGAAAACGCTCTCCGTACTTTTGATACTTATTTTCCCCCACGCCCGACACATTCAGCATTTCCTTTTTGTCCCCGGGAAGCTTCACGCACATATCCACCAGCGTCTTATCGGAAAAAATCATATAAGGCGGAACCGCTTCCTCTCTTGCGATTTCCATACGTAGTTTTCGGAGCGTTTCAAACAATTCTAAACCTCTGGAATTTAAAATATCTGACTTTTTTCTCTTCGGCGAAACGATATCGAAATCCCCGGCCATCTGGCCGTTCGGGGCAGGCGGCGGGTCTGCATGGAGCGGCCTTTTTAAGAAAAGCTCCTCTTCCCCTTTCAGTATTCCCTGCGCCTTCGGCGCTATCCGCAAAAGGGCATATCGATCCCTGGTCTGCGCCAATACTCCCTCGACAATCATCTGATTGATTATTTCTTTAATCTCCGCCTCTGTATGTCCCTTCAGACTTCCATAAGACGGGTAGTCCGAAACATGGTACTCCTTCAATCTCGCCCTGTTATCGCCCAGCAACGTTCCCGCGACCACATTCACCCCATAGCGCTGCCGCATTTCCAAAATACAGCGGATTATTTGCCTGCCCTCTTCGGTAACGTTTACCTCCTCAAATTCCTTTCGGCAATTAGAACAGTTCTCACAGCGCCCGCTCCCCTGTTCTCCAAAATAATGAAGAATATATTCCCTCAGGCAGTTGCGGGTCATACAATAATGATACATGGCCTGCAGACGTTCCTCATCCCTCTCCCGAATCGCCGCCAACTGCTCCTCCGTCATTTCGGCGTTTTGCTCCTTACTCCCCAGCAGGAAACGATTCGTCACCATATCCTGCGGGGAATACAGCAGAATACATTCTCCGGGTTCCCCGTCGCGTCCCGCCCTTCCGGCCTCCTGATAATAATTCTCCAGACTCTGGGGCATGTTGTAGTGAATCACATAACGGACGTTGGATTTGTCTATCCCCATTCCGAATGCGTTCGTGGCAACCATAACGGGCTTCCTATCGTAGATAAAATCCTCCTGATTTTGTTTTCTCTCTTCTCCGCTTAAACCGGCATGGTATCTGGTTACGGGAATCCGTACCGCCGCCAGCTTTTCACACACCGCTTCCACACTTTTTCTGGTAGCGCAATAAATCACGCCGCTGTCCCCGGCATGTTCCTGTACATAATGTAGCAGGTAGGCGTCCTTCTTACGGGGCGTTTCCACTGCAAAATAAAGATTTTTCCTGTCAAAGCCGGTCACCAGAACCGTGGGATTCCTGAGCCCTAAAACACAGACAATATCATCTTGAACCGTCTCGGTGGCGGTGGCGGTAAAAGCGCTGATTACAGGACGCCGGGGAAGCCGCCGGATAAATTGTACGATTTTTAAATAGCTGGGGCGGAAATCCTGTCCCCATTGAGAAATACAGTGCGCCTCGTCTACTGTAAGCATCGTTATTTGCGCCTTTGCCGCAAACTGCAAGAAGCCGTAGCTTTCCAGGCGCTCCGGCGCTACATATATGATTTTATACGCGCCCTGCGCCGCCAGCCCCAATGCTTTGGCAATCTGTCCTTCCGTCAGGGAACTGTTGATATAAGCGGCATGAATCCCCGCCTGATTTAAAGACTGCACCTGATCCTTCATCAGGGAAATCAACGGTGAAACGACCAGCGTCACCCCCGGCAGCAGCAGCGCCGGCACCTGATAACAGATAGACTTTCCGGCTCCGGTAGGCATAATCCCCAGCGCGTCCTGACCCTTCAGAACGGCGTCGATCAGCATTTCCTGCCCCTCGCGGAAGCTGTCATATCCAAAATATTTTTTCAGAACCTCGTATTTGTCCATGCCTGTCTTTCATGAATCCTTTGTATGGCTCCCGCCGGTTTCCCCAAGCCATTCAGAAACATACCTTTTCATTTATTTCCTCGACAATTCCCTCCGGCTTTGCCGTCATTTCCACCCACGCCGGAATCAATCCGCTTTTCACCGCATTTCGCACGGATCTGATATTAGACCATGCCGAGCAGTAAAAGGGCACCTTGCCCCTCTCCAATATTTCCGTTGCCAGAGTTCCGGTAAGCGCGGCCGCGATTCCCTGTCTTCGATATTCCGGCAGCACGTCTACGCCAATCTGCCACATGGTATCGCAATCGGCGGAACAGCCTGCCAGACCGATTAATTTCCCACGGTCATATGCCCCAACGCCTAAGACATCTAATTCTTTTCTGTCCCTGCACAGTGCGTTGCTCCATTCCGGCTGGTATAGATTCGCAAAATCAGGCTGCCGCAGCACCTTCATCTCGTACCCGCACGTGGAAGCGTGCACCTTTCCCATATCCGGCAGATAATATTCCGCCATAAAACATATTTTCTGCCCCTGCTCCGACAATTTCCCATTCAGCCAATGCATATTGGGCGTTTCAAAGCAATGGTAAAACTCATATTTTCCTATGTATTCCTCTACGATTTCCCTGTACTCATCACGAACCGACGCCACAATATTATTGCCGTAGGACACCAGATTGCAGGCTATCGGTTCCTTGTAGTATTTCCGCGCGCCGGCGCCTATTCCGGACTTCACAATGACATGATGACTGCATAAGAAATCTGACGCCTGACAATTCAGATCCCTTGCCGACTGCTCCAGCGCAATTTGCAGTATTTCCTGATTGGTCATGCCGCACCTCCCCATAGAAAGATCTTTCGTAGGAAATTCTATCACACCGGCCGTTGATTTACCATAGAAAAGATTCGGAGCGCTAAGGCTGAGCCAATTCCATCTCATCTTCCATTTGCACAAACCCATACTTCTTATATAATGGCCGTCCCATATCTGTTGCCTCTAATGCAATCTGCGACACGCCCTGTTTTCTTGCAGCCTTTACCAGTAAATCCAACGTATGAAATGCAATCCCCTGCCTTCGATATTCCGGCGCTGTGTACATATTCATAACATATGCTTTCTTACCAGTTGGATTATGATAGGTCGGCATTACCTGATAAAAGCTTACGCCCCCTGCGCCAACAAAGGTATCCCCATCATATACCAGATAAGCAATATGCCCGCCGCTTTCCAGCACTCCTTGATAATATTCACGGGACTCCTTTTCTACTACAGACATATCTGTATCCTCGGATAAGTTATTCGCCGCACGAAGTACAATGATTCTTGTACGGACAAGCTCGTCTATATCTTCTATCGTCGCTCTTATATATTTCATCATAATTTTCTTTCCATCATCCTCCACACGAACACTAGCCTGTGCCATAAAATCACTCCTGCATGGCCTTATTATATGCCGAAAGGAATCATTTGCAAAGCATATTTCTATACGTTTTCATGTATACGATTAAAACGGCTATCACTCTGGGAAACCTCATGTTTACGAAGCTTCCAGAATGATAACCGCACAAAAAGAATATATGCGTCATGCCAAATCCATTTTCCTGTATATGCTGATTGACAGCCCCATCGAAGCAAGCGTAATGAATGGAATATAACCCCCGCTATATTTAATCCAAGCAATATCAATATCCAAATTTTCAACTTCCATGGTTTTATATTCAAAATAAAAATCACTAATCGAGATTCCCATATATGAATCTGAAATATTTCCAGTTATCAAAGCTATTATTGCTATTACTAATGTCCCAACTGCCGCCTGTATTTGCAAAATTGTCAAAGAAAAGGCATCTATATTGAGTTGTGGAGCAGATGTAACATGCTCCCAAAGTCAGGTTATTTGTCTCCTGTTTAAACTTTCACTATCTATACTTTAAATATCTAATACATCTATGAAATTCGGAATAAACTCATTAAAATACTTTCTATTTTTCCAATTGTCTATATTTCCTACAAATGCAATCCTGTACTTTGCTCTTGTACACGCGACATTAAGTATATTGGCCTTACTAACTACCCAATTCATCGCGCCTACACTTCTATCTGAGCAGCCTAATACAAAAATAACTTCATTAGCATCTTTACCCTGAAAAGTATGTACTGTACCGATGCAATTATTCGTCCATTTTTTCAATCTCTGCTTATCATAGTCTCTTGCGCAAAAGTAATCAACGATATAATTACGCATTGAATCTGCAACAGTTCTAAAAGGTGTAATTATAAATATTTTATCGTCAGTCTCAAACAATGCAGTGTATACATGTATTGCATTTTCGATTAATTGACATACTTTTTCGGCTTGATTTTTAACAAAATGGTCCCTTCCACCATTTTCTGCTCCTTCGACTTGTATCCAACCTGATTTTTTTATCAAGAATGGCTGTTCTGGTTTCAAATATTCTTCTTTTTTATTTGTTTTATTAAACATTCTATTATCATATGAAATCATATTTGAAATAGAAAACATAGGCTCTATACATCTTCTATGTACAACCAAAGGGCACCCAACCTGTCGCTCACCAATCATACCATTAAATTCATTCACACTATCTGCAAAGGTCTGTGCTGAATTTTCAATCACCTTATATTCGTGTGAAACACCTACACTATCAGCTAATATGTCAATTAACACTTTAGGAATAGTTACAACAGGTTCTACCTGTAACGGATCTCCTACAACTACAGCTTGCTTTGTCCTATAAAGCGCTCCCAAAGCAGACTGTGGAACAGCTTGTCCCGACTCATCAATAATAAGCATACCCAAACTACTGTTCCCTGCATATTTCAAAAATCTTCCAACCGACGCAAACGTTGAAGACAATACCGGTATTACGACCGACAATGCATTGAACAAATGCGGAAACATCTCTTTTTTCTCTGCATTTGTATACCTTCCGTTATTATAAGCCTCATATACAAATAAATTTCTTTTTATATATGGCGAATTCAAAATAAAAGCTTTGCGAACCTGCAACGAAGCATAAAACAATTTTTCTCTAGCCTCGTCATACTTAGCGTATGTCCAAGGGCATGCATTTTGCGCATCTTCTGAGTCTTTTATATTTTTATAGAAGTCTTTATCTGCCAAATTATTTTTATACTTACATTTCAGCGAGCCAAATTCACCAAACACTTTTTCTTCAAATTTATGTACTTCCTTTTGCAGTGTGGAAACTATTCTATTTTGGTCATCTATTTTTTTACATACATCTTCTATACTTGCGACTATCAGATTATATCTTTTTTTAATATCCTCATGTTCGACAACCAACTCTTCAATATGCTGCTGTTTTGGGGCAACAATTTCGCCCAACCTCCCAATTTTTAAAAAAATTAACAACTTATTTAAAATAGATGCATGTTCTTTTATATAGTTAATTTCATTTTCTTCTTCAACTGTTTCCTTTTCGTTTTTCTCCAGCTCTGTTTTTATCTCATTCAAATTTACATTTAATTGTTCTTTAGACGTGAGCAGTTGCTGTAATACAAACCTGCTGTCAGCCAATTGTTCTTCTTTCGTATAAAAATTCTCTAGAATTTCTTGGTCATTTTTTATATCATTTCTTATCGCCAAAACAATACTTTTTGCAGTCTTAAATTTTTCTACTGCCTCATCCCACGAATCACTATTCTTCCCTGCTAAATCCAATGTTATTTTATCCGGAGCATCATTTTTTCTTGCAAATATACATGTTCCTAATACTTCTGACACATATGCTTTTCTTCCCATACGAGCTGATATTAAACCCCAGGCACTTTTCTCTTCTCCGATAAGTTTATCTGCTACTGAAGAAAAATACACTTCCTCATTCTCTGTTCTATCAAAATATGGGGTTCTTGTATTTTGGCTTGTTAAATCCGTTGCTTTAGGCAAGTCCAATGTGACATTTTCTACTGCACCATTATTATTTGACACAACCAAAATTCCAAATTTAGCTATTTCTTCCGGTATTTCATAATATTTTTCTTTATAGCTTAAAGTAGATGCAGATTCCACTTCATGAGAAACAAAAGCACTGCTATCAATTCCATATTTAATCAATGTCTCTGCTAATCGTTCAACATTTGATGCAATTATTTCTTTCAAAAGTGTTGTTTTCCCGGTTCCAGGCGGACCATTTACAGAGAAAATTTTCTCAGCCCTATCCTCTTCTGATATAGCTATATTAATTGCCACTTGCTGCATCAATGTAGGTGAGAATCTTGATGGGTATTTCGCCATTGGAAATCTATCTACACTTAACCATTTTTTGATAGCCTCAACATCACTGTCTATCATTGTCTTTTTCTGTGTTTTAGGTAGCAGTGCTGTAGTGTATTTTATAATATGCTCATTGCTTTTATAATTTTTTTGTACTTTTTCTATATCTTCCAAATAAAAACTCGAAAAATCGCTACTTTCCTCTTCTTTCTTTAATCCCTTACATGCATATACATTATTTGACGCACCTTCCAATCCCATTTGACTTTCAGTTTTTATTCCTAATTTATCAAATACAATATCTCTAACCACTTTTATATCTTCAAAGGACTTGATTTCTACATCATTTTGCTTGAGTATTTCATTTATATCTTCATTTAAGTTTCTAATATCTTTCTGCGTAAAGTTAACAGCTATTCCCGATGATTTTATCATACAAACAACTGCATAAAAGAAAGGACTTATTTGTATGCCTTCCTCCGTAAGTTTACCATTCAAATCAATTTAAACATAAAAAATATAAAATCTACCCGACAGTTCATTTATCTCCGCATATTTATCCATATCCAATCGACATTTTTCTGCCATTTTTTCCACAAATGTTTTTATTTTGTAACAACCACAATAGACATTTGCTCTATCATACAACTTTTCAGCAGGTTTGTTATTCTTAACTAAATATTCATTATGCCTACAATATGCATTCAATGGTAAATCTCTTGTACTATAATTATTGTAATACGCATCAAACGGAACTTCTTGTTTCCCCTCAAATATTTTTAATGTCAGTTCAGGATAATCCAATGGTGTAAAATACTCCTCCAACTTCCAAAAATTAAAAATTTTATCACACGCCTCTATCAGATACTTTTTTTCCATACTAATCCCCATTTCTGAGCAACTTGTTGCGAAGCGGCGACGAGAAATCCGTGAAGACGGTTCCTCGTCTGCCATCAGAGCCATTTGTTTTCGCCCAGAAACAAATAGCCGTATGAAAAATCAGCACATCAGTGTGATTTTTCATACTATACCTGCTTTCTATTACATATTTTAAGTTCCATTTCATCTTCCATCTTCACAAATCCATATATTTCATACAGTGGACGTCCTGCATCAGTAGCTTCCAAGCTTATATACGAAATGCCTTGTTCCTGTGCTTCCTTTACAAGCAAATCAAGCGTACGGTATGCAATCCCTATAATGCCAATATTACAGCATGATCACTCATTATTTCCCAACATACACGGCATCGTTTTTCGAGAGCAGATACACACAATACTGATTCATGCTGATTCCCTCTCTTTTGGAATGCTCTGCCAGTGATCTATGCAGGCTGCGCGGAATCCGTAGCTTAAACTGTCCGGAATAATCCTCCAGAGAATCCGGTTCCTGAATTTCTATTCCATCTTCAATAGCCGCCTCCAACCATGCCTTTTTTGCATCCATAGCATTAGCCACTGCTGATTCCACAGTCTCGCCACAAGTAAGGCATCCCGGCAGGTCAGGAAAAGAAACCACATATCCGCCCTCATCCTTATCCTCTACGATTTCCATGCGATAAGACATCGCCATATATTCATTCAGCGTCTTCATCATTCTTCGCCTCACTCTCTACAATCTGCTTTACCATTTCGACATATACCTTCTTGATTGGTTCATGCTTCGGTATCGTAATCGGTTGACAACCTTCTTTCCGAAAAGTATAGTGACTGCTGCCACCCTTCGGAGCTTTCATCTCATATCCATAACTTTCCAGCACTTTGCGTAACTCATCAAATCGAAAATCCTTTGACAAGGAACATATTCGTGCTAATAGTTTATCCCATTTTGCCATCGGAATTCCCTCCTGTCTGTATTATATGTGGTATCGTATTTGGTGTCAATATCTTTTTTGATAATACAGACATATACTTCCATAAATAACTCCCTAAAAACTGAAATTCTGAATATTTATTTAAAATGATCTGGCCAAAGCTATC
Organism: Clostridiales bacterium; assembly: GCA_021199255.1. Lineage (GTDB taxonomy): Bacteria > Bacillota > Clostridia > Lachnospirales > Lachnospiraceae > UBA3282. The sequence goes on along the minus strand of JAJQIK010000036.1, from coordinate 5,678 downwards.
ACAAATAGCACCACACATATCGTCGTGCAGACTGCCACCATGATTTTTGCCGGTATTTTATTTTTCGATTCTCTGATCTTAGCCAAGACACCCGTCGAATAAAAAACTGCCGTGATCAATGCACCCATAGCCACGCCAAAAGCCACGCCCATAACATAATCTGTCACTGGTAATGAATTGTAACCGACCAGAATCATCATCACAAAACCAACTACCATAGAGCACAATCCAATTATGCTAATTATTCTAAGCCTCTTTAACAGGACAGTTTTCTCTTCGTCAGCATACTCGGCAACCAACAGCATTTTTTCCTTTTCTTCTTTATTCATACTCTCGCTTTTCCTTTCTCCGTCAATGATTTCACGGACATCCACATCATAAAAATCAGCAAGCTCAACCAATATACTCAGATCTGGCATATTATTTCCGTTTTCCCATCTGGATACCGTGCGGTCTGATATATTGAAACGTTCAGCCAGCTGTTCCTGCGTCAGTTCTTTCTCTCTCCGCAGTTCTTTTAAGAAAGAGCCTATTCTCTTTTGATCCACACCGTTACCTCCCTAACCTCCAAACGTGTGGAACAACAGACCTACCGAAGTTGTATGGGGCTTCTGAAGCTTGCTGAGAAATACTCAGATACATTGCTTGAAGCAGCCTGTAAAAAGGCGTTATCCTATACATCTTCGCCCAGTTATAAGTGTATTAAAAACCTCCTTGCAACAGGTTCTGTAAAACCGGAATCAGGAACTACTGAATCCAAAACCACACATAAAGCACACGGCATCACAAGAGGTGCCGATTACTATCGGAGGTAAACACATATGACCAATCAGAGTACAATTGATAAATTAATTGAAATGCGCCTTACCACTATGGCAGATGCATTTCGTAACCAGCTGGATGATCCTAAATTTAAAGAAGTACATTTTGAGGATCGTTTCGGTATGCTGGTAGACATCGAATACAGCAATCGTAAAAACAATCGTCAGAAACGACTGATCCGTAACGCTGGATTCGACCAGCCGGAAGCAAATATCATGGATATCAACTACACTTCCGGACGCAAGCTTAACAAGAATCTTATTAACCGGCTTGCAACTTGCGAATATATATCTGAACACCGGAATCTCTTTATCACCGGTGCTACAGGCTGCGGTAAAACTTATATGGCCTGTGCCTTTGGCATGGAGGCTTGTAAACAGTATTTCAATACCAAGTATGTCCGTCTTCCTGATCTGCTTATTGATCTGGAGATGGCACGTACAGATGGCAGTTACAAAAAAGTAATGGCTAAGTATGCCAATCCTGTTGTCCTGATCCTGGATGAATGGCTTCTGTTAAAACCAACGGATTCAGAACAGAGGAATATCTTCGAACTGCTCCCAGTATGAATTCGAGGAATGGTATGATCAGCTTGGTGGTGACGCCAGTCCTCTTGCTGACGCAATCATCGACCGCATTGCTCATGACAGCTACCGGATAAATATCACAAGCGTCGATGCTGAACATGATAAATCAATGCGTGAGGTATATGGCTTGGATAAAGCATTACGCGAGTAAACTCGCATAATTACATAGGTGATTTCCACTTCCGGACATCTGATTCCCCAATTTCCGGAAGTGCGATTTCATCGCACAAGAATATTCATTCCTGCCACCAGAAGCCTTCCAGCGGTGGGACAATATATTCAAAGAAGCCCTCTATCTTATAGTCTGTTTTATAACTCATTTTCAACGTATATGCACCACATAAAGTACACTGATTGCATGCTGATAAGCGCCACCTTCCTCATTTGGGTCGCCCTCACCGCGAACAGCAACATAATTTGCTGGTGGAACCGTTACAATTTCCGGCTTCTTTTTCGGCATATAAAACTCTTTATATTTTTTCTTAAAATCAAAGGCCATCTCCCAACCCTCCATAAGACTGATATTTCCAGCCATTATCTCTTTTATTGATCGAACATTATTGTATCAAACCCTCGCTTACAACACAATCATATTTTCCTGAATACTCTTACAAAATGCAGAACAGACACCCGCTCCGCATCTACATCGAACTATGCATAAATCAGTGACGAAAACATAATCTCCTCCACTGCGTTCCAACTGTTCATGAGCGGTGTCGTCAATCTCATTCAAATGCTCGTTCAGCCTTCCCTTTTGCATCAGTATAATATACGGGCTACTTCTCCACTCCTTCAGATAATTTCCTTCGGAATCTCATTTCCCATCGTTCCTGCCCTCCTCATTCCGATAAGCCATCAGATCATTCTGCCATGCGATCACACCCCTTGCCTTAATCTCTGCAATTTTACGGTTGCCGAAATAAGGAAGTATCTTCGTGCGTATCACATGACTTTTAGATTTCCATGTGCTTTCCTTAACCCGCTGTTTCTTGTCGGCCTCATAGATTTCAAAGAAACTGGCAAACGTCATATCCAGCTTCGCGCCCTGTTTCAACATGACTTCATGCTCCCATGCCAAGGCTTCACGTTTCGTTGCAAAGCCCCGCTTCTGCGTCTGCTTCCGTTCCCCTTTGTAGTTCGTGAAACGATGAATTACCCGCCACGTTCCCGTGGCATTGTCCTTGTATACAGCATTTCATCATCCCCTTTCTCAATCTAGGAGCAGGCTGCCAAACTGGAGCGCGGCGAGATCACCAAAGAGGAATACGACCAGTGGCGGTATAAATACCCGGAATTTGATACATCCGGTCACTGGAAGAAAGTTATTCCTTCACAGGAACTCAGCGATTACCTCGTATCAAAGATGAAAGAAGATCAGTCAGATGAATGACTCTCTCTGTCTGACATAACATAGGCGCGTGTCACACGCCTGTCTTTCACTTTCAGAGGGAAGCAATCTCATATAATCATCTCCCCGCTTCCAGTAAACGCAAAAAAGCCTTACCGACTTTCAGATTTTGGTTTCTGAAAATCAGTAAGGCTTTTATATTATTGAAGTATTTCATCCAGTGAATGATGTAAAAGTGTTGCCAATCTGTTGCCAGACACTAAGCAAATTTGCTTGCATCCCGCATAAAATAAGGCTTTCTTTAGCTCACATCATTATTCGAACTCGATTTTGGCAACTATATATTGTGTCTAATCAAGTGTTATATCGCTATATTTTGTATAATTATTCTTGATATTCTATGCATTCTTTCTCGCTTTTGGACTTTTTGCAAGCATTTTGCAATCATATTCATTATATAAAAGCTATTCCCACAAATCTAATTCCTCTATCGTATAGTTTTCTTCTCCATTTTGTATACCATTTTTTGCCTTATTATAATCTCTTTGATTTGTCGGAAATTGAGATCCCATCTCATTCGCCTGACTTATTTCACTCTGAATTTCCTCTGCCCTTTTCATAATATCTTGTTCTGACAACATTTTATCATTTATAAAATTTAACATAAGACTAATCTTTTTACTAATTCTCAAATACATATCTGCAACTTTTGCATTTCCCTGGGCTTGATTTTCATAATCTCCAATTTTTTGTATACTCGCCAATACGGTTGCAATAATAGTCAATATCAGGGCAATTATTTCAGCTATTTTACTTCCTTTACCAAACACTAATGTAAGTAAAGTAGTACCCGTAATTGCATTAAAAAATATTTGTGTAAAGGATAATATTTTATAATATCTACGCTTTCTTTCAGCAGCATTGTAGTGTTTTTTCTTTTCATAAATTGCATCTGTTTTTAACTGCTTTAACTGTTTAACTATGTTATCCATTAGTTTACCTTTCTATCATATATTCTTTTTAATTCTATCAAAATTGTTTTGCACTCATTCTTAAGACCTGCATCCATTACCTTCATCAAAGTATTACTATGACAATCTCTTATCCTTTTTCCACTTCCACAAGGACATAACAAATGGCCTCTATATGAAGAATATGCTATAAAATACACAATATCAAAAACTTGCTTCCATTCACTAACGATGAACAATTCCTTTATATATTCCAAATCCCCCATAATACCATGTGATCGCTCTCCAAATGGATATATACCATACTCCTCATAGTAAAGATATGTGTATAAGTATGGTATTATATACATATCAACAAAGCTACTCATATCTGTATTCTGTGAAAAATACATCTTCAGTTCCAAATCAGAAGCTAAACACAACTGCCCATCGCTGTACCGATGTGGATATTTTATATCAATTCTATTTGATATCTCTTTTACTACTAGTACTTGTGAAGAATGATTCTTGAAAACTATAATTTCCAAATTAAACTTTCCTATCATACGAACATCATTATAAATATGATCTATGTCAAGTTCTCCTGTAAAAATATATTCTTTCTCATGTTCAAAAAATATAAAAGCAGGGTACTTTTCTTTCATAGTTATAATATCTCGATTATCAATTTTCATAATCTACCTTCCCCATGGTTTAGGTGTATTCATAATGACATTAGGTGCCGCACTAACATAGTTTTCTAATTTTACATTCTTCTTCACATATTCTCTTCCAAAATTATTTTCCAACAATGCCACAAAATCATTATCTTCAAGATTCATTGAATCTAAGCAATCCTTTTTCATTGCTTTTACCCATTTAAAAAATATTTCCGCCTTTTCCGGATTATCATTCCATGAATCAGCCAAGTTATCATTTGGATTGACAGGATTCATAATATACCACTTGCCTTTACGTTTACGAATAATATTTTTATTTATATATTGTCTTGCGAACTCTTCTTGCAATGTTTGATTATTGGAATAAATTTCAAAATCATTGGCAATTGCTTGAAGCAATTCAAACACATTCATTGATGGATTCATACTGTACGCAATTTCTGCACAGATTGTAGTAATTATTGCAGAAGTTGGTTTTAAATTTTCTTTTTTGATTCTACAATAATATACATCTCTATGATGTTTTAAAATTTGTATAACACGCTGCAACGATGAACGTTCTAACCCCTCTGGTATTTCTTCAATACTATTATAAATTGCTCTACTCTTCTCAAAAAGAACTTTTTTCCTATTTTCACGATTATAATTCAAAAACGGATTATTTATTTTTTCAAACCAATTCTTATACGCTCTAGAATTACTCGTGCACCAATAATAGTTTTGTCCTTTTTTATCTGTAATCGCAACCGCAAGTTCAGCCTCTTCTCTAGACAATGCCGTATTAATCATTGATTGAACAATATCATCAGCTTCAGCAACACCAGGTACAATATCAATATTAAATCCTATACCATTAACTTCAGCATACTCCAATGTCCAGCATTTATCCCACTCTTTATTATGTAATTTTTCTTTATATACTTCCGATTTACAAAGAGTTTCTTTTATGATATTCTTCACATATTTAGCAGTCGTCTTTTCCTTTAATTCCCCCAGGCAACAAATAAAATCCAAATCATAATCCACTTCTTTAGATTCTCTATATGGGCGAACAACTGTACCTAGGCTAAAAGAGCCTTGTGGAAAAATATCACATTCTAACCCTTGTTCCTGCAAATATGTACCAACGGCTTTGTATTTATCCGTTGCGTTTTTATACATAGTTGGTGATATATCCAATCCTTCAATCAATTTTAATATATCCTGTTGTCTTAATTCTGTCTTTCGCATATAAATCCTCCTGTTATGAAGTGACCCTTGTCAAGAGGTAAATTAAAGAAATTTTCCTTTG
>JAJQIK010000026.1 GCA_021199255.1 Clostridiales bacterium | reverse complement strand
ATGCGTTTGGACAGATTTCAAGCCTGCGGAGCAGCCAGCGTAAGCCAAACAGTTTATGATATTCCTCAATAAATCGATAAGCCTCTAATCGATTTCTTTTGCAAAGAATGCAATGCCACCATCGGTGGCTATGGCTTTATTTTAAGAAGAGGTTTTCCTTTCTTGCCTCCTCCAGATCCCTGCGCAGTCGGAGATTCTCTCGCATAAGTTCCGCTTCGTTGGTGCTTTCCGGATTTGTGATGGCTTTGGCTTGGCATTCTTCGCTGAATTCACTGCACCACTTGGAAATACTGGCTTTCGATACGCCATATTCCGCAGTAATGCTTTTGTAGGTGCGTCCTTCCTCCAAATGGAGACGGATAATCTTATTCTTGAACTCTGGTGTGTAATTTTGTGGTATAATAAATACCTCTTTCCTTTATGAATTTAATTATATTTTATTAGCCACTACTGTTACAACTTTATTATAGCACGTCAGTATCAAGCTTGGTGTATGGGTCAATAAAACCACAGATTTTATCCGGTAATCAAAGAAGAAATGATGGACGGCAGATGTGTAATCAAAGTTGAGTTTAATGGTGAAGCACGGACTTATTCTGCCGAAGGAAGATTTTACCTTAGAACAGCCGGATGAGGATAGAGAAGTTACTCCGGCAGAGTGGAAGCAATGGCTTTTTAGCAATGAATGATCTGCCAACAGCCCCGTGTGACTTACCTTCGGGAATAGCTTCGGGCTCAAATTTGGTAACGAGAGAGGAAAACGAATGAAGAAAATAGCAATAACAACAGTAAAGTTTATAGGTTTTTTCCTTGGATGGGCAATATTGATTTCTGTTTTGCCGATACCATCTTCGGAGGTTCCCGCCATATGGAGGTTGTGGGCGGAAGTTGAGCCACTATTGGCAATCATAATTTTTACGCTGATTTTCTGGCTGCTTGAAAAGAAACGTGTGGAATTGCATTTGCTCAATCATCCGGTACGGGGTACAACATTGGGTTTATTGGCTGGTATTGTGTGGCTGGGCGTTCCTGTTGTGATTATGTATATAGCGAAAATCATTCACTTTGAAGGAATGAACGCAATGGACCTATTTGGTGTTTGGGTATTGGCAGCATTTTGCAATGTAATCATGCAGGAGCTTCTTGTGCGTGGCTATTTGTACCAAATGATGAAACGTAATTATAACACCGGTATAGCTGCGATTGTTACAACAATGCTGTTTACTGCGTTACACGGCGGGGCGTTTGAAGCGGGCATAGTTCCTGTAATGAATGTGTTGACGATGAGTTTGCTTATGACAATTATTCTGGAGTACAGCGGCTCTATTATAGCACCGACTATCATGCATTTTTTGTGGAATGGAATTGGGGCGCTGATTATTGGCGGCGTTTCGCTTGCAGATGACTATCCAAGCTTAATGGTTACAACTTTTACTGGAAATGTATTTTGGTCTGGCGGAGAGTGTAAAATTGAAGGGAGCAGTATCGTCTTGTTTACCAATATAATTTTAATTGCTTTTTTTGGGCTTTTACTAAACAGGCGGGACAAGTGTGCCAGATAGAAGACAAAGGAAAAGATTGTTTGAGCGGCGGGATGCCGCTGCTTATGGAATCGTTGAAACGCTTGACATGGTTAAATATTAGAATTATAATTATTAGAAAACTAATAATTGGACGGTCATATGGAATTTCAGAATTTACTTATAACAACGCATGCAATGCACCGTAAATATATGATGAAAATGATTGAAGGAACCGGTCTGACAAGAGGTCAGCCAAAGGTGTTGCGCTATCTGGATCAACATGATGGTTCTAATCAGACAGAAATAGCTTCCGGGTGCTTTATTGAAACAGCGTCTATGACATCTCTGCTCAATGGGATGGAAGAAAATGGATTAATTGAGCGCAGACGTATGAATGGAAATAAGAGAACGTATTATATTTTCTTAACCGACAAGGGGAAAGAAATGTGTCGAATCATCAATACCGCTTTTGAAGAGGTAAATACAGAATTATTTTCCAATATAGCCTTTGAAGAGCAGGAAACATTTATAAGCGTATTTGAAGAGATATATCATCAGTTAGGAAGGCTGTTGGAGGAAGCGTGATGGAAGCAGTCACAACGAACGGTAAGAAGGGAAACTATGCAGACTGAAAATAAAATGGCAGCTATGCCGATACCAAAGTTATTGCTTCACATGTCAATACCGCTGATGTTTTCTCTATTGATGCAGAGCTTATATAACATTGTGGATGGAATATTTGTTGCAAAATTAAGTGAAAATGCTTTGACAGCAACTTCGTTGGCGTATCCATTACAGGTAATTATGATCACAGTATCTGTAGGAACGGCGATTGGCGTAAATGCGGAGCTTTCCAAATTGCTGGGAGAGAAAAAATTTCAGGACATCACAAGGACGGCTGTGACAGGTCTGATTTTGACTGCGGCAAGTTCGCTCATATTTGTTTTTGCCGGCGCAGTTTTTGCGGATCAAATTGCTTCGGCACTGTCAAAGGATGCGGAGATTCTTCGGCTTTGCAGCCAGTATCTTCGAATCTGTATGGTATTTGGTTCAGGCATTTTTATTGAAATGATGTTTCAACGATTTTTGCAGGCTACTGGTAAGACATTTTTAAGTATGGTATCTCTGGTCGTTGGAGCGGCAGCAAACATGATACTTGACCCGATTATGATCTTTGGTTATTTAGGTTGTCCGGCAATGGGGATTCAGGGTGCGGCAATCGCAACAGTGATAGGTCAGTGGCTTGGTTCCATTGTCGCGTGTCTGCTCAATACATATTTCAATCGTGAAGTGAAAATATCGTTTAAGGATTATAGGATGAGGAAAGCAGTGGTGGCAAAGATATACAAGATTGGCGCGCCCACTATGATAACGAATGGTATGCCGTCCGTTATGGTTGCAGTCATGAATGCGATACTCATGCCATTTTCGCCATCTGCGGTTGCGTTCTTTGGCGTATATTATAAGCTGCAAAATTTCCTGCTAATGCCGATTAATGGCATGGGGCAGGCGTGTTTACCAATTATTTCCTATAATTATGGAACGGGAAATTTTGACAGAATCAGAAAAGTATTTCGGTACAGTATTCCTGCAGCGGTTATCATTTCGCTTATTGCAACAGGAATATTTATTGCTGTACCGCGGACTTTGTTGGGATTTTTTTCGGCAGGCGAAGAAATGCTTTCCATTGGCATCCCGGGGCTGCGAATCATCTCGATCACATTTGCACTCGCTTCTGTAACGGTAATTCTTGGTTATGCCGCGTCCGGACTTGGTAACAGTATGATCCTGATGATCGGAACCTTGATTCGTCAGTTTGTAGTGCTTCTTCCGGCGGCGTATCTTCTGGCAAATGCGCTGGGAATCAAATATGTCTGGTATGCATTTTGGCCGGCAGAGCTCATTGCGTTGCTTTTTATGGCAATCGCATCCAGAAGGCTGTATCAAAGAGTTCAGAGAAATGGTATATAAAGGTGGCGGCTTGTGATGTGCAGATTTCATCCAAAGGAAACTGCCGATTGACCGAGCGTATTTACATGTGCAATGCGAAGAAAGTGAGAGGATGATATAAAACGGGTACGATAACAACAGATTTTACAGAGGGGAATATTCCAAAGCAGCTCTTCCGATTTGCCACGCCATTGTTTTTGTCCAGCTTATTACAGGTAATCTACAATATGGTAGATATGATTGTTGTTGGCAATGTAATGGGGGATGTCGGTTTGTCAGCGGTTGCAGTCGGCGGAGATATTTCAAATATGCTGTTATTTTTGGGAATGGGATTTTCAAATGCAGGGCAGGTAATGATTGCGCAATATATGGGTGCAGGTAAAAGGAGGCAGATTGGGCAGTTTATTGGTACGATGACGACTGTACTTACCATGGTAGCATTGGTTCTTTCTGTCATTGGAATTGTATTTTGCAGGGAGTTCCTGAGCTGGATGAACGCGCCGGCGGAATCGTTTCAGGAGGCGTTGGCATATTCAAATATATGTATTATGGGTATGGTGTTCATCTATGGATACAATATTATGAGTGCGATCCTGCGAGGGCTTGGAGATGCAAAGCATCCATTTGTGTTTGTGAGTGTTACCGCCGTCATGAATGTGATATTGGATATTGTTTTTGTTGCGGTGTGGTCTATGGGTGCTGGCGGCGCCGCGTTAGCAACGGTTGTCAGCCAGTGCTTCAGTTTTGTTTTTAGTGTGCTATTTTTGTAT
>JAJQIK010000009.1 GCA_021199255.1 Clostridiales bacterium | reverse complement strand
CTTTTACCCGGATTTAACAAAACTTTGTTATCCTTTTCACAAAAAGCAGTTTGATTTTTCTCCAAAGTATGTTAGAATGTAACACGTGGTGCAGGACTGGCCTGTGTCATTCAAATGGAGAAAAAACCGGGACTTATGATGTCTTTTCCATGCCGGCAGTTTTCGGCACGATGTTTTGAGTCCGGTTATGAATTATTATTATAATTTTTAATCAGGAGGATGTAAAATGGCAAACAAATGGGTTTACTTATTCAGCGAGGGCAATGCGGACATGCGCGAGCTCCTCGGCGGCAAAGGTGCAAACCTGGCGGAGATGACATCTCTCGGTCTTCCGGTACCTCAGGGCTTTACGATCACGACAGAAGCCTGCACACAATACTATGAGGACGGACGTGAGATCAATGATGAGATTCAGGGACAGATTAATGAGTACATCGGCAAGATGGAAGAGATTACAGGCAAGAAGTTCGGCGATGCCGAGAATCCTCTGCTTGTATCCGTTCGTTCCGGTGCGAGAGCATCCATGCCGGGTATGATGGATACCATCTTAAATCTCGGACTGAATGAGACCGTTGTCAATGTTCTGGCGGAGAAGTCCGGCAACCCGCGTTGGGCCTGGGACTGCTACCGCAGATTTATCCAGATGTATTCCGACGTCGTGATGGAGGTCGGAAAAAAATATTTCGAAGAGCTCATCGATGAGATGAAAAAGGAAAAGGGTGTTGTATTTGATGTGGATCTGACCGCGGATGATCTGAAGAATCTGGCGGGACAGTTCAAGGCGGAGTATAAGACCGTGCTGGGCGAGGATTTCCCGGATGATCCGAAGGAACAGCTGATGGGAGCGGTGAAGGCCGTGTTCCGTTCCTGGGACAACCCCCGTGCGAACGTTTATCGCCGTGACAACGATATCCCGTATTCCTGGGGTACGGCGGTCAATGTACAGAGTATGGCATTTGGCAATATGGGCGACGATTGCGGTACCGGCGTGGCGTTTACCCGTGATCCGGCTACCGGCGAGAAGAAGCTGATGGGCGAGTTTCTGATCAATGCGCAGGGTGAGGACGTGGTTGCCGGCGTGCGTACGCCGATGCCGATCGCCAAGATGGAAGAGGAATTCCCCGAGGCTTATGCCGAGTTTGTTGAGGTATGCCAGACGCTGGAGAATCATTACAGAGATATGCAGGATATGGAGTTTACCGTTGAGAATCGGAAGCTCTACATGCTGCAGACGAGAAACGGCAAGAGAACAGCATTTGCCGCATTGAAGATCGCCTGCGATCTGGTAGATGAAGGCATGAGGACAGAGGAGGAAGCGGTTGCCATGATCGATCCGCGAAACCTCGATGCTCTGCTTCATCCGACCTTTGACGCGGTGTCTCTGAAAGCGGCTGAGCCGATCGGGAAAGCGCTCGGAGCGGCTCCCGGAGCTGCCTGCGGCAAGATTGTATTCACGGCGGACGACGCGGTAGAGTGGGCCGGCAGAGGAGAGAAGGTTGTCCTTGTCAGACTGGAGACTTCCCCGGAGGATATTACCGGTATGAAGGCTTCCCAGGGTATCCTGACAGTCCGCGGCGGTATGACGTCCCATGCGGCAGTAGTTGCCCGCGGTATGGGCGCCTGCTGTGTATCCGGCTGCGGCGATATCATCATGGATGAAGAGAATAAACGTTTTACACTCGGCGGAAAAGAATATCATGAAGGAGACATTATTTCCTTTGACGGTTCCACCGGCTGCATCTATGACGGCGCGATTCCTACCGTAGAGGCGAAGATCGCCGGAGAGTTCGGCAGGATTATGGACTGGGCGGATAAGTTCCGCACGGTGAAGGTGCGCACGAACGCAGACACGCCGACGGATGCGAAAAAGGCCCGCGAGCTTGGCGCGGAGGGTATCGGCCTTTGCCGTACTGAGCATATGTTCTTTGAGGGCGACCGTATCGACGCGTTCCGTGAGATGATCTGTGCGGATACGCTCGAGGAGAGAGAAGCCGCGCTTGAGAAGATACTTCCGTATCAGCAGGGCGATTTTGAGCAGCTGTATGAGGCGATGGAGGGAGACCCGGTTACCATTCGTTTCCTTGATCCGCCGCTTCATGAGTTTGTCCCTCAGGAAGAGGAGGATATCGCAAAGCTTGCCGAGGCACAGGGCAAGTCCGTTGAGGATATCAGGGCGCTGATCGAAAGCCTGAAGGAGTTCAACCCGATGATGGGTCATCGCGGTTGCCGCCTGGCTGTTACTTATCCGGAGATTGCGAAGATGCAGACGAAGGCGGTGATCCGCGCAGCGATCAAAGTTCATAATGATCACCCGGATTGGAATATGGTGCCGGAGATTATGATTCCGCTGGTTGGTGATATTAAGGAGCTGAAATACGTTAAGAATTTTGTCGTTGAGACCGCGGACGCGGAGATCGCGGCAGCAGGCTCTGATCTGAAATATGAGGTTGGTACCATGATCGAGATCCCGCGTGCGGCGCTTACCGCTGACGAGATCGCGACGGAGGCGGAGTTCTTCTGCTTTGGAACCAATGATCTTACACAGATGACTTACGGTTTTTCCCGTGACGATTCCGGTAAGTTCCTGGATGCTTACTACGACGCGAAGATTCTGGAGAATGATCCGTTTGCGAAGCTGGATCAGACCGGCGTGGGCAAGCTGATGAAGATGGCGATCGAACTCGGCAAACCGGTTCGCCCCGAGCTGCACTGCGGTATCTGCGGTGAGCACGGCGGAGATCCTTCTTCCGTAGAGTTCTGCCATAAGATTGGTCTTGACTATGTCAGCTGCAGCCCCTTCCGTGTACCGATCGCACGTTTGGCGGCAGCGCAGGCGGCAATTAAGGATCGTGTATAAAAGTTTTCAGGTTGTTGATGTGCGGATAAATGCACAGCGGAATATGATAATGGAATAAACATAAAAGTTTTCAGGCAGGGAACAGATCTACATCTGTTCCCTGTTTTCTATGCAAATTATTAATTTTCGGGAAAAACATTACCTATAGGTAAAAAAATACTATCAATTTCGGAACAATAGGTGTATAATAACTTCAATATATTTTCTTTGAATGTCGATTCTGGCACGAAACCCCGGGATAACACAACCATCAGGTATTTTTCAAAGGAACATCATCATATGCAATTTGATTGTCATTTCAGGACACGCCATACCACATCAGAAAACAGGATATTTGTTTGGCAGTGAAAAAACCTTAACATGCTAAAAATTACTGGAGGTAAAAATGAGGCAAAAGTATGAAACTTTGTCACTGGCTGTTTTAAGAGATTTAGCAAAAGCCAGAGGCATGAAGCGTATTTCCACTTTGAAAAAAGCGGAATTGATTGAACGTATGCTGCAGCAGGATGAACTGGATGCGCAGGCGGCAAAGCAGGAAGAAGAAATACAGCAGAAAGACAGAGAAACATCCGTTAAAATACAGCCGGGAGATGAAAAACCGTCAGATTTAAAGGCAGAAACAGGACAGAAAGAGATTGCTGTGTCCGTGGAACGGTCTGAGCAGGAATTCAGGAAACCGGTGCACAGAAATATGGGAAAATCCGGAGATACACCTCAACGGATGAAGAATTTGAGAGATTCTTCTCAGGATCATGGAAATTCCCGCGATTTTTCTTTGGAATCAAGAGAAAAGAAAGAATCTGTTGAAAACGGACAGAATCATTCCGTGAGAGAATCTTCTAATCATAAGCCCTATAAAAACAACAATTATAATAACAGACAGGATGATAACAGATATCGCTATTCGAAGTCTGCTGCGAACCTGTCGGATGAGACGGGTGATGAGAGGATCAAAACTGTAGATGACCGGACAGTTCAGAAAATGGAGTCGGAGGGAATTTCCATGTCTGATCTGGACAGCGGAGAACAAGCGGACGGCATTCTTGAAGTTATGCCGGACGGATACGGATTTATCCGCTGTGAGAATTACCTTCCGGGAGATCAGGATGTCTATGTTTCGCCCTCCCAGATTCGACGTTTCCGCCTGAAGACGGGTGATATTATTGCCGGAAATAAGAGAATTCGCTCTCAGGGGGAGAAATTCAGCGCGCTTTTATACATTTCCTGTGTCAACGGGATGAATCCTTCGGTTGCCGCGCAGCGGATTCCGTTTGAGGATCTGACGCCGATTTTCCCGAATGAGAGACTTCGTCTGGAGACGAATTCGTCCCGTGTGTCCATGCGGATCATGGATTTGATCGCGCCGGTCGGTAAGGGGCAGCGCGGGATGATTGTCTCGCAGCCGAAAGCCGGAAAAACGACGCTTTTGAAGGAAATCGCTGCATCTGTCAAGCAGAATAATCCG
>JAJQIK010000041.1 GCA_021199255.1 Clostridiales bacterium | reverse complement strand
TAATGAAGGTGATCCGCCAGGACGAAAGGGAAATCGGGAGACAGGAAGGGATAGAAGCGGGAAGAAGGGAAGGAATAGAGGCCGGAAAACAGGAGGGCATAGAAATCGGAAAACAGGAAGGTATAGCCGCCGGACAGCAGCAGAAGCTGCAAGAACAGGTGCGCAGGAAGCTTGAGAAGGGTAAGGACGTGGCGGCTATTGCGGAAGAACTGGAAGAGCCCTTGGAGAATATCCGCCGGATCTGTGAGGAACTGCATGACGTAAGGCAGCAGAATTAGTGAGGCGTAGGCCGGCGCGCTGACTTGGTTAAGAGTTTCAATGAAAGATATGGCCATAAGGAAGATACCCACAAGGTACAGGCTTCAGCCCATATCATTATATGCCCGTTGATTCATGTAAGCATGATTCATGGGCATATATATAATAATATAATATGGAAGAAGTGGATTTGGCTATTTGTTTCTGAGCGAAAGCAAATAGCCCTGATGGCAGACGAGAAACCGCCTTCGCGGATTTCTCGCCGCCGCTTCGCAACAAGTTGCTCAGAAATGGAGATTAGTGTGAAAAAATCATGCTGATGCACTGATTTTTCACAATCCTCTGAAAGAGGATTTACAAATATTGTGCCGGAGTGTCACAAATTTGATTGATGGCAGACGCAAATCTGACATTTGCGTCGCCCCGTCGCATACGCTCCGGAATGAAGGATTAGTATGGGTTAAATTTTGCGAAAGCTTTAAGCAGTATTGCAGAAAACGTTTTCCTCAAAAAAAATACATTTACCATAAAAGAGCTTTCTGAAAAGCGCTCAAAACAATTTTCTAAAATGTTTTCTAAGATGCTTTAGAGGTTCTGGCGACGTATAGAGACATTTTCCAGAGATGCTTTCAAAACTAAATGCTTGCATTAATCTTGGCATATGATAAAATAAAAATGTATGTGAACAAAATACCATAGGCTTATTGTGGCGAAAAAACTAAGCCGGTTTAGGATATTTGCCGATATATATATGAGGATATTTTATTGGGAAGCATATCAGACTGTAAGAACCGAAAAGAAGGGACTGGTTCACTGTTTCTTCGGCATGAAAAACTGTGGAGGGCGGTGGTTTGGCGTTCCCAGGGAGCCGATGCGTTCGCATAAATTATTTTACAGGAGTTGTTTGACGCGATCCATCTGGCAAATGATTGATAGCGCAGGATTCCATGATTCTGATATTGTCAATATCGTTTTATAAGGTTACAAGATTTATCCCGCACGATTTATAAGCGTGCTTACATAGGAGCAATTTCATAAGCGCTTTGAGTATGATGAAAAGTTCCTCGATTACTGACCATAATCATCATAACCAGGAAAGTGATTGCGAAACGTATACTTGCTTGTGAATTGTACAATTGTATCATCAACACAGGCGCGCTTGCGCGACGTTTCCAAAGGGTCTGCTTATGCTGATGCAATTTGCACAATGAAGACAGCATTATAAATGAGTTTTTCAATGACCGAATCATAACCAAGGGGAGTAAGGAGAGATACCATGTCCAGGAAAACACCAATCAGGAAAACGAAGAGAAGATTAAAGAGAAGCGTAAGGCGGAGCCTTGCGGCCGTTTTAATGATTACGGCAATCGTGATTGCCGCTGTGCCTGTGCCGGAAAACTATGCAGACGGTGAGGAAACTACCGAATCAACGGATCTGCATGACATGGAGGATTTTGGATATGATGCCAGTGACGCAAGTGATTTGCTGGGTTCAAGTGTAAAGCTTGACAAATACGCCAATGTTTCCGCTGATGATTTGATAGCAAATGTGGGCGGTAGTTATAATGATGTTAAAATGTCCTTATCGATGCGCCAGATGGACAGCGGCGGCTATGAAATGAGCTGGCAGTTTATGTATTATACGGTCACGATCAGCAGTGTAACTAGGGGGATCGTCTGCAAATATAATAATCTGTACCTGACCTCTGAACTGACCTTCCCGGAAATTATGAATGAGGAGTATTATACGGTAACAACTACGAAGTACACCAACTATTACAGTACAAGTGATAGCGACGCCCATAGCAGCGCGCTGAGCGGTATGACGAACAGCTTTGACCCTACCCAAAGCTTGGAATATACATATAATGATTGGAATAATGCTTATGGCACCAACACTGTCATCAATAATTATTTTGAAAACTATTATTCGGTAAATAATTCTTCAGTTTGGAATGCGAAAATAACAGAATTTGAAACATATAAAAAGAATGGCGGCGATAGTGCGCCTAACGCGTTAACTTCCATTCCTGCCAGCGATTTGACAGAAGCGCAGAAGCTGCGGTTTTATTGCGATAATGATACTGCCTTGTCGAAGTTCGGAAGCGGTTTTACGCTGGTCAGTGTACAGAACAGTACGCCAGGCAGCAGCGGCACGATTTATGTGGCGTATGACGACGGCAGCGCAACGCTTACTACCGGTTCTACCGAGGACGATTACGGCTTTCTGGTGAAAACCACCAGCGATGTAGTCATGGTCGGCATTGGCGATAGCACCTTTGAGGGGGTCAGCCAGGTAGAGAGTATGACGATTCCCAACATTTTGTATATCGGGGACGACGCCTTTTCCGGTGCTACCATGCTGACCTCAGTGAATCTGAAGAGCGTTACCAATATTGGCAACAGGGCGTTTAAGGGCTGTACCAGGCTGGCCTCTGTGGAGATGAGCCAGGCCGTCGCAACCATAGGGAACGAATGTTTTTATAATACCGCCATCACCAGCATCACCCTGCCCACGGCGTTAACCGAGATCGGTTATGGGGCGTTTGCTGATTGTACGAAGTTAACTACCGTTGATTTGGACTCTCTTACCCAGGGCTGCGTCATAGGGGATTATGCGTTTTATAATTGCTCGGCGCTGACCTCCGTGGAAATGTCCGACGCCGTAATCACTTCCATTGGCGCGGGCGCTTTTGCCGTGGCCTCAGGCGGGGCGGCGCTGGATATTACCTTTCCCCAGGGGACGTCGACAAACTGTATGTCTTCCAGTGACAGCATTGGGAACTATATGTTTGCCGGCAGGACCAGCTTAGGCAGCGTGGTATTCCCCAGAAATTATGGTACCAGTACCATGGTCACCGTACCGGTAGCCATGTTCCACGGCTGTGTGAACCTGCAGTATGTGGAGTTCCCTGCCGATGAGACCAACAATCTCTATGGGGGCAGTCTGGCCAAGTATGAGGGCGGTGCCCGCGACAACAACAAGGGTGTGGTGACGACCGCGGGCCTGTTTTCTGATGTGACGAACTCCAATTTCTATGTCAAGGGTCCTAAGACCACCTCCGGCGGAGCGTACGCTTATCCGCGCACGAGTACCTGGACAGCAGTGACGGCGGTATCGGATGTGGTGCCCTATCTGTATGTGGAAAACGGGGTAGAATATTATGAAGTCAGCGATGGGGATTATCTGCTTTGTATCGACGAGGACGGCGTTTTAACCTCCTGTACCTTCAGCCCCAACGCGACGAGTACCAGCAGCATCGACCTGGTGATTCCCTCGACGGTAGGAAATACCACGGTCACCGGGATTGCGTCGGATTGCTTCTCTGATGATGAGTTTAATCAGGCGGTTCGTACTTTGACTATCGAGGACGGCGGTAAGCTTTCCAGTATTGAGGACGGGGCATTTCAGGGCTGGCTGAAGCTGACCACAGTATATATCGGGGATTCCGTGACGTCCATCGGCGACGAGGCTTTTGAAGGCTGCACCAGCTTAATCGACGTCACCTTTGCCAGCCCCGCCAGCGGGGTTTATACCGGCGACGGCGCCCTGACTATCGGGGAGGACGCTTTTGCCACCGGAAGCAGTGAGCTGACCTTCCATGGGGATATTGTAGAGGGCTACGCGCCCTTTGAATGGGCGATGGATCCTGACAATATGATCAAGTCGGGCGAGAGTATCCGGGTCTGCTACAGGAGCCTGTTCCCCACCTGCCTGACCGTCATGTATAACCCCAATACGGAACTGGTCACACTGCTGGATTATCCTAAGTATGACCAGATCAGCGACCTTTTGAACGAGGCCTACGCCGCACAGATTAAGGCGGGCGGCTACGGTACCTATGAGACCATGATGGAGTCGCGTTATTATACGGCTTACGCGGACTCCTATTATGATACCTATCGGGTGGCTTTCGCCGCCCTATGGAATGATACAAACGGTGATACGGACGCCGAGGCGTCTGCTTACGCTTCCGACTATTACGGCCCGTGGATTAATGAGGACTTCTGCGATGATTGGGATAATTGGGTATCCGGCGCTCCGTCGGCCAGAACTTCCGGCGGCGCATCGTCCGGTACATTGGCCAGCGCAGGGACGGCAGGCCAGTTGGCCTCCCATACAGTGAATACCCTGCTGGACTGGCTGTTTGAGCCGATTACCGTCTATGCCAAGAGCAATAGCCCCCAGGCTTACTATGACAAAGATCCTTATGATGTGATTGAAAATCAGGTGCTGTATGCGGCGGGAGACCAGTACCGGGCGCCTACGGAGGATGAGAGTAATCTGATCTATGCCACCCAGAATATTGTGGTGCCTGCCGGGGTGGGTTCCATCGACGTATATGGTTATTATAAGAATTATACGGCGGATGGCTCCGCAGGTTCCTACAGCAATGGATTGAATATCACCACTTACCTTTCCGGAAAGATTTGGGATACGGATACTTATAAAATGTATATCAGCTCCACAGCGGGCAGCGACGACACCGAGACTGTGCCCGGATTGTTCAGCGGTTATTATGTGGATTATGATGACACGAGTTCCGAGTATGAGACGGCGACGCGGGGGAATGACTGGATTACCTCTGTGACCTTAAACAGTGTGGAATATCTGCCGGATTATGCTTTTGACAGCTGCGAACGGCTGCAATATGTCATACTGGGCGACGACTGTGCGGATATTGGGACTTCCCCGTTCAGAGGGTGTTATGCCCTGCAGACGGTCAGCAATAATGATTATTACACAACGGAGAACGGGATTGTATATTCAGTGAATACAGACGGCTCCTATACCATTGAGGAATGTCTGGCGTCCAGGGGCAAGCTGGTGGGCGCGGCGATTGTCAGCCTGACCAACGACCCTAATCTGGAGAATGTCAGCGAGATCAAGGCCAGTGCCTTTGAAGACTGTGATTACATTACCACAGTGGATTTAAGCACCACGGCAGGACTGGCCACGATTCCGGAGGACTGCTTTAAGGATTGCGACAGCCTGCAGACGGTGGTTCTGCCCAGGACGGTGAACTATATTGAATCAGGAGCCTTTGCGGGCGCTGACAAGCTGTCCAGCCTGACGATTTACGGCACGGAGGTTTATATTGCCGGGGACGCGTTTGAAGAGGATACCGACAAGGTTACGACGACAGTCTATGCCTATGAGGATTCTTCGGCGGAGCGGTATGTAGATGATAACGGGACGGTGTATAAGCTGCAGTATTCGGCCTTAAGCGGCGTATGGACGGTTATGTTCCTGGATGCGGAGGGCCAGCAGGCGGCGGATACCCAGTATGTGGAGGACGGCGCGTACGCGGACGATCCGGACGTGGATTTGGATACGGATACCTGGACCTTCACGGGCTGGCTTGGCACCAACAATACCCTGATTACTGATAAAATTTACGAGAATACTATTTTTATCGCGCAGGGATATTCGACCAGCGGTATGGTGAATGGCAAATATGTGGTGGAATTTTACGACGGTATCGACGGCTCCCAGATTGGTTCCACGCAGTATATCGAACCGGGCGAGGACGCCATAGCGCCGCAGGCGGCGACCCATACCGGCTATACCTTCTCCAAATGGAGCGACACCTATACGAATATTCAGTCCAATAAGACAATTATGGCGCTTTATACCGCCACATCGGGGAGCAGCAGCACCACGACGACTACCACCAGCAGCAGCAGCTCTGCCACCAGCAGCACGACCAGTAGTTCCACCAGCAGCTCGACTTCTTCGACGTCCTCCGAGACCTCGTCCACAGAGCAGTATGTGGTCACTGTCATAAACGGCAGCGGCAGCGGCAGCTACGCGGCGGGCACCACTGTGATTATTACGGCGAATACGCCGGCCTCCGGGCAGGTATTCAGTAAATGGACGACCGATTCCACCGGCGTGACTTTAGCAAGCGTCAGCCTGTCGCCCACGACCTTTACGATGCCCTCCAACAATGTGACGATTACGGCGGAGTTCACGGATTCCACGGCTTCCAGCACCGCTGCAGGTACGACGTCTACCGGTACGGCCACTACCTCAACGGGTACGGGTACCGACAGTGGAAATACCAGGGTGGATATTACCAAGCCCGGCATTTCCAACAAGGATTTGGCGACTGCCAATGTGAACGGCTCTACGGACAATTTTGTGATTAAGATTTCGGAGACGGACGAAGCTACGCAGGCGGTAGCGGCGGCTCTTACCAATAAGTATGAAAGCCTTGAGAATATCCTGTATTATGCGATGGACATTACGCTGTGGGATTCTACGGGTACCTATCAGCTCACAGAAGCGCAGACGGAGGGGCTCACCGTGGATATTACCATTCCGATTCCGGACGCGTTGGTGGCTTATGGCGGCAACAATATGGCGGGAGCGGTGATTAATGATAACCAGTTGGAGAATCTGAACGAAAACTTTACCACGATCAACGGCGTTCCGTGTATCCGTTTCACGGCAACCCACTTCTCGCCCTATACGATTTATGTAGATACAGGCAATCTGACGGAGGGTATGCTGGATGTGACGCCGCAGACCGGCGATCCGATTCATCCGAAATGGTTCTTATCCATCGGGCTGGCATGTTTGTCTATCATCTTATTTATGAAGAAGGATAAGAATGTAACGCCCAAAACGGCATAATGGAGAAGCCTATGAGGAAAAACATAAGAAATCTGATTGGTGCGCTGCTGTTGGCGACAGCCCTGGCAGCGACACAGATTCCTGTCTCAGATGTGGAAGCGGTAGAGACCTCTTCCGCATCTGATTTTCAGATGAATGGAACCACATTAGTGAAGTACAATGGCACGGCAGAGGACGTGTCTATTTCCAATTATGTAAAAAAAATAGAGTCCAATGCCTTTGCGGGTAACGAAACGATACAGCACGTTACCATCGGCAGTTCGGTAGAATCCATTGGCTCCAGCGCTTTTTCCGGGTGCAGTAATCTCTTGAGCGTCACCATTCCCGATTCGGTAGAGAGTATCGGCAATGCCGCATTCAGCGGGTGTCCGCTGCTTGAGGAGGTGACTGTCGGCACAGGGCTTACGGAGCTTGGCAACGGCGCTTTTGCAGGCTGCTACAGCTTAGCCAACATCGATGTGGACAGCAGTAATGCAAAGTTTACCTGTGATGACGGCGCCATTTACAATAAGGGCTCCAACGGCAGGACGATCCTATATCAGGTTCTGGCGGGCAGGGAAGGGGATACTTATACCATGCCCTCCACCATTACCCAGATCAAGCCTTACGCTTTCTGGGGAGACTATAATCTGGAGAGCGTGTCGATCAGCAGTAACGTCAAGGAGATTCCGGGGTATGCCTTCTCTAACTGTAAGAACCTGAAGGAAGTGGAGATTCCTTATTCGGTTAATTCCATTGATATGAAGGCCTTTGAAAATTGCGTCAGGCTGCGGGAGATTACCATTCCGCCCTCGGTCAGCTCGATTCATGCCACTGCCTTTGACGGCTGCACCCGATTGGAGATCGAGGCGGAGGAAGGCTCCGCCGCGGAAGCTTACGCGGACAGTCTGGTATTGGAGGATTTTGAGGTGTCTGAGCATGAGGACGCGCCGGTGCCCGCTTCTGAGGACGAGGGGGAGAGCAGCGTATCGGAGAATGACAGCGGGGAGCAGGAGCAGCTTCAGGCGCCGGTAGATTATTATCACGAAGTCTCCCATATCAATGCCATGGAGGAGGAAGAGGACGCTTCCGTAAAGGGCAAGAGCAGAATTATCGGCCAGGAGGCTTATGTAATCGTGGATAACGCGGAGGCCACCGTCAATGTGGGAAGTACAGGGACGACTCTGGGCGGAAGCACAGCAGACGACGAGGAGCAGGATACCGTGCCGGGGCTGGAGGGCTCCGATGATGCGAAGGGCGGCTCCTTTCCCAAATATACCGTGGTAGACGGTACTGTGATTGCAGCACAGGCCTATTACCGTGATGAGATGACGGATTATGAGATTGCGGACGGTATCGTAAGAATCGGCGAATTTGCCTTTGCCAGATCCGGTTTAGAGTCTATTACGATTCCTGACGGGGTGGAAGAAATCGGTTATGCGGCATTTTATCATTGCGACAGTTTGACTGATGTAGTCATTCCGGAAAGCGTGCAGGAGATTGCGGTAGCCGCTTTCGCGAAAACGCCATGGCTTAGCGACTGGGAGGAAAACGGCGGGGAAGATTTTCTGATCGTAGGCGACGGTATTTTGCTGGATTATCGCGGCGATGACAGCGTAGTGGAGATTCCGGACGAGGTGAAAAGAATCGGCGCGGAAGCCTTTCGGGACTGCCAGAGTATCGTTCAGGTGCAGATTCCCGACAGCGTTGAGGTGATAGGGGAAGCGGCTTTTTTGGGCTGTAGTAACCTGACTCAGATAGAGGGCGGCGGGCAGGTAAAGGAGATCAGGGACAGAGCCTTCGCAGGCTGTCCCCTTACCACGGTTATGGTTCCGGCGTCTGTAGAAGAGATCGGACTGCGCGCTTTTGACAGTACGGATTCCGGCAAAGAGGACTCTGAAGGCGTGATTGTATTTGAAGGGGAGACGCTTCCGCAGCTTTCTTATGAGGAAACGGCGACCAAATTATATCGGGACGCCTATCGCGACCTGGCTTTGAAGGGCAGTCTGGTGGCGGTGGTGCCGGAGGCGGTCACGGACTTATCGGGGACGGTGCTGGCGGCTGATGTGGCCGGTTTTAACGGTGTGATATGCAAGATTGCCGCAGAAGCTACGGCGGAAGAAAACGGTATTCTGGAGATTGTCGCCCGTCAGGGAACGGGGACGCTCCCGGCGGCGGGAGATACCTGTCAGATCGATGGCATGACCTATCTTCTGGAAGAGGGAGAGGAGCAGCTTGCCAATACGGAGAGCCGGGAGGTATCTGAGGAAGTATCGTTGACTGTAGAGGTCAATAGTTATTCCATTTCCCAGGGCGGCATGGCTGCTGCCGTGATGGAAGACAATGACGGCAGCTATGGGATTTATATCGAGGATAGCGAGGACGCCAAGGCGGACATCAGCCAGGTATATAAGACCCTTTATGGCAATGCCCTGCCTCATAATCTGTGCGCTTATGAGATCACTATGGCAGAGCAGAATACGGGGATTCCCATAACGAGCCTTGGAAAGCGGAGCGTGGAGGTGACGATCCCGATGCCGGACGGCGTTGGAAGCGATAATCTTCATGTGGTCTGTCTGGACGCGGACGGGCAGTTGGAAGAGGTGGACAGTCAGGTCGTATCTGTGGACGGAATGGATGGGATATGCTTTACGGCGAAGCATTTTTCCTCTTATGGAATCTATAATTTTAGCGCCGGCAATACGACGGTAGCAGATGTGGAGGAAGGGCAGGCCGTGTTTGCCTCCCTTGGCAATCAGGATGATTCGCCCGATACCGGGGACGACAGTATTCACCCCAAATGGTTTTTGGCGGCAGGTCTTTTCTTTGCCTCGATGGCGGTATTTTTTTACCGGGGCGGCGGCAAACGGCGCAGAAAAGGCGGCGCGGAATAGAAAGCAGAATCAGGTTATCAGACAGAACATATAGGAACTCTCGGCATAGAATAAATCGAAGCCGAGAGTTTTTTATGGAGAAATTCCGTGAATCGTGTCAGAAAACAGATTGGGTGCAGCGACTGGATACAGAATCGGATCAGCACAGGGGAAATCACGGTGGCGGTGCTGGATACGGGAATTGGCGGCCATCCGGATTTTGAGGACAGAGTCGTTGGGTTTGCCGATTTTGTCAATGGGAGGACGGGCAGCTATGACGACAGCGGGCACGGCACCCATGTGGCGGGCTGCATAGGCGGCTGCGGGCGCGCCTCCCATGGCTTATATAAAGGGATCGCGCCGGCCTGCAGGCTGTGTGTGGGCAAGGTGCTGGATTACAACGGCGAGGGAAGCTTAGAGAGCATGTATCGGGGATTGCTGTGGGTATTGCAGAACCGTACCCGCTATCGGATACGGGTATTAAATATCTCGGTGGGAATCGGCCAGGATGGCCTGCGGGAATCCATGGAGGAGCTGATTGCCCTGCTGGACGCCGTATGGGAACAGGGAATTGTGGTGGTATGCGCGGCGGGGAATAACGGACCGGGAGAGGGAACCATATCGCCTCTGGGGAGCAGCCCAAGAGTGATTACGGTGGGCTGCCATGAGGGCGGGTATTTTGGCGCCCGCCAGGATTTGTGTGAAAATTATTCCGGCAGGGGAAGCCGGAGAATGTTATACCGGAAGCCGGATGTGGTAGCGCCGGGGACAGACGTGGTATCCTGCAGTATAAAGTGCCGGAAAGGAAACAGAGGGGAATATCGAGACGCCTATACGGCTAAGAGCGGCACTTCCATGGCGACTCCGATTGTATCCGGCGCGGCGGCGTTATATTTGCAGAAGAATCCTTATGCCAGCCCGGAACAGGTCAAAAGGAAGATGATTTACAGCGCGAGGGATATGGGAGATTCCTGGAACAAGCAGGGGTGGGGAATGATCAATGTAGAAAAAATGTGCGGTTCATGTTGACATAAACGGTATGATTGTATACAATTATACGAGGTGGACATCTGTATTTGATATGACAGAGGGTTCGCCTTGAGGAGCAGGTTAAAATTTAGAATCCGAACAGGAAAGGGTGTGTGGCTAAGATGTATGAGAATGACCGAACTTTTTTGAATCGTCCCGTTACCATGAACGAGCATAATAATCTTCTGGAAATAGAAGAGCATATGTATATTTTGGACGATGTGGAGAAACCCAATGTTTTCAGAAATATGTTTCCCTATTCCGAGATACCGAAGATACCGTTTAACGATAGGACCGTACCTCATAATATGCCGAAGGATATCTGGATTACCGATACGACCTTCCGCGACGGACAGCAGTCAAGGGCGCCCTATACCACAGAGCAGATTGTCACAATCTACGATTATTTACATAAGCTGGGAGGCCCTAACGGCATGATACGCGCCAGTGAATTTTTCCTCTACAGTAAGAAGGATCGGGACGCGGTTTATAAGTGCATGGAGCGGGGATATCAGTTCCCGGAGGTCACCAGTTGGATTCGCGCCAGCAAGGACGACTTTAAGCTGGTTAAGGAAATCGGCATGAAGGAGACAGGTATTCTGGTAAGCTGTTCCGATTATCATATCTTCCTCAAGCTGAAAATGACCAGAAGACAGGCTATGGAGCATTATCTGAGCGTGATTCGCGACTGCCTGGAGGAAGGCATCAGTCCCAGATGCCATCTGGAGGATATTACAAGGGCGGATATTTACGGTTATGTGGTGCCCTTCTGTATGGAGCTGATGAAATTAATGGAGCAGTATCAGATTCCCATTAAGGTACGCGCCTGCGATACGATGGGATACGGCGTCAATTATCCCGGCGCGGTTATTCCCAGAAGCGTACAGGGAATCATATATGCGCTGCATACGCACGCGGGGGTTCCCCACAGCCTGATTGAATGGCATGGACATAATGATTTCTATAAGGCGGTATCTAATTCCACGACGGCATGGATATACGGCTGTTCCGGTATCAATACCTCGCTTTTCGGGATTGGGGAGAGAACCGGCAATACGCCGCTGGAGGCCATGGTATTCGAATACGCCCAGCTTAAGGGAGACTTAAACGGCATGGATACTACGGTGATTACGGAGCTTGCCGAATATTATGAAAAGGAGATCGGTTATGAGATTCCGCCGAGAACGCCCTTCGTGGGGAAGAATTTCAATGTGACCAGGGCGGGTATCCACGCGGACGGCCTGCTCAAGAATGAAGAAATCTATAATATTTTCGATACGGAGAAGTTCCTGAACAGACCTGTGCTCTGCGCCGTATCCAATACCTCCGGGCTCGCCGGGATTGCCCATTGGATCAACACCTATTACCGGCTGAAGGAGGACGAGCAGTTAGATAAGAACTGCGAGTTAGTCAGGGCGATAAAGGTATGGGTGGACGAGGAGTACGCTTCCGGGCGGGTGACGGTGCTGACCGATGAGGAGCTGGTATCGCAGATCGCAAAAACCTGCGGGGAATTGAAGCTGCCTTTGCCTGGTTATGGAGAAGAGAAAAGGAGAATTGTATAAAATAAATGGCTAATTATGATATCAAGCACGATGTAAATGATAAGTATTCCCTGCGCGGGCGTGTATTTCAGAAGCTGCGGGAGGATATCTTAAGCGGCAGATATAAGGAGCATGAGGAATTGAAGGAGGTGGCCATCGGCGAGGAGCTGGGCGTCAGCCGTACCCCGGTCAGGGAGGCGTTCCGCCAGTTGGAGCTGGAGGGACTGATTCAAATCGTTCCCAACAAGGGAGCCTATGTCACCAGTATTACGGCCAAAGACGTCAAGGATATTTATATGATCCGTTCCCTGCTGGAAGGGCTTTGCGCGCGGCTTGCCACCGAAAAAATCACGAAAGAGCAGATGGAGGAGATGGAGGAAAATATCTATCTGGCTGAATTTCATGCGCAGAAGGGGCACATGGATCAGATGGCGGAGCTGGATAACCGATTTCATGATATCCTCTATGAAGCCTGCGATTCCAAGATGCTGGAGCATGCCCTGAAGGATTACCATCAGTATGTGCTCCGGGTGCGTCAGAAGACCCTTTCCAATAATACCAGGGGCAGAGCCTCCAATAATGAGCACCGGCAGATTATGGAGGCCATCAAAGCGGGGGACGCGGACAAAGC
Source organism: Clostridiales bacterium (assembly GCA_021199255.1). Taxonomy (GTDB): domain Bacteria; phylum Bacillota; class Clostridia; order Lachnospirales; family Lachnospiraceae; genus UBA3282. Next base: position 42,590 of record JAJQIK010000041.1, on the reverse strand, counting down.
GGAGCAGCTTGCCAACCAGCACATGATCAACGCATACGATAATATGCTTAAGAACGGACTGAAGGAAATCTACGGGGAAGAGAATGTAGACAAAATGTAACGAACCGTCGGGAAGGAAGCCGGATAGGTTCTACAATAAAAAGCGAAAGGCAGGTACGACTATGGAAAAGCTTACAATGAAAACACCTCTCGTGGAGATGGACGGAGACGAGATGACCAGAATCCTCTGGAAAATGATTAAGGAGGAATTGCTGCTTCCTTATATCGACTTAAAAACCGAGTATTACGATCTGGGTCTGGAGCACCGCAATGAGACTGACGACCAGGTTACCATCGATTCTGCGGAGGCGACGAAGAAATACGGCGTGGCCGTGAAATGCGCGACGATTACGCCCAATGCCGCCAGAATGACAGAATATCATTTGAAGGAGATGTGGAAAAGCCCCAATGGGACGATCCGTGCGGCTCTGGACGGGACCGTGTTCCGCGCGCCGATTATTGTCAAGGGAATCGAGCCCTGTGTGAAAAACTGGGAAAAGCCGATTACGCTGGCGCGTCATGCTTATGGAGATGTGTATAAAAACACGGAGATCAAGGTGCCAGGCCCCGGTAAGGCGGAGCTGGTATTTACCGCCCAGGACGGCGCCCAAATCCGCGAGACGATTCATGATTTTACCGGAGCGGGCATTATTCAGGGAATCCACAATACGGACAAATCCATTGCGAGCTTTGCACGGGCGTGCTTTAACTATGCGCTGGATACGAAGCAGGATCTCTGGTTCGCCACGAAGGACACGATTTCCAAGAAATATGACCATAACTTTAAGGATATTTTTCAGGAGATTTATGACGCCGAGTATCAGCAGCAGTTTGAACAGGCCGGTATTGAGTATTTCTATACGCTGATCGACGACGCGGTAGCCCGTGTGATGAAAGCGAAGGGCGGCTTTATCTGGGCCTGCAAGAACTATGACGGCGATGTGATGAGCGATATGGTTTCCTCCGCCTTCGGTTCTCTTGCCATGATGACCTCCGTGCTGGTATCCCCGGACGGCGTGTATGAGTACGAAGCGGCGCACGGCACTGTACAGAGACATTACTATAAGCATCTGAAGGGAGAGGAGACGTCCACCAACTCTGTGGCCACGATTTTCGCGTGGACCGGGGCGCTGAAAAAGCGCGGCGAGTTAGACGGCAGCCCGGAACTGATGGCGTTTGCGGATCGGTTGGAGAGGGCTACCATTCAAACCATTGAGGACGGCAAGATGACGAAGGATCTGGCACTGATTACTTCCCTGAAGGACGTGACGGTCTTAAACAGCGAAGGCTTTATCAAGGCGGTCAGGGAAACCCTTGAGACGATGTAAGGGCGAAGGGCGGTAGCGGCCCGGGCTGACGGGAATCAGGGCTCGGAAAGGATTTCCCACTGTTCATACAGATCGTTTAGCAACCTATCGTTTTGCTCCTTTTCCAGGTTAAGCTCCTGTAGCTTCGCCACGTTGGTACATATCTCCGGAGAGGCCATCTGCTGTTCAATCTGGGCATTGCGCGTCTCCAGTTGTTCAATGCGTTCTTCGCATTTACGCAGGTCGTTTTCTTTCTTGCGCTGGGAGGCCTGTAATTCTTTACGGGCCTTCCAGTCCAGCTTGCTCTCGGAAGCCGGTTCCCTGGCGCAGGACGCGTCGGGAGCCTGAACATCCGCTTTTTCCATTTTCTTTTCCAGATAATATTCATAATTGCCCGGATAATCCGCAAGCTCCTTTTGGTTCAGCTCCAGAATCCGGCTGGCGGTTTTGTTGATAAAATAGCGGTCGTGGGATACATACAGCACGGTGCCGGTATAGGCGTTCAGGGCGTTTTCCAGAATTTCCCTGGAAATGATATCCAGATGGTTGGTGGGTTCGTCCAGGATCAGGAAATTAGCCTCCGACAGCATCAGCTTGGCAAGGGAGACTCTTCCCCGTTCGCCGCCGCTTAGGGTTTTGACCTTTTTAAAGACGTCCTCCCCCGTGAAGAGAAATGCCGCCAGTGTGTTGCGGATTTCGGTGTTGGTCAGGGTGGGGTAATCGTCGGCGATTTCTTCAAAGATGGTTTTGTCCATGTGTAATACATGGTGCTCCTGGTCGTAGTAACCAATCTGTACGTTTGCGCCCAGACGGATAGTGCCGCTGTCTGCGGCGGTCAGTTCGTTGATGATCTTGAGTATCGTAGTCTTGCCGGTGCCGTTGTCGCCGATGAGGGCTGCGTGTTCGCCCCGTCTGATATCGAAATGAAGGTTGGTAAACAGGTTAAGGCCGCCGAAGGATTTGGACAGGCCCTCCGCATGGAGCACATCGTTGCCGCTGATATATTTGGGCTCCAGCCGCAGGCGCATATCGGCGCGCGTCTCTGCAGGCTTATCCACAAGCTCGATTTTTTGCAGCTTCTTCTCCCGGCTCTCGGCGCGTTTGATGGATTTCTCCCTGTTAAAGGATTTTAATTTCTCAATGACTTCCTCCTGATGTCTGATTTCAGCCTGCTGTTTGATATAGGCGTTGTATTGTGCCGTGCGCAGAATTTCTTTTTTGGCGGCATAGGCGGAGTAATTGCCGGTAAAGACGGTTGCCCTGGTATGATCGATTTCAATCACCTTATTGGCGATTCGATCTAAGAAGTAACGGTCGTGGGAGACGATGATGACCGCGCCTTTATAGTTCAGCAGATAAGTTTCCAGCCATGTGATGGAAGCCAGATCCAGATGGTTGGTGGGTTCGTCCAGAATAATCAGGTTTGGCTTCAGCAAAAGCAGCTTTCCCAGCGCCACGCGGGTTTTCTGGCCGCCGGAGAGGGTGGCGATGGAGTGGGAAAATTCTTCTTCCCCAAAGCCAAGACCCTTTAACACGCCAGTCAGCTCGCTTTGACAGGCGTAGCCGTTGGCCTGCTCAAAGGCATGGGTCAGGGCGGCGTAGGTATTCATCAGCTTTTCCAGCCTTTCATCAGAAGCGTTTTTCATCTGCAATTCAATCGAATGGATTTGCTGCTGCATATCCAGAATCTCCTGTTTGACAGAGAGCAGCTCCTCATAGATGGTATTTTCACCGGATACCGCCGCATGCTGGGGCAGATAGCCCACCGTCTTGTCTTTGGAAAGAGTCACGGCGCCCTCGTCGGCGTTAAGCTCCCCCATAATAATGCGCAGCAGAGTGGTCTTACCGGCGCCGTTTGCGCCTACGATGGCCGCTTTATCGTAATCTTCAATATGGAAGGATATATTGCTGAGAATAGGTGTTTCGTTAAAGGATTTCTCAATATTACTGACGGAAAGAATCATTGTTAGTTACCACGCCTTTCGTATGATCGCTGCGGTCGGTCCATGCAGCAATTATTAGTTTACAAGTCGAAAGGACGGCTGTCAATTCATTGACATATTTTTAACAGAGCGGTATACTAAGATCGAGTACAATAAAATAAGTTCGGGGAGGGAGCGGCGTGGAAGAAAAAGAAATTTCGCAGGCTGTTATTGGCCGCTTACCCAGATATTTCAGATATCTTGGGGAACTTAAGGACGAGGGGATAGAGAGAGTTTCTTCACAGGAATTAAGCGATATTATGCGGGTAACCGCGTCCCAGATCAGGCAGGATCTGAATAATTTCGGCGGCTTCGGACAACAGGGCTACGGCTATAACGTGGGATATTTATATGAAGAGATCGGTAAGATTCTGGGATTGGACAAGGAGCACAACCTGATTATTATCGGCGCGGGGCATTTGGGACAGGCACTGGTCAATTATATGAATTTTGAGCGCAGAGGCTTTCTGTTCCGCGGGATTTTTGACAATAACCCGGATGTTTGCGGCAGACAGATTCGCGGGATTACCGTGCGCCCCATGCAGGAAATGGCGCGTTTCGTCCAGGAGAACGATATTGATATTGCCGTCCTGACGATTCCTAAGGCCAGCGCCGTGGAAGTGGCGGAGCAGCTTGTCAGCTACGGCATCAAGGGAATTTGGAATTTTGCCCATGTGGATTTGCATGTGCCCAAGGGGATACAGGTGGAGAACGTGCACTTGTCGGACAGCCTGATGAAGTTATCCTATAATCTGTCTTCTCACCAAACCGAGAAATAATCGGCGGTACAGGGCAGTCTATACAGAAGGAAGGTATGGAACGCTATGTCAAGAATGGAGGAAGTCTTTCGGCCGGCGTTGATCGGCAAAAAGATTCCTGTTTTAACACTGGATCACAAATGGCACCGGCTTTTTACGCAGGCGGAGTATTCCCCTGAGATCAAAGGCATGGAAAAGGAATTGAATCAACTGTTGAAGCGTCAGGGCAAAGTCAATACAGAGGGCAAGGAGATTAAAAAGCTGAAAAAAAAGCTGATGGACGAGATTGTGATTCTGGCCGATGAGATGGGCGATCAGCCCAGCAAAAAGCAGGAAAAGGATATGGCTGACCATAAGCGCCTGATCAATGAATGTAATGAGAAGATAGCGGCATATGAGGAAGAGGCTGTGGATCTGCCAAGGCGGATTAACCAGTTAAATAATCAGTTGATGCTCATTACAATGGAAGTATGTTATAAAAAGCTGCAGCAGAATACGGCGGAGCTGGAGGAGATTGAAGAATGGATTGGTAATATCCGCCGCGAATTGAAGAAAAAGGTGATTCGCAAGCAGGAAAAAGAGGCGATGAACCGTCAGCTCTATTCCTATATGCATGATATTTTCGGCGCAGATGTGATAGAATTATTCGATATGAAATATAATCCGGAAGAGAAATATAAGAAGCCGGCAGTTTCCGCGGGGGAAGCGGCGGAGAACGCCCAGAAGAAAGAAAATAATGAAAGCACGCCGAAATCATGAGATTTTGGCGCTTTTTTTGGCTTGCGCGGGAGAGAAAGGGGTTTGCATGAAGCGATATCTGACGACGGCTTCCGAGATGAAGCGTTATGACACAAATACCATAGAACAGATCGGGATTCCATCTCTTGTACTGATGGAGAGAGCCGCCCTTGTGACAGTGGAGGAGCTGGAGAAAAGCTGTGCGGGAATCCCCCGGAGCGCGCTGGTGGCGGCGGGCTGCGGCAATAATGGCGGCGATGGGCTGGCCATAGGCAGGCTGCTGGCGCTTGCGGGCTGCCGCGTGAAATTTGTCCTGATTGGAGATCCTGCGGGGTGCAGCCGGGAAACGGCTGCGCAGATGGCAATTCTGTCACAATATGGGCTGTCTGTGGATAGCGCGATAGAGGAAGCTGAATATGATATAGTAATTGATGCTTTATTCGGAATCGGTTTATCGCGGGAGGTAACAGGCAGTCATGCCCGGGCGATTGCGCAGATCAATCAGATGAAAGGCTTTGTGTGCAGCGTGGATATCCCTTCCGGTATCTGCGCTGACGACGGCAGTATCCGGGGCTGCGCCGTGAAAGCGGATATGACGGTTACCTATGGATTCTATAAATTGGGACAGATGCTGTACCCGGCCGCAGAGTATTGCGGTCAGGTGGTCTGCCGGGAAATGGGAATCAATGAGCGCAGCTTTTTGGGAGCCGCGCCCCGGTGGTATACCTTATGTGGGGAAAGCGGAGAAACCCTGCTGCCTGTCAGGAAGGCGGACGGCCATAAAGGCTCCTTCGGCAAGGTTCTGGTGGTCGCAGGAAGCAGCCAAACCTGCGGCGCGGCAGTGCTGGCTGCCCAGAGCGCCTTTCGTGCCGGAGCCGGCATGGTGAAGACGGTGACCGCCGCAGAGAACCGGGACGTTCTTTTGCAGACGGTGCCGGAGGGCATGCTGCTGACCTATCAGGAGGACGGGGAAGAGAAGCCGGGAGCAAGCTTTTGGGAGGCGTTTCTGGAAGCCCTGGACTGGGCGGATGTGATTCTGATTGGTCCTGGGCTGGGCGTTGGAAATCTGGCGGGGGAGCTTTTGGAAAAGTGTCTGACCTGCTGTGACCTGCCGATTTTGATCGATGCCGATGGGATTAATCTGCTTGCGCGCAGGCAGGATCTGCGGCAACAGGCAGAGCTTGCGGGCAGGAGCGGAAGAACGGTGATTCTTACGCCTCATCTGGGAGAATTTGCCCGGTTGTACGGCTGCAGCGTGGCTCAGGCAAAGGAGCATTTGCTGCGGTATCCGCTGGAGCTGGCTAAACGGCTGCAGGCTGTTGTCGTATGTAAGGATGCCAGGACAGTGGTCACGGCGCCCGGCGCAAAGGAGCATTATCTCAACACCTCAGGCAACGACGGAATGGCAACGGCGGGAAGCGGCGATGTGCTTGCCGGAATGATCGCGGGACTGTTAGCCCAGAACAGGAACGGCTTAGAAGCCGCGGTCTGCGGGGTGTATCTGCATGGGGCGGCGGGCGATCTGGCGGCGCGCAGGAAATCCCGCCGTTCCATGATGGCGACCGATATGATAGAACAGATCAGCTATGTGATGGAAAAGAAGGGGGTACAGGAGCAGAAATGTTAGAGAACTACCAGAGGGTTTACGCGAGGATTGATTTGGACGCCGTCCATTATAATATGGAACAGATGCATGCTCATCTGAGGCCGGGAACCCAGATGATGGGCGTTATTAAGACCGATGGATACGGGCATGGGGCGGTTCCCATCGGGCGGGAGCTGGAGCAGCTTCCCTATGTGTTTGGCTATGCGGTAGCTACCGCGGAGGAAGCGCTTATTCTGCGCCATGCCGGGCTGCGCAAGCCGATTCTGGTCTTGGGGTATACCTTCCCTTATTGTTATGAGGATTTGATTTTACAGGATATCAGACCCGCCGTGTTCAGAGAGGATACCCTCGATGAGCTTGCCGCCTGCGCGGAAAAGCTCCATAAAAGCGCCAGGGTGCATATCAAGGTAGATACCGGCATGACCAGAGTGGGAATCAGACCCGATGAGAGCGGGCTTGCGTTTGTGCAGAAAGCGTTTGGCACGCAAGGGATTGAAGTAGAAGGAATATTTACTCATTTCGCGAGGGCGGATGAGGCGGATAAAACCTCCGCCAGAGAGCAGCTTGCGCGGATGCAGGATTTTATCAGGCAGGCGGAGGAACGCTTGAAAGTCCGGATACCGGTGAAGCATTGTTCCAACAGCGCGGGGATTATAGAACTGCCGGAGGCGAATATGGATTTGGTCAGAGCCGGTATTACCCTCTATGGCCTGTGGCCCTCCGCGGAGGTATCCAGGGAGCGGATCCTGCTCCGCCCCGTATTGTCTCTGAAAAGCCATATTGTTTATATCAAGGATGTGGAAGCGAATGTGGCCGTCAGCTACGGCGGTACTTATGTGACCTCCCAAAAGCTGCGTGTGGCAACGATCCCGGTGGGATATGGGGACGGATACCCCAGAGGGCTTTCTAATAAGGGCTATGTCCTGCTCCGGGGAAGAAAGGCCCCCATTATAGGCAGAGTCTGCATGGATCAGTTTATGGTCAGCCTGGAAAATATTCCGGACGCCAGGCAGGGCGACGAGGTAACGCTGATCGGCGGGGACGGTGCGGAAGCAATCACCATGGAAGCGCTGGGGGAACTGTCCGGCAGATTCAATTATGAGCTGGCCTGCGATCTGGGGAAAAGAATCCCGCGGGTCTTTACCAGACAGGGAAAGATCGTGTCCGTAAAGGATTATTACCAGGACTACCGCTGATGTGTTTACGCCGAGCCGTCTGCCGTATCCCTCACAATAGATTGTTTGATGGAATCAATTATCATGTATACCCTTGGAGAAAATGGCAATACTATTGCTGGAAGCCGACAGGGCGGTCTGGCCGCGAACCTGTCAGCTTGCTAGAATGATTGAAGGAAGTGTGTGGTAATGAGAAGAGGAGATATCTATTATGCTGATTTAAGGCCGGTGGTCGGTTCAGAACAGGGCGGCGTCAGACCGGTATTGATTATACAGAACGACGTAGGCAATAAACACAGCCCTACGGTGATCTGCGCGGCAATTACTTCTAAAATGAACAAGGCGAAGCTGCCTACCCATATCGAATTAAACGCGGGAAAATATGACATGGTCAAGGACTCAGTCATTTTGCTGGAGCAGCTTCGGACGATCGACAAGAAAAGATTAAAGGATAGAATCTGCCATTTGGATCAGGATATTATGCAAGCGGTAAACGAAGGATTAATGGTCAGCCTGGAACTTCATACATAAAGCGGGCGGGATTTGACACGTATTCTATTCCTTGATATGATGGCTTTAATTTACGATTCATTTAACTACAAGAGGAAAGGAAGAACAATCGATATGGACGACGGCGGTGCGAATAGCGGCAGTATAGCCGGATTTATTGTGTTGCTGATTCTGGAGATGGTTTTCTATGGCTTTAGTTCCGCCATGCAGAACCGGAAAATCACGGAAGCAGAGGAGAGCGACTGGGAGGAAAAGGAAGAGACCGGAAAGCAGAAAAGAAAGCGGGAACGGCTGAATTATATGCTGGAACATCATGCCCGGTATGCCAATGCCATACAGCTTGGCGTGATTACCATCAATCTCATATTAGGCGCGCTGATCCTATACCGCGTTAACAGCTATTTCGGCTATGTGACGTACCGGCTGGCGGTAAATTACATTGCGGCGCTGCGCAACTGGCATATCAGGCTGATTGTGGCGGCGACGGCTGTGATCGTAACAATGTTTTTGTTATACATAGTGATGACCTTCGGCGTGCTGGTTCCCAAAAAGGCCGCGGCCAAATATCCGGATCAATGGATTGCCTGTCTGGTCAGCCCCGTTTATGTTTATGTGCGGCTGGTTTCTCCTTTTACGGGACTGATCTACTTTACGGCCAAGGCTGTTTTGTATCTGCTTGGTATCCGCAGCGCGGAGGATCAGGAGGACGTGACGGAAGAGGAAATCCTTTCCATGGTCAATGTGGGACATGAACAGGGTATTCTGGAGGCCAGCGAAGCGGAGATGATCAGCAATATTTTTGAGTATGGCGACAAGGAAGCCAAGGATATTATGATCAACCGCAATAATCTGGTGGCCATCGACTGCACCATGACCCTTCAGGAAGCGGCGGCTTTTATTGTGGACGCGCATAACAGCAGGTTCCCGGTTTATGATACGACCATCGATCATATTGTGGGGATTCTGCATCTGAAGGACGTTATGCGTATGCAGATGAACGAGAGAATGAAGAACAGACCCATTGGCAAGATCAAGGGACTCCTGAGAGAACCCGTATTTATTACGGAAAAACGTAAGATTGACGATCTGCTCAAGGTCATGCAGGCGGAGAAGCTCCAAATGGTTATCGTGATCGACGAGTATGGGCAGACGGCGGGGCTGGTGGCGCTGGAGGATATTCTGGAGGAGATCGTGGGGAATATTCAGGATGAATATGATGAGGAATCCACTTATATCAGGGAAAGCGGTTTGGATCAGTATGTGATTCAGGGAATGATGCCCCTTGAGGAACTGGAGAAAAAGCTTGCGGTTCATTTTGAGGAGGAACCCTTCGATACGGTTAACGGCTTCGTGATTTCCAGACTGGAGCATATCCCGGAGGAAGGCGAGGAATTTGAATTTGAGTACCAGGGGTATCAGTTCCGGATTCTGGAGGTCCGGGACAGAATGATTCAGAGCGTGGCGGCCACCAAAATTCCGGAACAGAGGCAGGATACGCAAAAGAATGGAAATGCAGTTGAAGAAGAACTTCAAAAATGATAATATATATATTTAGATAAAAGGAACAAAGGAGACAAAAATCATGTCAGGACATTCTAAATTCGCGAATATTAAGCACAAGAAAGAGAAAAACGACGCGGCCAAGGGGAAGATTTTTACGATTATCGGAAGAGAAATTGCCGTGGCGGTTAAGGACGGCGGCCCGGATCCTGCCAATAACTTTAAGCTGGCGCAGGTGATTGCGAAGGCAAAGGCCAATAATATGCCCAACGATACCATAGAAAGAGGAATTAAGAAAGCGGCCGGGGAGGGCGGCAGCGTCAATTATAAATACGTCACTTATGAGGGCTATGGCCCAGGCGGCATCGCCATCATTGTCAACGCCCTGACGGACAACATCAACAGGACTGCGGCTAACGTAAGAAGCGCCTTTACCAAGGGACAGGGAAGCATTGGCACCCAGGGCTGCGTATCCTTTATGTTTGATGAAAAGGGTCTTATCATAGTGGATAAAGAAGAGTGCGAGATGGACGCGGACGATCTGATGATGACTGCCTTAGACGCGGGCGCGGAAGATTTTCAGGAGGAAGAGGACAGCTTTGAGGTCTATACGGCTCCCGACCAGTGGAGCGCGGTAGACGAAGCTTTGAAGAAAGCGGGGATTATGCCGATTTCCTCTGAGGTTACGATGATTCCCCAGAACTGGGTGGCGCTTACGGACGAGACTGCCGTTAAAAATCTTCAGAGAACGCTGGATCTTCTGGAGGAAGATGATGACGTACAGGCGGTATACCACAACTGGGACGAGCAATAGAGAAAAAGCGGGAGATATCGATGGATAAGACAGCACTTGATCAGATATCGGCCTTGTTAGAGCAGGCTGATCTCAGAATTGCCGAATTTAAGAGAGATACCTATGAAGAATCCTTTCAGAAGCATTTAGAGGACAACGCGGCTGTGTGGAATCAGTTGAACGCGATTGGGGACAGCGGGCTTTCCCCGGAAGAGATGGAACGGGAAAGAGCCTGTGTGGCGGATTACATAGCGCTGAAAGCGGAGGAGCTTCTTGCCGGGGCGAAGAACAGAACAGGAAGAGAGAAGCTGCAGCTTACCCTGAACCTTTATATGGTATCCTATTTTCTTCCGGCAATCGTGGCATATCAGAGAAGATGCGGCGGCAGGGAAGAGGATATGAGGAAGCTGACAGATGCCATTTGCGGCAGATGGGCGGTCAGCTTTAAGAACCATATCCAGACGTCGGATTACGAGTCCATCAGGGAGGGTTTTAAGCAGAAGCTGTGTTTTGTGACCACAGCCGTATGCCAGGGCTTACAGAAACCGCAGGATTGCAGGGAAGTGATGATTATGAAGCAGTATCGGGATCAATATCTGTTAAGCCTGGAAGATGGAGCCGCATTGGTTCATGCGTATTATGACATCGCGCCTACGATTGTAAAGAGGATTGCGAAGGAGGCGTCGCCGGAGGACAAATATCTGTATCTGTGGGAGCGGTATCTTAAGAAATGCGTGGAGCTGGCGGAACAACGCCGGAACGAACAGTGCAGGGAAGTATATGAAACCATGATGGAAGAATTAAGAGAAGAATATCTGATTACGAATCAGCATAAAAATTAATGGCGGAGGATCAAGGGATGAGCAAGCAGTATCAGAAAGAAACCATATGTATACAGTCAGGCTGGAAGCCGAAGAACGGGGAACCCCGCGTGCTGCCGATTTATCAAAGCACCACCTTTAAATATGAGTCTTCCGAGCAGATGGGAAGGCTGTTTGATCTGGAGGAGAGCGGTTATTTCTATACCAGGTTACAGAATCCCACCAATGACTATGTGGCCGCCAAGATTTGTGAGCTGGAGGGCGGCGTGGCGGCAATGCTTACCTCCTCCGGGCAGGCAGCTACCTATTATGCTGTATTTAATATCTGCGAGGCGGGCGACCATGTGGTCATGTCAGCCACAGTGTATGGCGGCACCTTTAATTTGCTGACCTGCACCATGAAGAAAATGGGGATTGAGTGCACGGTAGTGGACCCAGACGCTTCTGCGGAAGAGATTGGGAAAGCCTTTCAGCCTAATACCAAGTGTGTGTTTGCGGAAACCATTGCCAATCCGGCTCTGGTTGTACTGGATATTGAAAAATTTGCGAAGCTGGCGCATGAGCATCAGGTACCGCTGATTGTAGATAATACCTTTGCTACGCCGATTAACTGCAATCCTTTCCGGTGGGGGGCGGATATCGTCACCCATTCTACCACCAAGTATATGGACGGCCATGCCATGGCTGTGGGCGGATGTATTGTGGATTCCGGTCATTTTGACTGGAGCGCGTACCCGGATAAATTTCCCGGCCTGTGTACGCCGGACGAATCCTACCATGGGATTACCTATACGGAGAAGTTCGGCAAGGCGGCTTATATTACGAAAGCCACCAGCCAGCTAATGAGGGACTTAGGTTCTATCCAGTCGCCCCAGAACGCATTTCTTCTGAACGTGGGTCTGGAGACGCTGCATCTGCGCATGGAAAGGCACTGCTACAATGCCGGCAGGGTGGCGGAGTTTTTGGAAGGCCATGAAAAAGTGGCGTGGGTGAATTATCCGGGGCTTAAGGGCAATCGGTATTATGAACTGGCTCAGAAATATATGCCGAACGGTACCTGCGGCGTGATTTCCTTTGGCCTGAAGGGAGGACGGCAGGCTGCTGCCAAAATGATGGACGGCCTGGAGCTTACCTCTATCGTAACCCATGTGGCGGACGCAAGAACCAGTGTGCTCCATCCGGCCAGCCATACCCACAGGCAGATGAACGACGAACAGCTTAAGGAAGCCGGGGTAGCGCCGGATCTGATCAGGCTTTCCGTGGGCATCGAGCATGTAGATGATATTATAGCGGATTTGCAGCAGGCATTATCCGCTGTGGATTAAAGGCTCCGGTTTCCGCCAGACGGAGGAAGCAGGCGTCAGTATGCAGGAATGAGGAGCGACATGACTTATCGAAAAACATGGTTTAGCTATGTAGTGTGGGCAGTATATGCGGGGCTTTGCGTGATGCTGCTTGCGTTTATGGGATATTACCTGTATTTGGAATCGATTGCCGTACCGGCGGCCGGAATCGGCGTTTTTCTTATTTTTCCGGTTGCGGTGGGCGTTTACTGGGGGATTCGGGAGACAGCCTCGTATCTCAGGACAAAATATACGCTGTCCCGGCACACGGCGCAAATGCTGGAAGCCTTTGCGGTTGCGTTTTGTATGGTGTTCGGACTGCTGCGCCGGATTTTCGCCGTGCTGTATACCGATACCTATTATGCGTTAACGGATACGGCGCCCGCCGCTATCCGGGACATTGTGCAGACGCCCTATGCGTCCTACTATGATATGGCGCTGGTCAGGACGGGAGGGCAGTTGGAGCCGCTTGCGCATGGCGCGGGCTATTTGTATGTTCTGTGTGTGTCCGCGGTCTGTTCTTTTTTGGGAAATAAACTGATGTCCGCAGTGCTGCTTGAGGCTGTGATACAGATTATTTCCATGATTTTAGGCTATCTGGCGGTCAGGAAGGCGGCGGGAAAGCTGCCGGCGTGTATTGTTCTGGCGTATCTGTCCTTTTCTCAGATTTATCTGAATGAAATGTACAGGATTGCGCCTGACAATTTTGTGTTTATGCTCTATCTTGCGGGACTGCTGCTGATTCTTCAATATAATAAGGATTATTGCGGCAATCGCTTTAGCAGGCCTATGACAATCTGCGGCGCGGTATTAATCGGCGTTGTGACAGGTATTCTGGTATATCTGGATCTGCGGCTGATTGTACTATTCGTGTTTTTGATCGGTCTGTTTACCGGCCAAAAAGCGCACCTGGCCGGGGAACCGGTGAATCATACGGGCAAGGTCAGTGCCGGAGCCTTTCTTGCGGCGCTGGTTTCCGGCGCGGGAGGACTGTGCGTTATGTTCAGTATTGCGGCGCTGTATGGGGAAACGGGTTTTGCCCGCGCAGCTTCCGACTGGCTGGAATTGTATCGGCAGAAGAGCAGCTTTGGCCTTTTTGGCAACAGAGACCGGATTATGCCGGAATTTGTGGCTGTAACGCTGATGATAACGGCGGCGTCCTTTCTGGTTTTTGAATTTTTCAGGAACCATAAGGAGCAGAACTATACGCTTTGGCTTCTGGCAGCCGTGCTTACCGCGCCTACGCCCATGGCGTTAGGGGGAATCCTGCCCTATACGATGCTTCCGCTGTTTCAATGGAGCGCGCTGGCGGGACTGGGGCTGCAAAACTGCATCTTTGGCGGGCAGGCGAAGGTCGTGCAGGCCAAAATCGAAGAGATTAACGCTTCTGCGGAGCAAAACACTCGTTACATAGAGAATCCGCTGCCGCTTCCCAGGAAGCATGTCAAAAAGGAAATGGATTATCAATATCCGGTGGCGGACGAGGATATGAAATATGATATCGAAGTCGATGAAAGAGATGATTTTGATATTTCGTAATTTGATGTATAATTCGTCAAAGGATCACGCAAACTAGAAGGGAATCACAGGAAACAGGTGATTCCTTTTTTTTGCGCGCTGTTGATATTACGGATTGGAGGACATCATATCATGGGAAATAATAATCATAAAGAAAAAGATGGCAAAGCCCAGGAAAAGAATAAGTCAAAGCAGGCGCAGGCAAACGCCGGCCAGGAGCGGGAAAAGGAACAGGAAGAGGAAAAGCGGGAGAAGGAAAAGCATACAGATGAGCGGATTGAGGAGACCGGCCAGATTACGTTAGATGAAAATAAGGAGCACCATAAGATACATTTAGTCACCATCATTGGTGAAATAGAGGGACATGACAATCTGGGCAGCTCCTCCAAGACCACCAAATATGAGCATATATTGCCGCAGCTTGCGGCTATTGAGGACAGTCAGGATATCGACGGCGTACTGATTCTGCTCAATACCATGGGCGGCGATGTGGAAGCGGGACTTGCCATTGCGGAAATGATCGCGTCTTTGAGCAAGCCTACAGTTTCCCTTGTGCTGGGGGGCAGCCATTCCATCGGAGTGCCTATTGCGGTCAGCACGGATTATTCCTATATTGTACCCACCGGCACCATGGTCATTCATCCGGTTCGCTTAAGCGGTATGGTGATCGGCGTGCAGCAGACCTTTGACTATTTTAAACAGATTCAGAACCGTATCACCGGCTTTGTATGCGAGCACTGCAAAATATCCAAGCCCAGGCTGGAGGAGCTGATGATGGAAACCGGAATGTTGACCAAGGACGTGGGCACCGTGCTGGTCGGCAGGGAGGCGGTGGAGGAAGGGATTATCTGTCAGGTGGGCGGTATTAAGGACGCCATCGGCACTCTGCATGATCTAGTGGATAAAAGAAAAGGGAGCACAAAATAAAGGATGACAAGCGAAAATGAAAATGCTATACTATATTGAGTTATATTTTCATTTACGCGGCAGCGTTTTAATGCTTGGGAGGCATTATCATGGCATCTAATCAGGGAAGAAATCAATCTTCCGCGAAGAAAAAAACAACGAATACCGGAAAGGGAAGCAAAAGTCAGAGCCGCACACAGGCAAAGACCGGCGCTGCACGCAGGAAAACCCAGGCAGAGCCTATGGATGCGGCAATCCGTAACGAAATTTTGATGATAGGCTCCCTGGCCCTTGCAATTATTTTATTCTTATGTAATTTTGGTGTGGTAGGCAGGATCGGCAACGCAGTCAGCGATATTATGTTTGGCGTTTTTGGACTGATGGCATACGTTGCGCCGATAATCATCTTTCTGGCAATCGCTTTCGGACTATCTAACGCGGGCAATCAGATCGCAGCCAGGAAGCTGGTGGCAGGCGCCGTTTTGTTTCTCCTGGTCAGCATGGTCTGCGAATTGTTCGGGACCAGATTGGAGACGGCAGAAAGCTATCAGATCGGGGAAATCTACAGCCGGTGCAGCGCAAACCATAACGGCGGAGGAGTCCTGGCCGGTTCTCTTGCCTATGCGTCCTATCAGCTTTTGGGAATGGTAGGTACGGTGCTGGCAATCCTTGTGTTCGGCATTATCTGCTTTGTCATTGTCACAGAGAAATCCTTTATCGGCGGAGTGACCAGACAGGGGCGTAAGGTGTACGAACGCTCTGTGGAGGACGCCGCTTACCGCAGGGAGAGGGCAGCCCAAAGACGCGGCGAAATAGAAGAGCGCCGAGCCAAAGAGGCGCAGCTCCGCCGCCAAAGGGAAGAGGAGAAAGAGAATGAAAAAATTCTCCGTATGGATAAGAAGGTAACCGGCGTTATGATCGATACGGCGCTGGACAAGGGAGCGGAGCAGGAAAGCTTTGAAAAAACCAGAGACGATATCCATGAGATTACCTTAAATTCCCCGGAGGATGAGCCCCCGTATGACAGGCCGGAAAGAGAAGCTGCAAGGGAAGCTCATTCCTGTCATTATATCGAAAATGAATCCGACGCCATGGATGAGATACATATTACCGGAAATACGCGGGAAGAGGAGATTCCCATTCATCTTGCCGAGGAACCTGTGATTCATATGAATGGCAGGACGATGGGAGGAGAAAGGCGGACGGCTGAGAGCCCAGCGGAAGCAGCCGGCGATCCCCCGATAAAGCCGCAGGATTCCGATACGGTTCAAACGGGCAATACCATAGAGCCGGAACGGAACATTCCCAAACCCTATCGCTTCCCGCCTGTTAATCTGCTTGCCAAAGGGAAAGGGAAAACAGGCGCAGACTCCGGGAAAGAGCTGCGGGAGACAGCCGCGCGGCTGCAGCAGACGCTGCAGACCTTCGGCGTGAAGGTCACGATTACCGATATCAGCCAGGGTCCCTCCGTGACCCGTTATGAATTACAGCCTGAACAGGGCGTGAAGGTCAGTAAAATTGTGGGGCTTTCCGACGATATCAAGCTGAACCTTGCGGCGACGGATATCCGTATAGAAGCGCCTATCCCAGGGAAAGCGGCGGTGGGCATCGAGGTGCCGAATAAGGAAAATATGGCGGTGGCGTTCCGAGAGCTGGTGGAATCCAGGGAATTTAAAGAGTTTCCCTCCAGGCTTGCCTTTGCGGTAGGCAAGGATATCGGCGGACAGATCGTGGTGGCGGATATTGCCAAGATGCCCCATATGTTGATTGCCGGGGCCACCGGTTCCGGTAAATCGGTCTGTATCAATGCGATTATTATGGGAATTTTATATAAATCCCACCCCGACGACGTCAAAATGATCCTGATCGACCCTAAAGTAGTGGAGCTCAGCGTTTATAACGGAATCCCGCATCTGCTGATTCCAGTGGTAACAGACCCTAAAAAGGCCGCTTCCGCGCTTCACTGGGCTGTGGCGGAGATGACGGACCGTTATAAAAAATTTGCGGATTATAACGTGCGCGACTTAAAGGGATATAATAAAAAGGCGGAGAGTATGCAGGCGGCGGGAGATCCCGAAGCGCCCCGGAAGCTGCCGCAGATTTTGATTATTGTAGACGAATTGGCGGATCTGATGATGGTATCGCCGGGCGAGGTGGAAGAGTCCATCTGCCGTCTGGCACAGCTTGCCAGAGCCTGTGGGATTCATCTGATTATCGCTACCCAAAGACCTTCCGTGGACGTTATTACAGGATTGATTAAGGCCAATATGCCCAGCCGTGTGGCTTTTGCGGTATCCTCCGGCGTGGATTCCCGCACCATATTGGATATGGTCGGGGCGGAGAAGCTTCTGGGTAAGGGAGATATGCTGTTTTACCCCCAGGGCTATCCGAAGCCGGCGCGTATCCAGGGCGCTTTCGTGTCGGATAAGGAAGTGTCGGACGTGGTGGATTTCCTGAAAAACCAAGCCATCGGCAATGTGTATAATGAGGATATAGAGGAAAAGATCAAGAGTATGGACACCGCAACAGGAGGCGGCGGGGGAACCGCTGCGGAGGGCGGCTTGGAATATGATCAGTATTTCGCGGACGCGGGTCGGTTTATTATTGAAAAGGACAAGGCTTCCATCGGAATGCTCCAGCGGGTTTTTAAGATCGGATTCAACAGAGCCGCCCGCATTATGGATCAGCTTAGCGAAGCCGGAGTCGTGGGCGAGGAAGAAGGTACGAAGCCCCGTAAGGTTCTGATGACTGCGGAGGAATTTGAGCAGTTTATCGAAGAAACCATCTGAGCGGGGCGCACAGGAAGCGGTATAGTATCATCAATGAGTGGGAAGGAGAGGCGCATGAAAACAGATATTGAGATCGCACAGGAGGCGGTATTGGAGAATATTGTGGACGTTGCAGAAAGCGTCGGCGTGCAGGCGGATGATTTGGAGCTGTATGGCAAATATAAGGCAAAACTTTCCGACCAGTACATAGAAAGTATTCAAAACAATCCTGAGGGAAAGCTGATTCTGGTAACGGCCATCAATCCCACTCCCGCGGGGGAAGGCAAGACAACCGTCAGCGTAGGGTTAGGGCAGGCTTTTGGCAGATTGGGCAAAAAGGCGGTGATCGCGCTGCGGGAGCCCTCTTTAGGTCCCTGCTTCGGCATTAAGGGCGGCGCTGCGGGAGGCGGGTACGCGCAGGTGGTTCCCATGGAGGATCTCAACCTGCATTTTACAGGGGATTTCCATGCGATTACCTCCGCCAATAATCTGTTGGCCGCCCTGCTGGACAATCATATCCAGCAAGGGAATGAACTGGGGATTGACCCCCGCCAGATTGTGTGGAAAAGGTGTCTGGATATGAACGACAGAGTTCTCCGCAATGTGGTGGTAGGGCTGGGAAATAAAATGGACGGCATGGTACGGGAGGATCACTTTGTGATTACCGTGGCAAGCGAGATTATGGCGATTCTGTGTCTGGCGTCGGATATCAGGGATTTGAAGGAACGATTAGGGAGAATTATCGTCGCCTATACCTTTCAGGGCGAACCTGTAACAGCCTCCGACCTGCAGGCGGTGGGCGCCATGGCCGCACTGTTAAAGGACGCCATGAAACCGAATCTGATCCAGACGCTGGAGCATACGCCCGCGCTGATTCATGGAGGGCCGTTTGCGAATATTGCCCACGGATGTAATTCTGTCCGCGCCACCAAAACGGCGCTGAAAATGGCGGATTATGTAATCACCGAAGCGGGCTTCGGCGCAGATCTGGGCGCGGAGAAATTTTTCGATATTAAATGCCGCATGGCGGGGCTGAAACCGGACGCCGTGGTACTGGTGGCCACTGTGCGGGCATTGAAATATAACGGCGGGGTGAAGAAAGAAAATCTTGTGGAGGAGAATCTGGAAGCTTTACAGGCCGGTATCGTCAATCTTGAGAAACATATTGAGAACCTGCATAAGTACGGGGTGCCGATTGTGGTCACCTTAAATTCCTTTGCCACCGATACAGAGGCGGAGATCCGTTTCGTACAGCAATTCTGTGAGGACAAAAGCTGTGAGTTCGCCGTTTCCGAGGTATGGGAAAAAGGCGGCGAGGGCGGTATTGCGTTGGCGGATAAGGTATTGGATACCTTGGCGCATAAGGAAAGCCGCTTTAAGCTTTTGTATGAGGATTCGCTGTCTTTGAAGCAGAAAATTGAGACGGTCGCGAGTGAAATCTACGGCGCAGGAGGCGTGTCCTACTCGCCCGCCGCACAGAAGCAGCTACGGAAGCTGGAGGATTTAGGCTTTGGCAGTATGCCGGTATGTATGGCCAAGACGCAGTATTCCCTGTCGGATAATCCGGCGCTGCTGGGGAGGCCGGTGGGCTTTGAAATGAATGTCAGAGAGGTCTACGTATCCGCCGGCGCAGGATTTGTCGTAGCGTTGACCGGTTCGGTCACAACCATGCCCGGCCTGCCGAAAGCTCCGGCGGCATACCAGATTGACGTCAATGAAGAGGGAACTATTACGGGTTTATTTTAAAAATCAGCGGGGCTTCCCAAGTGGAGACCCCTGTGGAATGGAGGAGATTATCATGCCGCAGATCATAGACGGAAAAGCAATCTCGACAGAGATCAAAGAGGAATTAAAAAAGAAGGTGGAAGCGTTAAAAGCCCAGGGGATACAGGTATGCCTGGCGGTGATCCAGGTGGGCGACGACCCGGCGTCCAGCGTATATGTGGGAAACAAAAAGAAAGCCTGCGCCTATATCGGCATTGATTCCCTGTCCTATGAGCTGCCTGTGGAGACTACGCAGGAAGAACTGCTCCAATTGATCGGGGAATTAAATGCCAGAAAAGAGGTAAACGGTATTCTGGTGCAGCTCCCCCTTCCCGCGCAGATTGATGAGAACGCGGTAATCCGTGCCATCGATCCGACCAAAGATGTAGATGGCTTCCACCCGCAGAGCGTGGGAGCGTTGTGTATCGGACAGCCGGGCTTTGTATCCTGTACGCCCGCAGGCGTTATTCAACTGTTGAAGCGCTCCGGCATAGAAATTGCCGGCAAAAACTGCGTGGTGGTCGGCAGAAGCAATATTGTAGGCAAGCCTATGGCGCTGCTTCTATTGCGGGAGAACGGAACGGTAACGGTGGCTCATTCCAAAACCAGGGATCTGCAAGCCGTGACAAAGCAGGCTGATATTCTGGTGGTTGCCGTGGGGAAGCCCAAAATGATTACGAAGGAATATGTGAAAGAAGGAGCGGTGGTCATCGACGTGGGGATTCATCGCAATGAGAATCATAAATTATGCGGAGATGTGGATTATGAGGAGGTAGCGCCCGTTTGCAGCGCTATTACCCCGGTGCCGGGAGGCGTCGGCCCTATGACGATTGCCATGCTGATGCATAACTGCGTGGAATCTGTAACGTTACAGAGGCAGGCTGGCAGACAGTAGTAAAGGAATTTGCTTATGAAGTGTCCGAATTGCGGAAACGAGTTGAAGGACGGGTATCTGATCTGTGAACTGTGCGGAGAAGAGATTCAGATGGTCCCGGATTTTGAACCGGAAATAGAAAACAGCATAACAGAAACCTTATCCACGCTGGTGGCCATGCAGGAGGGAGAAGACGTTGATACGGCGGCAGATGAAGATGCGGACGGGGCGTACATAGAAGAGGAGGCAAAAAACGATGAGCTTGCCGAAGGCGCCCGCCGACCTTGGGTGGTCATGGGACTTGTTGCCATTTTTGCCGTAACGCTTTTCTCTTATGTCCTATATGCCTATCATGTGCAGACGGTGGAATACCAGATTGATAAGGCGAAGGAATATGCGGCGGAGGAGTCCTATGCGGAGGCAATCGCCTGTCTGGAAGCCGCCTATGCCAGCCATTCTGATGTGGCGGAGCTGCTTTTTCTGGAAGCGGATTATTATTATCTGCTGCAGGACAACGAGTCCGCCTTAACGCAACTGATGAAGATTATAGAGGACGGCGGTTTTTCCAGGGAAGATGTGGAGGAAGCCTATGACAAGGTGATCACGATATATGCCAATCAAGGGCAGTACGCCCAGATCAATGAACTGCTGCGAAGCTGCACGGACGAACAGATTGTGAATATGTTCCAGAGCTATCTTGCCATGGAGCCGGAATTTAGCTATGTGGAGGGTACTTACGCGGAAGTGATTCCGCTCAAGCTCAGCTCCAATACATCGGGGACAATTTACTATACGATGGACGGTTCCACGCCGGATACCAACAGCCTGATTTATACCGCGCCGCTTTTCCTGGAGACGGGCGAGTATACCATCAGAGCCTTTTTTGTCAATGACTACGGGATTGAGAGCGAGATTGTCAGCAAACAATATATTATTAACCTGGCGGCTCCGAATGCGCCGGAGGTGGAATTATACAGCGGCGAATATACAGAGCCTACCATGATTTCCGTGGAAAGCACGCCGGGCTGCCAGATCTATTATACTACGGATGAGTCGGAGCCTACGGCCGACAGCGTTCCTTATACCGGGCCGATTCCCATGCCTCTTGGGAAAACGTTGTTTAAGTTTGTCAATATCAGCGAAGAAGGCGTTTCCAGTGAAGTAACCATGCGTACCTATACGCTTACCTTAAAAGGCGCTATCTCCACACAGCAGGCGGTATCCAATCTGGTGGATCAACTGGTAGAAAGCGGGTATCTGGAGGACGCCGCCGGACATAATAAGCGCTTAAGCGGTACCCTGAGCTATCAGTTCAGCTCTGTGCTCCGGATTGGCGGGGAAGAGGATTATTTTACTATTTATGAGTATTATGATGACGGCACGGGTATCTTAAGCCGCACCGATAAGGTGTTCCTGGTACAGATTTATACCGGCCAGGCGGCTCGTCTGGGATATGACGAAGAGGGGAATTTTATGGCGGTTTCGCTATAAAGCTATTGCAAAATCAGCCGGGTTCTTATATCATTATAAAGATGCAGGCGCGTATGCGCCCGGTCAGGGGAACTTAATTTAGGAGGATAAGCAGGATGTACAAGATTTTAAAAGCTGAAGAACTTGCGGCAAACATCTATCTTATGGATGTAGAGGCGCCTCGTGTCGCCAAGTCCTGTCAGCCGGGACAGTTTGTGATTGTCAGAATGGACGAGCAGGGAGAACGGATTCCGCTGACTATTTGCGATTATGACAGAGCGAAGGGAACGATTACCATTGTTTTTCAGGTAGTCGGCGCAGCGACGGAAATGATGAGGAATTTAAAGGCGGGCGACAGCTTTCACGATTTTGTGGGGCCGCTTGGCTGCCCTTCTGAATTGATCGGGGAAGAGGCAGACAGCCTGAAACAGAAAAAAATTCTTTTCGTAGCGGGAGGACTGGGTACTGCGCCGGTCTATCCGCAGGTAAAGTGGCTTCATGAAAACGGTATTGATGCAGATGTCATCGTTGGCGCTAAAACCAAGGATCTGTTGATTATGGAGGAGGAGATGAAAGCCGTAGCGGGCAATCTTTATATTACTACAGACGACGGCTCCTATGGCAGACACGGCATGGTTACTAAGGTAATCGAAGACCTGATTGAAACGGAAGGCCATCAATATGACGTCTGCGTAGCCATCGGGCCGATGATTATGATGAAGTTCACGTGCCTGACTACGAAGAAGTATGATCTTCACACGATTGTCAGCATGAATCCCATTATGGTAGACGGCACCGGCATGTGCGGGGCATGCCGTCTGACGGTGGACGGCGAAGTGAAATTCGCCTGTGTGGACGGACCGGAATTTGATGGACATAAGGTAGATTTCGATCAGGCGATGAAGCGCCAGCAGATATATAAAACCAAGGAAGGCAGAGCATTTTTAAAGGCCAAAGAGGGAGATACTCATCACGGCGGATGCGGAAATTGCGGAGGGAATGACTAATGGAAGTAGATGTATTAAAGAAAGTACCTGTCCGTGAACAGGATGCGAAAGTACGTGCAGCAAATTTTGAAGAAGTGTGTCTGGGTTATAATCAGGAAGAAGCGATGTGCGAGGCGACCCGCTGTATCAACTGTAAGAACGCACAGTGCGTCAAGGGCTGTCCCGTAGCGATTAATATTCCGGGATTTATTGAGAAGGTAAAGGAGGGCGACATCGCCGCCGCCTATCAGATTATCAGCGAGTCCTCAGCCCTTCCTGCGGTCTGCGGCCGCGTATGCCCCCAGGAAAGCCAGTGCGAGGGCAAATGTATCCGCGGAATCAAGGGAGAGCCGATTTCCATCGGCAAGCTGGAGCGTTTCGTAGCCGACTGGGCGAGGGAAAACAATATTAAGCCGGAGGGAGCTAAAGAGAAGAAAGGCAAGAAGGTGGCCGTCATCGGTTCCGGCCCGTCCGGGCTTACCTGCGCGGGGGATTTGGCCAAGATGGGCTACGACGTTACCATTTTTGAGGCGCTGCATGAGGCAGGCGGCGTATTGGTATATGGTATTCCTGAATTTCGTCTTCCCAAGCAGGCCGTGGTAGCGAAAGAAATTGAGAATGTGCAGGCTCTCGGCGTTAAGATTGAGACGAACGTAGTCGTAGGAAAATCCGTGACGATAGACGAGTTATTAGAGGAAGAAGGCTTTGACGCCGTATTTATTGGTTCCGGCGCAGGTCTTCCGAAGTTTATGGGGATTCCCGGAGAACAGTCCAACGGTGTGTTCTCCGCCAACGAATACCTGACCAGAAGTAATCTGATGAAAGCCTTTGACGAACATTCCAATACGCCGATTATGAAAGGGAAGAAGGTTGCCGTCGTGGGTGGCGGTAACGTGGCTATGGACGCTGCCAGAACAGCCCTTCGTCTCGGCGCAACGGTGCATATCGTGTACCGCAGAAGCGAGGAAGAACTTCCTGCCCGTGTGGAGGAGGTGCATCATGCCAGGGAGGAAGGCATTATCTTTGATTTGCTGACCAATCCTACAGAAATTCTCGCCGACGAGAACGGCTGGGTATGCGGCATCAAGTGTATTAAAATGGAGCTGGGTGAGCCCGACGCTTCCGGCAGACGCCGTCCGATGGCGGTGGAAGGCTCTGAGTTTGTGATGGAGGTGGACACGGTCATCATGTCCCTGGGCACTTCTCCGAATCCGCTGATTTCTTCTACGACCAGAGGGTTGGAGATTAACAGCCATAAATGTATTGTGGCGGAGGAAGAATTTGGCAAGACGACCAAGGAAGGCGTTTACGCCGGCGGAGACGCGGTAACAGGCGCGGCAACCGTAATCCTTGCCATGGGCGCCGGCAAAGCCGCCGCGAAAGGAATTGACCAGTATTTGTCCCAATAAGGCGGGAATTATTCAAAAGTCTGTCGTCCCTTGAATGGACGACAGGCTTTTTGGCGTTTTTGTGCCCCGCCTGAAAGTAAGAAATTCTTAATAAATTCTATGTCTGTTTTTAAAGATTAGCGGTTATGATAGAATCGACACATGGGGACGATGAGCCGAAGGGCTTTCTAACAGGCATAGCAAATGAAAGGAATATACGGATATGAATTTATTAGAGAGAAACAGCGGCTTGGAGGAACAGGACTGGCGCGACGATATCCGGGACGGACAAGAAGAACTGGAGAGCGATACCTCTTCAGAACAAGGGCTGGGGGAAGAATATGGCTCTGCGGATTCCGGGCAGGAGGAAGAGCCGGAACAGGAAACGGACGGCAGGGAGCACGGCGTTTCGGCGCTTTTGCAGAAGCCCTATATGACGGCGGTACTTTTGGGCGTGATTGTACTATTGCTGTTTTGCATTATTGTGATGCTGTTTCTGATGAATTCTCAAAGCGAAACCAGCCAGAAGGATTCCGTCGCCGAATTAAACCAGAGCATTACGGAATATGCACAGGAGCAGAAGCAGCAGGATATGACGGATACGGCGTCCGACGCGGTTGTGGCGACGTTCTCCGGGGATGAGGAAGCCTCCGGCGAGGAGGACACGGAGGATGTGGAAGAGGAGATCCTGGCGGAAGACGACGATAAAACGGCGATTGTGGTGGATGTGGAAGATGAAAGCGACGTGTCCTACACGAAGGAATATATTTTGAATGAAGCGCTTCCGTATTTTGCGGACAATAATCAGGACGCGATCTGGGATCTGGTACATCTGAAACGATATGTGAAGCTGTCTGAAGAGCTGGAAGACACGGACAGTTACTATTATCAGGGAGAGGTTGACAGCGAGGGCAATCCCGACGGCGAGGGGCTGGCTATCTACGAGCAGAACAGTTATTATTACGGGGAGTGGTCCCACGGCGTAAGAAGCGGCCAGGGTGCCTGGTACCGTTTTTATATCAACCAGAAAAATAAACAAAACGCCATGGGCAAATATATGGCCCACAGCTACTCCGGTACCTGGGAGGATAACCTGCCAAACGGCCAGGGCGCAGAGCACTATGAGGTGGATATCTCCAAGCTGCCTGCCCATGACCGGATTTTGCAGAATGTGGTGGGCAATTTTACGGACGGCCTCTACGATGGGGAAATGTATGCCAACACCGTTGATTATACCGGCAATGTGGAGGAATGGAACGGCGTGGCGGTCAAGGGCGTGTTCAACCTCTGGAGGGATATGAGCGCCATCGGGGAATGTTCCGTATGGCAGAAGAAGGACGACAGCTCCGTCTGCATGGATATTGATAAGTCGGAGAATAAGAATCAGGGAATCCGCGAGTTACTGAAATAGCGTTGCAATCCGCGCAAAATAATTATACAATAATACCATACAGGAATTTTGAAAGGATTTCCAAAAGGCAGGATAAGGAGAGTGACGGATATGCCCTGGTGCCCGAAATGCAGGAATGAGTACAGAGAAGGTATTACCTTATGCGCGGAATGTGGCGTAGAGCTGGTAGACAGCTTGGAAGAGAAGCGGGAAGAAGATGAGGGGACGGCTTCTGAAGCGCCGATACCCCCCGTCATACCAGTTCCAGTGGAGCGGGCGGTTTTGTATCAAAACAGCGCGGCCAAGGCGGAAGACAACCGTTCCTCCGCCTATACGCTGCTGGTAGTAGGGGGAATCGGCTTCCTCTTCGTACTGCTGATCTTTTTTGGGGTACTCCCGATTTATCAAAATGCCGGTATGACCAAATATCTGGTAAGCGGCGTGATGGGCGCCATGTTTATTCTGTTTATTGTGTTTGGCGTTGTGTCCATGCGCAGTTCTAAAGTTCTGTTTGGCAAGGCTCAAACAGAGAATTCCCTGATAACGGAAATGACCAAATGGTGTCAGGAAAATTTAAGCGCCGCCCAGGTGGACGAAGGATTGTTTGAGGGAGAGGAACTGGCGGAGGAACAGAAATATTTTATGCGCGCCGAGAAAATGAAAAATCTGATCAGCGATAAGTTCCTGAATCTGGACGAAGCCTTTCTGGACCATTTTATAGACGAATATTATCAGACCTTGTTTGAAGAGCCCCAATAAGGGGCAGACTCCCCGGAAATGAAGATATCATGATGAAAATAACGATTATCGCCGTTGGTAAGATCAAAGAGAAATTTTATCGCGACGCGGTCGCGGAGTATGAGAAGAGACTGAGCCGGTATTGTCGGCTGGAGATCATACAGGAGGCGGATGAGAAAACGCCGGATAAGGCGGGCGAAGCGCAGGAGCAGCTTATTAAGAAGAAAGAGGCGGAGCGGATTCTGAAGCATATCAGGGAAGACGCTTACGTGGTTGCGCTGGAAATAGAAGGAACGATGTATGACTCCGAAGCCTTTGCGGGCAGATTGAATCAGCTGGCGGTGCAGGGTGTCAGCCATATTCAGTTTATTATCGGGGGATCGCTGGGACTCCACGAGGAGGTATGCGCAAGGGCTGATGCGGCAGTCAGCTTTTCCAGAATGACCTTTCCCCATCAGTTGATGAGAGTGATTCTGCTGGAACAGATTTATCGGGGATATCGTATGATAAACGGGGAACCATATCATAAATGAAAGGGCTGGTATTCCGGAATGAGAATGTATGATCTGATTATGAAAAAGAGAAACGGCCGGGCGCTGACCGCGGAAGAAATTCAGGAAATGATTCAGGAATATACGGCAGGCCATATCCCGGATTATCAAATGTCCGCCATGATGATGGCCGTTTATTTTCAGGGTATGAGTGCGGACGAGACCGCCGCCCTGACCATGGCAATGGCGCGCAGCGGCGACATGGTAGATTTGTCCTCTATTTCCGGCGTCAAGGTAGACAAACATTCCACCGGCGGGGTGGGAGACAAGACGTCGATCGCCCTGACGCCCATGGTTGCGGCCTGCGGCGTTAAAATTGCCAAAATGAGCGGCAGAGGACTGGGGCATACGGGCGGCACCATCGATAAGCTGGAAAGCTTTCCGGGCTTTACCACCGGTATTACGGAGGAGCATTTTGTAAGGCAGGTGAATGAAATCGGCGTGGCGATTATGGGACAGACGCTGGATATCGCCCCTGCGGATAAGAAGCTGTACGCTTTGCGGGACGTGACCGCTACGGTGGATCAGATGTCCCTGATCGCCAGTTCCATTATGAGTAAAAAGCTGGCTTCCGGCGCAGACGCCATTGTGCTGGACGTAAAGACAGGAAGCGGAGCTTTTATGAAGCGGGAGGAGGACGCCTTTGCCCTGGCGCGGGAAATGACGGCTCTTGGCAACGGAGCCGGAAAAAAAACCATCGCGGTGGTATCCGACATGGATCAGCCCCTGGGTTATGCGGTAGGAAACGCGCTGGAGGTTGAGGAGGCAATCGCCACCCTCCGGGGAGCCGGGCCGCAGGATTTCACCCGGCTTTGTATGACGCTGGGAAGCTATATGCTGATTGCCGCAGGGGCGGCACAGAGCCGGGAAGAAGCCGAAAAGAGGCTTTCAGAGGCGATACGAAACGGCAGCGCGCTGGAAAAGCTGGCGGAGATGGTGCGGGCACAGGGCGGTGATCCCGCAGCCGTGTACGATCCCTCGCTTCTGCCTAAGGCGTCTATGATTCAGGAGATTCCCGCCTTGCAGGAGGGATATGTGGAGAAAATCGACTGTGATGAAATCGGCGTCTGTTCCCTGCTTCTTGGCGGCGGACGGGAAACCAAGGAAAGCGTCATCGATTTGTCGGTGGGGCTGGTACTGCACAAGAAAAGAGGGGACTTTGTTCAGGCGGGAGAATCCTTAGCGACCCTGTACGCCAATGACAGGGAGCGATTAGGGGCTGCGGAACAAAGATTCAGAAGGGCGTATCATTTCGGGAAAAGGCAGCCTGCGCAGGCTCCTTTGATCAAAGGAACCGTGGGGGATTCCTTCTGAGCGCGGAACGGGATTTGTGATTGGCGGGTATGAAATGCTTTTGAAAATCATATAGTGAACTATGAGAAGAAATAGCAGAAAATCACCGTTACCAACTTTATCAGGCTCCAGAGAACTGATCGTAGAGTCCCTGAAGCTTCCGAAGGATACCATGTTAGGGGCGGCTATTGTCACGGTAACCGGCAACAGGGAAGCCTTTATTCAGAATTACAAGGGGATTCTGGAGTACAACACCCAGACGATTGTATTACAGGGAAAGAATTGCAAAATCTGCTTTGAAGGGAAGCGGCTGTCCATCGATTATTATACCAATGAAGACATGAAAATAAGCGGCAATATTGACGCCGTCCGGTATCTATAGAGTGAGCCGGGCAGGAATGGGGGATCGGAATGCTTCATTGGATTCAATATATCAAAGGCTACGTGACCATTAAGGTGTGGGGATATTCTACGGAAAGATTCTTAAATCTATGCGGCAATCACGATATTTTGGTATGGGATATCGTCAACCATGGCGATTACGATACCATGAATATCAGCGTGGAGGGGTTTTTTGCATTAAAGCCGTTATTAAAAAAGACTGGTACAAAGGCAGCCGTTTTGAAAAAATATGGACTGCCTTTTTTTGTGTCCAAAATGCAAAGACGTAAAATCTTTGTCATTGGACTTGTGGGCTGCATACTGTTCTGGATCGTTACCTCAGGATATATCTGGAATATTAAAATTGAGGGAAATTATGCTCTGACAGAGGACGTTTTGATGGATTATCTGGAGGAACAGGGCGTACACGCCGCGATGAAGAAAAGCAGTCTTCAGATTGAAGAGCTGGAAGAGGGGCTGCGGGAAGAGTATGGGCAGATTACCTGGACTTCCGTACAGGTGGAAGGGACTACGCTGCTGATCTACATCAAAGAAAACGAAATGCCGGAATATGACCAATCTGGTCAACAAGGGGACGGGACAGGAACAGATCTGGTGGCGGTAAAATCAGGAACCGTCTCCTATATCATCACCCGAAGCGGCGTCCCGCAGGTAGCGCCCGGAGATCAGGTGGAGAAGGGTGAGGTGCTGGTAAGCGGCGCGGTGCCGGTTTATAACGAGGACGCCACGGTCAGGAGATATCAGTTTGTACAGGCGGACGCGGACATTACGCTTCGTTACAGTGAATCTGTGTCCGTCGAACGGGAAATCCTATATGAAGAGAAGCAGTATACCGGCAGGCAGAAAAGTATGCCGCTTGTGGGCTTTCGGGATAAGGAGTGGAACCTTGGATTGGGGAAAATCCCTTACGATACCTATGATGTCAGCGAGGAAAAGAGCCAGCTTCAGTTGTTGGATCATTTATATCTGCCCATTTTCTACGGCCGCAGAACCATACAGGAGTACGAAATCGTGCAGCGAAAATATACGGAGGCTGAAATGAATGATATCATGCGAGAGGAATGGGACAAAATAATATCGACTTTAGAGGAAAAAGGGGTACAAATTATAGAAAAAAATGTTACAATAAAAAAGAATGATGATAGCTGGGTATTGAATGTCCGTATGCAGCTCGAAGAAGCGGCTGTCTGGTCTGTCACCACCCGGACAGAGCAGATTCAGGAAACCGAAGCATCGGAAACGCCGGCCGGGGAATAGAAAGGCAACAGGGGAATGGAAGAATATACAGTCAGTATGGATGTGCCTGTAGCGCATATGCAGAATCTGTTTGGAGAATGTGATTCTTATATCAGGAAAATCGAAGATCAGCTTCATGTGATGATCGTAGACCGGGACGGCGCCGTCAGAATCAGCGGGGAGCAGAAAGCGGTGCAGCATGCGGCGCATATCGTACAGGAGCTGCTCACCCTATCAGAGCGGGGAAATGTGCTGGAAGAACAGAATGTGGATTACGCCCTTGAGATCGAGCCGGAGAATCAGGGTGATGTGCTGGTGCAGATAGACGAGGACTGTATCTGCCATACAATAAACGGTAAACCGATCAAACCTAAGACTTTAGGGCAGAAACAATATGTAGACGCCATCAGGAACCACATGATTGTGTTTGGCATCGGGCCTGCGGGAACCGGCAAAACCTATCTTGCGATGGCAATGGCGATTATGGCCTTTCAGAATAATGAAGTGAGCCGGATTATTTTGACCAGGCCCGCTATTGAGGCGGGAGAGAAGCTGGGATTTTTGCCCGGAGACCTGCAGAGCAAGGTCGATCCTTATTTAAGGCCGCTCTATGACGCCCTGTATCAGATTATGGGCGCGGAAAACTTCAATAAAAACATGGAGAAAGGGTTAATCGAGGTGGCGCCTCTTGCTTATATGAGAGGAAGGACGCTGGACAATGCGTATATTATTCTTGATGAAGCGCAGAATACGACGCCTGCACAGATGAAAATGTTTCTGACGCGTATCGGCTTCGGCTCCAAGGTTATCGTCACCGGAGACGCGTCCCAGAAGGATTTGCCTCCCGACGCCAAGTCAGGACTGGATATGGCGGCGAAGGTATTATCCAGAATAGAAGGGATTGCTTTTTGCAGGCTTGGAAGCAGAGATGTGGTGCGCCATCCTCTGGTGCAGAAGATTGTCAAGGCATACGACGATTACGAAGCCAAAGAGAAATACAACGAATCAAAACAGAAAAACAGGAAGTATAACCGTGGAAGAAAGTAAAAAGAACTTTTGGAAAAGAATATTGATTTTTACAGGGATGTTTCTTCTGGCAGGCGGCATTGTATTGGGGGGCGGCCTGTTGTACCGGGACGGGACGGACGAGCTGATCCGGGACGTCGTGATGGCGCTTGCAGGCACCGGCGCGGTGATCTTTTCCTTTACCTTAAGTGAAATAAACGGGTTTTTTATCTATCACAACGAAACCCGGTATGGCAGATTCGCCATGATGTATATCATAAGCCTTCTGGCTTCGGTGCTGCTTCCTTATCTGCCGGTAGCGGGCTGGCCGTTTCTGGTGATTTTCGTGCTGCTGGGCGTTTTCAGCAACGGAATGACCGGGCTTGCGGCGGGAAGCGTCTGCCTGTTTGTGGCGGTCAATTATACAGGGGGCGATTATGCCGTCTTTTTATTGTATTTTATCAGCGGCCTGACCGGGATTCTGGTATTCAGTACGCTGGACGATGATTTTCATGTGGGATTTCCCATTCTGATTTCCCTGCTGATCCTGATGCTGTGCCTGACGGCCAACGTGGTATTGTTTTCCCAGGAACGCCTGTCCGCAGCGCAGTTTATGATTCCGGCGGTGAATCTGATGACCTGTTGTATTTTGCTGCTGATCAGCCTTAAAATGTTCAGTTCCACGGTGATCCACCGTTACCGGGAGAAATATATGGAAATTAACGATCCGGAATGTCCGCTTCTGGTGCAGCTTAAGGATATGTCCAAAGAGGAATATTATCATGCGGTACATACGGCGTATCTGGGGGATAAGATTGCCAAACGGCTGTATTTGGACGACGCTGCCGTTAAGGCCTGCGGTTATTATCACAAAATCGGTACTCTGCGGGGAGAAAATAACTGGGAAAATGTATCCGCGGTTTGTCAGGAATATCATTTTCCGCCCCATACCAGACAAATTTTAAAGGAATATGTAGACCCGGAGGAAAAAATGGTATCCAAAGAAACGATTGTGGTGCTGTTCGCAGATTGTATCGTCTCTTCCATCCTGTACCTCTTTGCCAAAGACCCTAAAGCGGAGCTGGATTATGGGCAGTTGATCGACGCCGTATTTCATAAGAAGCTGGAAACAGACGAGTTATGGGGAAGCGAGATATCGTTGGGACAGCTTCGGGAGATGAAAAAGATTTTTATAGAGGAGAAACTGTACTATGACTTCTTACGTTGAGAATGAAACGGATCAGGTTTTTCCCTTTGATATCCGGGAGCTTTTGGACAGGATTATGGACGCGGTGACGCAGATGGAGCAATGTCCCTACGAAACCACGGTAAACCTGCTTGTGACGGACAACGAGGGGATTCGTGCATACAACCGGGATTATCGGAATATAGACCGGGAGACGGACGTGCTTTCCTTTCCGAACATTCCCTTTGAGCGGGCGGGAGATTTTTCTCTGGCGGAACAAAACGAGGCGGATTATTTTGACCCTGACAGCGGTGAATTGCTGCTTGGCGATATTGTGATATCGGCGGATCGGGTGGAAGCGCAGGCTCATGAATACGGACACAGCGTTCTCAGGGAATTTGCCTTTTTGACGGCTCATAGTATGTTCCATCTGTGCGGATACGACCATATGACGCCGGAGGAAGCGGCTGCCATGGAACACAGGCAGGAGGCCGTGCTGAACCGGCTTGGCATTACAAGAGAATAGGGGAACAATATGAAATTAAATGTCAGGAATAAAAACTGGAAGAATCAAACGGTCCTGAATGTGGGAATCTGGTTCTATATCCTTTTGTTATTGATGCGTATCCCTCTGTCGAGAGTGATCGGAGACGCGGGAATGGGGCTGTTTGCCCCGGCTTTTGAATTGTTTTGGGTTATTTCCCTGTTTACCTCCTACAGTATGTCAAAGTCCATGTCGGGCGTGATCCGTTACCGGGTCAAAAGGGAACAGTACAAAAACGCCGGTAAGGTATTGAACGCGGCGTTTTTCATCAATATTACGGTCAGCGTTTTGCTGGCGGCGGCGCTTGTCCTGCTGGCCCGCCTGCTGGCGGAGCTTCTTTTTCTGGAGCCCTTAAGCCGCATGGCAATTCTTGCCGCTGCCCCGGTTATTGTATTTGCCGCCTTAATCGGTATGTTCCGCGGGTTCTTCCAGGGATATGGCCTGGGCGTATTGGCAGCCCATTCCCAGTATCTTGAAGGAATAGCCATGATAGTCTGCACGCTGGCCTGCGGCAATCTTTTTAATGCCTATGGTGAGAAGGTTGCGGTCTTGCTGAAGGCGGACGCCTATACCTACGCCTATGGCGCGCTGGGCGCCATGGTGGGCGTGCTGTTGTCCCAGTTCATTACCATTTTATATTTACTGGTGATTTATATCGTGTATTCTGGTACTTTGAAAAGGAAGCTGGGGCAGGATAGCGGCAAGAGGCCGGAAACCCAGGTCTCCCTGCGGAAGCTGCTTCTGGGCAGTAGTATCCCCATGGCGCTGGCCGCCTTTTGCTTCAATGGGTTTATGCTGATCGACCAAAGAATGTTTAATTATTGTATGAATAAGAAGGAAATGGGGGAAACGCGCACTGCCTTATGGGGCTGCTATTACAGCAAGCCCGCCGTACTGGTGGGCATTGCCGCGGCTTTGGTCTGTCTGGGCGTTTCCTCTTATGTGGGAAGGATTAGCAGCGCCTATGAGAAGGAGGACTATCGTGTCATGCGGGAACGGTTGGGTAAGGCCATACGCAAGGTATGTCTCCTTTCCTTTCCGGCGGCGATTGGACTGGCGGTTCTGGCGGAAGCCGCGGTAAAATGTCTTTATAAAGGATTGACAGATGAGCCGGTGGCCTGGGCGCAGAAGGGTGCCGTCCTTATTGTATTGTGCAGCTTTAGCTTCCTGTTCGGACAGCTTTTCTATAAGATTCATATGGTGAGGGAACTGTTGGCTGTCTCGGCGTTTTCCTTGCTGATTCATGTGGCTGCCGCTTATCTGCTGGTGCAGAAGGCTCTTCTGGGCGCGGACGGTGTGATTTACTCCTTGATCCTGTTTTGGGCGGTTCACACAGTCCTCAGTTTTGGACTGCTGTGCAGGCGCCTGAAATACCGTCAGGCGTGGATTACAGATGTGGCTTTCCCTGCGGCGGCGGCCTGTGTGTCGGGGCTTGTGGTTCTGCTTTTAAACAGACTGCTGTATGAACCAGCCGGAGCGGCTGTTACGCTTATTGTATCCTGTTTGGCAGGAGGGTTCCTCTATGTGACCTTATTGATGGTGCTCAGGGTCATTGGCGAAGCGGAGCTGGCAAAAATGCCTTTCGGCTTTTTCTTCCTGATGCTGGGTCAAAATATCGGCGTACTATGACTAAGGACAGGGAAAAAGGCAGTTTGTCTGCATAAAAATCCAAAATTGACTGATACTGATTACAGGGAATCCTATGAAGAAAGGAACAATGGGAATGAAGCTTGTAAGACGCGTCAGTCTTTTTCTGGTAACTGCTGCGGTTCTGCTTGCCGCAGGAGGATACCTGACATTGAAGGCGGAGCAGTTCTTTTATCCGAACCGCTATGCGCAAAACGAGTCCGCCGTCCTGGAGAACAGGCAGCCGGAGACGGAGGAAGAGCAGGTCATAGAAGCCGCTGTGGAGGAAATTCCGGTGGTGACGGCGGATACCCGGTATTTCATTGAAGAAGTAAATCTTACGGACGGTACTGTCAGCGAGACAGAGGAGAGCGTGCCGGTAAAATATATCGGCCTGGATCGGGAAAGTATGCTGGAGGAAATAGCGTCCTATGATGACAATCCTCCCTTAACGGAGCTGGAGAGAGGCTTCCAGACCATAGAACTGACCGCTTTTTCCAGGAACCGGGTTGTAATCTGTAAATACTATCAGGAAAAAAAGGAGCAGGGCTTCTATCTGATGGCGGCGGATCATTTTCTGGTGGTGTACCGGGAGGATAAGCAGACCCTGTATATGAATACGGATATTATGCTGGACAGTTTGGAGGAAGCCTTGCAGGCAGAGATTATACAGGGGAAATATATCGAAAACGAGGACGCCCTCTACCATTTTCTGGAATCCTATTCCAGTTAGGCCTTTACGGCAATCAGAGACGGCTTGGGGCGGCGCTCAAATCAAAGGGAAAGGAAAAGGAAAAGGTATCCGCAGGGATATCAAAACAGATACAGGGAATGAGGAGACAGACAATCGCGGTGATCGGCGCGGGAGCCGCCGGTATGACGGCTGCGATCCATGCGGCCAGGGCGGGGGCGCTGGTGACGGTTTATGAGAGAAACGACAGAGTCGGTAAGAAAATTCTGTCTACCGGGAACGGAAAATGCAACTTTTCCAATGAAAACATGGGAAGTCCATGGTATTATGGAAGCGGCAGGGCATTGGTAGACGAACTATATGCCGCTTTCGGCCTTCAGGAGACCAAGGATTTTTTCAGGGGGCTGGGAATGAGGATTAAGAGCCGGGACGGCTATCTTTATCCTGCCAGCGAGCAGGCATCCACTGTGCTGGACGTGCTGCGCTATGAAATGGAACGGCTTTCCATCGAGATACATACGGGTCAGCAGATTGTCGCAATACAAAAGCGGCAAAAGGATTTTCTGATAGGAAACGCAGCGGGAGAAAAGCGTTCCTTTGACGCTGTGATTCTTTCCAGCGGCGGGAAAGCGGCGCCCAAAACCGGGTCTGACGGACAGGGATTAGGGCTTGCCGGGCAGCTTGGCCACAGAATCGTCCCTACGGTACCGGCGCTGACCGCCCTGCGCTGCCGGGAAGCGTTCTATAAACAGATCGCGGGAGTGCGCTGCGAAGCGGAGCTGACTTTGTGGATTGCGCGGGAAAGAGCCTGCACGCAGCGGGGCGAATTACAACTGACGGATTACGGGATTTCCGGGATTCCCGTTTTTCAGATGAGCAGGCAGGCTGCATATGGGCTGCGGGAACATAAAGAAATCACGGTCACCGTCAATTTTATGCCCGATGAGAGCGATCAGGCATATCAGTCCTTTTGGGAGGAAAGATGGAACAGGCAGGCGGAGCAGACCATGGAACAATTTGTGACCGGTATAGTCAATAAAAAGATCGGTTTGCTGCTGCTGAAGCTGGCGGAGATTCCGCAAACCCAAAAAGCGGGGAATCTGTCCCCGGAAAAAAGGAAGACCCTGAGCAGACTTTATCGAAGCTTTCCGGTAAGGGTTCAGGGTACCAATTCTTATGAACAGGCCCAGGTGTGCGCGGGCGGAATAGACTGCCGGGAGGTGACCTGTCATATGGAGTCTAAGCTCCTGAGCGGTCTGTATTTCGCCGGTGAAATATTAGATATAGACGGCGTCTGCGGGGGATATAATTTACAGTGGGCATGGAGCAGCGGCGCCGTGGCGGGCATGGAAGCGGCGCGGCGGACGTAGATGAAAAACTGCCTGCTGTCAGGATAAAGGAAGAAAAGTAAATGATTCGTGTCAATCAGATCAGGATGCCTTTGGAACACAGCACAGAGGATCTGCTACATAAAACAGCAAAAATATTAAGAATCAAACCGGACAGGATCGAAGCGTTACAGATCGTGAAGAAATCCATCGACGCCAGAAAGAAGCCGGACATTGCGGTAATCTATACGGTAGATGTGACAGTGGGGGCGCAGGAGAAGGTGCTTGCGGGCTGCAGGAGCCGTCAGGTACAGGCGGTAACGGAGCGTCCCTATCAATTTCCGGCGTCCGGCCAAAGAACGATGAACGGCAGGCCGATCATCATTGGAACCGGCCCGGCAGGGCTCTTCTGCGGCTATATGCTGGCCAGGCATGGATATCGGCCGATT
This sequence comes from Clostridiales bacterium, assembly GCA_021199255.1. GTDB lineage: Bacteria > Bacillota > Clostridia > Lachnospirales > Lachnospiraceae > UBA3282. The sequence goes on along the minus strand of JAJQIK010000041.1, from coordinate 5,905 downwards.
CTCCTAGAGCGCGGCAGATGTGTGGAGCAGCGCAGGGAAGATGTGGAACGGTTCTGGCGGGAAGGGATTCTTGACCCCGCTTCTAACGTGCAGTTTGGGGAAGGGGGAGCAGGAACCTTTTCCGATGGCAAATTAAATACGCTGGTTAAGGATCCCTGCGGCAGGAATCGGGAAGTGCTGCGTATTTTTGTGGAGGCGGGCGCGCCGGAGAATATTTTATATGACGCCAGGCCTCATATCGGTACCGATATTTTACTGTCCGTAGTCAGCCGCCTGCGCAGTCAGATCTTATCCTGGGGCGGAGAAGTCAGATTCGGCGCGCAGGTGACAGACCTTGTGATCAGGCAAAACCGCCTGGAGGGCGTGGTGATCAACGGACGGGAGACGCTTGCGGGCAGCGTAGCGGTTCTTGCCATCGGCCACAGCGCAAGGGATACCTTTCAGATGCTGTCTGACCGCCAGGTCCCCATGGAGGCAAAATCCTTCGCGGTAGGACTGCGCATAGAGCACCCCCGTCAAATGATCGACCGTATCCAATACGGAACGGACAGTGGACCGCTGCTTCCGGCGGCAAGCTATAAGGTGACGGCCAAGGCTTCCGATGGGAGAGGGGTGTATTCCTTCTGTATGTGTCCGGGCGGATATGTGGTCAACGCTTCTTCGGAGGAGGGGCGGACGGCAGTCAACGGCATGAGCTATAGCGGCCGCGACGGCGCTGGCAGCAACAGCGCCATGATCGTAACCGTTTCCCCGGAGGATTATCCGGGGACAGGCCCCCTTGCGGGCGTGGCGTTTCAGCGGCGGCTGGAAGAACGTGCCTGCCGGATTGGACAGGGCGCCGTGCCGGTGGAAAGCTATGGGGATTACCGGGAGGCGGTCACGGGCTGTCCCTCCCCGGCCTCTCAGATACGGGAACGCTATCCGGATTTTAAACCCTCGATTAAGGGCGCTTACCGCATGGCTCCCGTCCATGAGATTCTTCCCTCCGCTCTAAACAGGGCGCTTGTGGAGGGGATTGACTTGATTGGTCAAACTGTAAAAGGCTTTAATGACAGCGGTACATTCTTATCAGGCGTGGAGAGCAGGACATCCTCCCCGGTCAGGATTCACAGGGACGATACGGGGCAGTCCGCGGTGCGGGGACTGTATCCCTGCGGGGAAGGCGCGGGATACGCGGGCGGCATTACCTCCGCAGCCATGGACGGTATACTGACCGCGGAGAAAATCGCTTCTGCCTATCAGGAATGATTTTTTCAAACGGAGGATAGAGAACATGAGTGAACAGATAAGAGAATTAATGAAAAATAAGAAAAGGATTGTCGTCAAGATCGGCTCTTCTTCCTTGCAGCATGAGGAAACCGGCGATTTGGACTATACGAAGCTGGACGTTCTGGTGAGGGAATTGTGCGATCTGAGGAACCGGGGCAAGGATGTGGTGTTAGTGACATCCGGCGCGATTGCGGTGGGGAAGAAAGCCGTCATGATGGGCGATTTGAAGGAGGACAATCCAATCGCGGTTAAGCAGGCCTGCGCCGCCGTAGGACAGGCGAGGCTGATGATGACCTATCAGAAGATATTCGCCGAATACAACCAGGTGGCAGCCCAGATTCTGATGACGAAGAATACCATTGTGGACAACCTCAATCGTTATAACGCCCAAAACACCTTTGCGGAGCTGTTTAAACTGGGGGTGATCCCCATTGTGAACGAGAACGATACCATAGCCACCTATGAAATTGAAATCGGCGACAACGATACCCTGTCGGCCATTGTGGCGTCCCTGGTGGAAGCGGACGCTTTGCTGCTGCTGTCAGACATTGACGGGCTCTACACAGACGATCCGAGACAGAACCCGGACGCCAGATATATAGAAGTGGTCAGGGAGCTGAGCGACGAGCTGATGGATATGGGCAAGGCGTCTACCGGAAGCACGGCGGGAACCGGCGGCATGAATACGAAACTGCAGGCGGCCAAAATAGCCAGCAGCATGGGAATCGATATGGTGATTGCAAACAGTAAGGATATTAAAGTCATTCACCGGATTCTGGACGGGAAAAATATCGGCACCCTGTTTCTGGCGCACCGGGACGACAGCTTTAATCTGCCCCTGTATGTACAGCAGATGCACAGAGCCTAAAGAGAGGATAGAAAGGGAAATTTATATGAAGGTAGAACAGATGACCGCGAGAATTAACGAACTGTATCACAAATCCCAGACGGAAGGGCTTACCGACGCCGAAAAGGAAGAACAGCAGACCTTGCGGCAAGCCTATGTGGCCAATGTGCGGGCTAATTTGAGAGGACAGTTAAACCGGATATCTATTGTGGAAAAGGATGGTTCCATCACTGATCTGGGAGCAAAGTATGGAAGCTAAAAAAGAGATTCGCAGAACCACTCTTTCCCGCAGGGACGCCCTCCCGCCGGAGGAGAGAAAGGCTTGTGACAAAAAGATTCAGGAACAGGTGCTGCGGCTTCCCTGCTATCAGGAAGCCTCTGCAATACTGGCTTATGTAAGCTACCGCAGCGAGGTGGATACGCGCGGGCTGATGGAGCGGGCGCTTGCAGACGGCAAGCAGGTATTTGCCCCTAAGGTAGAGGGGAAGGAAATGGAATTTTGGCGGATTGACAGCCTGAAGGAGCTGCACAGCGGCTACCGGGGGATTCCGGAGCCGGCTCAAACCCTTTCCTATCCGGCATACCGGGCAGCCGAAAGCGGACAGGGAAAAGAAGGGACTGCCCTGATGTGGATTCCCGGGGCGGCTTTTGACAGAGCGTGCCGCCGGATTGGTTACGGCGGGGGCTATTACGATCGATATTTAGCCCGCCTGTCCCGGAATGAGGGCGCGGCCCGCAGCGGCGGGGCAAAAGCGCTGACCGCCATTGCGTTGGCCTACGATTGCCAGCTATGGGAGCGGATTCCGGAGGAACCCTGCGATTACAGGCCGGATTTTGTGTTGACGGAATATGGGCTGATAGGACATAATGAAGAGAAGACGGGAAGGAGAGACGGATCAAAATGGAATATTTAGAGAAGCTGGGCGGGCAGGCGGCGGCAGTTAAGCAGGAATTGCAGCGGCTTGCCACAAAACAGAAGAACCAGGCGCTTATCCGTATCGCGGGGGCGCTTGTGGACAGGCAGGAGCAGATTCTTACGGCGAACTGCCGGGATTATGAAATCGCGCAAACAGGCGGTATGGCAAGGGGACTGTTAGATCGTCTGAAGCTGACGCCGGAACGGATAGAAGCCATGGCGGAGGGACTGAGACAGATCGCCGGGCTGCCTGACCCTGTGGGAGAAGTGATGGAAAGCATTGACCGTCCTAATGGCCTTCACATTCAGAAAATCAGAGTACCCATGGGCGTAATCGGTATTATTTATGAGGCGCGCCCTAATGTTACGGCGGATGCTTTCGGCCTGTGTTTTAAGACTGGTAACGCGGTGATTTTAAAAGGCGGCAGAGACGCCTTCTACTCGAATCAGGCAATCGTCAGGGTTATTCGGGAGACCCTTGGGGAGCTTGGCATTTGCGCGGACGCCATTCAGCTTATTGAACAGAATGACCGCGCGGTGACTACGGCGTTCATGCAGATGAAGCAGTATGTGGATCTTCTGATTCCTAGAGGCGGAGCCGGCTTAATAAACGCCGTAGTCGCCAACAGTACCATCCCGGTGATTGAAACCGGCACCGGCAACTGCCATATTTATGTGGACGAGGACGCGGATCTGTCGCAGGCGATTCCTGTTATTATCAACGCCAAAACACAGCGGATCGGCGTATGCAACGCCTGTGAATCGCTTTTGATCCATAAGAAAATAGCGGATCGTTTCTTGCCGGAGCTGGGAAGGGCGCTGCAGGAACGACATGTGGAAATCCGCGGCGATCAAACGGTGATGGATAAGATTCCGGGCAGTTTGCAGGCCACGGAGGAGGATTATGGAACGGAATACCTGGATTATATCGTATCCATGAAGACGGTTTCCTCCGTAGAGGAGGCCATTGCCCATATCAACCGCTATAACACTGGCCATTCCGATGCGATCCTGACCGAAAACGAAGCGCATATGGAACAGTTTTTTCAGGGCGTGGATTCCGCCTGCGTATACGCCAATGCGTCCACCAGGTTTACCGATGGCTTTGAGTTCGGCTTCGGCGCGGAAATCGGGATCAGCACCCAGAAGCTCCACGCCAGAGGGCCTATGGGCTTAAAGGAACTGACGACCTATAAATACATTATCAAAGGAAACGGCCAGATTCGCCCATGATGCGGAGCGCGTGATGCCGTGGTATAGGACTTTTTGCCTATCGTGCACAAATTTTAGGAAAGAATAGCAGATTTATTGTGTACTTTTGATAAGAATAGATGTATACTATATAAATACAGTTCTAAGATTAAAAATCACAAAAAACAGGAGGACGCTATGAAGAAAAGGAAAATTGGAATCAGAACTGAATTGCTGGCGATGCTGGCGGCTCCGTTACTGATACTGGGGGTTGTGATTACAGTATACGCAGTCAGGACGCTTAACTCGATGGTGCAGCAGCAGACCATGAGCGGTCTGGAGCTTTTATGTACCAGCGTGCATGCCGCCTATGACGCCATGGATTCCGGCGATTATAGACTGGAGGGGGATTTGCTATATAAGGGGGATTACTGTATTACGGAGAATACAGAGGTAGTGGACAGCTTTACAGAAGGCTCCGATACGGATGTTACGCTGTTTTATGGAGATACCAGGCGCGCCACCTCCCTGCTGGATGCGGAAACCGGAGAGCGGATTGTGGGTACGCAGGCTTCAGCGGAAGTTATCGAACAGGTTTTAAATCAGGGAAATACATACGAAACCTCCAATGTGGTCATCAATGGAGAAAATTATTACGCAATTTATGAGCCCCTGTATAATTCTGACGGCTCCATAGTGGGTATGATCTTTGCGGGAGAGCCTTCCACAGAGGTCACCGCGGTGATCATGCGTACGACGGCGGCTATGATCGGTCTGGCTGTATTGGTTTTTGTCATCGCCTTTGTGCTTGTATTTATGTTTGTGAAAAAGGTTGCGGGCGCGATTGTCCAGACGGAGGAATTACTGATCTCCCTGTCAGAAGGAGAGCTGCAGCTTCAGGTTACCGAAGATGTATTAAAGAGAAATGATGAAATCGGTCTGATGGCGCACGCCATGGAGACGCTGCTAAAACAGTTGAACCATATTATGGGTAATATCAAGAAGGATTCGGACACCCTCAAGCAGCAGGGGGATTCTTTGGAAAATACGGCGTCCCAGACCTCTAACACGGCAGATGAGATCAGCAGCGCGGTGGAGGATATCTCCAAGGGCGCGGTATCCATGGCTGAGGACATCGAATCCGCTACCGTACAGATTAATAACATGGGTACTGTGATCGAGAAGATCGTGGACAGCGTACAGGAATTGGATCGCCTGTCGGAGAATATGCATACGGCGGATATAGAGTCTGCTAAAATTATTCAGGAATTAAGCGAGTCTAATGATAAAACAACGGAAGCAATCAAAAAGATTGAAGTGTCCGTACATACTACCAACGAATCCGTTACCCGGATTCAGGAGGCTGTTAATCTGATCGCTTCTATTGCCAGTGAGACAAGCCTGCTTGCGTTAAATGCGAGTATAGAGGCGGCAAGGGCGGGCGAAGCCGGAAGAGGCTTTGCAGTAGTGGCAACGCAGATTTCCAAGCTTTCTGAGGATTCGAATCAGTCCGCCAAGACTATTGAAGACATTATCCGCCAGCTTGCCGTAGATTCCGAAGCCTCCGTTAAGATTATGAATGAGGTAGACAAAACCATAATCAGATTGATACAAAAACACGATAATAAAAGTGCCGTAAAACCGCCGTTTCTGGGCGGTTTCTTTATTTTCGGGGCTTCGGC
>JAJQIK010000008.1 GCA_021199255.1 Clostridiales bacterium | reverse complement strand
GTTCAAAAGCATAGAGAAAGTAATTTGAAGTATAAAATGATTCATATTCCAGTTTGTCGAGCTCATTGAGCTTTGAGTGCTGCCGAATAGCAGCAAATAAATACAGACAGGAGTGGATGATATGTCAAATTTTGAATTTCTAAAAGAAAAAAGTGCATGCGGTCATTATCTCTGCATAAAGCCTGAAAGTGTAGAAAGAAACAAACAATATGTATGTCTTGAGTAACAAAAAGCTATTCTTACTTCCGGTGGCAGAACGTTATTAGACAATGCGGGAACAAGCTTATTTGAAAACATTCAGGGGTTAGAGAAAACGGCAAAAGAAAAGGCGAAGGACTACAAATAAATGGCGTTCATAGGCATAGTGATACTGGGTATCATCCTGTTAGTATTGGGAATAGGTATATTTTTATCAATTGTATTTTTTATTCTTGCAATAGGAAGAAAGGTACGAAAGAGGAAAGCCTCAGGTGCGTTTATGATACTGGGTATTTTATGTATGTCGCCTGCGATTCTATGCGTGGCTCTGTATAGCCTTATCCAAATGATATCAACAGTAACGCTTTATGATGGCTCAAAAGCAGTAATTTCCAGCAAAAAAGAATTGGAATTTTATGAACTGATTAAAAAAGATACCGTAACCGACTCGGATCTTGAGGCCATTGAAGAACTCTTATTAGATACTCCGAATTTGATTTATTGCCTTGATGCTAATCTCAATGGAATGATTGATTTTGGACTGAGTAAAGGAGACTATGATTTGGTTGAAATGGCACTTAAATATGGAGCTGTTTTCGATGACGCGAGAAAATACGAACATACGGGCACAAATAATAGCATGGAGTTTTACCTGGATGAAATGATTGGGAGGACGTTAACTTCCGGGGATATAGATATATTGAACCGTATGTTTGAAAATAATGCCGCCATGGAATTTGGAGGAAAGGGTTACTATTACTCGAATTATTTCGGAATGGCATGCTGGAATGTCCTTTACAATGATGAGACGGTTACAGATGCGGAACTGGAATTTGTTAAGGTGTTTTTAAACAATGGATTTTATAATGATGAAGGTTTTGTTCTTTGCGAGGATATTCCTGATAATCACTACTTCGGCGACAATTATCATTTTGACGTAATTAAGGATGCTAATTATTATGAGCTTGTCAGTCTGATAACGAGATAAGTTTCAATTATCCATCAAAAATGATTGCCACAAATTTTAGAAAAAGTTTACAATTTTATCAGCACTCTCCGTTGACGAGTGCTAATTAAGGTGATATTGTTAAATCATACAATAACGTTCTATTAATAATAGAACAGATCGTGCAAATGCTGACCGATTAGATAAGGATTGATCCGGCAGGAGAGGCTGCATTTGCAGAATAGGAGGTTGGTGCGAAAAATCACACTGATGTGCTGATTTTTCACAATCCTCTGAAAAAGGATTTGGCTATTTGTTTCTGGGCGAAAACAAATAGCCCTGATGGCAGATGAGAAACCGCCTTCGCGGATTTCTCATCGCCTCTTCGCACAAGCGTCGTACCGACGCTTTTAGCTCAGAATAGGAGGTTATTATGAATTTAACAAAATTTACACAGAAATCCATGCAGGCAGTGGAAGGCTGCGAGAGGCTTGCGTATGAATATGGCAATCAGGAAATTGAAGAAGAACACCTGTTATTAAGTTTGTTGACCATTGACGACAGTTTGATTCTGAAGCTGATTGAGAAGATGGAGATACAGAAGGAATATTTTGTAAACCGCGCGGAGCAGGCGCTGCAGAAGCGGACTAAGGTGCAGGGAGGCCAGATTTATATCGGACAGGATCTGAATAAGGTTCTGATCGGGGCGGAGGACGAAGCGAAGGCATTGGGCGATGAATATGTGTCTGTAGAGCATCTGTTTTTGGCCATGATCAAGCATCCCAATAAAGAGCTGAAAGAGATTCTGCGGGAGTTCGGTATTACCCGAGAGCGTTTCCTGCAGGCGTTGTCCACGGTGAGGGGCAACCAGCGGGTGACCAGCGATAATCCGGAAGCCACCTATGATACGCTGGAGAAGTATGGACAGGATCTGGTGGAGCAGGCGCGGAGCCAGAAGCTGGACCCTGTCATTGGCAGGGACAACGAAATCCGCAATGTGGTTCGTATTCTTTCCAGAAAAACCAAAAATAATCCGGTGCTGATCGGCGAGCCGGGAGTTGGCAAAACGGCTGTGGCGGAAGGGCTGGCACAGCGTATCGTGCAGGGGGATGTGCCGGAGGGACTTAAGGATAAGAAGATTTTTTCGCTGGATATGGGAGCTCTGGTGGCCGGCGCCAAATATCGGGGAGAGTTTGAGGAACGTTTAAAAGCGGTATTAGACGATGTGAAAAACAGCGACGGCCAGATTATTCTATTTATCGACGAGCTGCATACTATTGTGGGAGCCGGTAAGACGGACGGCGCCATGGACGCGGGCAATATGCTGAAGCCCATGCTGGCCAGAGGAGAGCTGCACTGTATCGGCGCTACCACTCTGGATGAATACAGGCAGTATATCGAGAAGGACCCGGCGCTGGAGCGGCGTTTCCAGCCGGTTATGGTGGATGAGCCTACGGTGGAGGATACCATCTCTATTCTGCGGGGGCTGAAGGAGCGGTATGAGGTATACCATGGAGTTAAGATTATGGACAATGCGCTGGTCAGCGCGGCGGTATTGTCGAACCGGTATATTTCCGACAGATTTCTGCCGGATAAGGCGATTGATCTGGTAGACGAGGCCTGCGCCCTGATTAAAACGGAGCTGGATTCTATGCCCACAGAGCTGGATGAGCTGCGCCGTAAGGTCATGCAGCTTGAGATTGAGGAGACGGCGCTTAAGAAGGAAGACGATCATCTGAGCCGGGAGCGTCTGGAGCGGCTGCAGAAGGAATTGGCGGAATTAAAAGAAGAATTGCAAAACCGCATGGCACAGTGGGAAAATGAAAAAGCCTCTGTGGAGAAGCTGTCTAAGATTCGTGAGGAAATCGACGAGGTCAACAGCCAGATTCAGATTGCCCAGCGGGACGGCGACTATGAGAAAGCGGCGGAGTTAAGCTATGGCAGGCTGCCGGCGTTGAAGCAGCAATTGGAAATAGAGGAAGAACGAATCGGCGGGGAAGAATTATCGCTGGTGCATCAGAGCGTATCTGACGAAGAGATCGCCCGGATTATATCCCGGTGGACAGGAATCCCGGTGGCTAAGCTGACCGAGAGCGAGCGAAATAAGACGCTGCATCTGGATGAGGAGCTGCATAAGCGTGTGATCGGGCAGGAGGAAGGCGTTACCAAGGTCACCGAGGCGATTATCCGTTCCAAGGCGGGAATCAAGGACCCCACGAAACCGATTGGCTCTTTCCTCTTTCTGGGGCCGACAGGAGTCGGCAAGACGGAGCTGGCCAAAGCCTTAGCAGCGTCCCTGTTTGACGACGAGGCCAATATGGTGCGTATTGATATGAGTGAATATATGGAGAAATATTCTGTCTCCAGATTAATTGGAGCCCCTCCCGGATATGTGGGATATGAAGAGGGCGGACAGTTGACCGAGGCAGTCAGAAGAAAGCCTTATTCGGTAGTTCTTTTTGATGAGATTGAAAAAGCGCACCCTGATGTCTTTAACGTACTTTTACAGGTTCTGGATGACGGGCGTATTACGGATTCTCAGGGAAGAACCGTGGATTTTAAAAATACGATTCTCATTATGACGTCTAATATCGGGGCGGATTATCTGCTGGATGGAATCGATAACAGTGGTAATATTACGGCGGAGGCAGAGCAGCAGGTGATGGGAGATTTGAGAAACCATTTCCGGCCGGAGTTTTTGAACCGTCTGGACGAAACGATTCTGTTTAAACCGTTGACGAAAGAAAACATCGGCGGTATTATCAGTTTAATCGTGGAGGATTTGAACCGGAGGCTGGCGGACAGAGAGCTGCGGATTGAATTGACGCCGGAGGCGGAGCGTTACATCGTGGAAAACGCCTATAACCCGGTTTACGGAGCCAGACCCTTGAAACGGTATATCCAGAAGTATGTGGAAACCCTGTCCGCGAAGCTGATACTGGCGGATCAGGTGGCAGCCAAGGATACCATATTGATCGAGCTGGAAAAGGGAACGCTGGCGGCGCGCAAAAAGGGTTGACTTATACGGTCAGCCCGTGAATAATAGCCCACAATAAATTGCCCTGACATGGAGGATAGTATGAAAAATCACACTGGTATGCTGATTTTTCATACGGCTATTTGTTTCTGAGCGAAAGCAAATAGCCCTGATGGCAGACGAGAAACCGCCTTCGCGGATTTCTCGCCGCCGCTTCGCAACAAGTTGCTCAGAAATGAGGATTAGATTGAATGAGATACCCACAATTTTTACAGGCAGACGGCGTCATAGGCTTTGTAGCCCCCTCTTTTGGCTGCGCGGTGGAGCCCTATCAGAGCGGGTTCCTGCATGCGCAGGAGAAATGGAGACAGGCGGGATTCCGGCTGGAGCTGGGGTCCAACTGCTATGAGCAGTCGGGCGTGGGTATCAGCAATACGCCGGAAAGGTGCGGTACGGAGCTGACGGAATACTATTGCAGCGATACCAACGACTGCCTGATTTCCTGCGGCGGCGGCGAGCTGATGTGTGAGATTCTGGATCATGTGGATTTTCAAAAGCTCAGGCAGGCAAAGCCGAAATGGTATATGGGATATTCGGATAATACCAATTTTACATTTTTGTTGACAACCTTGTGCGATACGGCTTCTGTCTACGGACCCTGTGCGGCCGCTTTCGGCATGGAACCGCCCCATGCTTCACTGCGGGACGCGATGGCTCTGCTGCGGGGCGAAAAGCTTACCATGCAGGGATATGACAGATGGGAAAAGGAATCCCTGAAGGATGAGGCGCAGCCCCTGGCTGCCTATCATCTGACGGAAAAGACGGAAATCAAATATATGCTGCCGGACGGCAATACAAATATTGAGAGTCTGGCGGGAAAAGGGCGGGAGTCTAAGGATTCCATGCAGCCTTCCATCGCCTTTTCCGGAAGACTTCTGGGGGGCTGTATGGATTGCCTGGTGAATCTGATTGGAACCCAATATGATCGTGTGGCGGAGTTCGCGGAACAATATAAGGAGGACGGTATTCTCTGGTTTCTGGAAGCATGCGATTTGAATCTGATGGGAATCCGCCGCGCCATGTGGCAGATGGAGCATGGAGGGTGGTTTGAGCATTGCAGCGGCTTTCTGATCGGCAGGCCGCGGCTTGGCATGGAGGCCGTAGAATTTGGTATCGATCACTATCAGGCGGTCTGTGAGACGCTGAAAAAATATAATGTGCCGGTGCTTCTGGATGTGGATATCGGGCATTTGCCGCCCATGATACCCCTGATCTGCGGCAGCATGGCGCGTGTGGAAAGCGATGGCAGCGGATATTCCGTTGCCATGGAATTAACATAAGTTTCAGTTCTTGGCTGCGGCATTGCACCAATGACGTCGTCGCTGCAGACACGCTTGCGTAATTGCCGGCAGCGCTGAGAAAGAGAAGGAGAGAAGCATGATACCGAACGATCCGGTAATGTTATTGAGTTTTATCAATTTGAAGCTTCGGGATTTCTATGGAAATCTCGAAGCTCTTTGTGAGGATCTGGAGATCGATCAGACGGAGCTCGTATCCAAATTGGCTAAGATTGATTATCATTATGACGAGGGGAAAAACCAGTTTGTCTGATGAAATTAAGGTAACAATCGTTACCGAATGTAACGAAAAATTGAATAACAGGATGGATGAAGAGCAGGGTGGATTCAAAAGGCAGCCTGTTATTGTGACACATCATTCTTCCGCGACACTGATGTCGACTTTGCTGAAAGCGGGATTGGTCAGCGGCAGCTTTTGCGGAGGCAGAGGGAGCTGCGGCAGATGCAAGGTTCAATATATTAAGGGCGTTACGATGCCGACCGCATTGGAAAGAAGCATGCTGGAGCCGGAGGAGCTCAGACAGGGATATCGACTGGCGTGTCTGTCAAGGCCTAAGGGAGACTGTGTTATTCGTTTAGCCTTAGAGGAAGAGAAAGCGGTTTCGATTGTGACAGAAACGATAGGTCTGTCAGAAAATAATGACCAGAATAGTCAACAAAAAGAATGTTCTGCAAATAGAAAACCGCATGTTATAGAATTAAACAGCGGAGAATGTCGGCAGGAGGATTGCGCGCAAAGGTTCTATGTGGTAGGGGTGGATTTGGGAACTACGACCATCGCCATGGAGCTGTATGATATTGAGACAGGCGCGGCGACGGATACCTACTGCGAGATGAATCCCCAGAGAAGCTACGGCGCGGATGTGTTATCCAGAATCCAGGCATCCTGTGAGGGGCATGGAGAGGTCATGCAAAGGATCGTATGGGAGGTGCTGAAGCGCGGGCTGCTTCAATTCGCGAAGACGCTGGAAGGGCGGCACAGCGGAGCGTATCTTCCGGACACAGGGGAAAATAGGGAAATAATAACGAGTGTTGCCAAACAGATCAAATGTATGTGCATTGCCGGAAATACGGCTATGGAGCAGCTTTTGCTTGGGTGCGATATGGCCTCCTTGGGGGTCAGCCCTTTTACCCCGGCCATTGGGGGACTGCGGGAAATTCGCTGTCCGGCCTGGGATATGCCTGTCTATGTGGCTCCGGTGGTCAGCGCCTTTGTGGGCGGCGATATAGTAGCCGGGCTCTACACCTTGGATATGCTGGGAGGAGATTTGGGAAATGCCCGCCCGGCGCTTCGGGATGATCCGCCGGAGGAGACGGGGGGCGTCCGCATGTTGATTGATCTGGGGACCAATGGCGAGATGGCGATTACGGACGGAAGCCGTATGCTTGTGACGGCCACCGCCGCGGGTCCGGCTTTTGAAGGCGGCGCGGGCGCGCAGATCATTGGTACGGATATGATTGCGGTTACTGCGGCGATGCTGGAGAAGGGGGTTCTGGACGAGACGGGACTGCTGGCGGAGCCTTATTTCAAAACGGGCGTTATGATGCCGTGGAAGCAAGACGCTCTTTTGATACGGCCTCAGGATATCCGTAATTTGCAGCTTGCCAAGGCGGCGGTGCGAGCCGGGGCGGAGATTCTGTGGGACGCGTTGGGCGCACCGGCCGTGGATCGGGTGTATCTGGCAGGCGGGTTTGGATATTATCTGGATACAGAAGCGGCTTTTCAGATTGGATTATTGCCCGCACGGCTGCGGGGAAGGGTGCAGGCGGTGGGAAACGCTTCTTTGGCGGGCGCCTGCAGGCTGGCGCGGGCTTTCGCCTGCGGGACTGCCGACGGCAGGGCGCTGGAAGAGAGAATCGCTTCCATAGACAGCATCAATCTGGCCAGGCAGGAAGGCTTTGAGGGTCTGTACCTGCGTTCCATGAATTTATGCCCTGAAGGGTAAGCGGAGGAATAGCGCCGCCCTTTTCATAGTTTAGAGCCTTTTGCATAAATATATAAGTAGGAAGCGGATGGAAGGGCTGGACGAATATGAGTGTGAAGGGTAAGATGGCCGCGGCGACGCTCCTGCTGATGGCCGCGGTGTTGGCGGGGACGGCGGGAATCTTGATACAGGGGGACAAAATGAGAACAACCGTTAACAACATAACAAATGTTACGAATAAAAACAGCAAGGACTCGGCGGATGCTTCTGCAGACAGCCCTAAGATTGCCATTACCTTTGACGACGGCCCCCATCCTTACTATACGGAGCAGCTTCTGGACGGGCTGAAGGAACGGGGCGTAAGAGCCACCTTTTTCGTAATGGGAAAGCAGGCGGAGGCTTATCCGGAACTGGTAAAGCGGATGCATAGCGAAGGTCATTTGATCGGCAATCATACCTATAGCCATATGCAGCTGGGACAGGAGAACCGGGCGCGTTATATTGAGGAGCTGGTTAAGACCAATGAGGTGCTCCGGGAAATAACAGGGGAAGAAACACAGTATGTCAGGCCTCCTTACGGAAGCTGGGACAAGAGTATAGAGGCGGAGCTGACCATGTTTCCGGTATTGTGGACGATAGACCCGATGGATTGGTGCAGCGACAACGTTTCCTGTATTGTGCAGAAGGTGATCTCTAAGGCGGAAGAGAACGATATTATTCTTCTCCACGACCAGTACAAGACCACTGTGACGGCAGCCTTTGAGATTATCGACGAGTTGACGGCGCAGGGCTATGAGTTTGTGACAGTGGATGAAATTTTATTTGATTAAAATTCCCTCATTTTTTCGGAAAAGTTTTCCAGACTGGTTTCCGGGTAAGTTTTCGGCAGGTTTTCCGTATATTATATTTGCGCTTAGCGGCTGGAAATGATAAGATATAGGAAGCGTATGCGAAAGCTGGCCATGCTTTCCATAGGGCAAGGACGGGAATTGGTTATGGATTTGTTTGAATATATGCGGAGCACGAGTCAGGAGAAGGAATCTCCCCTGGCGGCAAGGCTTCGCCCCACTTCCTTAGAGGAAGTGGTAGGACAACAGCATATTATTGGAAAAGATAAGCTGCTCTATCGCGCGATTCGCGCGGACAAGCTCAGTTCCATTATCTTTTACGGTCCGCCCGGCACAGGCAAAACCACGCTGGCAAAGGTGATTGCCAACACCACCAGCGCCGAATTTACCCAGATCAACGCCACGTCCGCGGGGAAGAAGGATATGGAAGAGGTCGTGCAAAAGGCGAAGAATCTAAGCGGCATGTACGGCAAGAAAACAATTCTGTTTATCGATGAGATTCACCGTTTTAACAAGGGTCAGCAGGACTATCTGCTGCCGTTTGTGGAGGACGGTACTCTGATTCTGATCGGCGCTACCACAGAAAACCCTTATTTTGAGGTCAACGGGGCGTTGATTTCCCGCTCTATCGTATTTGAATTACAACCGTTATCCAAAGAAGATATCAAGCTACTGATTCAAAGAGCCGTGTATGACAAGGAAAAGGGCATGGGCGCTTATGATGCCGTGATCGAGGAAGACGCGGAAGAGTTTTTGGCGGAATTATCCGGCGGGGACGCGAGACACGCCTTGAATGCGGTGGAACTGGGCGTTATGACTACCGACCGCAGCGAGGACGGCAAGATACATATTACCCTGGAGGTGGCTCAGGAGTGTATTCAGAAGAGGGCGCTCCGATATGATAAAACCGGAGATAACCACTATGATACAATTTCCGCTTTTATTAAGAGCATGAGAGGCTCTGACCCGGACGCGGCGGTCTATTATCTGAGCCGTATGCTGTACGCGGGAGAAAGCGTGACGTTTATTGCCCGCCGTATTATGATCTGTGCGGCGGAGGATGTGGGCAATGCAGACCCGATGGCATTGAATGTGGCGGTCAGCGCTTCCCTCGCGGTGGAAAGGGTCGGTATGCCGGAGGCGCAGATTATTCTGTCCCAGGCGGCTTCTTATGTGGCCTGCGCCCCGAAGAGCAACGCGGCGTGCGAAGCGGTTTACGCGGCTTCGCGGGAGGTGGAGTCAAGCGGCAGCCTGCCTATACCGGGGCATTTGCAGGACTCCCATTATAAGGGCGCGGCCAGACTGGGGCACGGTATTGGCTATCAATATGCCCATGATTATCCCAACCACTATGTAGCGCAGCAGTATCTGCCGGATCAGCTGGTCGGGAAACGGTTTTATGAGCCTACAGACAATGGCTATGAGGCCAAAATAAAAGAATATATGAAACGGATAAAGGAAGAAGCTGCCCATGGCGAAAAATGATAAAGTGGACAACCCGAAGAAAAAGAAGAGAAGACGAGTTATCGATAAGGAAAAAGCAACGGAAAACAGGAAAAAAGCCAAAGCCAGAAAGCGGCGCATGAAACAGCAGCTGCGGGAAGAAAAGGCAAAGCTCAGGGCACAGAAACAAAAGGGGCAGGTTCTGGAAGAGTCTGTGACGATGGAAGAATCGGTGACCGTTAATGAAAAAGGCGCCGTAGAACGCACCATCGTAGTGGAGGAAACCTATACCATTGAAGAATCCCAAAAAGATGCGAAAAAGCCCATTAACAGAAAGAAGATGGCAATCATAATTGCTGTGTGTATTCTGGGCGCCGCGCTGGCAGGAACAGGCAGCGGACTTTGGATTCACCGTTATGTGACGCAGAAAACGCTGGAAAATGAGGCGGTGGAAGCCATGGTACATACGGAAGCGGTAGCCCTGGCGGAATACAGCAAGACCCAGCACAGAAAGGACAGCGTGAAGCAGAACGCCGGGAAGGATACAACCAAGGCGTTGGTGGACGCGGCCCGCTATATGATAGACGGTATTCAGAATAGGCCGCCGGAGATTGAAGTAACCGAGGAAAACGCGGAGGATTTTGCCACAATAGAAAGCTGCGTCATCAATACGGAGACCGGCAAGGTGGATGTGACCATGTCGGCGGACGCCGTGGCAATCAGCGACGACGGTTATTACTATCTGTTCGAGGAAAAGAGTTATGAATCCGGGATTACCGGCGACGAGTATATCATGGAAGAACAGAAGGACGTAGATTTGACTTTTTCAGTCAATTTGAATTATAACACGGTAAGCTCACGCCTGTTTTCCAAGTTTGTGATAGCGGTTAAGAAGGACGGGGCGTTTCTGGCAATCAGCAAACCGCGCTATATCACCAATCCGGAAGCGATTGCCAAGTATACGCCTTCCTTTAGCAGCACTACCTCCAAGAAGGGGCTGCTGGTAGACCCGGAGAAGCTTAGCGGCTCTGAACTGGACGACCTGGGCGTAAAGCATGCGGCGTACAATATTCCCCTGAGCAGAATCCTGGGCAATACCACGAACGCTTATTATCCCACGGTTTATTATACCTATAATGGCAGAAGCTACGCGTTTAACGGACAGGTCGTGGCGGAGTACGATTATATTTTTTCCACTCTGACGAATAAAGGGATTACCACAACGGCCATTATTTTAAACGATATGAATACCAGTTATATGGAGCTGATCCATCCCAAGGCGAGAAGCGGCGGCAGCGCGCCTTATTATGCCTTTAACGCCACAGATGAGGAGGGCACGGAATATATTGCGGCGGTGGCTTCCTTTCTGGCGAACCGTTATTCCGGTAGCGGACACGGTAAAGTCATGAACTGGGTAATCGGCAATGAGATTAATGCCAGAAGCGAGTGGAATTATATAGAATATATGGATACGGACAGCTATGTGGAGGAATATGGCAAGGCTTTCCGCATCTTTTACAACGCGATCCTGAGCATTAACGGCAATGCCAGAGTATATATTTCTCTGGATCAGCAGTGGGGCAAGAGCCTGTATTCCAACAATGGATATGGCTCTAAAGAGATTCTGGACAGCTTTAACGAATATATTTCGGAATATGGCAATATTGACTGGGGCGTGGCTCAGCACCCCTATAATTATCCGCTGACCAGCGCTAAGGCATGGAGCACCAGCGGCAAAGCCAATTCCTATGTGCTGGATTCTGAGACGACGCCGGTTCTTTCCATTAAGAATATCCATGTGCTTACGGATTATTTGCAGAAGGAAGAGTATCTGACGGAGGACGGGGAGGTAAGGCACGTGATCCTAAGCGAAATGGGATACACCTCTTCTTCCGGGCAGGATTTACAGGCGGCCTCTTTTGTGTATGCCTATAAGATTATAGAAGCGAATCAGTATATCGACAGTATGCTGTTGTCCCGTGAGACGGACGCGGCATCCGAGGTGGCGCAGGGGCTGGCTTTGGGAATCAGTACCCAGGGCGGCAGCCGTAAATCTATCTACAATGCCTTTAAATATGTGGATACGGAGGAGTCCGCCAAGTATACGGATTTTGCCCTGCGGGTGATCGGCGTTTCCAGTTGGAGCGAGATCATTACCGCCCATTAATAAGACGCTTTTAGAACAGCTTGCGGATCAGATATTGATAGATTTCCTGGTTTTTCTGCTGCCAGTTGGCGCAGATTGCGGAGGCGGTATCTTCATCGGGGACAGACAAGGTGACCTCGACGACGGTAACGCCTTTTTCTTTGGCCTTCAGATGGGCTTCGTACTCGCCGGAGGAGGCTCTGTTATAGTCGGAAAGGATCGATACCTCATTGCGCATTTCCACCTCGTGATCGCGCAGGAAAGCGTCGATCTCGCTTTTGATGGAGTGGTTGATGCGGCTGCCGAAGAAGGACAGGGTCTTTCGCCCCTCCTCTGTAATTTCCAGATAAGTGCGGTTGCGGTTGGATTCCGCTGCAACCAGCCCCGTGTCGGTTAGTTCCGCGGTGGCCTGCTGTAGCGTAAGGAAATTGGTATATTCCTTTTCCAGAATAAAATCGCTGACCTGCGCTTTGGTCAGGGGGAAGGTTACGCGATCCAGCATATAGAGTATGATTAATTTATAGAGCGTTAAGGAATCCTGTTTCATAGCTTACCTCATTTCTGCGCTGTCCTTTCGCGCATAGAGCGAGACATTATGGTTCGCTCTTTCCTCTGTTGTTTTTAGTTTACATCATTTTCCGCCCCTGAAAGGCGGCGCGCAGCTTCATGGTATGATGCAGGCTGTTGAGGACGTCCCGCTTATTGCGGCTCCACAGCGGCGCCAGCAATAAATCTTCAGGACCGTCGCCGGTTACCCGGTGTACCACGATATGAGGGCTCAGATGCTCCAGACAGTCGATGAGGAGCTCCAGATAAGCCTGCCGGGTAAGCGGTACATAGGAGCCCTGTTGGTATAAAGACGCCAGGTCGGTTCCCTTAAGGATATGTAACAGTTGTAATTTAATGCCTTGAATCCCACTGTCGTTGAGATGGGCGATGGTGGATAACACATGTTCTCTTGTCTCGCCCGGCAGCCCCAGAATGATGTGGGTAATCACCGGAATATCTGCCTGCCGTAATCTGGCGACGCACATGTCATATACCTCTAAAGGATATCCGCGCCTGATAAAACGGGCGGTTTCTTCATGAATAGTCTGTAGCCCCAACTCAATCCAGACAAACTTGTCAGGAAATTTTTCTTTAAGATTGACCAATAGAGTCAGTATATTTTCCGGCAGGCAGTCGGGCCTGGTGGCGATGGAAATACCGGCCACTGAGGGCTCCCTCAGCGCTTCCTCATAAATCCGTTTCAGGTAAGCGGGAGAACCGTAGGTGTTCGTATAAGCCTGAAAGTAGGCGATATAACGCCGCCCGGTTCGTTTGCCGCGCAAAAGCGCCCTGCCGGCGGCAAGCTGCCGGGAGACGGACAGATCGTCCCCGATCCTGACTGCGAAGTCCCCGCTGCCTCCCGCGCTGCAAAAGATGCAGCCGCCCACGCCCAGCGTGCCGTCCCTGTTGGGACAGCTTAGTCCGGCGTTGAGGGCGATTTTGTACAGCTTCTCGCCATAGGTATTTTTACAGTAAGCATCCAGAGAATAGTAGGGCTTGCCGTGCCAGTCGTCTTTTGTCATTTTCCTTGCTCCTTCCCTTAAGCCGGGACGCTTACGGTTTAATATGAGATTTTACGGCTTCGGCCACAGCCTCCGCTACTTTGGGGTCAAAGGCTTCCGGCAGGATATTGTCTTCCTGCAATTCCGCTTCCGGCACCAGATCGGCCAGGGCGCGGGCGGCTGCCAGCTTCATTTCCTCCGTGATCTGTACGGCACGTCCCTCCAGCGCGCCCTTGAAGATGCCGGGGAAGGCAATTACATTATTGACCTGATTGGGGAAGTCGGAGCGGCCTGTGCCGACTACTCTGGCGCCGGCGGCTTTTGCCGCGTCCGGCATGATTTCCGGCACCGGGTTGGCCATGGCGAAAAGAATAGAATTCTTCTGCATGGAGGAAACCATATCGGGTGTTACGATATTCGGGGCGGATACGCCGATAAAGATATCGGCGCCTTTTAAGGCGTCCGCCAGGGTTCCCTTTTCCTGATGCGGGTTCGTAACCTCGGTCATTTTCTGCTGCATCCAGTTGAGTCCCTCGGTCTCCTTGCCTATGATGCCCACCTTGTCGCACATAATGACGTTGGGGAAACCATAGGTTAAGAGTAATTTGGTAATGGCTACGCCGGCGCTGCCCGCACCGTTTACGACCACTTTGCAGTCTTCCTTCTGCTTGCCCACTACCTTAAGGGCGTTGATGATTCCCGCGAGAACCACAATAGCGGTGCCGTGCTGGTCGTCGTGGAAAACAGGAATGGGAAGAAGCTTTTTGAGCCGTTCTTCGATCTCGAAGCAGCGGGGGGCGCTGATGTCTTCCAGATTGATACCGCCGAAGCCCGGAGCCAGATAGGTTACGGCTTTGATGATTTCCTCGGTGTCCTGAGTATCCAGACAAATGGGAACCGCGTTGACCCCGCCGAACTCCTTGAACAGCACGGCCTTTCCTTCCATAACGGGCATGGCCGCGTAGGGGCCGATATTGCCTAAGCCCAGAACCGCGCTGCCGTCCGATACGACGGCCACCGTGTTGGATTTCCAGGTATAGGTATAGGCGGCCTCAGGGTCTTTTGCAATCACCTTGCAGGGCTCGGCTACGCCCGGCGTATAGGCCAGGGCTAAATCCTCTCTGGATTTGACGGGAGTTTTGGAGACGGTTTCCAGCTTACCGTTCCACTTTTCATGTAATAATAGAGCTTTTTCATTTGTTGTCATGGGAGTACCTCGTTTCATTTTGTTAAGTTCCATCATATATGATTTATCTTTTCTCTGCAATATTCAGTTTAAACGGATTATTCGCCACGGATTCGCTTTTTTTAGGAAAAAACTCTTTCTATTTCAGGAAACATGGTGTATAATAAGCCCAGAATACAGCGAAATACATAGCAGATCATTTTCTAAGTCATATCAGGTAAAAACCCCTAGACGAAAGATTGAGAAAAAGAAATAATCCGGTTGGGCAGTCCATAGATGCGCGCCGGGTAGCAGTATGAAGGTTAGAATGATAAAATACGGATATTGTAAATACGGGAGGAATTTATGAGAGAAAAGTATGAATCATTAGCGTTGGCCGATCTCAAGGAGATTGCGAAGGCAAGGGGCATTAAAGGAATTTCCACGATGAAGAAGGCTCAGGTTGTGGAAGCGATGCTGGCGGAGGACGAGAAGGATAAGGCTGCCGGTAAGGAGCAGGCCAAAGCCGCGCCGCCGACGCCAAATGGCGGGGACGGGCGCAGCGGCGGCGTACGCCGCAGTACAGGCGGGGCGGGCGGCGCTTCCCGCCACGGTATGGGAACCCAGAACAGCGCTTCCCATGGCGCGGGAACATCCAACACTACCCAGCCTGTTATGGCGAAGCGGGCTGAGACGGCTTCCCAGGGAGAGGAAGACAGGTATCCCTCCGAGCTAGACAGCGGCGTTACCGCCAAAGGGATTCTGGAGGTTATGAGCGACGGGTTTGGATTTATCCGCTGCGAGAATTATCTGCCCGGTGAAAACGACGTATATGTAGCGCCCAGCCAGATTCGCCGTTTCGGGCTGAAGACGGGGGATATTCTGGAGGGGAATACCAGAATTAAAACGCAGAACGAGAAGTTCAGCGCGTTATTATATGTAAAATCGATCAACGGCTACAGCCCGGAGGCGGCTATGAGACGCCCCAATTTCGAAGATCTGACGCCCATTTTCCCCAATGAGCGCTTAAAGCTTGAGACGCCGGGGGCATCGGTCGCCATGCGTATTATGGATTTGATGAGCCCTGTGGGCAAAGGGCAGAGAGGCATGATTGTGTCTCCGCCCAAGGCCGGTAAGACTACTTTATTAAAGGAAGTGGCCAAGTCGATTACCCAAACGGCGCCGGACGCCCATCTGATTATTCTGTTGATCGACGAGCGTCCCGAGGAGGTAACGGATATCAAGGAAGCGATCGAAGGCCCCAATGTAGAGGTGATCTATTCTACCTTTGATGAATTGCCGGAGCATCACAAGAGAGTATCCGAAATGGTTGTGGAGCGTGCGAAACGCCTTGTGGAGCATGGCAAGGACGTAGTGATTCTTTTGGACAGCATCACCCGTCTGACCAGAGCCTATAATCTGGTGGTTCCGCC
The DNA here is from genome assembly GCA_021199255.1 of Clostridiales bacterium. Classification (GTDB taxonomy): domain Bacteria; phylum Bacillota; class Clostridia; order Lachnospirales; family Lachnospiraceae; genus UBA3282. The sequence continues at coordinate 40,068 of JAJQIK010000008.1, read as the reverse complement.
CAGCGGGCGTACCCTGTCCGGCGGACTGGACCCGGCGTCTCTGCATATGCCCAAGCGCTTTTTCGGCGCTGCCCGCAATATGCGGGAGGGAGGCAGCTTAACCATTCTGGCCACGGCTCTTGTAGAGACGGGAAGCAAAATGGACGACGTGGTTTACGAGGAATTTAAGGGAACCGGCAATATGGAGATCGTCCTGGATCGCAAATTATCGGAGAAAAGAGTGTTCCCCGCCATCGATCTTCCTAAATCCAGCACCAGACGTGAGGATCTGCTTTTATCGCCGGAGGAGCTGGAGGCGATCAATATTATCCGTAAGGCGTTAAACGGCCAGAAGCCGGATGAGGCTGTGGAGAGGCTGCTGGATATGTTTTCCAAGACACGGAATAATTTTGAATTGGTCAATATGGTTAAGAAATTGAAATATATTTAAGTTTTCACAGAAATTTATGATAAAATTTGTGCGGACTTATGAAAAAGGGCTTGCATCCCCCTATTTACTATGCTACAATGTAGAGGCTGTCGGTTTAAGACGGCATGGGATGAGGAACAGCTACTTTTTAATTTTAGAAGAGGTGAAAGATATGAGAGAAGGAATCCATCCTGAATATTATCAGGCAACAGTAACATGCAACTGTGGCAACACATTTGTGACAGGTTCCACCAAACCTGAGATCCACGTAGAAGTTTGTTCCAAATGTCATTCATTCTACACAGGTCAGCAGAAAGCGGCACAGGCTAGAGGACGTATTGATAAGTTCAATAAGAAGTATGGTGTGGCAAGCAAATAAGAGTGATGAAAAAGGTTGAGGTGAATATCTCAACCTTTTTCTTCTCACCCTTCAGAGCAAAAGGATATGGGTATCAGGATGAGCAGAAAGAAGAATATGAAATATTCCGGCATCGGCGGTCAGGCAGTACTTGAGGGCATTATGATGAAAAACAAGGATCAGTACGCGGTGGCGGTCAGAAAGCCTGATGGAGAGATTGAAGTAGAGGTGGAGCATTACACGGGGATCATTCACGGGAGCAAGCTGATGAATATTCCTTTTATCAGGGGCATTTTTCAGTTTCTGGATTCTCTGATTCTGGGAATGAGGAGCCTGAATTTCTCAGCCTCCTTTTATGAGGACGCGGAGGCGGAGGAGACGGCTGCCGATAAGGTGTTCCGTAAATTATTTCAGGATAAGGCGGAGAAGGTGTTCAGCGGTATCGTGATGGTCTTATCGCTGGTTCTGGCAATCGGTATTTTCATGGTGCTCCCGTATTACGTAACGTCGCTTTTCGAGGAATATATCCGAAGCGATTCCTTTATGGCGCTGATAGAGGGCGTGCTGCGTATTGTGATTTTCGTCGGATATGTCATTGGGATTTCCCTGATGAAAGATATCCGGCGGGTTTATATGTACCATGGCGCGGAGCATAAGTGCATTAACTGTATCGAGAAAGGACGCCCGCTGACCGTTAAGAATGTGATGCGGAGCTCCAGGCAGCATAAGCGGTGCGGAACCAGCTTCCTGCTTTTTGTGATGTTAGTCAGCGTTGTGCTGTTTTTCTTTATCAGAGTGGAGAATCCCGTTTACCGCGTGTTGATTCGTATCGCGCTGATTCCGGTTATCGCGGGTATTTCCTATGAAATAATCCGTCTGGCGGGACGCAGCGGCAATATTTTGGTCAGAATCATTTCCGCGCCGGGAATGTGGCTGCAGCGGTTAACCACCAGGGAACCGGACGAGAGCATGGCGGAGGTCGCCATCGCCGCGGTGGAAGCTGTGTTTGACTGGAAGGCGTATCTGTATGAGACGTTTGGATATGAGGTAGATGATTCCTGGCTGGTGGACGAACCGGAGGAAGAGGAGAGCTGAGGCGTCAAATGCGCATGGAAGATCAGGGAAAAGCCGCTTATCGGGCTGTTTATGAAGAAGGGGCGTCCCGTCTGGGAAAGGCCGGCATTGCCGAGGCTGCTTTAGACGCCAGGCTGCTTTTGGAATATGTCTGCGGTACGGACAGAAATACGCTGCTCGTCCACGGGGACAGGGAAGTGTCAGAGGAGGAGCGCGCAAGATACCGCCTTTTTCTGGCGGAGCGGGAACGGCATACGCCGCTGCAGTATTTGACCGGGGAGCAGGAATTTATGGGGTTGACTTTTAAAGTCAATGAAAAAGTGCTGGTGCCCAGGCAGGATACGGAGACGCTGGTGGAGGAAGTGATGAAAAATCTCCATGACGGTATGCGCATACTGGATATGTGTACCGGGTCGGGGTGTATTCTGTTAAGCCTGCTGCAGTATTCCAATGGCTGCGCCGGGGTGGGCGTGGATTTGTCCGAAGAGGCGTTGGCGGTGGCCAGAGAAAACTATGCCCGGCTGAAGCAAAAAAGACCGGAGATGGACGCGGTATTTGTTCAGGGCGATTTGTTTCAGGCGTTGGATGCCTGTGCCGGGGAGACGCCGGACGGAGCATGGCCCGGAAGGTTTGACAGGATCGTATCCAACCCTCCATATATAAGAACGAGTGTTATTGATACGCTGATGCCCGAGGTGCGGGAGCATGAACCGCTGATGGCGCTGGACGGCAGGGAGGACGGACTGTATTTCTACAGGGAGATTACAGGACGAGCCAGGGAATATCTGAACCGCGGCGGTATGCTTTACTATGAGATCGGATACGATCAGGCGGCCGACGTGGCGGAGATTCTGGAACAGGCAGGCTTTCAGGGAATCGAAGTGGTCAGGGATTTGGCGGGAGAAGACCGGGTGGTATACGGCTGGAGAGCCTAAGCGTCATCTGCGCAGATGACGGAGGAAACAGGAGGTAGTTATGTTTGATAAGTTGGATGATCTGCTCAGAAAATTTGAGGAAATTATGAATGAGCTGAGCGAGCCGGGGGTGACGGAGAATCAGGAGCGTTTTCGCGCGCTGATGAAGGAGCAGAGCGACCTGACCCCTATTGTGGAGGCTTATAAGGAATATAAGAAGTGCAATCAGGATATTGAGGATTCCCTGATGATGCTGGATGAGGAATCAGATCCTGATATGAAGGAAATGTTAAAGGAAGAGCTGGCCACGGCCAAGAAGCGTGTGGAAGAGCTGGAACGGGAACTGAAAATCCTGCTGCTTCCCAAGGATCCTAACGATGATAAAAATGTTATCGTGGAAATCCGGGCGGGCGCGGGCGGCGATGAGGCCGCGCTTTTTGCAGCGGAAATTTATCGAATGTACGTCCATTATGCGGAGAGCCGCCGATGGAAGGTGGAGACGGCGGAAGTGGAGGAAATCGGCATTGGCGGAATGAAGAGCGTTACTTTTATGGTAACCGGCCAGGGCGCTTATTCCGTGCTGAAATATGAGAGCGGCGTACACCGCGTACAACGTGTGCCGGAGACGGAGTCGGGCGGGCGGATTCATACCTCTACCATCAGCGTGGCGGTTATGCCGGAGGTGGACGAGGATATTGATATTGTGATTGAGGATAAGGATATTCGTATCGACGTCATGCGTGCCTCCGGTAACGGCGGCCAGTGCGTCAATACCACGGATTCCGCGGTGAGGCTGACCCATTATCCCTCCGGTATCGTGGTCTACAGCCAGACTGAGAAGTCCCAGATTCAGAATAAAGCCAAGGCTTTTGCACTGCTTCGGGCGAAGCTCTATGATATCGAGCAGCAGCAGCGCCACGACGCGGAGGCGGAGATGCGCAGAAGCCAGATTGGAACCGGAGACCGCTCTGAGAAGATCAGAACCTATAATTTTCCCCAGGGACGCGTTACGGATCACCGGATTAACCTGACCCTTTATAAGCTGGATAAGGTTATGAACGGCGATATTCAGGAAATTCTGGACGCCTGCATCGCGGCGGATCAGGCGGCGAAGCTGGCGAAAATGAATGAAAGCCAGGGGAGATAAGCGATGACCATTTATTTCATTCGGCATGGGGAAACAGATCTGAATAAACAGAAACGCCTACAGGGGCAAAGCGATATCCCTTTAAATGAATATGGCAGGAGGCTGGCGCAGGAGACGGGGCAGGCTCTGGCAAACGTCGGCTTTGACGCTGTGTTTTCCTCGCCCCTGGGCAGAGCGCGGGAGACTGCGGAAATCATCGCGGGCGACAGGAAGTGTCCCTTTTATACGGACAGCAGGCTACAGGAAATCGGTTTCGGGGAATATGAAGGATTATGCTATGGGGCGGAGCATTTCAATATTCCGGACGCGGATTTCCTTTCTTTTTTTAACGCGCCGGAGCGGTACGCAACGCCGCCGAGGGGGGAAGGCTTTCAGGATATTATTGCGCGGACGGGAGAATTTTGGGCAGAAATCACGGGCAACCCGGCATACGCGGACAGCAGGCTTCTGGTTTCTACCCACGGCTGCGCGCTGAAAGCGCTGCTGGCCAATATCCGCCGGACGCCGCTTAAGGATTTCTGGAGCGGCGGGCTCCATCGAAACTGCGCCGTCACGATAGTAGAAGTAAAAGACGGCAGGGCGGAAGTGACGGAAGAGGGGAAAATTTTCTATGAAGGAAAGCCGGAACGCGGTTGACCTTAAGAGGAGAAGGAAAAATGGAAAGGGAATATGCGGATCACAGACCCAGATGCCATTGGGTCAATCCCAAAAATCCGTTGTACATACAGTACCATGACAGGGAGTGGGGCGTGCCGGTTCATGAGGATAGCCGTTTGTACGAGATGCTGCTGCTGGAGTCTTTTCAGGCGGGTTTGTCCTGGGAGTGCGTGCTGAATAAGAGGGAGGCCTTCCGTCAGGCGCTGGACGGCTTTGATCTGGAGAAAATATGCGCCTATGATGATGCGAAGCTGGAAGCGCTGCTGCAGGATAAGGGGATTATCCGCAACCGTTTAAAGCTGCGCGCGGCGGTTAATAACAGCAGAATTTTCAGGGAAATCGCGGCGGAGTACGGAAGCTTTGCGGCGTATCTGTGGAGCTATACGGATCATCAGGTGATCTACGAGAACGACAGGGTCAGTTCCTCTCTTTCCGACCAGATTTCCGGCGACCTGCGCAGACGGGGCATGAAATTTGTGGGGACTACCATTATTTACTCGTATTTACAGGCGGTAGGAGTGATTGATTCCCATGAGGAGGGGTGCTTTTTGTGCCGGGAACGGCGTGTGCCCAGAGGGGAGAGCAGATGAGAAAGAAAGAGTTAGCCCTTGCGGTGATAGAAAGATTGAAAAGGGAATATCCCGACGCGGGGTGTACGTTAGATTATAACGAGGCATGGAAGCTGTTGGTCAGCGTAAGGCTGGCGGCGCAGTGTACCGACGCCAGAGTGAACGTGGTAGTGGAGAAGCTGTATGAACGGTTCCCGGATGTGGACGCGCTGGCGGCGGCGCCGGTGGAGGAGATCGAGAAAATCGTGCGTCCCTGCGGCTTGGGCAATAGTAAGGCGAGAGACATCAGCGCCTGTATGAAAATGCTGAAGGAAGAGTATGGGGGCAGGGTGCCGGAGGATTTCGACGCGCTGCTAAAGCTACCGGGAGTGGGGCGCAAAAGCGCCAACCTGATTATGGGCGATGTGTTCGGAAAACCCGCCATCGTTACGGACACGCACTGTATTCGTCTCTGCAACAGAATTGGACTGGTGGATCAGATCAAGGAACCGAAGAAGGTGGAGATGGCTCTGTGGAAGATTATTCCGCCGGAAGAGGGAAGCGATTTCTGCCATCGGCTGGTGTATCATGGCAGGGCAGTGTGTACCGCCAGAACCGCACCCGGCTGCGACAGGTGCTGTCTGTGGGATCTCTGCCGGTTTGGCGGCAGCATCTCCTGATGGACAGGAGATGCTGATGCCTGTTGGCTTAGTCTGCTTCCACTTCCTGCGAGGACGAGCCTACCGTGAGCGTATAAGTTTCGCCTGAAACAATGTCCGGCGTACTGATAATCACTATGGCATAGGACAACTCAGGGGTATGGGAAATAATCGTGTTGCCCTCCTGATCTGTCAGCGTGACAGTGGTGCCCGCCGATTGGTTGCCTACCTTTACGGTGATTACGCCCTGCTCGGAGTCGCTGAAGGTCTGCGCCATACTGGTAGCGCCGGTGCCGATAAAGGTACCGCCTGTAATGATGCCGCTGGTATCATAGTCCAGAGTGGCCGTATCGCCCTGTGTGGGACCGCAAACAGTGATGGTACCGCCGGAGATCGTCAGCGAACCGTTCGCGTCAATGCCGTCGCCGGAGGCCTGGATATAGATGGTGCCGCCGGAAATCTCAATGCTGCCGTTAGAGGAGGAGGACATACCGCCCATACCGCCCATGCCGCCGCGGCCGCCCTGACGGGTCTGTCCGCTGTCGCTGCCTGTGCTGTCCTGCTTCGTCTGTATACTCTGTTCACTGTTGTCCTGTCTGGCCTGCATCTGCTGCCCGTCCAGTACAGTTTGACTGCTTTGGTCACCAGGAGCGCCAGAACCATTCTGTCCGCCGGGAGCGCCAGAACCATTCTGTCCGCCGGGAGCGCCAGAACCATTCTGTCCGCCGGGAGCACCCTGCCCGTCGGGAGCGTCGCCATTCTGTCCGCCGGGAGCGCTTTGTCCGTCGGGAGCATCAGGTATATTCTGGTCGTCGGGAGCGCTCTGGCTGTCAGGTTTATCTTGACTATTTTGGTTATTCTCATCATCGGAAAATTCCTGCTGGCCGGCGTTGTTGCCGCCGAAGCTGTCGTCTCCGCGGATACCGCCTGTACCGCTGGAATCCGTGCCGCCTGCGGCATTCAGGCCGTCGTCGCTGGCTGTCAGATTAATATCGCCGCCGCTGATGACCAGATCCAGCGCCTCCAGTCCCTCATAGCTTTCGCTGATAGAGATGGTTCCTGCGGTAACCGTTAAGGTTTCGTCGGCATGGAAACCGTCGTCGCCGGTGGCAATCTCAAAGGTTCCGCCGTTGATTGTAATAGAGGCGTTGGAGTGGACGGCGTCGTCTGCTGAGTCGATGGTAAAGGTACCGTCCGAGATCAGAAGCGTGCCGGTGGCCTTCAGGCCTTTCATACTGCTGCTACTGTCCTCGTCCTCTGTTGTGGCGGAGGCGCCTGAGGGGCTGCCCTTGAAAAATCCCCAGGAGTCGGAAGATTGTCTGGACGCGTTTTCACTGCCGCCGCCCGCCACAATATCGAACGTACCGTCGTTTATCTGCATATAGGCTCCGGCGCTGATGCCGTCGCCCTGGGCTTCGATCTCCAGCGTACCGCTGGCAAGATATACGAAGCCCAGGGAAGAATCGTCAGAATTTTCCGCGTGGACGCCGTCTTTGCCGGCATTGATGGTAATGGCAGCGTTGGCGATTCTTACGCTGTCATTGGCGTCAAGCCCGTGGGATGCGGAATCGATCACATACGTGCCGCTGGTAAATACCAGATCATCCTTGCAGACAATGCCGTGGCCGGCAGGGGAGGATACCGTTAACGTACCGGAGCCGTTAAAGGTCAGATCCTGTTTGGAGAAAACGGCGCCGTCAATATTGTTGTCATCTATGGCAGTAAAGGTTTCACCGCCTGAAAGGGTGTTTTCGGAGCCGTCCGCCAGCGTGACAAACACCTTGTCGGCTTCCAGAATATAGAGCGGAGCCGAGGTCTCACAGTGGATGCTTACGCCGTTGAAAACCAGTTGGAGCTTGGCGGAATCCGGCGCGTTTACGATGATCATGCCGTCGTCCAGCGTACCGGTAAGGATATAGGTGGCTTCCTCCGTAATCGTAATCGTGGAGCCTGAAATCTCTACGCTGTCTGAGCTGGCGGAAGCGGAATCGCCGTTTAATTGAATGAGGACGCTGTCGCTCTCGTCATATCCTATTTCGTAATCCCGTGCGGTAAACATATCGGCGTCGCTTTGTTCCTCCGCGGTTCCCGTGGAGGACGCGCCGCTTTCGTCATTTTCCGCGCTTTCGCTGCCGGAAGTCTCCACAGAGGTATCGGTATTCCCGCATCCGCTGAGCGCGCCTGCCAGCATGGACAGAGCGACAAGCCAGGGAATTATTTTTTTCATCATGTCAGATGCCTCCTTCCTGTCAAAGCTCCGCGGCGTTTGTCTCCTGCTTGGAGACCGTGATTTCCAGATTGCCGTTTCTGCAGCGGAGCTTATCGATCATTTCCTTTTCTCTGGACGCGTCCCGAAGCGATACGTTGTATGTAAGGCGGAACAGGCTGCCCATATTCGTGGTTTTCACGCGGTCCAGATCATGGGAAAAGGTATATTCCTCGAAAATATCCTCGAATACATCAGAATAGTCCAAATCCTCGGGGATAGTAATATTGAAGGTTTTATAGGTCGCGGTGTTTTTCTTCGTGCCTAAGTCAAGCCTGTTGTAGAGGATAAAGATGGCGCACATAATCACCGTAAACAGCGTGGCGAATCCCAGATAGCCCATGCCTGCGATTAATCCGGCGCCCATTGCCAGAAACAGGGTGCCGATTTCCTTGGCGGTTCCGGGAGCCGAACGGAAACGCACCAGATTAAACGCGCCGGCAACCGCTACGCCGGTTCCCACGTTGCCGTTGACCATCATGATAATGATGCACACGACGGCGGGCAGAAGCGCCAGGGTCACCACAAAGCTTTTGGTATAACGGGAGCGGTACATATAAGTAAACGCCATAACCAGACCGAGCATCAGGGAAAATACCAGACAGAGCAGAAAATCGCTTACGCTGATAACCGGGGTAATATCGGAATCAAATAATCCTGTAAATAGTGTATTAAGCATAGATAGCAGCCTCCTTTAATTGTGGTAAAATAATTGTTTCGTAGGCGGTTCCGTACTTGGAAAACGAGGTTTTGTACACCTGTTCCTGAGATAAGACGCGAACCATCCACAGGGGGATTCCTGCGGAGCACTTAATCTCCATCAGAGTTCTGCCGGGCTTCAACAAAGAAGTACCGTATACTTCGGATTCCAGGGACAGATCTTCCTGACGGCAGAGGATCGTATCGTCGAAGGTCACGCGGAAATCGCTTTTGTCGCGGGAAAAATACGCTTCCCGCTCATAGGAAAGAAATACGGCGGGATGAAGAGATTCATAATAGGAGAGGAAGTAATCGATTTCCTCCGATATCTGGGAAGCTTTTCCGCAGTCCTGCCCGTCGCAGACCCATTGCATAGCGGTTTTCTCCGGCAGGGAGAGCCGACGCTTATATACTATCTGATCGTATTTCTTCTTTAATTCCACAAACACCGTACTGTCAGGAGCCGCCTGGCTGTAGCTGCGGATACGAAGCTTTTCCTTGTACGCCGGTTTTTCGATGGAGCGGCGTACAAGGCGGTAATAATCTGTATCAAAATAAATATTGCGGATGGTGGTGCGTCCGTATTGATCCAGCGCCATATAAGGCTCCATGGCTTTCAGGACCTTCTCCTTTTGCCCTGGTGTGAGCATGTATTTCAGTTCATATCTTTTAAATACTGTTTGAATTGCCATAAACGTTTCCTCCTCTTCTTTAGGCATCAGTATAAAGGCCGAAACTTAACTGAACTAAAAATTTTCGATTTTTTTTCTTTTTCTTCCGGACGCGGTTTTAGCTTCGCTTAATGTTGATGGCATAAAGTATATTTTATGATATGATACCTTATATAAAGATAGAAAGGAAGTTGCTTTATGAGAATTTTGCTTGCCGAAGACGAACATTCCCTTGCAAGGGTCATCGTCAAAATTTTTGAAAAGAATAATTATTCCGTTGACGCGGTACATGACGGCGAGGACGCGCTGTTGTATCTTGAATCGGGCAATTATGACGCCGCCGTTCTGGATATTATGATGCCGAAGGTAGATGGGATTACGGTATTGCAGAAGATACGCGCCCAGGGGAATCCCATTCCCGTACTCCTGCTGACGGCGAAGTCGGAGGTAGACGATAAGGTGCTGGGGCTGGACAGCGGCGCCAACTATTATCTGACGAAGCCTTTTGACACAAAGGAACTGCTGGCGACCCTGCGCACCATTACCAGAAGCCAGAGCGCAGGCAATTCCAAATGGAATTTTGGAAATATTACGCTGGATCGCGCCACCTTCGAACTGGCGTCGCCTACAGGCAGTTTTCGTCTGGCCAATAAGGAATTTCAGATGATGGAGCTTCTCATATCCAATCCCCGCCATATTATTTCCACGGAGCGTTTTATGGAAAAGATCTGGGGCTTTGACAGCGAAGCGGAAATCAACGTAGTCTGGGTGTATATTTCCTATCTGCGCAAAAAACTGGCGGCGCTTCACGCCACCATTCAAATCAAGGCGTTCAGAAATGCGGGATATGCGCTGGAGGAAAATACATGATCGGAAAACTGCGGTTAAAATTTATTGTCTTGTCCATGACCTCGCTTTTTGCGCTGCTGATGGTTATCATAGTGGGAATGAACCTTCTTAATTATAATACGGTGATCAGCGACGCTGACGAGGTCTTGTCGCTGCTGTCCCAGAATAAAGGCGCTTTTCCTGATTTTGAAGATAATCCGAGAGAACGGCTGCCCCGTGATATGTCTCCGGAAATCCCCTATGAGTCCAGGTTTTTTTCGGTGCTGCTGAACGAGGACGGAAGCGTGGTACAGTTGGAGACAAGCCGTATTGCGGCGATAGACGCCGAGATGGCCATAGAATATGGCCAAAGCGTGCTTGCCTCCGGCGCGCAGCATGGGTTCCTGGAGGATTTCCGGTATGTGGTGAGCTATGAGGAGGAGAACGTACGGATTACTTTTCTTGACTGTGGGCGGAAATTAAATTCCTTTTGGCGATTTCTGCTGATCAGCGTAGGTATGGCGCTGACGGGATTTGTGGTCGTCTTCTTCGTGATCTTTTTCTTTGCCGGACGGATTATCCGTCCCATTGCGGAAAGCTATGAAAAGCAGAAGCGCTTCATTACCGACGCGGGACATGAAATCAAGACGCCCCTGACGATTATCAATGCCAATGTAGACGTTCTGGAGATGGATTTGGGGGAAAACGAGTGCCTGGCGGACATACAGCAGCAGACCAAACGACTCACCAAGCTGACCAATGAGCTGGTTATGCTCGCGCGCATGGAGGAGGCAGGGGATACCATGCCCAAAATCGATTTCCCGGTGTCCGAGGTGGTAGCGGACGCGGCGCTTCCCTTCCGAACACTTGCCATGCAGCAGGATAAAGAATTTACCTGTAATATTCAGCCTATGCTTTCCATGAACGGCAATGGCAAAGCCGTGGAACAGTTGGTCACGCTTTTGATGGACAACGCCCTGAAATATTCCCCCGCCGGGGGAAAGGTTGCGCTGGATTTTGTGAAGCAGTCGAAATCGCTGCATTTGACTGTGTTTAATACCACCGCGACAGAGGTATCCTGTGAGAATCTAAACCATGTGTTTGAGCGTTTTTACCGTACCGACCTGTCCCGTAATTCGCAGACGGGCGGCCATGGAATAGGCTTGTCCGTGGCAAAGGCCATCGTTACGGCTCACGGCGGTAAAATTCAGGCGACCACAAAGGACGGCCATTCCTTCCAGATTCTGGTGGTGCTGCCTTTGTAAGTTTTTGCGGGGGACATGCTTTTAACTTAGCTTAAGCTTTCAGGGGTATACTGGGAACAGGTTGGCGCGAGCGGCGGAAGCGGCAGGGAATATGGACGAAGCCGCCGCGCTGCGATTGTGAAAGAGGTGAGGATTGATTGACATACGAAGAGTTTTACGGTTCTTCTTATGAGATCATGAAAGAGGTGGAAGGGAAGCTGCTGGAACTGGTTACCCATTATTCCGCTACCGCGAAGGAAAAAGAAGGCGTGAAGCCGGTAGTTTATTGCTGCTCCAGGATCAAAGAGCCGGACAGTATGCTGCGCAAGCTGGAAAAGCATGGTCTGGAACCCTCTGGGAAGGCAGCGCTTTCCGAACTCTATGATGCCGTGGGGGTGCGGGTGGTATGCGCTTTTGCGGACGATGTGTACCGTCTGGTGAAGTGGCTGAAGACGCAGCCGCTGCTGCAAATCATGGAAGAAAAGGACTATTATGCCTATCCGAAGGCCAACGGCTACCGCAGCTATCATATTCTGGTGCAGCTTGCGGAAGGGAAAAACCGGGGATTTCGCGCGGAGATACAGATTCGTACCATAGCCATAGATTTCTGGGCTACGCTGGAGCATCAGATCAAATATAAGAAGAACGTTCCCCATGAAGGGCTGATCCGCAGCGAGCTGAAGCGCTGCGCGGACGAAATCGCCTCGTTGGATCTCTCCATGCAGACCATACGGGATATCCTGCAGGACGCAGAGTAGGCTCCGGCTGCTGCAGAGCCAGGACAAGCTGACCGGGGAATGGTCCGACGCGCACGGCGGGCGTCATATCAGAGGAATGTTGAAGGGGCTGGCGTTTGTTTCCGCGCCTGAAAGAAGCTTATGATTTCTATAATAGGTAGGAGTGCAGCCTAAATATTGCTTAAACAGTTTGTTGAAATAACTGGTGTTATTAAAACCGACGGAGGACGCCAGATTCGCGATGGACATGGGAGAGCCGGGGTTGTCCGACATTTTTCTGGTAGCTTCGAAAATACGGTACTTCATCAGATATTCGAAGGGCGACATTTGCAGCGTGCGGGCAAAGCAGCGGCAACATTCGCTTTTGCTGATATGGACGCTGCCGGCAATATCCTCCAGAGAAATGGGCTCCGCATGGTGCGTGCGAATATAGAGCATGGCCTGCTTGACACGCTGTTCATCTAAGGACGCGTGGGCGGAGGGAGCGGCAGCCGGGGTCATTTTGGGCAGCCCGCTGACCAGCTCCGCCCAGAAACGGCACAGGTAGCTTCTGGTAGCAAGCTCATAGCCGAAGGGCTTCGTCAGATTAGCGGCAATCGCTTCATTCAACGCGTCTATCATACGCTCGTGCCAGGGATTCTTCTCGTCTAATACCATCACTTTAAACAACTGGGAACTTTGTATCGGCAGCAGGAACCTTGCGTGAAGGGAATCCACCTTGTGTCCGAACAGAAAATCAGGGTGAAACACAATCGAATAGAAGGTGCAGTTCCGGTCGTTTAGAGAATAAATGGAATGCAGCACGTTCTGATTGATCATGATTCCCTGTCCCGGTTTGATCTGATAGGCGGAGTCGTCAGTGGATACCTCCGCAATGCCGTCGTTAATAATTATAATTTCTACTTCCTCGTGCCAATGCCAGCGGATTTTGTGCATGTAAGATTGGCGCAGATCCAGATAATAGACGCCGACAGGATAGTCCGGCGTGCCAAAATGCTTGTTCTCATGCAGATCTTCATAATATCTCGCCGTATCGGGGCAATTGTCTGCTTCTTCTGTTTGCTGATTCGTTATCGTAAGTGTGTCCATGCCTGTTGAGGCTCCTTCGTCAGATTTCCGCCGGTTCGGCGGCGTTATGCTTATGTGGCGCGCGCATGGAAGCTTTCCAAAGCGCGCGGGGCTTCGGCCAATTCATGCGCCGATTTCTGCAATTCGTGCAATTATTAAAAATATATTAGCACAGGAATAATGCCAAGTCAAAGAAAATCCTCAAAGATCAAAATTACTATAAGCTTCGTTAAAAGCGCCTAAATATGCGGGAAGGAGGAAAATAAAAGGAAATCGGAGGAAGCGGAAGCATAGGATAATAATAAAAGTATAATAGCGTCAGCTATCTAATAAGGCGGTGCAATAGCATGGATTCCCAGAAAAACGAGAATTTACTGAATCTTGCGCTGGATACTCCGGCCGCAGAGAGAGAACGGTCGCTGGAGCTCAATGTGGGATACGATATAGAAGAAAAGACATGGGAAGTGATCGTCAAATACCATGGTTCCCTACAGGCGCTGGCGGACAGAGGGATTATTGTGGAGGAACTGATTGCAGGATACGGGATTCTGACCGTGCCGGAATCCCAGATGACGCTTCTGGCCGAAACAGAGCAAATTGAGTATGTGGAGAAACCCAAACGGCTGTTTTTCACGGATATAGAGGGCAATACCGCTTCCTGCTATACGCCGGGCGGCATGCTGTTTCGTCAGCTTACCGGAAAGGGAGTGCTGGTGGCGGTGATCGATTCGGGCATTGCCTATCGAAATCAGGATTTCAGAAATTCCGACGGGACGACCAGAATCCGCTATCTGTGGGATCAGACCTTAGACGCCGGGGAAGTCTGGGAGCGGATTATGCAGGGAGGTATGGCGTCGGAGACGAGCCGGGCAGAGTATGCCCCGCCGGAAGGCTTCAAGACAGGTGTAGAATTTAATGGGCAGCAGATCAATCAAGCCTTGAACGCTTCCTCCGCGGCAGAGGGCAATCTGCTGGTGCCCAGCACGGATACTTCCGGCCATGGCACAGCCGTTGCGGGAATCGCGGCAGGCAACGGCGGGCGAAAGGGGCTTGCCTATGCGGGGGTCGCCAGAGAAAGCGAGCTGCTCATCGTGCGTCTCGGAACGCCCAGGGCGGACTCCTTTCCCAGAACCACGGAGCTGATGAGGGCGTTAACCTATGTGGTCAACAAGGCGCTGGAGTTGCAGATGCCGCTGGCGGTCAATCTTAGCTTCGGCAATACCTACGGCGCTCATAACGGCACTTCCCTGTTGGAAAGATTTCTGGATAATTTATCGGAAATCGGCAGAAATGTGATCTGTGTAGGAAGCGGAAATGAAGGAGCCTCCGGCGGACATGTGGGAGGCAGCGTAGCGGTGACGGGAGGGAGTGAAACGGGAACGACCGGAAGAGTCAATGTAATTGACAATCCTGTCACAGAAAATATGACACCTGTGGAGCTTGTCATAGGAGCTTATGAACAGGGAATTAATGTGCAGCTTTGGAAGGAATATACAGACCGGTATCTGGTAACGCTGATATCTCCCTCCGGGGAATCCTTTACCGTGGATACTGACCGACCCGGTAAACAGATTTATCTGTTGGAACAGACTGAAATTTTGCTATATAATGGAGAACCGGCTCCTTATCTGACCAGTCAGGAAATCTATTTCGACCTACTGCCGACGGGAAATAACAGATATGTCAACGGGGGAGTCTGGACATTCCTGCTGCGTCCGGTACGGACAGTTACCGGCAATTATACCTTTTATCTGCCGTCGGAAACGGTGCGGAACACAGATACCCGGTTTGTCAGGACAACGCCGGACGTGACGCTGACCATTCCTTCTACGGCGTCTAAGGTCATTACTGTAGGCGCTTATGATATCGTCTATGAGGCTTATGCGGACTTCTCCGGCAGGGGATATCTTTATCAGGAGCAGGTCAACAGCCGTACCTCCGATTCCTTTGTAAAGCCGGATCTGGTGGCGCCCGGCGTTAATATTCTGGCGCCGGACAGAGACGGGGGATATACGCCTGTCACCGGCACTTCCTTCGCGGCTCCCTTCGTGACGGGCGCAGCCGCGCTTCTGATGCAGTGGGGCGTCATAGAGGGGAACGATCCCTATCTGTACGGGGAAAAGGTGAAAGCTTATTTAAGGCGCGGCGCCAGGCCGATTCGGGGAGAGGGCAGTTATCCCAATGCGCGGGCGGGATATGGAGCGCTGTGCGTGGAGGACAGTCTGCCGGGGTGAATCTGGGGAACGGGAGCACGTCCCATCTGTCAGTGCGCCTGTTTCTTCCTGTATTTTTCGCGATACATGAAAGTATCCGCTTCTCCGGCAAGGGCGTCCACGTTGATATTTTTGTCTTCGGAGTATGCCGTTCCGATGCTTGCGGAAATCCCTTTGAAATGCTCGTGCTTTGCAAAGGCTTCGTCCAGCTTCTGCTGAAGAAGCAGTCTCTTTTCCTCAATTTCCTGGGCGGTCTGCGCGCCGATTCGGATCACCATAAACTCGTCGCCGCCGATCCGCGCGGCCATATCCTCCGGCATACAATTCTGTAGTACTTCCGCGGCGATCAGCAGCGCCCGGTCGCCCTCCTGATGGCCGAATTTGTCGTTGACGCTTTTGAAGTTGTCAAGGTCAAGATAGTAGATGGTAATGGGCAGATTTTTATTTTTTTCCACATACTCGTAGACATACCGGCGGTTGTAAAGGCTGGTCAGAAAGTCGGTGTTCGCGTTGTTGATAATCATCTGCTCGTAAAGGCGCTCCTGGGTGACGTCGGTTGCCACGCCTACCGTTCCCATAACGCTCCCGTCGAGATCAAACAGCGGGGATTTATAGGTTTTCAGCTTCCGCATATCGTCCTTGATTTTAACGTTTTCATCAAAAACGCAGGTTTGCCTTTTCTCCATGACCTCATATTCCGATTCCATGCAGATATATTCCCCTTTGGCATATTCGTCCGGCGTTATGCCCCAGATATAATAGTGCCCCCTGCCTTCAATCTGCTCCCGGGTCTTGTTGACCGCCCTGCAAAAGCTCTGATTGACTTTTAAATGAGCGCCCACTTTATCCTTGTACCAAATCAGGTGGGGAACGCTGTTAATGGTAGTATCCAGATAAGTTTGGGCGAGCCAGAGATCCTTTTTCAGCTTATAGGCCTGCTGCCATCTCAGGAAGCGGAAGCGCAGCTCGTCCCCGGTCAGGGGCAGCGTCCAGATATCCGTTATCTGCGCCGGGTCAAAGGCGGTGAGCTCCGCTTTCTGCTCTCCTTCGGCCAGCAGAATCACCTCGGCCGTTTCCTTTTTATGTAAGAGAATCTGTTCCAGAAGCTTTCTGCCATCAAAGCCCTGCAAATTGGCGAAAATAACGTCCGATTGGGCAAGGGCAGCGTCCTGCGGCTGGCCATGTTCTATAAACGAGTGGGAAAAGTGTTCAAGGGGAGAGGTAGCCTTGATGATTTCGGCTCCATTTCCCATCTGTCCGATCAAATAAAATTGAAGATTGCAATGATACATATGCGTTTCCTTTCCGATCAAGAAGCTGATAAATAATAAATTAATTATAGCACGTTTTCCTGAATAATCAAATATCGCGCATAAAACGAAAAAGCTGGAAAAAGGCTTGTTATTTGCGGGAAAATACCGTAAACTGGAAAAGAAGGTTTATCCGTGCAGAAGCGGTAATTGGCGGATAGCAGGACTGGGCGTGGACAGGCCGAAAGGATGGAATATGAGAGAGGAATTAGCGGCGTTAAAGGTTCCGTATGATGAGGTGTTGGAGCGCTTTCTGGGGAAAGAGGACTTTTATCTCAGGATATTGAAGAAATTTCTGGCTGATCAGAGCTTTGAGGGGCTGGAGCAGAAGGCGTCGGAGAAGGATTGGCCGGAAGCGTTTAAATATGCCCATACGGTCAAAGGGCTTTGCGCCAACCTTGGTCTGACGGGGATTCTGGATTCTGTGGTTCCGCTGACGGAGGAGCTGCGCAAAGCGCCTTATGACGAGCAGGCCATCGGGAATTATCTGGCGGAGGCGGAGCGGGAGTACCGTAAGGCGGTGGAAGTGATTACGGCTTTATCATAGGCGGGCGGTGATCCGGCGGCAGGACACGATCCCCATTTCTGAGCAACTTGTTGCGAAGCGGCGGCGAGAAATCCGCGAAGGCGGTTTCTCGTCTGCCATCAGGGCCATTTGCTTTCGCTCAGAAACAAATAGCCAAATCCTCTTGGGGAAGATGGGAAATAGAATCCGCAATTTTGGAGCGCAGGCTGTGGAGTTTGCGTTCTTTTTTGACTGGAAGCGTCCAGAGAAGGATTCCCCAAAGGAAATGTCTGGCAGAAGAGCAAAGCGCCTTGGAAAAAAGCCGGACGCCCTTGGATTCGGCGGCGGGGTGTGGTATGATGGAAACGATAGGAAGAGAACAGGCCAAAGGATAAAAATTAAGAGAAGAATCGGTACGGTATGAAGAATAGCGATAAGAGACAGACGATAAAAATAAATTGCGCGGCGGCGCTGCTGCTGGCGGGAATCCTGCTTGGCGGCTGCGGCGCGCAGGAGGAAATCAATTATACGGCGCAGGGCATGGCGGCGGTGGAAGCGCTGGATTATGAGAGTGCGCTGGAGTATTTTGCCGCCGCCGAGGAGAAGGGGGAAGATACAAGGCTGCTTTACCGGGGCATGGGAATTGCCTATATGGGAATGACGGATTATGAAAATGCCGTCCTGTATTTGGAGGCGGCTCTGCGGTTGGGCGACGGAAGCGTGGAGGATATGGATTTCGACATGAATTATTATCTTGCCACGGCTTATTATAAGAACGGGCAGGCGGCGGAGGCCGTGGGCGTGTACGACGGGATTCTGGCGCTGCGCCCTAAGGAGAAGGACGCCTATTATCTGCGGGGCTGTGTGAAGCTGTCCCAGACCGATTTTGAAGGGGCGCAGGCGGATTTTGATGAGGCCATTGCGCTGGATCAACAGAATTATGACCAGCTGATACAAATCTATATGGTTCTGGAGGAATATGGCTACCGTGAAGCGGGGCAGGTGTATTTGCAAAACGCCATGGAAGAGAATGAAAAGTCTATGTCGGATTACGATATGGGACGAATCTGCTTTTATCTGGGAGATTACGAGAATGCCCGCAGCTACCTGACCCAATTAAAAACTGAGACGGATTACGGCGCGGCGCTGTATCTGGGAAGAACTTATGAGGCGCTGGGGGATTATAACTATGCGTCCAGTATTTACGCAGGATATACGGAGAACGACCAGACCAGGGCGGAAATCTATAATCAACTGGGGCTGTGCCGAATGAAGATGGGAGAGTATGAGCTGGCGCTTTCGGCTTTCCAGACGGCTATGAATATCGAAGACAACGGCATGATGCAGACGTTGAAGTTTAATGAAATCGTGACCTATGAATATATGGGGGAATATCAAACCGCGGCGGCGCTGATGAACAGCTATCTCAAAGCCTATCCTGACGATGAGGAGGCTCAGCGGGAATATGAATTTTTACAGACCAGATAAGAATTGACAATTAAATGAGCCAATGGTACTATTTAACAAAAGCAATGCATTTCATGCAGGAGAGAAAGGCATGGTAAAGATATGAGAAATACTTTTTTGCGTGTAAAAGGTATTATTAAACAGGACAACAAGTACCTTTTGCTCAAGAGATGGGTGGACGACCGTATACCAGATCCTTTTGTGTGGGAATTTATCGACGCAGAGGTAGAGCACGGACAGTCGCCGGACGACACGGTGCTGGGGGCGATTCATGAGCTGCTCTCCGTGGAAGGCAGGATTGAGAAGATCGAGTATACATGGTCCAGTATGCTGGGGGATACCCAGTGCGTCGGGATCGCTTATATTTGTTCTATTGCGGAGGCAGATGAGGAAAACATCGTGCTGCCGGAGGAATTTGGCGAGTATATATGGGTGACCAGAGAAGAGATTCCGCAGTATATTGAGAACCAATATGTATTGAAGGATTTAGAGGGCAAGGCGTTATAGTCTGTGCAAAGCGTGATAAGAGAGGCATTGTGCCGGAAAGGTACAACGCCTTTTTTGCGGAGATATGAGGGGAATTTGTGCCGAAGCGCCACGGATTCTATTGATTACAGAGCAGAGATGGAGGAAGAGTATGATTAACAGATTAGTCCAAAAGATTCAGCAAACAGGAGCGCCTATCGTGGTGGGATTAGACCCTATGTTAAAGTATGTGCCCCGGCATATTCAGCAGAAGGCTTATGCGGAGTACGGAGAAAGCTTACAGGGCGCGGCGGAAGCCATCTGGCTTTATAATAAGGAGATTGTAGACGCCATCTGTGATCTGGTGCCTGCGGTCAAGCCCCAGATCGCCATGTATGAGCAGTTCGGCATCGAAGGATTACAGGCGTTTCAGAAGACGGTGTCCTATTGCAGGGAAAAAGGGCTGGTAGTGATCGGCGACATCAAGCGGGGCGATATCGGCTCCACTTCGGAAGCCTATGCGGTGGGGCATCTTGGCAGAGTGCAGGTGGGAGCCAACGCATATTACGGCTTCAATGAGGATTTCGTCACAGTCAACCCCTATCTGGGCTCCGACGGCGTAAATCCTTTTATCAAGGTGTGCAGGGAAGAAAAGAAGGGTCTGTTTATTCTGGTCAAAACCTCTAATCCAAGCAGCGGCGAGTTCCAGGATCGTCTGGTGAAATGCGAGGACGGCACGGAAAAACCGCTGTATGAAATAGTAGGCGAGAAAGTGGCGCAGTGGGGCGCTGACTGTATGGGGGATACCTATAGCTATATCGGCGCGGTTGTGGGAGCCACTTATCCGGAAATGGGAAAAGCGCTGCGCAGGGTGATGCCCAAGTCCTTTATTCTGGTGCCCGGCTATGGAGCCCAGGGAGGCAAAGGCGCCGATCTGGTGCATTTCTTCAATGAAGACGGGCTGGGGGCGATTGTAAATTCCTCCAGAGGAATTATCGCCGCATACCAGCAGGAAAAGTATGCCGGATACGGCGAAGAGAACTTTGCCGAAGCCTCCAGGGCGGCGGTACTGGATATGAAAGCAGATATTGCCTCGGCGCTGGCCAACCGGTAGGGAGGAATAGTAATTGAAAATATAGAGTTGATGTGATAAAATCTAGGGTAAATGTTCGGACAGGCCTTTTCAATTTCACGCGGGAGGGCTGCAATGCCGGGACAAGTCCGGAAAGAAAAAGGCGAGGCAATCAATAGGAGACAGAAAACCAATCAATAGGGAGGCTTTAAGATCAAATGGAACAGTATAAGCAGGAATTTATCGAGTTCATGGTAGACTCTCAGGTGCTCAAGTTTGGCGAGTTCACACTAAAAAGCGGCAGGAAATCCCCCTTTTTTATGAACGCGGGCGCTTATGTCACCGGAGCGCAGCTCCGCAGGCTGGGCGAATATTATGCCAGGGCGATTCACGACCATTATGGACTGGATTTTGACGTGTTGTTTGGACCTGCCTATAAGGGGATTCCGTTGTCGGTGGCTACGACCATGGCGATCAGCGAACTGTATGGAAAAGAAATCCGATATTGCTCCAACCGAAAAGAGGTAAAGGATCATGGCGATACAGGCATCCTGCTTGGCAGTAAGCTGAAGGACGGGGATCGGGTAGTCATGATTGAAGATGTGACCACTTCCGGGAAATCCATTGAGGAGACTTATCCGATTATCAAAGCGCAGGCAGATGTGGAAATTACGGGTTTGATGGTGTCCTTAAACCGTATGGAAAGAGGCCTGGCGGGAACCGGAAGCGCGCTGGAGGAGATCAGGGATAAATACGGATTTGAGGCGCATGCGATTGTCAGCATGGAAGATGTGGTGGAATACCTTTATCAGAAGCCGTATAAGGGGAAAATTTATATTGACGATACGCTGAAAGCGGCAATTGACGCATATTATGCACAGTATGGCGTACAATAGAAACAGCGGACATAATACGGACGGTATGGGAAAGGAAGGTTATCAGAATGGAAGAAAAGACCTATAAGACGATGGGCGGCGCCGGCGCAATGAATATTGCATTGGGTGTTGTGGCGCTGGTGGTAGGCGCAGCCAGCGGTATTTTACTGATTATTGCGGGAGCCAAGCTTCTGGCGGGCAGGAATAAAATTTTATTTTAAGATGCGAAGGAGAGGCGAATGGGTGTTTTCGGCAGGGCGAAGATACCCATTTTCTAACGGATAAGATTCGCGGAATAGGGGCTTACTATGAGTAAGAAGAACAGTTATATTTTTACCAATAAAGAGCACTCGCAGAAAGGTATTATGTCCACGATTCTGGGAGTGATTTCACTGGCCACGCTGGCATACGCCATTTGGATGAGTTACAGGCTGGAGGGCGATGTCCCCCTGCAGTATGGCGCAGCCGTGATGTTGGTGATGCTGTTTGCCTTTGCGGGTATTATCCTGGGAGTGATTTCCAAGTCGGAGCCGGATAAATACTATCTGTTTACGTATCTTGGAATCGGCTTGAATATATTGACTCTAGCAGTCATTAGCGCGATTTTGTATGCGGGAGCCTATGCCCTTTAGCGGGAGACGCTCCGGAAATGGAGATTAGTGTGAAAAATCACACTGATGTGCTGATTTTTCACACGGATATTTGTTTCTGGGCGAAAACAAATATCCCTGATGGCAGATGAGAAATCGCCTTCGCGAATTTCTCATCGCCTCTTCGCAACAAGTTGCTCAGAAATGGAGATTAGTATGGAAGATTTTTATAGCAATGAACAGGACAAAGATGATTGGGAGATGGAGCGATATGCTCTGGCGTTGGAGCGTATCCGGGAGATACCCAATGAGTCAATGTGCGCAGAGCCATTTTGCGCCTTTTTTAATAAGATGAGTTCTTTTGCGGTGAAGCTGCATGAGACATGGCTGCTGGTAGAGAGCGGCGGATTGAGGGAGATGTCCCTGAGCCAGCTGCAGCTGCAGAATCGGGAACTGTATGAGGATATTCTGCCGGAGCATTATGGGGAAAGCTACGCCAATCCGGATTATGCAGTAAATTGTCTGGGTGAGTCAATGGGACGGATGCTGTCCTTTCTGTATGCGGAGCTGAGGGGGCTGATCCCGGCGGCCTATGAGCAGAACCGATCCGCTATGGTAATCCGCATGGAGCTTTTGCTGGAGGTCTATCAGGCGTTCGTTTGTGCCGGACAGGAGGAGACCTGCGTCGAAGAGGAGAGTGTCCGCCAGATTCTTTACTGGTATGTGAGCGATTATTATGAAACGGAATCGGCGGAACGGATTGCGCAGTTGGTCTGCGCCGACCGGGATTTTGCCCGCCGCATTATTATGGAAAGCGACTTGTCCGATCTGCGCTATCTGTATTATTTCGGGGAATATATTACGGACAATGAGCTTGAGAC
Source organism: Clostridiales bacterium (assembly GCA_021199255.1). Taxonomy (GTDB): domain Bacteria; phylum Bacillota; class Clostridia; order Lachnospirales; family Lachnospiraceae; genus UBA3282. Next base: position 17,411 of record JAJQIK010000008.1, on the reverse strand, counting down.
GGCGCGGCATCTCAACGGACTGCCGGAGGAGAGGATACGGCTGATGGCGGATACCTGCACGGAGGGCTACCGTATCGGCTTTGAGGTGGGCAATAAAGATCTTTCGCTTAAGCGGACGGTCAATATCCGGTATCATCTTGGATTTGAGCAGATGATCCGTCAGGCAATCTTAAATTTTGACCGGATGGGTCTGCAATCCACGATCTATCGGGCGGGCAGCAATATTTTTCAGGGAAGAAGCGTCAGCAAGAACGGTTTTTCCGGCGCCAACCCCAATAAGCAGTTTGATTATGACCATAAGGAAGACCAGGCGCTGGTGCTTGATAAGCTGTTGACGGAACGGAAGCTGGAATGTATGAAGAACGCTTACGAACGGTGGCAAAAGGAAGCGGCGGAGCACGGCGGCCCCGCGGTGGTGGAGATTTTTGGGGAGAAGCCCTTTGTGCCGGAAACCAAAAAGAGCGCCTGTAAGCTGTCGGAGAAGCAGCAGAAGCTTTCCGTGGAATATGGGAGCAGGGCGGGAGCGCTGCAAAATCAGTATCTGAAGGGCGAGGAACGGAGCTTTACGATCATTGCTTTCCCGGTGCCGGATATCGGTTCCCAATATGCGGAAATTTTTGACGATATCGTAAGGATTAACACGCTGGATTATAAGCGCTATCAGAGGATTCAGCAAATTATCATCGATACGCTGGATTTGGGATTGACTGTTAAGGTCAAAGGACGCGGCGCCAACAGAACGGATATGACGGTCAGGCTGCACGAATTGCAGGAACCGGCGAAGCAGACAAATTTTGAGAATTGTGTGGCGGACGTAAACATTCCGGTGGGGGAGGTGTTTACTTCTCCGGTGCTGCAGGGGACGGAAGGACTGCTTCATGTAACGCGGGTGTTTCTGAACGAGCTGGAATACAAGGACATCTGGCTGCGTTTCCAGGACGGTATGGTCGTGGATTATGGGTGCGGTAATTTCCCGACGGCTGAAGAAAACCGTAAGTATATCAAGGATAATGTACTGTACCATCATGACACGCTGCCAATCGGAGAATTTGCCATTGGAACCAATACGACGGCCTATGTGGCGGCGCGCAAATACGGCATAGAGGATAAGCTGCCGATTCTGATTGCCGAAAAGACGGGGCCTCATTTTGCCGTGGGCGATACCTGTTATTCCCACGCGGAGGACGTGAAGGTTTATAATCCTGACGGAAAAGAAATTATTGCCAGAGATAACGAGGTGTCAGTTTTACGTGACACAGATGTCAGTAAGGCATATTTTCAGTGTCATACGGATATTACCATTCCCTATGATGAACTGGGCAGGCTGTCGGTTCTGACCAGGACGGGAGAGGAAATCTGTATTATTCAGGACGGTCAATTTGTGCTGCCGGGGTGTGAGGAACTGAACAGGGCATTCCGCTGACGTTCACAAAAGAAGGTTGCGCAACGGTAGAAAATTTAGTACACTGAAGGAAAGTGTAAAGAGCGTAAACGCTTCGGAATGGAGGAAAATATGGCACAGGTAGGAATTGTAATGGGCAGTGATTCGGATATGCCTGTTATGGCTAAAGCGGCGGATATTTTGGAGGAGCTCGGCATATCTTATGAGATGACGATCCTTTCCGCCCATAGAGAACCGGATGAGTTTTTCGCGTATGCCAAAAGCGCGGAGAGCAGGGGATTTAAGGTTATGATTGCGGGAGCCGGCAAGGCGGCGCATCTGCCGGGAATGTGCGCGGCGATTTTTCCGCTGCCTGTAATCGGCGTTCCCATGAAAACTTCTGATTTAGGCGGTGTGGATTCCCTGTATTCAATCGTACAGATGCCCTCCGGTATCCCGGTGGCCACAGTGGCCATTAACGGCGGACTAAACGCGGGGATTCTGGCGGCGAAGATTCTGGCGGCTTCAGATCCCGCCCTGTTAGAGCGGCTGAAGGAATATACCAAGAGCCTGAAGGAAAGCGTTCAGCGCAAGGACGCCAGATTACAGGAAGTGGGATATCAGAATTATTAAATGCTTCTGAAAGGATTAGCTTACAACACAAAACAATACGCGGAGGAAAACAATGGCAATGGATTACAAGACAGCAGGCGTTGATATTGAAGCCGGATACCAGTCGGTGGAACTGATGAAAAAATATGTGAAGGAGACGGTGCGGCCGGAGGTGTTAGGCGGCCTGGGCGGCTTTTCGGGCGCTTTTTCCATGGAGAAGCTGAAGACCATGGAGAAGCCGGTATTATTATCCGGCACGGACGGCGTGGGGACTAAGATCAAGCTGGCGTTCCTGTTAGATCAGCACGATACCGTCGGAATCGACTGCGTGGCGATGTGTGTCAACGATGTGGCCTGCGCGGGCGGGGAACCTTTGTTTTTCTTAGATTATATTGCCTGCGGCAAAAATTATCCTGAGAAGATCGCCGGAATCGTCAAAGGCGTGGCGGAGGGCTGCAAGCAGGCGGGCGCGGCTTTGATCGGCGGTGAGACGGCGGAGCATCCGGGGCTGATGCCGGAGGACGAGTATGATCTGGCAGGATTTGCGGTTGGCGTGGTAGACGAGAAGGATCTGATCACGGGAGAGCATATCAGGGAGGGAGATACGTTGATCGGCATTGCTTCTTCCGGCGTACATAGCAACGGGTTTTCCCTAGTGCGCAAGGTCTTTGAAATGACGAAGGAAAGCCTTAACACTTACTATGACGAGCTGGGAATGACGCTTGGCGAAGCGCTGATTATGCCTACGAAGATTTATGTCAGGGCGCTGCGTCTGGTGAAGGAGGCTGGTGTGACGATAAAGGGCTGCAGCCATATCACAGGCGGCGGCTTTTATGAGAATATTCCCAGAATGTTGCCGGAGGGCACGGCGGCGGAGATGCAAAAGGACAGTTATCCGATCCCTCCGATTTTTCAGTTGCTGCAAAAAACCGGCAGCCTGGAAGAGAAGATGATGTATAATACTTATAATATGGGTCTTGGCATGGTGCTGGCCGTGGAAAGCAAAGACGCGGACCAAACCGTCAAGGCTATTCAGGCGGCAGGCGAAAAGGCCTATGTGGTAGGCAGAGTCGTAAGGGGAGAGAAAGAGGTTATCTTAGTATGAAAAATCACATTGATATGCTGATTTTTCACAATCCTCTGAAAGAGGATTTGGCTATTTGTTTCTGGGCGAAAACAAATGGCTCTGATGGCAGAAGAGAAACCACTTTCGTGGCTTTCTCTTCGCCCCGTCGCTAACGCTCAGGAATGGAGATTAAAGTGAGGAAACAAATGCTTAGGGTACTGGTGTGCGTGTCCGGCGGTGGAACGAATCTACAGGCCATTATAGACGGTGTGGAGCAGGGCAGCATCATTAATACCGAAATCGTAAGGGTGGTCAGCAACAATAAAAGCGCCTATGCGCTGGAGCGGGCAAAGCAGGCGGGTATTCCCGCGGTGTGTATAGCGCCCAGGGATTATGAGGACAGAGAAGAATTTAATGCGGCTCTGCTGCGGGCTGTTGATGAGGCGCAGCCGGATCTGATCGTGCTGGCCGGTTTTCTTGTGGTATTGCCGAAACAGTTGATCCGCAAGTACGAGAATCGGATTATCAATATCCATCCATCCCTGATTCCTTCTTTCTGCGGTACGGGTTATTACGGATTGAAGGTGCATGAGGCGGCGCTGGCGCGGGGAGTCAGGATTACCGGCGCGACGGTTCATTTCGTGGACGAAGGGACGGATACCGGGCCGATCATCATGCAGAAAGCCGTGACCGTACAGGAGGGGGACACCCCGGAAATCCTGCAGCGCAGAGTCATGGAAGAAGCGGAATGGGTGATCCTGCCGTGGTGTATCAACCTCATCGCCAACGGACAGGTGACTGTATCAGACGGCAGGGTATATTTATCCGAGTAGCGGTTTGAAAAGAGGCGGCTGCCGGAAGCAACGAAGAAAAACGGAGACAGAGAAACTCCACAGGAAAGGCAGGAAGTACCAGATGAAAATATTGATCGTAGGAAGCGGCGGCAGGGAACATGCCATAGCGGTCAGCGTGGCTAAAAGCCCGAAGGCAGAGAAGATTTATTGCGCGCCGGGAAACGCGGGGATCGGGCAGATCGCGGAGTGCGTGCCCATCGGCGCTATGGAATTTGATAAATTAATAGATTTTGCGAAGGAAAAGCAGATCGACCTGACCATAATCGGTATGGACGATCCTCTGGTGGGAGGCCTGACAGACCAAATGGAAGCGGCAGGGCTGCGGGTATTCGGCCCCCGCAAAAACGCGGCGATTCTGGAGGGCAGCAAAGCTTTTTCCAAAGACCTGATGAAGAAATACCATATTCCCACGGCGGCCTATGAGAATTTTGACGATCCGCAGAAAGCGCTGGCATATCTGGAGACGGCTCCGATGCCGGTGGTTTTAAAGGCGGACGGCCTGGCATTAGGCAAGGGCGTCCTTATCTGCGAGACGCTGGAGGAAGCAAGGGCTGGCGTCAAAACGATTATGGAAGATAAGAAGTTTGGCTCCGCCGGCAACCGCATGGTGATTGAAGAATTTATGACGGGACGGGAAGTGTCCGTGCTCTCTTTTGTAGACGGCAGGACGATTAAGATCATGTCCTCTGCACAGGATCACAAGCGCGCGCTGGACGGGGATCAGGGATTAAATACCGGCGGCATGGGGAATTTTTCACCCAGCCCGTTCTATACCGAGGAAGTGGACGCGTTCTGTAAGAAATATATTTATCAGGCTACTGTGGATGCCATGGCGGCGGAGGGAAGACCCTTTAAGGGGGTTATTTTCTTCGGCCTGATGCTGACAGACAAGGGACCGCGGGTGCTGGAATATAACGCCAGATTCGGCGACCCGGAGGCGCAGGTGGTACTGCCCCGTATGAAAAATGATATGATTGAAGTGGTGGAAGCCTGTATCGACGGCACGCTGGATCAGATCGACCTGGAGTTCGAGGACAACGCGGCGGTCTGTGTGGTGCTGGCGTCGGAAGGGTATCCGGTAGCTTATGAGAAGGGCTTTCCCATTAAAGGACTGGAGAAGTTCGACGGAAAAGAAGGGTATTACTGTTTCCATGCGGGGACGAAGCTGACAGACCAGGGGATCGTCACCAACGGCGGGCGTGTTCTGGGCGTGACAGCCACAGGCGCTACGTTGAAGGAGGCGAGAGCCAATGCGTATGAGGCAACCCAATGGGTAACCTTTGAGAACAAATACATGAGAACCGATATCGGAAAGGCTATTGACGAGGTATAGAACACCCCTGCAGCTCGTAGGGGTCAACGGCTCCTGCTTAGAAAGGGGATTGTTTGAATGGGAGACAGAGCAGAGAAAGTAGAACAGTTCCGCAAGGAATATTTGGAAATCAATACTTATAACAGACCCACGTATTGTTCAAAGTGTGGCGAGATCATGGTTTTTAAGGGAGTAGGGGAGTATCAGTGCGAGAAGTGCGGCCATCTGGAATATGACGATTACGGCAAGGTACGCAATTATATCGAGAAGCACCATGGCGCGACGGCGGCGCAGGCGTCTGAGGCGACCGGCGTCAGCCAGAAATCCATCCGGGATATGTTAAAGGAGTCCCGTCTGGAGATTGCGCCGACTTCCAAGGCTTTTCTACAGTGCGAAATGTGCGGCGCAAGTATTCGCGGCGGGCGCTTGTGCCCCAAATGCGAGATCAATTACCATAGAAATCTGGAATCTCAGGCAAGAATGGAGCATAAGGGCGGCTTCTCCGGCTTCAGTACGCAGAAGCCGGTCGGGGAAGAAGGCTCCAAGCGTTTTACCAGGGAGCGTTAACAGGGAAGGACGCCTGCTTTTCCGGTTGTTTGAAAGATACAGGGAAGCTTGATCAAAAGAAAGGCATGGTTATACAAATGAGTATGCTTATGAGAAAACGGTTTTTATTAGGGGGCTTATCAGTAGTCGGCGTATTGGCGCTGGTTTGGCGTTATTCCAGCGTCAGCCTGGCGGACTCTACGGGGACGGTGATTGTGGAATCCGCGAAAATACGCGAGGAGGCGGATGTTACCAGCAGTGTGATTGGCAGCTCCGCACAGGGCACTACGGTCACGATCAAAGACGAGGCGACCGACGATTCCGGTACAGTCTGGTATCAGGTGTATGTGGACGGGGATACGCTGGGCTATATTCGTTCCGATCTGGTAGAGAAAGCAGATGGGGACAGCGCCGATACCACCCAGACGGAAGATACGGCGGACAGCCAGACAACGTCTGCGAGCGAAACCAGCGGTACGGAGGATACCGGTGCTGCCACAGGCGGCGCGGAGGTACAGCCGGACACCGCCATGGATCCACAGTATGCCGTTATTTCCGTGCAGGCGGCGAAGATCAGGACAGCCCCTTCCACCAGTAACGGAGTGGTGGCTACGCTGGCGGAGGGCGAACAGGTGGTAGTAAGCGGAAAATCCGACGGCAGCGATGGAAAGGAATGGTATTATGTAACCTTTACCGGCTCCGACGGGTCTGAAAAAACAGGCTTTGTCCGCTACGATCTGGTATCTCTGGGCGACCTGCTTCCGGTGGAGGAAGAAACAGAGGAGGAGCCGGTAGAGGAGCAGGAGACAGAAGAGGTCAATCATGATTTTGAATTAAAGTACGAACAGGACGGCGACGGATATGCCTGGTATCTGTACGATAACCGCGACAGCGAATCGGCCAGCCGCCAGAAGCTGGAGCAGCTTTTAGAGGCGGCGGAGCAGGCGATGGCGGATACTACGCCCGCAGATACGGATACGGTAGTGAAGCAGCGCATTGTAATCGTTGTGCTCGTGGTACTGGCGGTGGCGCTGGCGATTGCGGTTATTATTATGGCGTTTAAGCTTCGGGACGCTTATTATGAGGATTACGAAGATGAGGAAGAGGAAGCGGAGGAGCCTGAGGAAGAGCCGATAAAGCCTGCGGCGGTAAGAAAACGCGCCGGGGCGGCAGAACGGGAGGCGGAGGAGCCGGCGGAGAAAGCTGAAAGGGCGACCCGCAGGAAAGCAGGCAGGGAAGAAGCCCTGACCAGGCAGCGGCCGCAGGAAAAAACCGTGATGCAGGAAGTGACCTATGAGGAAGAACCGGACGTAAAGGTACCGGTGAAGACGGCGCCCAAGCGCAAGGCTAAAAATTTCCTCATAGACGATGATGATTTTGAGTTTGAATTTTTAAATATGGATGATAAGGATTTCTAAGGATTGATTGGAAATGTTCATAGAAATAGATTTTAATAGTGATGAAGCAATTTATATGCAGTTGAGAAACCAGATTATTATGGGAATCGCGACCTCCAGGTTCCGGGAAGGCGATATGCTTCCATCGGTCAGACAGATGGCGGACGATATCGGAATCAATATGCATACGGTCAACAAGGCGTACACGGTATTAAGACAGGAGGGCTATGTCAAGGTAGACCGCAGAAAAGGCGCGGTGATCGCCGTGGACGTCAATAAAATGCAGGCGCTGGAGGACGTTCGGAGAGAGCTGATCGTTACGCTGGCGAAGGCAAGTTGTAAGAATATTTCCAGAGAAGAAGTGCATGCTCTTATAGATGAAATCTATGAAGATTACGGGAAAGGGATGGAAGATTGATGCAGCCACAATTTACAGATAAGGCAAAAGCAGCATTGATGTTAGCCGAGAGAGCAGCCAAAAGCTTAAGACAGAGTTATGTGGGAAGCGAGCATATCCTTCTTGGCCTGCTCCGTGAAAATACAGGAGTAGCGGCGACCGTTCTACAGAATAATAAAGTGGACCCGGCGCAGCTCAAAGAGATGATTAAGGATCTGATCGCTCCCGAAAGCTCCGTGCTGCTCGCCGAGAGAGACGGGTATTCCCCTAGGGCGCAGAGTATTCTTGAGGAAGCCCACAGGCAGGCGGAGCGTTTTCACAGTGAAAAGACGGGAACAGAGCATATTCTGCTGGCGCTCTTAAAGGAAGGCGAGAATGTAGCGGTCAGGCTGTTAAATACCATGGGCATATCGGTGCAGAAGCTATATGTGGACGTGCTGGTGGCTATGGGCGAGGACGGCTCTTTATATAAGGAAGATTTAAGCAGAAAGCAGAATAAGAAGAAAAGCGGCGCTTCCACGCTGGAGCAGTACAGCCGGGATCTGACGGCGCTGGCCAGGGCAGGCAAATTAGATCCGGTGATTGGCAGAGAAGACGAGATTACCCGTGTCATCCAGATCTTAAGCAGGCGAACCAAGAATAACCCCTGCCTGATCGGGGAACCGGGCGTGGGTAAGACTGCGGTGGTGGAAGGCCTGGCGGCCCGGATTGCGGTGGGCGACGTGCCTTTTACCGTGCAGGATAAGAGAGTGCTGACGCTGGATCTTTCAGGCATGGTTGCGGGCAGCAAGTACCGCGGCGAGTTCGAGGAAAGAATTAAGAGAGTCATCAGGGAAGTGATCGAGGACGGCAATGTGATCCTCTTTCTCGATGAAATGCATACCATTATCGGCGCGGGGGGCGCGGAGGGGGCTATCGACGCTTCCAATATCTTAAAGCCCTCGCTGGCAAGGGGCGAGATTCAATTAATCGGCGCTACAACCATAGCGGAATATCGTAAATATGTAGAAAAGGACGCGGCTCTGGAGAGAAGATTCCAGCCGGTAACGGTAGAGGAGCCTACTCTGGAGGAAGCGGAGAATATTCTGCGCGGGATCGCCCATAAATATGAAGAGCACCATCGCGTGACCATTACTCCGGAAGCCATCAGCGCGGCGGTGGCATTGTCGGCCAGATATATTAACGACCGGAATCTTCCGGATAAGGCCATCGATCTGATTGACGAAGCGTCGGCGGCTGTGCGGCTCCAAGTCGCAAAACGGCCGGATCAGATGAAGGAGCTGTCCGATGAAATCAAGAAAATAGATTTGCAGATAGAGCGTTCTATCCGTATGGAAGCCTTTACGCAGGCGGCGGAGCTGAAGAAAAAGCAGGAGGCCTGCATTAAGAAATACGACCGGCTCGTGAAAAGGCTGGAGAAGGAAGAGGAGAAGCGTGCCTATGTCGTAGGCGAGAATGAGATTGCCGAGGTCGTGGCGCTCTGGACGAAAATTCCGGTGAAAAAGCTGGCGGAAAAAGAGAGCGAGCGGCTGCTGAAGCTGGAAACGATTCTCCACAAGCGCGTCATCGGCCAGGAGGAAGCCGTCACGGCGGTTGCCAAGGCTATGCGCAGAGGCAGAGTGGGTCTACAGGATCCCAACCGTCCCATTGGCTCTTTCCTGTTCTTAGGGCCTACCGGCGTGGGCAAAACGGAGCTTTCCAAAGCCCTTGCGGAAGCCATGTTTGGCTCGGAAAATGCGCTGATCCGCGTGGATATGTCGGAGTATATGGAAGGTCATTCGGTGTCCAAGATGATCGGTTCCCCTCCGGGCTATGTGGGTTTTGAAGAGGGCGGGCAGCTATCGGAAAAGATTCGCCGGAACCCTTATTCGGTGGTATTGTTTGATGAGATTGAAAAAGCGCACCCGGATGTGTTTAATGTTCTGCTGCAGGTGTTGGACGATGGGCATATTACGGATTCCAAGGGCAGAAAGGTAAGCTTTAAGAATACCATTCTGATTATGACCTCCAACGCGGGCGCCCAGCGTATCATTGACCCGAAGAATCTGGGCTTCGGCGCGGCGCAGACGGAAGCCCAGAATTATGATAAGATGAAGTCCAATGTGATGGAAGAGGTCAAGCGTCTTTTCAAGCCGGAATTTATTAACCGGATTGATGAGATTATGGTGTTCCATCCGCTGAATAAGGATAACATGAAGCAGATTGTTTCCCTGCTTTCCGGTAATCTGAGGAAACGCTGCAAGGAGCAGATGGAGATTGAACTGACCATCAGCGCTTCTGTGAAGGAATATCTGATCGAGAAGCATATGGACGTCAAGATGGGAGCCAGACCGATGAAAAGAGCCCTTCAATCGGAAATCGAGGACGCGCTGGCGGAGGAAATCCTTTCCGGCAGTGTGAAGCGGGGAGATAAAGTAACCGTGGGGCTTAAGAATAAAAAGATAGTGTTTACAGTACACAATGATAAATCATAGCGAGACTTAGGAGGAAAACACAATGGCTGTAGTAGAAGAGTTACTGCGCACCGAGGAAAGCGGTGCAATCAGTTTTGGCAACCATAAGCTGGACGCCAAGGCAAAGGTAGAGGATTATGAGCATGGCGGAGACCTGTATAAGGTTAAGACCTTCCGGGAATTGACCAAGTTAGAGAAGAACGGGATGTTCGCCTATGAATCGGAACCGGGAACCAGCGTTACGCAGTTTACGGAGACGGAAAAGGGAGTTGCCTTTGTGGTAGAGGCTGATGAAGATGCGCAGATCACAGTCGGACTGGAAGAAGATACGGAGTATAAGGTACTTGTGGACGACGTCAATATCGGAAAGATGAAAACCAATCTGGGCGGTAAACTGAGCATCAGCATAGAGCTGGCCAACGCGGGGGAGGTGCCCGTTCAGATCGTAAAGCTGTGACAGCGGCAGCAGGAGACAGAGGCGTTTCGTCATTGAAAAACAGCTAACGTGAGGGAGTCAGTATGGCGAAGAGTAGGACGGCGACAGTGTTTTTCTGTCAAAACTGCGGATATGAATCCGCCAAATGGATGGGCCAGTGCCCCGGCTGTAAGGCATGGAACAGCATGGTAGAAGAGAAAGCCGCCGTGGGCTCAGGGAGCGCAGGCGGCGGTATGCGCAGGAAGGAAGGGGCGCGTCCCTCCAGCCTGTCTGCGGTTAGCCTGCGGGAAGAGGAACGTATGACAACCCATATGGCGGAGCTGGACAGAGTGCTGGGCGGCGGTATTGTACCCGGTTCCCTGACGCTGGTAGGCGGCGATCCGGGAATCGGTAAATCAACCCTGCTGCTGCAGGTGTGCAGATATATGGCGGCGGACAGCCGTAAAGTGTTGTATATTTCCGGTGAGGAATCCCTGCGTCAGATCAAGATCAGAGCCAACCGGATCGGAGAATTTTCGGATCATTTGCAGCTTCTGTGCGAGACCAGCCTTGAAAGCATTGAGAATACCATACGGAGCATGACGCCGGACGTGGTGATCATCGATTCTATCCAGACCATGTATCATGAGGAGATTTCCGCGGCGCCGGGCAGCGTATCCCAGGTGCGGGAGTCCACGAATGTATTTCTGCAGCTTGCCAAGGGGCTGAATGTATCCATCTTTATTGTGGGACATGTGACTAAGGAGGGGACGGTGGCCGGCCCCAGAGTGCTGGAGCATATGGTGGATACGGTTTTGTATTTTGAGGGAGACAGACACGCGTCTTACCGGATTCTCAGAGCCGTCAAGAACAGATTCGGCTCTACCAATGAAATCGGGGTTTTTGAGATGAAGGAGGAGGGGCTGGCGGAGGTAAAAAACGCTTCCGAGTTTATGCTCAGCGGGAAGCCGGAGGGTGCCAGCGGTTCCGTGGTATCCTGCTCTATGGAGGGAACCCGGCCGATTCTGCTGGAGATTCAGGCGCTGGTCTGCCACAGTAATTTCGGGATTCCCAGACGGCAGGCGATGGGAACGGATTTTAACAGAGTCAATCTTCTCATGGCGGTGTTGGAAAAAAGAGTAGGCGTACAGATGTCGGGCTGCGACGCTTATGTGAATCTGGCGGGCGGTATGCGGATTAACGAACCCGCGATCGATCTGGGAATCGCGATGGCGATCGTATCAAGCTTTAAGAATCAGGTAATCGATGATAAAACCATTGTCTTTGGCGAAATCGGTTTAAGCGGCGAAGTGCGGGGAGTATCCATGGCTAACCAGAGAGTCAGCGAAGCAGTAAAGCTGGGCTTCTCGACCTGTATTCTGCCGGAGGTCAACCGGACGCAGGTCAAAGCAATGGACGGCGTAAAAATCATAGGGGTCAAAACCGTGCAGGATGCGATGAATTATATCTAAATATGACAAAAATGTAACAGAAATGTAAATAAAATTAATATTTCTCCTTTTTCTATGTTCAAAAAGGCTTTTTTGTGGTAGGATATTCTGGATACGGCGTTATATCGTTTTAGGGTGTAACAAGATCATAACAGGATGAGTCATCGCAGTAAATTGCTCTGACGTGGAGAATACTATGGATAAGCAGACACAGGATTCCGCCGACCAGCTTACAGAGGCCGGGGAGATAAAAAATACGCAGGATATGGCGCAGGACGAAGCGCCACAGAACGAAACAGCACAAGGCAAAGCGCCACAGAACGAAACAGCACAAGGTAAAGCGCCACAGAATGAAGCAGCGCAGGATGTGCAGAGTACGTCGGGGGGCGGCAGGAAAAGACCTAAGCTTGTTAGGAATGTTCCGCTTCTGATTGCAGAAATCTGCCTCCTGCTGATAGCGGTGGGCGTATTGTATATTGTGACCATGGCGACAGGAGAGGTTGACCGCAAGAATATTGATACGGAGTATATTGCGATTAACGAAGAGGTCGTGGAGAGTCAGCAGGAAAAGGAAGCGAGCACGGAGAAGGGATACCGCAATATTGCCCTTTTTGGAGTGGATTCCAGAGAAGGCGAGCTGGGCAAGGGCACCAGGAGCGACACCATTATTATCGCCAGTATCAATCAGGATACGCAGGAGATCAAGCTGATATCAGTTTTTCGGGATACTTATCTGAATCTGAGTAACGACAGTTATAATAAATGCAACACAGCCTATGCCCAGGGAGGCCCTGAACAGGCCATCAGTATGCTGAATATCAATATGGATTTGGATATTACCGATTATGTCACAGTGGGCTTTGGCGGACTGATCGACGCGATCGACGCGCTGGGCGGCATTGAAATGGAAGTGACGGACTCGGAAATCACCCATTTAAATAATTATCAGCTTACCATGGCGGAGGAGATGGGGGTCAGCTATATTCCCATAGAGGAAAGCGGCGTGCAACTGCTAAACGGTATGCAGGCAACCGCTTACTGCAGGATCCGATATACAAAGGGCGATGACTTCAGGCGCGCGGAGCGGCAGAGAGATGTGCTTACCGCCATGGTGGAGAAGGCAAAAGAGGCCTCCATCAGTGAATTAACCGATATGGTCAACGCTGTGCTGCCTCAGGTGGAAACATCTCTAAAGGTAGATGAAGTACTGGAGGTGCTGGGAAGTGTGGCAGGTTATCGCGTGGTTGCCAGCGACGGATTTCCCTTTGAGTCCGACCGGGCAGGCGCTAATATCGGAAGTAAAGGGAGCTGTGTCATTCCCGATACGCTGGAGGAAAATGTAAGATATCTTCATGAGCTTCTCTATCCGGAGGAACAGTATACGCCCTCTAAGCAGGTGCAGAGCATCAGCGCTGAAATAGAAGAACAGACGAAAGAATATACGCAATAAGAACGGCTATTGCGGAGATAATAAATGACAGCAGTTCCTGTGCGGGCTGCTGTTTGTGCGTGTGATAAAGAAGCCGCTTCGCAGCAAGTTGCTCAGAAATGGGGATTAGTGTGAAAAAATCATGCTGATGCACTGATTTTTTCACACACAAATTTGTGCCGGAGTGTCACAAATTTGATTGATGGCAGACGCAAATCTGACATTTGCGTCGCCCCGTCGCATACGCTCCGGAATGAAGGATTAGTATGAGGAATTTATGGGTTTATTTGAGAAATTATAAAAAGGAAACGGTATTGGCGCCGCTTTTTAAGATGCTTGAGGCAACCTTCGAGCTGTTTGTACCGCTTGTCATGGCGGCAATTATTGATCAGGGGATTCAGGGCGCAAATGTGCCCTATGTGCTGAAAATGGGACTACTGCTCATTTTACTGGGAATTATTGGGCTGGTCTGTTCCGTCACGGCGCAGTATTTTGCGGCGAAAGCGGCGGTGGGCGTTTCCACAAGACTGCGGCATGAATTGTTCGCGCATATCCAGAGCCTTTCCTTCACGGAAATCGATACGCTGGGCACCTCTACCATGATCACGCGCATGACCTCCGACGTCAATCAGGTGCAGAATGGTGTCAATATGTTCCTGCGGCTGTTCCTGCGCTCTCCTTTTATCGTCTTCGGCGCTATGATTATGGCGTTTACCATCGATGTAAAGGCGGCGCTGATTTTTGTGGTGGCGATTCCCCTTCTGTCCGTGGTAGTGTTCGGCATCATGATGCTCACCATGCCCATGTATAAAACGGTGCAGGCCAAGTTAGATCAGGTATTAAGCGCTACCAGGGAAAATTTGACCGGTGTCAGAGTGATTCGTGCTTTTAATAAGGAAAAAGAAGAAATCGAGCGCTATGAGGAAAAGAACCGGAAGCTTGCCGATATGCAGCTTTTCGTGGGCAGAATATCGGCGTTGACTAATCCGGTCACATATATTATCGTCAACGTGGCGACGATCGTCCTGATCTATACCGGGGCGGTGCGGGTCAATGAGGGAAGCATCACCCAGGGAGAAGTGGTTGCTTTGGTCAATTATATGTCCCAGATTCTAATCGAACTGGTAAAGCTGGCCAATCTGATTATCACGATTACCAAAGCGCTGGCATGCGCGAACCGAATCGATCATGTGTTGAAGCTTCGTTCTTCTATGGCATGGGAGCAGAACCTGCCAGCAGACCCTGTACGGGAGGCAGGCTCGGAACCGGAAAAGAGGTACGCGGTGGAATTTTGCCACGTACATCTGGCTTACGCAGGCGCGGGAGCCGAGTCCCTGTCGGATATTGATTTTAGGGTACCAAAGGGACAGACTGTGGGGATTATCGGCGGCACCGGCTCCGGCAAATCCTCCCTGGTCAATATGATTCCGCGCTTTTATGATGCTTCTGGCGGTGCGGTATTGGTAGACGGGAAAGACGTCCGCAATTATTCCATGGAAGAGCTGCGGCGGAAGGTGGGCGTTGTGTTACAGAAAGCCGTTCTTTTTCAGGGAACGATTCGGGCGAATCTGCTGTGGGGAAAGCAGGACGCCGGGGAAGAAGAACTGTGGCGGGCGGTGGAGACGGCGCAGGCGAAAGATTTTGTGGAACAGAAATCGGGAAAGCTGGACGCGCAGATTGCCCAGGGGGGCAGAAATCTGTCCGGCGGGCAGAAACAACGATTAACCATCGCCAGAGCCTTAGTGGGTCAGCCGGAGATTTTGATTCTGGACGACAGCGCTTCGGCGCTGGATTATGCTACGGACGCCGCGCTCCGTAAGGCTATTCAGAATCTGGACGCGGATATGACGGTGTTTATTGTATCCCAGAGGGCTTCCTCCATTCAATATGCGGATCAGATCATTGTGCTGGACGACGGCGAAGTGGTGGGTATGGGAACCCACAAGGAATTACTGGCGAACTGTCAGGTCTATCAGGAAATCTACTATTCACAGACCGGCGGGACGGAAAGGCTTTAGCCTACAGAGAACAGGAGGACATGCGATATGGCTGGCGCAGGGACAACAGGACAAAAAGAGACCGTTGGCAAGGTTTTACATTATATCAGGAAATATTGGTTTTATCTGGCGGCATCTATTCTGATGGCGGCGGTCACGGTGACGCTGACTCTATATCTGCCTGTTTTGACAGGGCGGGCTGTGGATCTTATTATTGATCAGGGAAAAGTGGATTTTGCGGGAATCTTCGTGATCCTGAGGACAATGGCATGGGTCATCGCGGGGACGGCGGCGGCGCAGTGGATTATGAATGTATGCAATAACAAGATGACCTATGGGATTGTGCAGGATATCCGTAACGATGCTTTCCGCAAGATTGAAATCCTGCCCTTAAAATATATAGACGCGCACTCCTATGGAGAAATCGTAAGCCGCGTCGTGGCTGATGTGGATCAGTTCGCGGACGGGCTGCTGATGGGCTTTACCCAGTTCTTTACCGGGGTGATTACCATTTTCGGCACATTGGGATTTATGCTCAGCGTGAACGTGGCCATTACCGGGGTGGTAGTGGTAATAACGCCCCTGTCCTTTTTTGTGGCGGGCTTCATTGCCAAAAAAACCTTCGCCATGTTTAAGATGCAGTCGGAGACCAGAGGAGAGCAGACGGCATTGATTGAAGAAATGATCGGCAATCAGAAGGTGGTGCAGGCTTTTTCCCATGAGGACGAGGCGCTGGCGGATTTCGATGAAGTCAATGGCAGACTGGAAAAGTATTCCCTGAAAGCGATTTTCTTTTCCTCCCTTACCAACCCGTCCACAAGATTTGTCAATAATCTGGTCTATGCGGGCGTGGCGGTAACCGGAGCGCTCTATGCTATCCGGGGCGGCATCAGCGTAGGACAGCTTTCCTGCTTCCTGACCTATGCCAACCAATATACGAAACCGTTTAACGAGATATCGGGCGTGGTAACGGAGCTGCAGAATGCGCTGGCATGTGCGGCCAGGATCTTTGAGCTGATTGAGGAAGAACCGCAGACGCCGGAGAAGGACGATGCCCGGATTCTGACAGAGGTATCCGGCAAAGTGGATTTAGAGCATGTGGCATTTTCCTATGTGCCGGAAAAGCAACTGATCACAGATTTCAACCTGTCGGTGCGGCCAGGACAGCACGTGGCCATCGTGGGGCCTACGGGCTGCGGCAAAACTACGGTTATTAATCTTTTAATGCGCTTTTATGATGTAGACAAAGGAAAAATCTGCGTGGACGGGGCGGATATCCGTGATGTGACCAGAAAAAGCCTGAGGGCTAATTATGGTATGGTGCTGCAGGAAACGTGGCTTAAGTCAGGAACCGTCCGGGAAAATATTATCATGGGAAAACCGGACGCTACCGAGGAGGAAATCATTGCGGCCGCCAAGGCGTCCCATGCCCATAGCTTTATTAAGAGATTGCCGGAGGGCTATGACACCGTAATCGGTGAAGATGGCGGCAGCCTGTCTCAGGGGCAGAAGCAGCTTCTGTGTATCACCCGGGTGATGCTGTGCCTGCCGCCCATGCTGATATTGGATGAAGCTACCTCCTCCATTGATACCAGAACGGAGATCAGAATCCAACAGGCCTTTGCCACGATGATGAAGGGGAGAACCAGCTTTATAGTGGCGCACAGACTTTCCACTATCCGGGAGGCAGATGTGATCTTAGTGATGAAGGACGGCAATATCATCGAGCAGGGAAATCATGAGACGCTGCTGGCGCAAAACGGCTTCTATGCGCAGTTGTATAATAGCCAGTTTGCTTTGTAGAAATGGTGATTAGTATGAAAAATCACACTGATGTGCTGATTTTTCACAATCCTCTGGAAGTGGATTTGGCTATTTGTTTCTGGGCGAAAACAAATAGCCCTGATGGCAGACGAGAAACCGTCTTCACGGATTTCTCGCCGCCTCTTCGCAACAAGTTGCTCAGAAATGGTGATTAGTGTGAAAAATCACATTGATATGCTGATTTTTCACACTCAAATTTGTGCCGGAGCGTCACAAATTTGTCTGATGGCAGACGAGAAACCGTCTTCACGGATTTCTCGCCGCCTCTTCGCAACAA
>JAJQIK010000070.1 GCA_021199255.1 Clostridiales bacterium | reverse complement strand
GAAGCGGGCGGAACGAAGATGGTATGTGCAGTTTCGGACGGGATGGGTAATCTGCACGATCGTATCCAGATTCCGGCAACATGGCATGGGGCGTTAGCATTGAAAAGTAGGATTGCATGTTATATAATATTTCCATGTACATTTCATCAGCGTACATAGTTTAGAGAGAGGAAAAGTATGGCTGTTAGTTTATAACTGGCCTATACGGCAACATGCATGAATATTGTATTATTATCCGGCGGCTCCGGGAAAAGACTGTGGCCTTTATCCAATGATATCCGCTCGAAGCAGTTTATTAAGATTTTTAAGAAACCTGATTCTGATAACGAATATGAATCTATGGTTCAGCGCGTTTATCGCCAGATTAAGAAGGTTGACAGCTCGGCCACGGTGACTATCGCTACCTCCAAAACGCAGGTGTCCGCTATTCATAACCAGTTGGGGGAGAATGTGGGAATCAGCGTAGAGCCTTGCAGGAGGGACACCTTTCCGGCAATCGCGCTGGCAACCGCCTATCTTCATGATGTACAGGGGATACCGGAGGAGGAACCGGTTGTGGTATGCCCGGTGGATCCCTATGTGGACGACGCTTATTTTGAAGCGCTGAAAATTCTGGGAGAGCAGGCCGCAAAAGGAGAGGCCAATCTTGTGTTGATGGGGATAGAGCCTACTTATCCCAGTGAAAAATACGGCTATATCGTTCCGGTATCCAAAGAACATACCAGCATGGTCAAAACCTTTCAGGAGAAGCCGGATACAAACACCGCCAGAAATTATATCGCCCAGGGGGCGCTGTGGAACGGCGGTGTATTTGCGTACAAGCTTCAATATGTATTGCAGAGGGCGCATGAATTGATTGATTTTACAGATTATTATGATCTGTTTTCCAAGTACGAGACTTTGACCAAAATCAGTTTTGACTATGCGGTCGTCGAAAAAGAACCTAAGATACAGGTGCAGCGCTTCGCCGGGGAATGGAAGGATTTGGGCACATGGAATACGCTGACGGAAGCGATGGAGGAGGAAACGCTGGGCGACGTCATGCTCAATGACAACTGTGAAAACGTACATGTCATTAACGAACTGGATGTCCCTGTGCTGTGCATGGGGCTTCGAGATGTTGTAGTGTCCGCTTCGCCGGAGGGGATATTAGTCTCTGACAAGGAGCAGTCCAGCTATATTAAACCCTATGTAGACCAGTTGGACAGGCAGGTGATGTTTGCGGAAAAGTCCTGGGGGAATTACCGGGTGCTTGACATCGAGGAGGGCGGCATTACCGTGAAGGTAACGCTGAACCCCGGACATAGGATGAATTATCACAGTCATGAAAGAAGACATGAAATCTGGAATATTATTTCAGGAGAAGGAACGGTGATCGTAGACGGAATGGAACAGCCGGTTAAATCAGGAGACGTCGTGACCATGCAGGCGGGCTGCAGGCATACGATCATAGCAAAAACAGAGCTTCAGGTGATAGAGGTTCAGATCGGTAAGGAAATCAGTGTCCATGACAAACAAAAATATGAATTGCAAATCGGATAACCATTCGCAGCCTTTTATGCTGGCGCCTGTGGGTAAGGCTTATCTGTGGGGCGGAAGACGGCTGAAGGATGATTTCAACAAAGAAATCGATATGACGCCGCTTGCTGAGACCTGGGAATGTTCAACTCACCCGGACGGCGTCAGCAGAGTCCTATCGGGAATCCATCAGGGAATGTTGCTGACGGACGTCCTGCAGCAGCATCCGGAATATCTGGGGACGCATCCGCGCACAGATGGAGAATTACCTATTTTAATTAAACTCATCGACGCCAAAAAGGACTTGTCCGTGCAGGTGCATCCCAATGACGCGTATGCCCGCGAATATGAAAACGGTTCTCTGGGCAAAACGGAGATGTGGTATGTATTGGATACTGCAAAGGACGCGTATCTGGTGTACGGCTTCCATCATGATATGGATCAGGAAACGCTCAGAAACAGTATAGAAGAGGGCACTGTGGAAAAATATCTCCAGAAAATAGCCGTTCAAAAGGACGATGTTTTCCTGATAGAAGCGGGACAGGTTCATGCAATCGGGGCAGGGACGCTGATTGCCGAAATTCAGGAAAATTCCAACCTCACATATAGGCTATATGATTATGGCAGGGTGGATCAAAATGGACAGAAGCGGCCGCTGCATTTGGACAAAGCGCTTCAGGTGGCGAACCTGAAGCGCAGCTTAGAACCCCGCCAGCCTATGCGAGTTCTCAAATTTCACAGAGGATATGCCACAGACCTGCTCTGCCGCTGCCAGTATTTTCAGGTGGAGCGGATGCTGCTCAACACGGAGCGCTGCCGGGGAATGGCGGACTTTCAGACCGGGAGTAATTCCTTTCAGGTATTCTTATGTACGGAAGGCTGCGGCGTGATTTATGGGGACAGCGCGCAGACGCTTAACTTTTATAAAGGAGACTGTATTTTTATACCGGCCGATTCGGTGGCGTTTAAGCTCCACGGGAAGGCCTGCCTGCTGAAAATCAGTTGTTAAAGGGAAATTCAATGAATACGATTACAAATCAAACCTTTGATATGGAGCGCGCCCTGTATGGAAGTAAAGATGTGCAAGTGCGGAACTGTAAATTTGACGGTCCTGCCGATGGTGAGAGCGCTCTCAAGGAGTGCGCAAATGTACGGGCTGAAAATTGCTTCTTTAATCTGCGTTATCCCTTCTGGCATGATCATGGTCTGGAAATCCATGATTCGGAAATGACGGAGCTTTGCCGGGCGGCACTGTGGTATTCTGACCATATTACCATTACCGATACAAAGCTGCATGGAATCAAGGCTCTGCGGGAATGTGCGGAGGTGAAAATGCAGAGGTGCGATGTGATTTCACCGGAATTTGGCTGGTCTGTCCGCGGAATCGAGATGGAAGACTGCACAGTGGAAAGCGAATATTTTATGATGCGTTCCGATCATTTACATTTCAAAAACGTGAAGATGAAAAGTAAGTATTCCTTCCAGTATATAGAGGATTCTGTGTTTGAAGATTGCGTTTTTGACACAAAAGACGCGTTTTGGCACGCAAAAAATATAGTGGTTTGCAACAGCATTGTCAAGGGCGAGTATCTGGCATGGTACTGTGAGAACGTCACCTTTGAGCACTGTAAAATTATCGGGACGCAGCCGCTGTGCTATTGTAAAAAGCTGAAGTTGATTGACTGTGAAATGGAAGGAGCGGATTTTGCGTTTGAAAGAAGCGACGTACAGGCAACGGTTACAACTCCCGTCATCAGTATCAAAAATCCTTATTCCGGAAGGATTGTAGCGCCGTCTGTAGGAGAAATTATCCGAGAGGATGAGAGCTTCAAGGGAGAGATTGTGATAGACGAATCATACCATTCTTGATAAAATAGATTGCCTGTCTGCGCAAAACAGGGTGTTTTCTGAAAACGGACATCAGGCTGCTCCACAAAAGAGCAGCCTGACTGGCCTTGTTACATAGCAGCTATCGCAGCGGTTGTATTTTATGATTTACATTTATCAAAACCCGGATTAAATGCGTAGAAATTCTTGGAATCCAGTCTATCCTGTACGATACGGAGCGCTTCGCCGAAACGCTGGAAGTGTACGACTTCGCGGGCGCGCAGGAATTTAATCGGTTCACAGACCTCCTGGTCGTGAATGAGTCTCAGAATATTGTCGTAGGTGGTTCTTGCCTTTTCTTCTGCCGCATATTGAAAAAGACAATATAGATACCAAAAAGTAGTAGGCGTTTATCGGTCAAGACAGGGAGAAAGGGAATTAGGATTAAGCATCTCTTATGGAGGTGCTTTTCTTATGCTCATTTTTTGCCATTTAAGGAATCATGTATGTGATTCTTTTTTTGTCTTTTGGTAAGACATTAGTATATCACAAATAAATGAAGTTTTGAATGGGAACTTCGGGGAGGTGATGAGTAAAAATTAATTTAGAAGAAAGGTGTAAAATTCGGAAAGGAATTGGGAAGAAATTAATTTTGGAGGAAATGAATATGAGTACAATTATTGCAATTGCAAATCAAAAAGGCGGAGTTGGTAAAACCACTACTGCGATTAACTTGGGGACAGGCTTAGTTCATGGAGGAAAAAAAGTTTTGCTGGTAGATTTAGATCCGCAGGGGAATGCAACACAGGGACTGGGATTTGAAGCAGACAATTTGGACATTACAATCACGACTATGATGCGTAAAATTATATCCAAGGATTATGCTTTTGGCAGGGAATATGCAGTACTGCATCATTCAGAAGGAATAGATTTAATTCCAGCCAATATTGAATTATCGGTTCTGGAAACAGAATTGATTTCCATGTTATTTGGTCGTGAGAAGGTTCTGAAAACGTATCTTGAGATGATTAAAGAAGAATATGATTACATCATTATAGATTGTATGCCATCTTTGAATTTGACGGCGATTAATGCTCTTGTGGCAGCGGATGAGGTTATTATTCCACTTCATGCACAATATTATAGTGTCCGGGGCCTAGAGCAGTTACTGCAAACGATAGGATCCGTAAAATCTAATGGTTTAAATGCAACTTTGAAAATAGCTGGTATTCTTTATACTTGTGTCAATGACCGAACAACTTCTTTTCGGGATGTTCGGGAGATTCTCATGAGGGCATATGGTGAGAATATTAATATTTATAAAAATTACATCCCAAGAAGCGTGAAGGCTGAAGAGGCGC
>JAJQIK010000086.1 GCA_021199255.1 Clostridiales bacterium | reverse complement strand
AAAAAAGACGGTGGGCAGGATGCCACCGAGGAGAGTGTAGCATAGGCGTATGGGGGAAGTCAATGGGCAGAAGCAAAAAAATGCGACAAATTTTTATAATAAGGATCAGGAAATGCAAGCATTTTGCTCTGTACAGATATTTGAAGATAGAGTAAAAACAGTGATTGATGAAGACGGCATCCACACAGAAGGGGCGTCCATTACAATTTGTATGTTTCTGAAAATCGTTATTCCGAAATACCAACAATCGTAAGCGGGATGAAAGCAGCCGGACTGCCAGCGCCAGAGTTCATGGGCTTTTCAAGGTACTATGTCGTGGAAAAGTCAGTAAAACCTTTACTTGAAATGACAATATCCGATAAACCCCAAAGCAAGAAACAAAGATATGTAAGAAAATAATCAGACTGTAGACAAAGCCAGCGACGAAATCGCTGATTTTGTCTATAGCTTGAAAAATCCCCCTCGCATCACTGTGAGGGGGATTTTTGACTTATCAGGTGTATTAAGCAGTGTATGTCCTGAGAATGCGTTACTTTTGGTAGCCGCATTTAGGGCAGGTGCCATTTTCGTCTAAGGCGACGCCGCACAACGGGCATCGATCGACATTATGCTTGATGGAATATTCCTGTGATGCCGCGTTGACGCCGCTGGTAAAGGTGATCTTGGCAATGTTCAGCTTATCCTTGAGCAGATCATAGACAATTTTGATCATACCTTCTACGGTGAGCGTTTCCTTGGTAACAACCAGACGGCACTCAGGGTATGCGGTGGCTAGTTCTGTTTTAAAAGCAGGCCCTTTCATGGTATTGGAGGGCGCTCCGTCGCGAATCCCCTGTTTCTCATAGACATCCAGAATAGCGGGAAGCAGAGGGTCGTCCTCGCGTAAAATCAGCGCATGGTCAAAGTTTTGTAAAATGTTCCATGCTGTTTTCTGGATTTCATTACAGGGAAAAACCATGTTAACGCTGGGGGTCAGCAGCACGCTGTCCTCCACTTCGATGGTTAATACGCCCGTGTGCCCATGCAAATACTGTGCTTCTCCATAAAAGCCATAAAATCTGTGCGCGTATTGCAGGTCAAAGGTAGTCATACTTCTCATAGTCGTGTGTCCTCCGTTTTTTATATTTACGGGATATTAAACTGCACCCGTATGTGCACCTGTGCATGGCGGTAACCGGGGTAGTCCGGCGGTTACCAATAGCGGGGGCCAAGGCTTGATATATGGCAATCAGTGTTCCTGTTTATCCTTTTGTTTGCAGTCATCACAGCGATAGAATAATTTCAGGTCATAATAATCCAATTGGATGCCGCAGCGTTCTTCCAGCATGGAAGTCATGTCCTGTACGGATATATCGCTGATGCGTCCGCAGCATCTACAGATCAGGTGGTCATGACGCAGAGGTCGGTCATAATGGTCAGCCCTGGTGTCAAAGACGATCCGCCGAATTTTATTTTCTTCACAAAGCGCGTGAAGATTGTTATATACGGTAGCCAAAGTAACTCGTTGCCCCATTGCCTTTAGCTGATCATAAATATCATCCGCTGTGGGGTGGGTGTCTGAGTGTAAAATAAGATGTAATATTTGTTTTTTTGTGTCTGACATTTTGTAATCACCTCTAATTTAGAATTATTATAATTCTAATTCCAAAACCTGTCAACAGATATATGAGAATTGTTTTCATTATTATGAATGGAAATTAAATTCCGGCCACCGCCCAAATATCACTTGACAAACAAAACCGATATGCCTATAATCATAAACTGTTGAAAGCAAAGGCGCTTGACCATTTGGGCAGGCGCTTTTTTCTATTTTGAGGGCGGCCTGCGTACCGCCGGAGCGGTATGGCGGCGCGCAGGGAAAGGGAACTTCGGAGGAAATCATGAAACAGCAAATGAATACGGCACAGTTACTTGTGAAATGTCTGGAAGAAGAAGGAGTGAAATATATCTTCGGTATTCCGGGCGAGGAGAATCTGGAAATTATCAGTGCGTTGGAGGATTCTGACATTGAATTTATTACCGTACGCCATGAGCAGGGAGCCGCTTTTATGGCGGATGTGTACGGAAGATTAACAGGACGGGCGGGCATCTGTCTGGCGACCCTGGACCCCGGCGCTACGAATCTGGTAACCGGAGTCGCGGACGCGGATCAGGACGGAGCGCCGCTGATTGCCATTACCGGGCAGGTGGGGACGGAGCGGATGCATCTGACTTCCCATCAATATCTGGATCTGGTCAAGATGTTTGAGCCTATTACCAAGAAAAGCAAACAGATCGTCAGCCCCGATACTGTGAATGAAATCGTGAGGATTGCGTTTAAACATGCGGAGAGCGAGAAGCCGGGCGCCTGCCATATCGATTTGCCGGTCAATGTTTCCAAGATGCCCGTAGGAGAAAGGGAGCGTCCTTTGCAGAAAAAGCTTGTGCCCACAGAGTACGCAGATTTATATTCGGTAAAGGAAGCGGCGAGGCTGATTTCAGAGGCGGTATCCCCTGTGGTTTTTATCGGCAGCTCCGCGGTGCGCGCCAATGCTTCCGAGGCGATTACCAAATTTGTAACGGAATTAAAGATTCCGGCGGTAAATACCATGATGTCCAAGGGCGTAGTGCCCTATGACAATCCGTATTGTATGTGGACGATCGGGATTCCCCAGAGGGATTATCCGAATCTGTTAATGGACGAGGCGGATCTGATTATTGCCATCGGGTATGATCTGGTGGAATATGCGCCGGGCAAATGGAATCAGGATCCGGACAGAAAGATTATTCATATTGATACCAGCGCCGCTAACATCAACAAGCTCTATCAGCCTCAGGTCGAGGTGGTGGGAGATATTTCCAATTCCGTGTCGTGGATACAGTCTTTCGTGAAACAGAAGGTCAGACCCTCTTATGACGTGAAGATCAAGGAAAAAATGGTGGAAGAGTTCAGCGCCCATGATGCAGATGAGAGTTTCCCCATGAAGCCCCAGCGGATTTTAAGCGATATCCGTAAGGTGATGGAGAAGGATGATATTGTGATCTCGGACGTGGGGGCTCATAAGATGTGGATTGCCAGACAGTATCACTGCTACAGGCCCAATACCTGTATTATTTCCAACGGCTTTGCCACCATGGGAATCGCCGTGCCGGGGGCTGTCGCGGCGAAACTGCTGAACCCGGACAAAAAGGTTCTGGCGGTCAGCGGAGACGGCGGCTTTATGATGAATTGTCAGGAGTTAGAGACGGCGGTGCGCATCGGTACGCCCTTTGTGACCCTGATCTTTAACGACTCCTGCTATGGATTGATTAAATGGAAGCAGTTGGATCAATACGGCAAATATAGCTGCGTGGATTTTGGCTCCATCGATTACGTGAAGTTCGCCGAGAGCTTTGGCGGGAAGGGGTATCGCATCGAAAGAGCCGCCGATCTGGTTCCCACGCTGCGGGAGGCTTTTTCCCAGAAGGTTCCCTGTATTATCGACTGCCCGGTGGATTATTCGGAAAATGAAAAATTATCGCGGCATCTGCAGCATTTAGAGGTGTGAATTTCCTGCGCGTATCCTGACGTGTCCGGGGAACGGTGAAAATTTTCCAGTCTGCCCTTGACAAAAAAATCTCAATTCACTATAGTTTTAATAGGTAATCGCGAACAAGTTCCCGGCCGTGCAACCATAGGCGTATGAACAGGCTTCGCAGTTGCCGATATGAAACCATGTGAGATTGGGAGCGGAAGAGATTCGGCTCCATGCAAAAGGTAATGACAAAGAGGAGTACATGATGACCGCCGCCAGAGAGAGCAGCCGTAAGCTGGAAAGCTGCTTCGGAGAGGAATGATGGAAGGTAGCTTTGGAACCGGGATGCCGAAAGGAAGGATTGCCTGACGTAAGGACAGGGAAGGGCACATCTGAAGTAAGCAGCCACGCCTTATCCCCGTTAGCGGATAGGATTCTGGCAGGAATCTGAGAGTAATAAATGAAGGTGGTACCGCGTATGATGCGCCCTTTGCTGACAGTGTCGGCAGAGGGCGTTTTGTCGTTTGCCTGACGGAGCAAAGCGCTTCGCGGGCAGAGAAAGAATGGAGGATGGATATGAGCAAAGAATTGGCAAAGACCTATGACCCCAAGGGCATAGAGGACAGACTGTACCAGAAGTGGCTGGACAGGAAATATTTCCACGCGGAGGTGGATCGGACGAAGAAACCTTTTACCATTGTGATTCCGCCGCCGAATATTACAGGGCAGCTTCATATGGGGCACGCGCTGGATAATACCATGCAGGATATTCTGATCCGTTATAAAAGGATGCAGGGATACAATGCCCTCTGGCAGCCGGGCACGGATCATGCCTCCATTGCTACGGAGGTTAAGATTATCGAGAAATTGAAGGAGGAGGGCGTCAGCAAGGAAGAGCTGGGACGGGAAGGCTTTTTGGAGCGCGCCTGGGAGTGGAAGAAGGAATATGGCGGACGCATTATCAGCCAACTGAAAAAGCTGGGCTCCTCCTGCGATTGGGACAGAGAACGGTTTACCATGGACGAGGGCTGTAATAAAGCGGTTACAGAGGTGTTCTGTAAGATGCATGAAAAGGGCTGGATCTACAAGGGCAGCAGGATTATTAACTGGTGTCCGGTCTGCAACACTTCTATTTCCGACGCGGAGGTAGAATATCAGGAGCAGGCAGGGCATTTCTGGCATATTAAATATCCGCTGGTAGATGCGGAGGGAAAGCCCAGTAAGACGGAGTTTTTGGAGTTTGCGACCACCCGTCCTGAGACGATGTTAGGCGATACCGCGGTGGCGGTAAACCCCAGGGATGAAAGGTATACCGGCTTAAAGGGAAGACAGGTGTGGCTTCCTATTGTAAATAAGCCCATTCCGATCGTGGAAGACGAGTATGTGGATATGGAATTTGGTACGGGCGTGGTTAAGATTACGCCGGCGCATGACCCCAATGACTTTGAAGTCGGCAAGCGGCACAATCTCCCGGAAATCAATATCATGAACGACGATGCGACGATCAATGCAAACGGCGGTAAGTACGAGGGCTTAGACCGTTACGAGGCGAGAAAGCAGATTGTCGCCCAACTGGAGCGGGAAGGGCTGTTGGTGCGAATCGAGGATTATTCCCATAACGTAGGCACCCACGACCGTTGTAAAACCACCATCGAGCCTCTTATTAAGAAGCAGTGGTTCGTGAAGATGGATGAACTGATTAAGCCCGCCGTAGAAGCGGTTAAGACGGGAGAGATCAAGCTGATCCCGGAGCGCATGGAGAAGACCTATTTCAACTGGACGGACAATATCCGCGACTGGTGTATCAGCCGCCAATTGTGGTGGGGACACCGGATTCCCGCGTATTACTGCGACGGGTGCTCAGAGGTGGTAGTTGCGAAGGAAGCGCCGACAGTCTGCCCGAAATGCGGCGGGACGCATTTTACCCAGGACCCGGATACCTTGGATACCTGGTTTTCTTCCGCCCTCTGGCCGTTTTCCACTCTGGGCTGGCCGGACAAGACGGAGGATCTGGCGTATTTTTATCCCACCGACGTGCTGGTTACCGGATATGATATTATTTTCTTCTGGGTTATCCGCATGATCTTTTCCGGCTATGAGCAGATGGGGGAGAAGCCTTTTAAAACCGTGCTGTTCCACGGTCTGGTAAGAGATTCCCAGGGGCGCAAAATGAGTAAGTCTCTGGGCAACGGCATCGATCCGCTTGAAATCATCGACCAGTACGGCGCGGACGCCCTCCGCCTGACGCTGATCACTGGAAACGCGCCGGGCAACGATATGCGTTTTTACTATGAAAGAGTAGAGGCGAGCCGTAATTTTGCCAATAAGGTATGGAACGCCTCCCGCTTTATTATGATGAACATGGCGCAGGCGGAGGAAAAGACAGGTTCCCGCGGCTGGGAGACTGCATATGATACGATAAAGGCGGATCTGGAGCCGGCGGATCGGTGGATTCTTTCTAAGCTGAATACTCTGGTGCGGGAAGTGACGGATAACATGGATCATTTTGAGCTGGGTATTGCAGTTTCGAAGGTATATGATTTTATCTGGGATGAATTTTGCGACTGGTATATCGAGATGGTGAAACCCCGTCTTTACAAGAAGGACGAGACGGATGAGGCAAGCAGGAACGCGGCGCTCTGGACGTTGAAAAATGTATTGATAGACGCGTTAAGGCTGCTGCATCCCTATATGCCCTTTATTACGGAAGAAATTTTCTGTACGATTCAGTCGGAGGAGGAGTCTATTATGATCTCCCGATGGCCTGAATTTACACAGGACAGGGCATTCCCGGAGGAGGAGATGGCGATTGGGCTTATCAAGGAGGCGGTGCGCGGCGTCCGTAATGTCCGCACCCAGATGAATGTGGCTCCTTCCAGAAGGGCGAAGGTGTTCGTTGTCAGCGATCAGGAAGAGGTCAGGAAGGTTTTCGCCAACGGCAGTCTGTTCTTTGCCTCTCTGGCAGGCGCTTCTTCCGTCAGGGTGCAGGCGGACAGGGAGGGCGTCGCTGAGGACGCGGTATCCGTAGTGATTCCCAACGCTACGCTCTATATCCCTTTTGCGGAGCTGGTGGATATCCAGCAGGAGATGGAACGTCTGACCAGGGAACAGAAGCGTCTGGAGGGAGAGCTCGCCCGCGTCAACGGTATGCTTTCCAACGAGCGTTTTATGTCTAAGGCGCCGGAAGCGAAGGTAGCGGAGGAACGGGCTAAGCTGGAGAAATATACGCAGATGAAGGAGCAGGTAGAGGAACGGCTGCGTTCCCTGTCCGGCGTCTGTAAATAGGACTGGAAAAACCTTAGCTTTTAGTGTAAAGTTATAAGTAATAACAGTCGGCTGCCGGATCGCGGAGAAGGGTATCCGGCGGGCGCGCATATGTCATAAGGGAAACGGGGTGAGTCACGTGGGCGAAGTGAGCTTTTCATCAGAGCAGATGAGTAAATTAAAGAACGCCATGGCTAAGGCGATGGATTCCGGCGCGCCCAGGGCGGAGAGAGGACAGCCTGGCGCGGCGGCAGAGCCTTCTGCGGCGGAACAGTGGGATTCGAAGGGCACGGTTCTTGCCAGGGGAACCTATCTGCGGGTAGAGGAGGATCAGATGTCGGCGTGGCTTTACCTTGCGCCCCCCGACCGAGGGCAGATCTATGTCAAAAGCGATCTGGAGACCTTTTTGGAGCGCAGCGGCGTGGTCAAAGGTTTCCACAGCTCTAATCTGTCGGCTATGGTAAAGAAAAAGGTCTATGACAGAGAGATTCTGGTAGCCCGGGGCGCGGACGTGAAGGAGGGCACGGACGGATATTTTGAGTATCTTTTCACACCGGAGGAATACGGCGTGCCGAAGATTCGGCAGGACGGCTCCGTGGACTACTCCCACATGAGCGCCCTCCAGAATGTACGGAAGGGCGAGAAGGTAGCGATTTATCACTATGCGGTGAACGGTGAGGACGGCTATACGGTCACCGGCGGCGAGATGAAAGCGAAACCGGCCAGAGATCTGCCGCCCATGCGGGGAAAAGGGATTCTCCGGGAGAACGACATTTATTACGCCCAGTGCGACGGTAAGATCGAGGTAAAAGACGGTAAGATCGATATTCAGAATGTCCATGAGATCAGCGGCGATGTGGATATGATTATTGGTAAGGTGGAGTTCTTCGGCGATGTGATTATCAACGGCAATGTGGAGAGCGGCGTGATGATCCGCGCGGGGCGCAATATCGAGATTCATGGCACCACCGGCGGCGCCCAGTTATTTGCGGGCGGCGACGTCATTTTATCCAGAGGGATACAGGGCGGCGGTAAGATTTCAGCCAGAGGCAATGTATTTGCGGATTTTATAGAGAATACCACTGTGGAAGCGGGCGGTACGGTGCAGTCCAATACCATCTTAAACGCCCGGATTTCCGCCAAGGATAAGGTGATTACCACCGGAAAGAAGGGCGCTATCATCGGCGGCTATGCCCACGCGGTTAAGGGCATCGAGGTGATCACCGCGGGCAATGAGGTGGAGCTGAAGACGATTCTGCACTGTGGCTATGAGGCGGAACAATTTGATAAGCTGGTGGAGGTCAAGCAGAAGGAAATCGAGACGAAGGAGAAGCTGTCAGAGCTGGTAGAGGCGATGACAGAGGCCTTGCGCGAGAAGCGTATGCGCGGTTCCGCTACCTCTAGCGCTACGGAAGCGAAGCTGGTAGAATGGAACCGGCTGAAAGATGCGTATTTTGCCCAGTTGGATAAGATCGGCAGCGACCGGGAAACACTGGAAGAGATTATGGAGCAGAGTAAGGGCGCCTATATCAAAATCGACGGCAATCTCTACCGCAATGTGTATATTTGCATTAACGCGGAGCAGATGTTTATCGACAGGAATACCTGTTTTATGAAATATACGGCGGAACAGGGGATTATTGAGAGCTCGGTGATTGTCCATAATTGAAATTACGGTTTATGATTCCTTCCTCTCTAACTTACCGGCAACACTGTGGAACGGGGGCTATTATGGCAAAACAGATTGATACTTACCGGGAGGCGGAACGCTACATTAATATGATTCCCAGATTTACCGCCAAGAACAGCATGGAGCATACCAAACGGTTTCTGGAGCATTTAGGGAATCCGGCGCGCGGCAGCAAAATGATTCACATAGCAGGCACAAACGGAAAGGGTTCCGTTTGTGCTTATTTGTGTTCGGTGTTTCGGGAGGCGGGAATATCCGCCGGTATGTTTATTTCCCCCCATCTGGTTACCATGCGCGAGCGGTTTGTCATCGATGGGGAAATGATATCGGAGGAGGAGTTCCTGGAGGCCTTCTGCGTGGTAAAGGAACGGTTAAAGGATTTGCCGGAGGAGCTGGCGCGGGTTTCTTATCACCCTGCTTTTTTTGAGTTCCTTTTTTTTATGGCGATGGTGATCTTTGAAAAAGCCGGCGTGGAGTATGCGGTGCTGGAAACGGGTCTGGGCGGCAGGCTGGACGCCACCAACGCGGTGGAGTCCAAGGTCTTGTGTATTCTCACCTCCATCGGCTATGACCATATGGAATATCTGGGGGATACGCTGCCCCAGATCGCCGCTGAGAAAGCGGGGATTCTCCGGCCGGGAACGCCGGTGGTCTATCCGGTGCGGCAGGAGGAGGTGGCCCGCAGGATTGAAGAATGTGCCCGAAGGGTGGGCGCGGAACCCTTTCCCCTGGAGAGGCGTGCGATAAAAGAAAAGAAGATTCGGCATAAAACAATTGATTTTTCTCTTCATTTACACTATGATAATTATATTAGTTTTACTGTGTCTACTTCCGCGGTCTATCAGATTGAGAACGCTTCTCTGGCAATCAGGGCGTTAGAGCTGCTGGACGACGAGAGAATTACGGTTCCGGTGATGCAGGCGGGTATCCGCAGGGCGCGCTGGGAGGGCAGGATGGAGGAAATCATGCCCTCGGTCTATCTGGACGGCGCCCATAATATCGACGGTATCCGGGCTTTTCTGGAAACAGTCAGGTTACACTCCTGTCAGGGCAGGCGGAAGCTGATATATTCTGTTGTGAAAGAGAAACAATATCAGGCGGTGATCGACGCGCTGGTATCGTCGGGATTATTTGATGAGATCGGGCTGGTGGCGCTTTCCGATGCGCGGGCGCTGCCGCTTACAGTATTAGAAGATTGTTTCGGACAATATACGGGATTAACATATAAGACTTACGAGGCGCTGGATATGGCGCTGCGGGAACTGGTATTTCATAAGGGTGACGAGGATCAGGTGTATATTGTCGGTTCGTTATATTTGGTGGGCGAAGTAAAAGCCCTTTTAAGGAGGCCTCGGCGTGATTAATTTTGAAGAAGAACTGAAGAAGTTTCACCCCAGTTTAGAAGTAGAGGACGCGGAAGAAGCGATCTATAACCAGGATTTGACGGATATGGCGGATCTGATGGTTAAGATAGTTAAGGAAGCGAAAAAAGCAGAGGAAGAATAGGGGATTGGCATAGATGATTTGTTATCGGTGTGGATGTAATCTGTCCGAACATGATTTCTGCACGAACTGCGGTGCCGATGTAGCCCTTTATAAAAAAATTATATATATCTCCAACCGGTTTTATAATGAAGGTTTGGAAAGGGCAAATGTCAGGGATCTGACAGGCGCGATCACAAGTTTGCGGCAGAGCTTGAAGTTTAATAAGAATAACGTAGAAGCGCGGAATCTGCTTGGCCTGGTATATTTCGAGACCGGCGAGGTCGTGGCGGCGCTGAGCGAATGGGTTATCAGCAAGAATTTACGTCCCAGGAAAAATATTGCGGACGATTATATTGATATGATCCAGACGAACCAGAACCGTTTGGATACCATTAATCAGACGATTAAAAAATATAATCAGGCGCTTACCTATTGTAATCAGGACAGTCTGGATCTGGCGGTCATTCAGCTCAAGAAGGTTTTGTCCCTGAATCCGAGGTTTATCAGGGCGCATCAGTTGCTGGCGCTTTTGTTTATCAATAATGAAGAGTGGGAGAAGGCCAAGCGGGAGCTGACCAAGTGCCTGGAAATAGATACCAATAATATCGCTACGCTCAGATATCTGAAGGAAGTAGATGAAATGCTTGTGCCGGAGGAGGGGGTCAAGAACTCTCCCAGAAAGCAGAAGAAGGCGGAGGAAATCATCAAGTATCAGAGCGGCAATGAGACGATTATTCAGTCTGTCAGCGTCAAGGAAAACAAGGGAGTCACTTCCCTGCTGAATCTGGGAATCGGTCTGGCCATCGGTATCGCTATTGCGTTTTTCCTGATTCTGCCGGCGAGAATCCAGAGCGCCAAGGCGAATATTGATGAAGAGCTGCGCAAGGTGAGCGAACAGTCGGACGCCAAGACGGCTACCATCGATGAATTGCAGCAGCAGTTAGATGAGCTGACAGCGGAAAACAGTAATCTCCAGCAGGATCTGACCGCCTATATGGGAACGGACGGGACGCTGCAGTCCGTGGACAGTCTGATGAAAGCGGCGGCCGCTTATCTGACGAACCCGGAGGAGATCACCGTGATCGCGGATTATCTGGAGGAAATCCAGACGGATGAGACAGAGGAAGAAAGGGATACTTCAGAGGCTTTCGATAATCTGTATCATACGCTGCTGGCGCTGGTGGGACCCGATATCGCACAGGCTTATTATGATGACGGTTATGAGGCGTATCGGCAGGAGAATTATGAAGACGCGATTCCGAATCTGGAGAAAGCCTTCCAGTATGACGCTACCAACGGTGAAGCCTTATATAATCTGGCGAACGCTTATTACAGAATAGGCGATGAAGATAACGCCAGAGCGGCTTACCTGCAGATCATCGAGCTGTTCCCGGGAACCGAAAAGGCCAGCAAATCAGAGGCGTTTCTGGAAGAAATGGGAAATGCGGAATAATTTTAGATAGGATACAACACGAAAGAGGACGTAGAAATGTTACGCCCTCTTTTTTTATATGATAAAGGCGGGCGTTTGGCCTGGCCATAAGAAAGGAGTTTACATAATATGGATGAAGAGTTTAAGGTAATTGACAATTATCTAATGATAAGGCTGCCGGATGAAATTGATCATCATAAATCGGTAGATATCAGCGCCAAGGCGGATCGGTATATCCTTTCGAAAAAGGTGGGAAATGTGGTGTTTGACTTTGAACGGACAACCTTTATGGACAGTTCGGGAATCGGCGTCATTCTGGGAAGATACCGAAAGATATCCTGCTTTGGCGGCAAGGTGTACGCGGTCAATGTGGACAGCAGGATACGCCGGATTCTGCTGTTGTCGGGACTGGAAAAGATTGTGGAGATTATGGAATGAGAACCTGGAAAGGAGAAGAGCTGGAAAGATGATTGAAATCATAGAAAAGAGTGAGATCAGGGGCGTGACCAATGAGATGCGGCTGGAATTTGCGGCGGTGTCGGACAATGAGGCGTTTGCGAGAATGGTGGTGGCGGCCTTCCTTGCCCCTTTGAACCCCACCCTGGAGGAACTGGCCGATGTGAAAACGGCGGTATCCGAGGCTGTGACCAATGCGGTCATTCACGGTTATGAGAATCGCTGCCGCAGGGAGGATAAGATAGGTATGTATTGCGCTGTTAGAAAAGATGTGCTGGAGGTGACGGTCACCGATCAGGGCGTGGGCATCGAAAATGTCAGGCAGGCCATGGAACCGCTGTTTACCACCAGGCCGGAGCTGGATCGCTCAGGCATGGGATTCGCCTTTATGGAAGCCTTTATGGATGACTTACAGGTGTATTCCAAGCCGGGG
Source organism: Clostridiales bacterium (assembly GCA_021199255.1). GTDB lineage: Bacteria > Bacillota > Clostridia > Lachnospirales > Lachnospiraceae > UBA3282. Next base: position 45,669 of record JAJQIK010000086.1, on the reverse strand, counting down.
GAAGGAACGGTTGTAAAAATGTATAAAAAGATAGGGCTTGGCTCCTGGATCGATAGCGAGGAATAGCCGATGGATGAGACTGCCGTACTAATCGAACGATCACAGGCAGGAGATAAAGCGGCAAGAGAGACACTGATAGAGGAAAATCTGGGGCTGGTGCGCCATATTGTGAAACGCTTCGTGGGGCGGGGCTACGATATGGAGGATTTGTTTCAGATAGGGTGTATTGGCCTGATGAAGGCCATCGACAAGTTTGACCTGCGCTTTGAGGTTCGGTTTTCCACCTATGCCGTCCCCATGATTCAGGGAGAAATCAAGAGATTTCTGCGGGACGACGGCATGGTCAAGGTCAGCAGGACCCTCAAGGAGAACGGGTGGAAGGTAAAGCAGGCGGCGGAGCGGCTGTCCCAGGAATATGGGCGCGATCCTACCTTAAAGGAATTATCGGCGGAAACGGCGCTGAGTATCGAGGATATCGTGATGGCGCTGGACGCCAACGTGGAGGTGGAGTCCCTGTATAAATCGGTGTATCAGTCCGATGGAAATGAGATTTATCTGGTAGATCAGGTGGTGGGCGGCAATGGAAGCTTAGGCTGTTCCGCGGCCGGACAGGCCGGGTTGAATGGAAACGGCGTCTGCGAAGACGTAGAAAAAGAGAAAATATTAAACCATATGCTGCTGGATCAACTGCTGGGACAACTGGAAGAGACAGAGAGAAGGCTGATCCAAATGCGTTATTTTCAGGACAAAACTCAGGTAGAGGTGGCGAAAATCCTGGGCATCAGCCAGGTGCAGGTCAGCCGTATGGAGAAAAGGATTTTGATGCGGCTCAGGAAAGAGGTACGCGCCTGCTAGAGCCTGTTGGCATACCCGCCGGAGGAGGATTCTCCTGTTGCAACCCGGCGTTTTTTCCTGTACAATAAGAAGGAATCCGACAGAGAATGGAGAAAGGGAGGTATCTTGATGGGATTTTTATTATTGGCGGGCGGGCTTTTGATTATTATGATAGCGGTAATTATAGCGGTGATATCTTCAGTGGCGGCTGCCGTTGCCGCTGATCAGGATGTGGAAAGCTGACGCGGCGTGTTACCGGGAGGATAAGGAATGAATACGTTTCAATATGAGGTGGTGAAGATCAATGGGGATTACGCGGACTTAAAGCGTATCGACAGCGAAAGCGATGAGACCAAGCTGGTGGCGAGGGCGTTGCTGCCCCCTGAAATCAAAGAAGGAACGCGTCTTTTATATGAAATGATGCAATATGAGATTATGGAGTGAGAATGGAGCTTTAGGCTTCATTCTTTTTTTGTGTTTCCCGTATGGAATAGAAACGGCGGTTTGAGTCATACTAAAGGTGCGGGAAGAACGCGGCGCGGCGTTTTTCCATGATATGTAATGCCATCGGGAAATGATAGAGGAATGGAGAGAGTTATGTCAACCAGTGTAACGGTTTACCTGAAAGCGGAACAGAATGTGGAACTGCAATCTAAAGATGTGTATGTCAAGGATATCGGCAAACTAAGCTGCGCCGACGAACACATCCTGGCAAAAGCCAAATCAATTAAGCTGTATCATTTCAAGGAAGGAGAAAGGACAAGGCAGGTGATCAGCATTTTGAAGGTGATAGAGGAGCTTGAAAAGCTTGGTTCCAATATCAGCGTCGAGAATCTCGGTGAAACCGACGTGCTGGTGGAATATGTGGACGTCAATAAGCATAAGGGCCTGCTGCAGTGGTTCAAGCTTTTCTTTGTGGCGTTAATCAGCTTCTTTGGCACGGCGTTTACTATTATGGCATTCCACAATGATATCGGGATTAACGAGGTGTTTACCAGGATATATGAAATGGTTACGGGCAGGCAGGGGGACGGCTATGGTATTCTGGAGCTGTCTTATTCTGTAGGACTGGCGGTGGGCATTATCGTATTTTTTAATCATATCGGCGGCAGGCGGATCACCAAGGATCCGACGCCAATCGAGGTGGAAATGCGTATTTATGAGCGGGATGTGAATACGGCGTTAATCGAAACCGCAGAAAGGGAAGGGAAAACCAAGGATGTTCTTTAAACAGCTTTTGCTGGCCCTGATTGGCGTCAGCGCGGGAATGATTGTGTCGGGGGGCGTGTTTACGGTGCTGATATCCGTGGGCTTGATTCCCAGATTCGCGGGTAAAATGCATGTGGCGAGGAAAATCTTTACGCTGGAAGAAATGGTGGTCTTCGGGACGCTGGCGGGCGGGTTCGTCAGCATTTTCGGCGACTGGGCCAGGATAGGCGGCTATGTGAGGGAACGGCAGCTTTTCGGCGCGGACAGCACGGAGGGCGTCTGGAATCTGCTGGCTGCGGCTTTTCTGGTTCTGTTCGGCCTGTTTGCCGGTATTTTCGTGGGTTGTCTGGCGCTGGCTATTGCGGAAATGCTCAATACCATTCCGATTTTCGCAAGGCGGATCGGCTTCAGGCATGGATTAGGCGTCGCTATCCTGGCGGTAGCTCTGGGGAAATTAGCCGGAAGCCTGATTTACTTTACCCAGCGGGTGTATTTGTATGGGGGATAATTCTTTACCGGCCGTAAGGGATATGAATCATAAATATATTGTAATATTGTAGTAGAATGGAGGAAAAAATGACGCAAACGCAGAAATCACAGACAACGCAGGAAAAGAAGGAGCAGGCATATCAGAAGCATGTAGAGCAGGCGACGCCCAGGTACAGCCTGCCCTGGCGGATGTGTAAGGCCTTTGTCACAGGCGGCGTCCTGTGCCTGATCGGGCAGATGATCCTGAATTACGCTGCTAACAGGGCGGGACTGGATCAGGAGACGGCGGGCTCCTGGTGCTCCATGCTGCTGGTGCTGGCCAGTGTGATACTGACAGGGCTGAATCTGTATCCTAAGCTGGTGGAATGGGGCGGCGCGGGCGCTCTGGTACCCATCACAGGCTTTGCCAATTCCATCGCCTCCGCCGCAATCGAATATCAAAAGGAAGGACAGGTATTCGGGATCGGCTGCAAGATTTTTACCATCGCGGGGCCGGTGATTCTCTATGGAATCCTGACCAGTTGGGGGCTGGGAGTGCTTTACTGGCTTCTGGGGCTTGCAGGAATCGTGTCATAAAGCCTGTGCGATAGACCTCCGTATCATAGGACACCGTTATTTATGCACAAAAACCACAAAAAAATTAATAAAAAATCAATAAATACTGGAAAAGTGTATAAAACGGGTATATACTTAATGAAGAGTGTAAGTAAAAGAACGGAGGACACAGGAGTGAAAGAAGAAACAGAGACAAAAACAGCGCCGGAAACCGGAAAGAAGGCCGGCGCTAAAACAAAGCCTAAAAGCCTGAAAACGACGCTGGTAACCATATGCGTTTTCCTGGGCGCTGTGATTTGCGTCGTGATCGGCCTGATTGGTATTGTGACAGTGAAATCTATTTCCAATGGCGCGTATGAGCAGTACGAGGCTGCCATGAACGACGGGTATCGGACGGAAATCAAATCTCAGGTACAGAGCGTGCTGGCTGTCCTGCAGGCGGAGTATGACAAGGCGGCCGCCGGGGAGATGTCTGAAGAGGAAGCCAAGGCGGAGGCGGCGGAAATCGTCCGCGCCATGCGTTACCGGGATGATGAAAGCGGGTATTTCTGGATTGACGACGCAGATTATACCTTAGTGATGCACCCGATCCTGCCGGAACAGGAAGGAAACAACCGGTATGAGCTGGAAGACCAGAACGGCGTCATGATTATTCAGGAGATTATGAAGGTTTGCCAGTCCTCCGACGGCGGCGGATATAATGAGTTCTATTTTACCAAGGCGGACGGCGTTACGGTGGCGCCCAAGATCGCTTATTCCGGCTATTTTGAGCCCTGGGGCTGGGCGGTGTCTACCGGCAACTATGTGGACGATATGGAAATAGAAATGGCGGAGGTTCAGGAATCCATCACCGAGGAGTTCCACCAGTCCTGCCTGATTATGGTGATATGCTGCGTTGTGCTGCTGGCTGTTACGGCTCTGGTATCGCTGTTTACCGGAGAGATGGTGGTAGCGCCGCTGAGAAAGGTGCAGCATTTTGCAACCAGTCTTTCCGACGGGGATCTCACAGAGGATATTATTGTGAAGCAGAACAATGAGCTTGGCGTGACGGCGGAGAATCTGAATGTCGCCCGCAGCCGCATCAATGAACTGGTTAAGGCCATCGCCCAGGTGAGCGGGGACATCGGCAATGTAATCAGGGAATTTGAGGAAGCCTTTGTGAAGATGGAAAATTCTATCGCGGAGGTAGATACCGCGGTGGAGGGAATCGCCCAGAATATTACGAAGCAGGCGGGCTCTACGATGGACGCCTCCAACGAGGTCAACGTGATTGCCGGCGGCATAGACAATACCTCTAAGGAAATCGCGGATCTGAGCGAAAATTCCGATACCATGCGCAAGCTGAGCAGGGAATGTTCCGACAAGATCAAGGAGCTCGTAGAGGTCAATGTCAGAACGAAGGAAGACGTTGTCAATATGCATGAGCAGGCGGAAGCAACCAATATTGCCGCAGAGAATATCCGTAGGGCGGCAGGCTTAATCGAGGCTATTGCCGAGCAGACGAATCTGCTGGCGCTGAACGCTTCCATTGAAGCGGCCCGTGCCGGTGAAAGCGGCAGAGGCTTTGCGGTAGTCGCGACGGAAATCGGCGGGCTCGCCAACCAGTCTACGCAGGCGGTAGACGAGATTTCCAAGATCATAGATAACCTGATGGACAATTCCAACAAGTCCTTACAGGTGATGGATAAGGTGAATGAAACCGTGGAACATCAGGTCAGCGTATTGAACGATACCCAGACGATTTTCGATGATTTGTACGGAGACTTAAACCGTTGTATGGAGTCGATTGGCACAATCGGTACGATGACAGATGAAATAGAGCGCCAGCGTCAGGGCATCACCAATGTGCTGGATACCTTGAACGCCTTGGCACAGGATAATGCGGCTTCCTCAGAGGAGACTTCCGCTATGACGGAGGAATTGGCGCAGACGGTCAACAGATCCAGAAATACGGTGGCCAGCCTGAAGACGGATATCGAAAAGCTGCAGGCGGATGTGGACAGATTTTCCGTATAGGAACGGCGATACATAGCGGATTATGGCGACGGCATCCGTCGGAGACAGGCCGAAGCGTTTACGGCCGGGAATAGAAGATAAGGAGCAAAAGGGTGTACATTGTGATAAAATGTGCATCCTTTTTTGCTGCGCTTTTGCGAGGGGCGCGGGTGGAACCGTTATGCGGGCAGATGGGGTTCGATTGGGACGGGATTGAGGAAAGTAATTGTATCTTGCAAAGAAACAAGGTAAAATAGAACTGTTGCCAACAAGCTGCACGGAAATAAAGACAGATATGGAACATTTTATTTATAAGGATCAGAAAAAATTAAGATTGGGCTACACCACGGGAACCTGCGCGGCGGCGGCCACGAAAGCGGCGGCACAGATGCTGCTGGGCGGCGAAAGGGTGGAATCGGTGGAACTGTTTACGCCCAGGGGGCTCCCCCTGCAATTGAAGGTGGAGCGGATTTCCATGGAAGAAAACCGGGTATCCTGCGCTGTCCGCAAGGATGCCGGAGACGATTATGACGTAACGGGCGGCGCTTACGTCTATGCTGCGGTGGAAAAGACCGCCCGGGGCTATGAGATCGACGGCGGAGAGGGCGTCGGGAGAGTGACAAAGCCGGGATTAGATCAGGCTGTAGGCAATGCCGCCATTAACACCGTACCCAGACAGATGATGGCGGCTGCCATGGCCCAGGCGGCGGAGGATTATGGGTATGAGGGCGGTCTGCGCACGGTGATTTCCGTGCCGGAGGGCGCCGATCTTGCCAAAAGGACGTTAAATGAAAAGCTGGGGATTCAGGGCGGTATTTCTATTTTGGGCACCTCCGGGATTGTGGAGCCTATGAGCGACGCCGCGCTGACCGATACGATTCGGGCGGAGCTTAAGATGTATTGCGCGCAGGGACAGAAGGATCTTATTATTACGCCGGGCAATTACGGAGAGACCTTTCTTAGCGAACAACTGGGGCTGGATTTGAGTCATACGGTTAAATGCAGTAATTTTATCGGAGAGACGATAGATATGGCGTATGAATTTCAGCTTTCCAGCCTGCTGTTGATCGGGCATCTGGGGAAGCTGGTAAAGCTGGGAAGCGGCATTATGAACACCCATTCCAGAGTCGCGGACGGCAGGATGGAAACCCTGTCAAGCTGTGTGCTGCTGGCGGGAGGAAGCGGCGGGCTTGCCCGCAGAATCCTGGACTGCAATACTACGGACGAGGCGGTGGAGACGCTGTGGACGGCGGCTTTTCTACAGCCTGTGATGGAGCAGCTCATGAGAAAGATTCAGGCGGTATTACGGCAGCGGGCTTATGAGGGGCTGGAAATTGAGGCGGTGGTTTTTTCCAACCGGTTCGGCGTGCTGGGGAAAACCAGCGGCGCGGAACGGCTGATGCTGCGGCATAGAGGATAAGAGGGCATAGGTTCTATTGAGGCTCTGGCATGGAGGATTATTATGGTAGATTTTGTGGGAGCGGGGCCGGGCGCGGAGGATTTGATCACAGTCCGGGGAATGTGTCTGCTGCAGGAGGCGGACTGCATTATTTATGCGGGTTCGCTGGTGAATCCGAAGCTGTTGTCTTATGCGCGGGATAACTGCGAGATTTATAACAGCGCCCTCCTGCATCTGGAGGAAGTGCTGGAAATCATGGAGCGCATGGAGAGCTTAGGCAGGCATACGGTCAGGCTGCATACCGGAGATCCGTCCCTGTACGGAGCGATACGGGAGCAGATCGACGCGTTGAGGGCGCGGGGGATTTCCTATCGGATTTGTCCCGGCGTGAGCAGCTTCTGCGGCGCGGCGGCGGCTCTGGAAATTGAGTATACGCTTCCGGCGGTGAGCCAGAGCGTGATCATTACGCGGTTGGAGGGGCAAACGCCGGTGCCGGAGGGGGAAAAACTGCATTTGCTTGCGCGGCATGGCGCTACCATGGTGCTTTTTTTAAGCAGCGGCATGACGGAGCGGGTACAGGAGGAACTGCTGCAAGGAGGCTATTCGACGGATACGCCCTGCGCCATTGTGTACAAGGCCACATGGCAGGAGGAAAAGGTGATTCGGGGGACTGTTGGAGAGTTATGTAAACTTGCGAAGGAAAACCAGATTACCAGAACAGCCCTGATCGTGGTGGGAGATGTGCTGGGGGAAGATTATGAATTGTCGAAGCTTTACGACAGGCATTTTACCACCGGCTTCCGCAAGGCGGCGGATTCATGATAAGCCGGGCGTCTTGCGGAAGCGTCGGGGAACGGGAAAGGCACAGTATGCGCAGGGTGATGATCATCTCCTACACGGAGGCGGGAAGACAATTCAATAACAGACTGACAGAATATTTCGAGGAAAATGGCGATGTGGCGGTTTCCGGACATTGTGGCGGGAGTCAGGCAGGCGATATCATGTCAACCAAAGAACTGCTGCGGCAGGAGTGGGACAGGGTGGACGCTATTGTCTGGATAGGGGCGCTGGGAATTGCCGTGCGCTGCGCGGCTCCCTTTCTGGAAAGTAAGCTGCATGATCCTGCGGTGCTGGTTTTAGATGAAAAGGGACGGTTTGTGGTTCCCGTGCTCTCCGGGCATATCGGCGGCGGCGTCGCGCTGGCGCGGGAACTGGCGCAGGCGGTGGGCGGACAGGCTGTGATCACCACTGCTACGGACGTGGAGGAACGGTTTGCGGTAGATGTGTTTGCCGGAAAGAATCATTTGTGGGTCGCAAATCCGGACAGCGTGAAAGCAGTATCCGGGGCGCTTTTGCGGGGAGAAAGGGTAGCAGTGTGGACAGATCTGCCTATCCGGGGGGAAACGCCCCGTGGACTGGAGGTCTTTTCCCCGCGGGAAGAGAGCCTGCAGGCCGCCTGGACACAGGAGCCCCGGCAGCAGGAGGCTCAGACAGCCATTGCCATAGGCCTGGAACCCGGGGATCAGGAGCGCATTGCCAGACGCTATGACCCGTCACGGGTATGTGTGCTGACCCTCCGGCCATATATTTTGGGAATCGGCTGTAAAAAGGGCAAAACGGCAAAAGAGCTGGAAGCCTTTTTGCGGCGGCTCTGTGAGGAAAAGGGAATGTCAATCCATGAGATTGGCGCTATTGCCTCGATTGATGTGAAAAGGGAGGAACCCGGCATCTGGGAATTGTCCCGCAGGCTGCGGGCGCCCTTTACGGTCTTTAGCGCCGAGGAGCTGGAGCGGGTGCGGGAGAAGACGGCGTCTTCGGATTTTGTGAAAAAAACCGTAGGCGTGGACAACGTCTGCGAGCGGAGCGCATACTGCCTTGCCCAACGGTGGGAGAGCGGACGGGATTTTCAGCCGGACGGGGAAGAGAACCGCGATGATCGGCTGGTGGTGGCAAAACAGGCGCTAGACGGCATGACCATGGCGATTGTGCAGACAGAGCCATGGATTGCGTGGTAGGGAAGGCATGGCTTGCGCCGGAGAAAAAGGCTTTTAAGGGAGAGTTATGTTAACAATAATCGGAATCGGGCCGGGAAAAAGAGAAGGAATGACGATAGAAGCCTATCGGGCATTGGAGAACAGCGACTGCATCGTAGGTTATACGGTATATGTGGAGCTGGTGCGGAATTTTTTCCCGGACAAGCAGTATTACACCACGCCCATGACGCAGGAGACAGAACGGTGCCGATGGGCTATTTCGCAGGCGGAGGCCGGAAGGAAGATTGCTCTGGTGTGCAGCGGCGACAGCGGAGTGTACGGGCTGGCGGGGCTGGTATGCGAGCTGGCGGGCGAAGGGGTGGAACTGGAGATTTTGCCGGGAGTAACTGCGGCTTGCAGCGGCGCGGCGGTATTGGGCGCGCCCCTGACCCATGATTTTGCAATCGTCAGCTTAAGCGACAGGCTGACGCCCTGGGGCGTGATCGAGCGCAGGCTGCGCGCCGCCGCCCTGGGCGATTTTGTGATCTGCCTTTATAATCCGGCCAGCAAGGGGCGTCCTGATTACCTGCGGCGAGCCTGTGATATTCTGCTGGAGGAAGGGATTGAGGAGGACAGGGTCTGCGGCGTCGTACACAATATCGGCAGAGAAGGGCAGGACAGCCGGATTTTGCCGTTAGCCGATCTGCGGGATTATCCGGCGGATATGTTTACCACGGTGTATATCGGCAACGCGATGACGCGGGAATACGGCGGGCGGCTGGTCACGCCCAGAGGATATTCCGGCGGCAGACCCCTGTCGATTATATTTGCGGGCACCAGTGAAGGAAGAAAGCTGTATGAATTGTGCACAGAGCATGAAATTCCGGCGATTTTCTGTGTGGCTACGGAGTATGGAAAAGAACTGCTGGGGCAGTCAGAGGAGGTCTTTGCATCTCAGGGCGCTTCCCGGCAGGTACAGATTCATACGGGTAGAATGGACAGGGAGGAAATGGCAGACCTTTTCCGGAAGGAAAGACCGGTCAGGATTATTGACGCCACCCATCCCTACGCAGTGGAGGTTACTGGAAATATCAGGGATGCCGCCGAGGCCTACCGGCGGGAGAGAGGACTTGTGCAGAACGTGTATTACCGCGTGCTGCGCAGGCTGACAGAGGAGGCACAGCCGGAGCGGGCTTCCGCGCAGGAAGAGCAGGGGAAGATCACCTATCATGATACGATGGCGCAGGCAGTTTCCTATTTACAGTCTACAAAAGGCAATATCTTGGCCGCCACGGGCAGCAAACAGGCGGCGGAATTATGTCAACTTAAAGATTTTGCGGACAGAGTGTACCTGCGGATTCTTCCCAATGCAGAGATGCGGGAACAGTGCCTGAAGCTGGGCTTTGCGCCGGATCACATTCTTTGTATGCGGGGGCCGTTTTCCAGAGAAAGCAATGAACGGACGCTGCGTGCCTATCATATCCGATATCTGCTGACGAAGCAGTCCGGCCGGGCGGGAGGTTATCCGGCCAAGGCGGAGGCGGCCAAGATATGCGGGGCAGAACTGGTGGTACTGACTCCTCCGCAGGAAACGGAGGGCGTAAGCCTGACGCAGGTGTGCGAAATGCTGCTGGAGAGTTCGAAGGGTGATCAGAATGGTTAGGTGGGAGCAGGGATTTGAATAAGAAAGAACATGTGATTAAAACGGTTTATCCGGACTCCATCGCCGAGGAGATGGGGCTTGAGCCGGGAGACGTCCTTCTTAGGATCAATGACAGGGAGGTCGGCGATATTTTCGACTATCGGTATCTGATAAAGGACGAGTATGTGGAGGTGCTGGTTCGCAGGCAAAGCGGTGAGGAATGGCTGCTGGAAATCGATAAGGATTATGATGATGATCTGGGGATAGAGTTTGAAAAGGAGCTGATGAGCGATTACCGTTCCTGCAGCAACAAATGTATTTTCTGTTTTATCGACCAGATGCCGCCGGGGCTGCGCGACAATCTGTATTTTAAAGACGATGATTCCAGACTTTCCTTTTTGCAGGGGAATTATATCACCCTGACGAATATGTCCCGGGAGGACGTGGAACGCATCGTCAGGCTGCAGCTTGCCCCTATTAATATTTCCGTGCAGACGACCAACCCTGAGCTGCGCTGCAAGATGCTGAACAACCGTTTTGCCGGAGAAAAGCTGAAATTCCTGGACAGGCTGTATGAAGGACATGTGGAGATGAACGGGCAGATTGTGTGCTGCAAGGGAGTCAACGACGGCGAGGAGCTTCGCCGCAGCATTACGGATTTGATGAAGTATCTGCCCTTTATGCGCAGCGTGTCGGTAGTGCCCGCAGGAATCACCAGATACCGGGAGGGCTTGTATCCCATTCCTCTTTTCGACAGGGAAGAAGCGGGAGAAATCATCGATATGATCGAGGGCTATCAGGAGGTCTGCTTTCAGCGCTGGGGACTGCATTTTATCCATGCCAGCGATGAGTTTTATCTTACGGCTGGCCGGGAATTTCCGGAAGAGGAACGTTATGACGGCTATATCCAGTTGGAAAACGGCGTGGGCATGATGCGGCTGTTTCAGGCGGAATTTGAGGAGGCTGTTGCGCAGGCTGTCCGGGGAATGAAATATCATGTGCAGAAGCACAGGCTGAAGAGAACGGTGACGGTGGCCACGGGGCAGCTTGCCTATTCTACGGTGCGCGGCTTTGCCAGGCGGCTGATGGAGGCCTATCCGGGACTCAGGATTCGGGTATTTGCCATACGCAACGATTTTTTCGGAGAAACGATTACGGTAACCGGCCTGATTACGGGACAGGATTTGATTGCGCAGCTTCGGCAGCAGCAGGCGCAGGGAATCGCCCTGGGAGAGACGCTGTTAATTTCCGCGGCGATGCTTCGCAGCGGGGAGCAGATGTTCCTGGATGATGTGACGATCCCGCAGGTGGAGGAGGCGTTGGGACTGCGTGTGGCGGTTGTGGAGTCTTCGGGACAGGATTTCGTGGACGCCGTCCTGCACAGAGGCTACCGGATGGAACGGGACAATGAAAAGTTTGTCTATGTGCAGGCATATGAGCGGACGGGGAAGGGGAACTGATACATGGCAGAGTGGGAAAAAGAGGACGCTGTTTCTATTATCGGCGTGGGTATGGGGAATCCGCAGGGGCTTACCGTGGAGGCGCAGGCGGCGATTCAAGAGGCGGGACTGCTGATTGGAGCCGGACGGATGCTTGCGCCCTATCGGCAGGAGAAAAAATGCGCGGTTTCCTATCAGCCGGAAGAGATTGTGGGCATCATAGAAGAGAACCGGGGGCGGCAGAAAAGCATTGCCGTTTTAATGTCCGGCGACAGCGGCTTTTACAGCGGCGCAAGAGCGCTGCTCGCCGCGTTTTATAACCATTGGGGTAAAGAGCGGACAAAACGCCGGGTGACCGTTCTTCCGGGAATTTCCTCCCTCTCCTACTTCTGCGCGAAAATCGGAAAATCATGGGAAAACGTCAAGCTCGTGAATCTGCACGGAGCCTGTGAAAATCTCTGGCAGGCGGTGCTGACGCATGAAAAGGTATTCGCCGTCACCGGGGGAGACGCGGGGGAACAGCTTGCGCGGCTGGCCGGGCAGGGGTTGGGCGATGTGCGCTGTTATGTGGGGGAGAACCTGTCCTATCCTAAAGAGCCGGAGGAAGCGTCCTGTGACGAGGGGGCGCTGTATGAGCGGATCACAGAAGGCACGGTTGGTTCTCTGGCACACAGGGACTATGCGCCGCTGACCGTCCTCTATCTGGAAAACCCGGAGCCGGCGGCGGCTCCTTTATGGGGACTGCCGGATCAAAGCTTTGTGCGGGGCAAGGTTCCCATGACCAAGGCGGAGGTTCGGGCAGTAGTCATGAGCAGGCTGCGCATTAGGGAGCGGGACGTGGTCTACGATATTGGCGCGGGCACCGGCTCGGTCTCTGTGGAGGCGGCATTGACGGCATACCGGGGCTGCGTATATGCGGTGGAGACGAATCCACAGGCGGTAGAGTTATGTAAGCTTAATAAAGAACGGTTTTGCCTGTCCAATCTGGAAATCGTGGAGGGGCTGGCGCCGGACGCCTTACAGGAGCTTCCCGCGCCGGACGTAGTGTTTATCGGCGGCAGCAAGGGGCGGCTGGAAGAGATTCTGGAGGCGGTTTATTGCAAGAATCCCCATCTTCGCTTAGTCATTAATACCGTTACCGTGGAAAATACCGCGAAGGCGCTGGAGCTGTTGGAGTCGGGGCGCTTTACGGAGCTGGAAGCGGTACAGATACAGGCTGCCAGAATCGAAAAGGCAGGCGCAGGCCATTTGCTGAAGGCTCAAAATCCGATTACGGTTTTCTCCGCCAAAGGGCTGGGGCAGCCCGAGCGGCGCGCCTGGGGAAAAGGCGGGCTGTTGGTTGCGTCTACGGGCAGCGGCGGCGGCAAGACGCTGTTTACCTGCGGCCTTCTGCGCCTGTTGATGGAAAGGGGGCTTCGCCCCGCCGCGTTTAAATGCGGCCCGGACTATATCGACCCTTCCTTTCACAGACGGGTCACGGGAACGCCGGGCTATAATCTGGATCCTTTTTTTACCGGGGAAGACGTACTGCGCCAATTATATGAGGAGCATGGAAAAACGCATGATATCAGCGTGGTCGAGGGCGTGATGGGCTATTATGACGGGCTGGGGTTTGCCGACGAGGCGAGCACCTATTCAGTGGCCAAAGCGCTGGGCGTGCCGGTGCTTCTGCTGGTGGACTGCAAGGGCATGGGACATTCCGTGCTGGCGGCGGTAGAGGGCTTTGTGAAGCACAGGCAGCCAAGCGGGATTGCGGGGGTGGTTTTTAACCGTATGCCGCCCTCCCTTTATCCTGAGGCGGCGCAGGCGGTAAGGGAGCTTGGCCTCCTTCCGCTTGGATATCTGCCGGAGCACCCTAAGCTGCGTCTGGAAAGCAGGCATCTGGGGTTGGTGACGGCGGAGGAGATAGAGAATTTTGCGGAGAAGGTCGACGATATCGCCGCGCTGCTGTCAGAAACCGTAGATGTGGAGGGACTTCTGAGGCTTGCGGGACAGAGGGACAAGCCCCTTCTGGAACAGACTGGCAAAGAAAGGCACAGGCCGGAGGAGCGGCTGCGCATTGCCGTGGCGAGGGACGAAGCCTTTTGTTTCCTCTATGAGGACAATCTGAATTTCCTGCGGGAAAGGGACGCCGAGATCCTGTTCTTTAGTCCGCTGCACGACCAAAAGATGCCCCCGGACTGCGACGCCGTCTATTTAAGCGGCGGTTATCCGGAGTTGTACGCCAAACAACTGGAGGAAAATATTTCCATGAAAAAGGATATCCGGAAAAAAATACTGTCGGGAACGCCCTGCATCGCGGAGTGCGGCGGATTCTTGTATCTGCACCAACGGCTGGAGGCCGCCGGGGAAAACGGAAAGGCTGAAAAGGGAGCCTTCCGGGAAATGACGGGAGTCCTCTTAGCGCAGGCCGTGAACAAGAGACGTAAAGGACGCTTTGGCTATATCGAAGTAACCCTGAAGCACGACTGCCTGCTGGGAAAAGAAGGGGAAATCTTCCGGGCTCATGAGTTCCATTATTGGGAGACCGATATGGAGCAGGCGGATTTGGCTGTGCGCAAGCCGGGCAATGGCAGCGCGTGGGAGGAAGGATTCTGCACAGATACGTTATACGCAGGCTTTCCCCATCTGTATTTCTATGGAAGTCCCGGCGTAGGAGAGAATTTCCTGACGGCGGCTGCAAAATACCGCGCGCAAAGAAGGTAACCATGATGAAAGAAACGTTAGAACAACTTAAAATAGAACCCCTTCAGGAGGCGGCTCGGAGAAAAGCCCGGAGGCGGCTGGACGCGATTGCCAAACCATTGGACGGACTGGGACAGTTCGAAAAGCTGATCGTCCAGATAGCGGGTATCCAGGGAACTGATGAGGTGCAGATTGAAAAACGGGCGATTCTTGCCATGTGCGCGGATAACGGCATCGTGGCGGAGGGCGTGACCCAGACCTCCGATGAGGTTACGGGCATTGTGGCGGTCAATATGGCCACGGGGCGCTCCAGCGTCAACCGCATGGCCGCGGTAGCTGGAACGGAGGTGTTTGCCACGGATATCGGTATTCGGGCTCCGGTGGACTGCGGCAGGCTCAGGAACCGACGGGTACGAAACGGCACCGCCGATTTCCTGAAGGAACCGGCCATGCAGGAACGGGAAGCCCTGCGGGCAATCGAAGAGGGAATCCTGTGGGTCAAAGAATGTCGGCAAAAGGGATACCAGATCTTAGGGACAGGAGAAATGGGAATCGGTAACACGACTACCTCCGCCGCGGTAGGCTGCGCCCTTCTGGGGCTGAACCCGGAGGAGGCGACCGGTCGGGGGGCGGGGCTCGATGACGCGGGACTTGCCCGCAAGAAGTCGGTGATTGCCCAGGCCATTCGGCAATATGACCTGTATCGGCAGGACGCCCTTACGGTGCTGCGGACAGTGGGGGGACTGGATATTGCCGGACTGGTGGGAATCTTTATCGGCGGGGCATTGTACCGCGTTCCCATTGTGCTGGACGGCATGATTACCTCAGTGGCGGCGCTGACAGCGGAGCGGCTGGCGCCGGGGGTTCGTTCCTATATGATCGCCTCTCATTTAAGCAAAGAGCCCGTGACCGGACGCATTATGGAGGAGCTTCGGTTGCATCCTGTGATTTCGGCGCAGCTTGCTTTAGGGGAAGGAACCGGGGCGGCGATGTTCTTCCCCCTGCTGGACATGGCGCTGACGGTGTATCGGGATAACGATTCCTTTGCGGAGATGAAAATAGACGCCTATGAAAGATATGATAATAATTGACTAATACGGTCAAAAAACAGGAGACGGAGAAATGCTCTATGTTGTGACAGGCGTAAGCGGCAGCGGTAAATCAGAATATGCGGAAAACCTGGCGGTCAGGCTGGCGGCGGGCGCGCCCCTTTACTATGTGGCCACCATGGAGCCTTACGGCGCGGAGGGACAGGCGCGGATCAGAAGACATCACAGGCTGCGGGCAGGCAAGGGCTTTGAAACCATAGAATGTTACCGGGAGATTACGCGGGTCGTAGACCAAATTGGTCAATGCCGGTGCGGAGAGTCTGTCCTTCTGGTGGAATGTCTGTCCAATCTGCTGGCCAATGAAATGTTCGGGGCGCGGACGCAGAAAGACGCTCCGGCGGATAAGGTGCTGTCCGGGACGTCTTTTCTTTCCCGACAATGCAGACACCTGATCGTTGTGACCAACGAAATTTTTGCAGACGGAATCCGCTATGCCCCGGAGACAGAGGAATACAGGAAGCAGCTTGGCCTGCTGAACCGACGGTTGGCGGGTATGGCGGACGAGGCGGTGGAAGTGGCGTACGGGATACCGGTGAGAATCGGGCGGCAGGAGTGAATGAAAAACAGAAAGACAGATAGATGAAATTGCTGTACAATGATTTGTAATAACAGGAGCTATTCATGACAGCCATGCCTGTTCATGTTACAATAAGTGGGAAAGTTACGCTTGCCAATCTGGAGGTTCAAAAGAGATGCGCTCAGTAATCAACAGCTTTATCATAGCCATAGCCATGTATTCCAGGATTCCCATGCCCAAGACGGAATGGAATCAGGACAATATGAAATATTCTATTTGTTTTTTCCCTTTCGTGGGCGTGATCATCGGCGCCCTGATGTACGCATGGGGCAGAACCTGTATCGCCTGTGGGTTCGGTCAGACCTGTTTCGCCCTGGTCGGGGCGGTAATTCCGGCGGCGGTAACAGGCGGGATTCATCTGGACGGTTTGATGGATACCGCTGACGCGCTTCATTCCTACGGTTCCAGGGAAAAGAAGCTGGAAATCTTGAAAGATCCCCATAACGGCGCGTTTTCGGTGATTGCGGTAATCAGTTATTTCCTGTTGTACGCGGCGGGGCTGACGCAGATCTGGCAGAAGGAGAGTCTGCTGCTGCTGGCCTTTGGCTTTGTGATTTCCAGAACCTTGAGCGGTATGTCTCTGGTATGGTTCCCCGGCGCTAAGAAGGAGGGGCTGTTGTATCGTTTTTCCTCTACGGCTCATAAGCAGACGGTGCGGGTGGCGCTGACGGTGGCGCTGGCCATTTGTTTTATCAGCGTAGTGCTGATACAGCCGATCATCGGCTCAGTGATGGCGTTGGCCGCCATGTGGGTCTGGACGTATTATTATTATATGTCCAGAAATCAGTTTGGCGGTATCACAGGGGATTTGGCGGGATATTTCTTGTGCCTGTGCGAATTGTCCAGCGTGCTGATAGCAGGACTGCTGGGAAGAGTCCTATAAGGAGCCCGCAGGATGGGCAGATATCATTTAGGGAGATTGTTTATGGGTCAGAAAAAGATAGTTCTTGGCGTCCTTGCCCATGTGGACGCGGGTAAAACCACTCTGGCGGAAAGTATGCTGTATGCCGGCGGTGAGATTCGCAGGCCGGGGCGCGTAGACCATAAGGACGCTTTCCTGGATACGGACGTCCGGGAGCGCGACCGGGGCATTACTATTTTTGCCAAGCAGGCGTGTTTTTGCTGGAAGGATATGGAGGTTACCCTGCTGGATACGCCGGGGCATGTGGATTTTTCCGCCGAAATGGAGCGGACTTTGCAGGTTCTGGATTATGCGGTGCTGATTATCAGCGGCGCGGACGGTGTGCAGGGACATACGCTTACGCTCTGGAAGCTTTTGGAACGTTATCATGTTCCTGTGTTTCTTTTTGTGAATAAAATGGATCAGCCCGGCACAGATCCCCGGAAGCTGCTGGCGGAGCTGAAAACCGGACTGGATGAAGGGTGCGTGGCGTTTCAGTATGAAGAACGGGCGCGGGAAGCATTTTATGAGAATATCGCGGTTACCGATGAACTTCTGCTGGAGAGATATCTGGAAAAGGAAGGGGCAGATGGCGGCGGGCTGATTGACGAGGACACGATCGCGGAGCTGATCCGGGAACGGAAGCTTTTTCCCTGCTACTTCGGTTCCGCGTTGAAAGCAGAGGGAGTGGAAGATTTGTTAAACGGCGTTTGGGCGTACACCCGCATGCCGGATTATGGCGTTTCCTTCGGCGCGCGGGTATTTAAGATTGCCAGGGATCCTCAGGGCGTCCGTCTGACTTATGTGAAAATCACCGGGGGAAGCCTGAAGGTCAAGCAGACGATACCGGTGCGGGACGCGGACGGCGGAGCGACTTCATTGGAAGAAAAGGTGGATCAGATCCGGGTGTATTCCGGCAGCAAATATACCCTGAAGCAGGAGGCGGAGGCGGGCTGTGTCTGTGCGCTGGCGGGGCCGGCGAGAACCTTCTGCGGAGAAGGGCTGGGAGCGGAAAAGAAGATCACGATGCCTGTTCTGGAGCCGGTTATGACTTATCGGCTTGTGCTGCCGGAGGGCTGCGACGTCCATCAGACCTACCGGAGGCTGTGCCAGTTGGAGGAGGAAGAGCCGCAGCTTCATATGGTCTGGAGGGAGCAAACCGGGGAAATCTGCGTTCAGCTTATGGGAGAGGTGCAGATTGAAATACTGACCAGCCTGATCTTAGAGCGTTTTGGCGTGGAGGTGGGCTTTGACGAGGGAAGGATCGTTTATAAAGAGACGATAGCCGACGTGGCAGAGGGCGTGGGGCATTTTGAGCCTTTGCGGCATTACGCCGAAGTGCACCTGATTCTGGAGCCGGGGGAGCGGGGCAGCGGTTTACAGTTTCGAACCGCCTGTGCCGAAGATGTGCTGGACAGGAACTGGCAGCGGCTTATTTTGGCCCATCTGGAGGAAAAGGAGCATTTGGGCGTGCTGACCGGCTCTCCTATTACGGATATGCAGATTACGCTGGCGTCAGGGCGTGCCCATCAGAAGCATACCGAGGGCGGCGATTTCAGGCAGGCCACCTACCGGGCCGTCCGGCAGGGGCTTTGCAGGGCGCGGAGCGTGCTGCTGGAGCCCGTCTATGAGTTCAGGCTGGAGCTGCCGGAGGGGCTGATTGGACGCGCCATGACGGATATACAGGCGAAGGGAGGCCGCTTCGGCGCGCCCCAGTCGGAGAATGGGACTGCGATTCTGACCGGCACAGTTCCGGCGTCACAGATGCATGGATATCAGACGGAGCTGCTGTCTTATTCCGGCGGTAAGGGTAGGTTGTTTACCTTTTTAAAGGGTTACGAGCCCTGCCATAATGCGGAAGAGGTGATAGAAGCCGTCGGCTATGAGGCGGAGCGCGATCCGGACAATCCCTGCGGTTCCGTGTTTTGCGCCCATGGCGCCGGATTTGTGGTAGAATGGGATCAGGTGGAGGATTATATGCATTTGGAGCCTGCCCTGGTCAGGGGCTGGAAGCTGCAGGACGGTTCCCTCTATGGGCTGGGCGACGCTTCGGAAGGAGGAAAATGCGGCGGGACGGAGTATGAAGAGCAGGCGTCCCGCTATGCAAGGAGGCGGCCTCTGCACGGCGGCGTTTCCGAGGATTTTATCGCACAGGAGGAGATTGACGAGATTTTTAGTCGTACTTATGGCAGGAAACCGGTTAAGAAGCAGGGCTGGGCAAGAACCATACATGCGCCCTCCGCTTCTGGTTCTGTTTATCGCGGGACGCCGCAGCTTCAGAAGGAATACCTTCTGGTAGACGGTTATAATATTATTTTTGCCTGGGACGAGCTGCGGGAGCTTGCCAGGGTCAGCCTGGACGGCGCGCGGGGAAAGCTGATGGAAATGATGAGCAACTTTCAGGCATGCCGGGGAATGGAGCTGATTCTGGTTTTTGACGCTTATAAGGTCAGGGGCAATCCCGGCAGCACGGTACGTTATCATAACATCGACGTGGTGTATACCAGGGAAGCGGAGACGGCGGATCAGTATATTGAGAAGGTATCCCATCATATGCGGGGCAAATACCGCGTCCGGGTGGCTACCTCCGATGGCCTGGAGCAGTTGATTATTATGGGAGCAGGCGCTGTGCGTGTTTCCGCCAGGGAATTTCAACAGGAAGTGATGGCCGCGGGGGAAGAACTACGGCAGAACTTTCTGGCGTCCTCCCAACAGCCTGCGGGCGGGAAGAACTATCTGCTGGAGGGCGTCGACGGAGAGGTGGCGGAATATCTGGAACAAATGGAAGTGGAAGAGGTAAATGAGAGGGATGGCGAATCATGCGGCTGGTGATCGGAGGCGCTTATCAGGGCAAAAAGGAATATGTTAAAAGAAGCTACGGGGTGGAGGAAGCGCAGATATGGCAGGACGGTTATCCGGTTCCGGAGGGAAGCTGGCGGTGCGTCAACGGGCTGCATGAGCTGATCCGTGAGATGCTGGAGAGCCAACAGACGGAAGAAAATGTGGACAGGGTGGCCGCCTATCTCCATCGGCTGGCCGACCGCAGCCCGGATATTATTTTGATCTGTGATGAGGTCGGAAATGGGATCATTCCCATGGAGAAAGCCGAACGGGATTACCGGGAATGTGTGGGCAGGGTGCTCTGCCGGCTGGCGGAGGAAGCGGATCTGGTAGAGCGGGTGCACTGTGGGATTGGCCAGGTGATTAAGCGGACGGTTTCTCTTACCCTGCTCCGCCATGGCAGCACGGAAGGTAATTTACAGAAACGGTATATCGGCGTCACGGACGAACCTCTGTGCAGCCGGGGACAGGCTGACCTGAAAAAGCGCCGGGAGGCGGGCGCATATCCTCAGGCGGCAAGAGTGATTGCCAGTCCCATGCGGCGGTGCCTGGAAACGGCGGGGCTGCTGTATCCTGAGGTAACGCCGGAGATTTACCCGGAGTTTCGGGAGACAGATTTCGGACTTTTTGAGGGCAGAACTTATGAAGAATTATTGCAGGAGCCAGGCCTGCGCCCGGTCTATCAGGAATGGCTGGAGAGCGGCGGCACGCTGCCCTTTCCCCAGGGGGAATCCATGGAGCAGATGAAGAACCGATGCGGCGTGGGCTTTGAAAGGCTTCTGCCGACGCTGGCCTCCGACGCGGTTCTCATAGCCCATGGAGGTACGATTATGAGTATTCTGCACCGCTATGCGTCGCCCCGCAGGGAGTTTTATGACTATCAGTGCGGCAACGGAGAGGGATATCTGTGCCGGGTGGAGCTGACCGGGGATGGACGGCTGCATCAGATGAAGACAGTGGGAACAATCGGTTAATGGATAAGCATTAAGAATGGGTTTCGCAAACGCTTACCGACAAAGAGAGAAAGAAGGGAGAAAAACAGAATGGATCAAAAGGCAATGTACCACTTAACTTACGGTTTGTTTATCCTGACCGCGGAGGAGGCGGGGAAGGACAACGGCTGTATTGTAAACACGGTGTCACAGGTAACGACCAGCCCCAACCGTATCTTGGTGGCGGTGAACAAGGGAAATTATACCCATAACATGATTGTCAGGACGGGGCAGTTCAATGTGTCGGTTTTAACGGAGGATTCCCGCTTCGCAACCTATCAGCACTGGGGCTTTCAGAGCGGAGCCACCACGGATAAGACAGAGGGAATTACCTTTGCGAGAGCCGAAAACGGTATTATCTATCTGACGGAGGAAACCAACGCTTATCTGTCCGCCCGGGTAGTATCCATGACGGATCTGGGTACGCACACTCTGTTTTTGGCGGAGGTAACAGAGGGAGCGGTATTGTCGGAACAGCCTTCCGTAACCTACAGCTATTATCAGAAGCATATTAAACCCGCGCCTGCCCGGACGGAGAAGAAGAAAGGGTTTATCTGTACTGTCTGCGGCTATATTTACGAGGGCGACACGCTGCCGGAGGATTTTATATGCCCCTGGTGCAAACACCCGGCTTCGGACTTTAAACCCATAGAATAGGCTGCGGAAGCGCGCTGGAGCAGAGAAAGGCAGGGCGGAAGCATGACCGTGTTAGTAAACAGAAGTATATGTCTTGCGGCGGGATTCCTGCTGGATATGATTCTGGGAGATCCTTACAGCCTCCCCCATCCTGTCCGCTGGATTGGCCGCCTGATTGCCTTTCTGGAAGGAATACTGCGGAAAGAAACAGACAGTCCCGGCAGAAAAAGGCGCGGGGGCTGCCTGCTGGCGGTCCTTGTCCTTCTGGTCTGCGGCGGCGTAACCGCTATGGCGCTTGGCGTCCTGTATCATGTCCACAGGGGCGCGGGCGTTCTGGCGGAAAGTATTCTCTGCTATCAGATGTTGTCCATGAAATGCCTGAAAACAGAGAGCAGGAAGGTGTACTGCGCCCTGCGGGAGGGCGATGTGGAGCAGGCTCGCAGCGCGGTGTCCATGATTGTGGGAAGGGATACCGCGAGACTGGATGAAACAGGCATTATCAGGGCGGCGGTGGAGACTGTGGCGGAGAATACCTCGGACGGCGTGATTGCGCCCATGTTTTATTTTGCCTTGGGCGGCGGTGTGCTCGGCCTGTTGTATAAGGCGGTCAATACGATGGATTCCATGATCGGTTATCGCAATGATAAGTATCTGGATTTCGGCAGATGCGCCGCGAAGCTGGACGATTTTATGAATTATGTCCCAAGCAGGCTGGCTGCGCTATTGATGATCGCCGGAGCGGGACTGTGCAGGCTGGGGTGGCGCGCGGGGAATCCCCGGAAGGCCAATATCCCCTATGATCCCGCTGGAGCCTGGCGCGTCTATCGGCGCGACCGTTATAAGCACGCGAGCCCTAATTCCGCCCAGACGGAAAGCGCCTGCGCCGGTGCGTTGGGGGTGCGGCTGGCGGGAGACGCATGGTATGGCGGCGTCAGAGTTGCCAAGCCTTATATCGGCGACGCGCGTCGCCCCATTGAGGCCGAGGATATCCGCCGGGCAGACTGCCTGTTGTACGCCTCCTCCTTCCTGATGTGGGCGGCATGTATGGGGGCGTTTGCCCTGGGGCTTCTTTGGTGTCCTTTGGCATAATGAATCATGGCGCGAGCCGTCCGTCCAGGTTCCGCATACGGGAACAGGAAAGAGAAGGATAATAATGGCAAAAAATCTAATGATTCAGGGCACCATGTCGAATGTGGGCAAAAGTCTTCTGACGGCGGGGCTTCTGAGAGTGTTAAGGCAGGAGGGCTTTCGGGCGGCTCCCTTTAAATCCCAGAATATGGCGCTCAATTCTTATATTACAAAGGAAGGTCTGGAAATGGGGCGGGCTCAGGTTATGCAGGCGGAAGCGGCAGGCATCGAGCCCTCGGTGTGCATGAATCCTGTTTTGTTAAAGCCTACCAGCGACGTGGGCTCTCAGGTGATCGTAAATGGGGAAGTGGCGGGCAACTACAGCGCGGCGGACTATTTCCAGTATAAGAAATCGCTGATTCCCTACATTCTGGACGCCTATCATAAGCTGGAGGAGCAGGCGGATATCATCGTGATCGAAGGCGCCGGAAGCCCGGCGGAAATCAACCTCAAGGCAGATGATATTGTTAATATGGGAATGGCAAAGCTGGTGGACGCGCCGGTTCTTTTGGTGGGAGACATCGACAGGGGCGGCGTGTTCGCCCAACTGCTTGGAACCGTGCAGTTGTTAGAGGAAGAAGAAAAGGCGCGGATCAAAGGGTTTATTATTAATAAATTCCGGGGAGACGAGAAGCTTCTGGAGCCGGGGCCGCGTATGCTGTATGAACGGTGCGGCATCAGGACGCTGGGAGTGATCCCCTATCTTGCCGTGCGAATCGACGAGGAGGACAGTCTGGCGCAGCAGATGCGAGGTCAGGAGGAAGCGGATGATTTCGATCCCGCCCTTCGTATCATGGTGGTCAGACTGCCCCATCTTTCGAATTTTACCGATTTTAATCCCATAAGCTGCCTGCCCTTCGTATCCTTACAGTATGTGGACAGGGCGGCGCAATTGGAAAGCGCCGTTCCCAACACGGCGCGGGCGGATCTGCTCATATTGCCCGGCAGCAAGAACACCATACAGGATATGAAATGGCTTCGGGAAAGCGGTATGGAAGGGGCGATTTGCAGGCACATGGCAAGGGGCGGCAGAGTCATGGGAATCTGCGGCGGTTACCAGATGTTAGGGCAGAAGATTATCGATGCTTCCGGCGCGGAGGGCGGCGGGGAAATCCGCGGCATGGGGCTTTTGCCTGTCACCACCGTATTGCGGGAGAGAAAGCAGAGAAGCCAGATTAGAGGCCGGGTCTGCGCGTTTGGACAGGAGGCTGCGGCCTGGCAGCCCTTGCGGGATATTCAGGTGTCCGGCTATGAAATACACATGGGAGAATCCTTCTGCGAGCCGGAGGGGCAGGGCGGACGCCCTTTTAGCAGGCTGGAGGACGGAAGAGAGGACGGCTGTATCCAGGGCAGGGTATTGGGTACTTATCTGCACGGCATTTTTGAAACTCCGGAGTTTTTGCGGAAAATGATGGAATTGCTATGGCAGGAAAAGGGCGGAGAGGAGCGAAGCCTGCCTGTCTGTAACCAGATGTCCTATCAGGCGTTTAAGGAAACCCAGTACGACCTTCTTGCGGACGCGGTGCGCGGACATTTAGACATGGAGAAAATATATGAAATCATTGGAATTTAGCGGCGAAGAGGCTAAAACGGGGGCGAGCCCTTTGCCCGTCATTTCCCCGGCGGAGATCGAACGGCGAAGCTTTGAGATAATTGAACGGGAATTATCCAGTCCCTTAGACCCGGTGCAGGCGCCGGTGATTAAACGGGTAATCCATACCACGGCGGATTTTTCCTATGCGGAAAGCCTGTGCTTTTCCGCATATGCGGTGGAGAGAGCCAGAGAGGCGATTCGGCAGGGAGCGGATATTGTCACCGACACGAATATGGCGAAGGCGGGAATCAATAAGGGCAGGCTGGCGGTATACGGCGGTGAGGTGCACTGTTTTATGGCGGACGCAGATGTGGCCGCGGAGGCCAAAAGACGGGACATCACCAGAGCGGCGGTGAGCATGGAAAAGTCTGCCATGATGGGAGAGAATTATATTTATGCTATAGGGAACGCACCTACGGCGCTGCTTCGGCTGTACGAGCTGATTCAGGAGGGCAGGGTGAAACCCCGTTTCATTATCGGGGTTCCGGTAGGCTTTGTGCACGTGGCGGAGGCCAAGGAACTGATTATGGAGACCTCCGTTCCCTATATCGTGGCAAGAGGGCGCAAGGGCGGCAGTAATGTGGCGGCAGCCATCTGCAACGCCCTTCTGTATGGAATGGAAGGCTGAATGAAGGGAAACATGGAAAAGACAATGACGGAAGGAACAATCGGAGAAAACAGAATTTCAGAGAACAGAGATATTTCCGAGGCGGTAAGGGAAGCCTATAAGCAGGCATTTCTCACCTTTACGCCCACGGACAAGCGTAAGCGGATCAAAAGCTGCGAGCGGCAGATCACTCAGTTGGAACGCCGTATCGCCCGGAAGAAGCAGCAGGAACAGTCTCAGATATTGGCCGATATGAAAGATCTGCACAAACGTGCGGTGGCCATCGGCTATACCGTGGCGGTTTATGATACCAGACTGTTGAAAAAGTTCCGCCATGCCCTTACCATGCTTGTCCGGCTGGATCTTACCTTTTTAAAGAAGATGGCTCCCGGCGCTGTGGCGGAGGACATTGTTGCGATGAAGAAGACTCCGGAGCTGCTGCGGACGAAGTCTCTCTACGAAATCTATAAAGAGGAGTATATGCAGTATCTGGTGGGGCAGCGTATCGAAGAGCTGATGGGCGCGGAACCGGAGAGGCAGTACCCGGAAGCGCGGGGCATGAAAAGGCATTTTATTCTCCATATCGGCCCCACCAACAGCGGGAAGACCTATCAGGCGTTGGAGCGGTTGAAATATGCCTATCGGGGCATTTATTTAGGGCCGCTGCGTCTGCTGGCGCTGGAGGTTTACGACCGAATGACGGAGGCGGGGATTCCCTGCAGCATGATTACGGGGGAGGAAGCCATTCGGACGCCGGGCAGCTTCGTACAGGCGTCTACCATAGAAATTCTGGATATCAGGGACGTCTATGATATTGCGGTGATCGATGAGGCGCAGATGATGGCGGACGAAAACAGGGGAAGCTTCTGGACAAGGGCGATTCTAGGAATTCGCGCGGAGGAAATTCACGTCTGCTGTTCCGGCACCGCGGAGGGGCTGCTGGAGAAGATGATAGCAAGATGCGGGGATACCTGTGAAATCGTGCGGCACGAGCGAAACACGAAGCTGGAATTTATTCCGGAACGCTATGATATCAATACGGACGTCCGGCAGGGCGATGCGCTGATCGCCTTTTCCAAGAAGAATGTGCTTGCCATTGCGGCGGCCCTGGAAGGACAGAATATCAGAGCCAGCGTTATTTACGGGAATCTGCCGCCCCAGACCAGGCAGGAGCAGGTGCGCCTGTTTACAGAGGGAATCAATCAGGTGGTGGTGGCCACGGACGCCATCGGCATGGGGATTAATCTTCCCATACGCCGGATTGTGTTTATGAATACGGTTAAATTCGACGGCACCGATAAGCGCAGGCTGCGTGCCGAGGAAATACGGCAGATTGCGGGACGCGCCGGAAGATACGGCTTCTATGATACCGGATATGTACAGTCGGCGATGGATATGGAATATGTGGGGAAAAAGCTGGAGGAGCCCTTTTATCCGCTGAAAAAGGCCCGGATCGGTTTTCCGGAGGTGCTTCTGGATATTGATATGGAGCTGGACGAGATCATAGAAGCATGGGAGAAAACCAGAAATCTGCCGATGTACGATAAGATATCCATGGCGGAGAGCATCAATAAGTACCGATATCTCAGAAATTACCACAGGAAGCTTCCGTATCTGGAGGACAGAAAATTCGTGCTGTCCCTGATCACCTGTCCCTTTGACGTAAAGGACAAAGAGGTGCTGAAGCTTTGGCTCAGGTACTGCGAGAACCCGGAGCGGCAGCGGGACTGCCCGATGCTGCCCTATGACTTTTCACTGGAGGGACTGGAGTCTTACTACAAGCAGTTGGATTTGTATATCCAGTTTTCCGGCAGAATGAACTGGGTGATAGACCGGGAGGAGGTGGCGTCCAACCGGGAGTGGGCGCAGCATGAAATCGGAGAGCTGCTGAAAGATGACAAGGGGCAGTTTGAGAAAAAGTGCCGGGGCTGCGGCAAAGCCCTGCCCTGGGATTATGCCTATCCCATTTGCGAGAGCTGCTTTCAAAGCGGCAGGGGAAGAAAGCTGGTAAAGAGATGATTTATACGTATTATCTGGATGTAAGGCAGTTTCAGGATGAGAAGCTTTTTCAGGAAAAAAGAGAACGGCTGTCGCCCTACAGACAGCAGAAGCTGGCGCTGTTAAAGCATGAAAAGGATAAGAATAGAAGTCTGGGCGCGGGAATCCTGTTGGATCATGCGCTGTCCCCCTATGGGTTGAAAGAACGACAAATGGAGTACGAATTTGGGGAATGGGGCAAACCCGCCTTTAAATATTATCCGGAGATTCATTTTTCCCTGTCCCATTCGGGAGACTACGCCATATGCAGTATCGGGGATAAGCCGGTGGGAAATGATATTGAAGGAATCAGACAGGGACATCTGAAGGTGGCGGATCGCTTTTTTACCGGGGAAGAACGGGAATGGATGTATCAGGGGAAGAATGAGGAAGAAATCACAGAGCGCATGTTCCGCATCTGGACGATGAAGGAAAGCTTCCTGAAGGTAACCGGACGGGGAATGTCCCTGTCCCTGCGGGATTTTGCCGTCTGCATGGATGAGGAAAAGCAGAAGATACACGTCAGGCACAGGGTGGACGCCAAGTATTACCACATGAAGGAATACCGGGATATTGAGGGATATGGCGTCTCCGTCTGCTGTCAGGAAAGTAAAGAAATCGCCTACAGTATGATGCTGGCGCAGATATAAGTTACGGGCGGGCTCGCATAAATTTCAGGAGAAACATACATACTAACTCCCAAGGAACGCTATTACGGCGTAAAGGAGGCAGTATGTTAGGAAAGCAGAGTATACAATTCTTAAACAAACCATATCTGATCAGCAGCGGTTCCATCGTGGGGCATAAGGAAGCGGAAGGACCCATGGGGCAGCTTTTTGACAAGGCGGGGTATGACGATATGTTCGGGGCGCAGAACTGGGAGGAGGCGGAAAGCCGCCTGCAGAAAGAGGCGCTGGAAATTGCCTTGAGCAAGGGCGGCCTGCAGAAGCAGGAGCTGCAAATGGTGTTTGCGGGAGATTTGCTGGGGCAATCCATCGCCAGCAGCTTCGGGCTGGCGGGATATCAGTCGCCCCATGTGGGCTTATACGGAGCCTGCTCTACCTGCGGCCTGTCTCTGGCCATGGGCGGTATGGCGGTTGCGGGCGCTTTCGCGGAGAAGGTGGCATGCATTACCTCCAGTCACTTTGCCAGTGCCGAAAAGGAATTTCGGTTTCCTTTAGCCTATGGGAACCAGAGGCCGATGTCGGCTACCTGGACGGTAACCGGCAGCGGCGCTTTTATTCTCTCCGCCCAGCCGGGCAGGCAGGTAAGGGCTGTGATGGAGGGCGTTACCATAGGCAGGATCGTGGATTACGGCATTAAGGATTCCATGAATATGGGAGCCTGTATGGCGCCGGCTGCGGCGGACACCATCAGACAGAGTCTGGAGGACTTTGGCAGAGGCCCCAAAGATTATGATAAAATCATAACCGGCGATTTGGGGACGGTGGGGCAGAAGCTTTTGTTCGATCTTCTGGAGGAAATGGGGATCGACATCAGGAAACAGCATATGGACTGCGGGATAGAGATTTTTGACAGTAAGAAGCAGGATACCAATGCGGGAGGCTCCGGCTGCGGCTGCAGCGCGGTCATGCTGTCCGCCTATATTCTCAAGAAGCTGGAGGAGGGCATCTGGCACAGGGTTCTCTTTCTTCCCACGGGAGCGCTTTTAAGCAAAACCAGCTACAATGAGGGGCAGACCATACCGGGGATAGCCCACGGAGTGATACTGGAGCATTATGCGTAAAGATCAACCTACACCGGTTGAAATCGGCGGCGATAGTATGGTATACTAATTAGTATGGTATATCGTTTGGAAGAGGCAGTTTTTCCGTTCCGGCGGTGCATGATTATGATACGGAAGATATGGTGGCGCTTATGTATATTTATGGATCCCTGCTATTGTTTTGCGTGGCGGTTTATATTCTGGGGCTGGGAATTAAAGTATGGAAAAACAATTACGCAAGTATGCAGAATTTTCCGTTTCTGTGTGTGTCGGCGGCAACCTTTATATGGGCGGGTTCCCAGGCGCTTCTGATGGTGTGCCCTCCGGCGCACCGTTCGGTCTTTGTGTCGGGAAGCGCTTTTGGCGCTACCATGTTCGGCGCGTTTATTTTCCTGTTTATACTGGGATTTTCGGGGGAAACCCCTTTTTATCGGGGCGCCTGCATGGTTCTGCCGGTGCTGGGGCTGGTGTCATGGGGAATCCGTGAAGTGGGAGAGGGCGCTGCTTTGGCGGAAACCTCCTGGGGAGTATTTTACAGAGGAAGGGACTGCGCGGCGAACTATCTGTATTATGCTTTTTTATGCGTGCTGGCATTCGCCACCTTTGTCATTTTGTTTCTGTATGCCCTGTACGCCCCGCTGCGGCGCCAGAGGATATGTCTGGGCTCCTGGCTGGTGATGTTCTTTATCCTGGGAACGGGAACTATCGGCATAGAACTCTACTGGATGAAGGAGGGGATTGCCGTTTCCCCGCTGGAGGGGCTGTTGGGCTGTCTGGTGACGGCGGGGCTTTACTACACGTCGGAATATACCGAACTGCTGAATATTTCCGACGCAAGGCTGCGGGAATATATGACGTCTCATTTTACCACACCTGTGGTATTTGTAGATCAGGAGGGTGAAATCACCTATTATAATAAATGTTACAGGGAGTTTTTCGGCCTGTCCGGGAAGCTAATGGGAACGAAGAATTTTTATCCCAATCTGGTAACGGAGCGCAGCCTGGAAGAGGCGATCGGATATGTCAAGGACAATAATATTACCCAGGGCTCCTTTAAGGCGACCACTCTGGATGGAAGCAGGATACTGGATATTAAGTTTACGCTGCTGTATGATAAGTTCGGCGATGTGAGACATGTGATCAATATCATCAACGATGTGACGGAGGAGGAAGCGCTGCTGAAGGATCTGGAACAGCAGACAGCCTTTGCCCAGCAGCAGACGGCGCTGGCCGAAGAACAGACCGCGCTGGCGGAGGAGCAGTCCCATCTGGCGGAGGAAAACCGTCTGGCGGCGGTGCGCGCCAACGAGGCCAAGAGTGAGTTCCTCGCCAATATGAGCCATGAGATCAGAACGCCGCTCAACGCCATTATCGGTATGAACGAGATGGTGATGAGAGAAGAAATTTCGCCCCAGGCGCAGAAGTACGCCCAGAATATTTACAACGCGGGGCAGACCCTGCTGGCCATTATCAATGACATTCTGGACTTCTCCAAGATAGAGTCCGGCAAGATGGAAATTGTACCGGTTACTTATGAGTTAAGCTCCGTGTTAAACGATGTGGTCAATATGGTAACCCAGAAGGTTCACGATAAGGGCTTGAGCTTTATAACGGACGTGGCGTCGGATATTCCCTATCAGTTATTTGGGGACGAGGTGCGTATCCGGCAGATCATGCTGAATATTGTCAATAACGCGGTAAAGTATACCCAGAAGGGCAGCGTAACGCTGCGAATGGACTGGGAGTGGATTGATGAGGTGAAAATGCTCCTGAAGCTTTCCGTGGAAGACACCGGAATCGGCATTAAGGAAGAGGATCTGCGGAAGCTGTTTAAGGGCTTTCAGCGGGTAGACCTGGCAGCCAACCGCAATGTGGAGGGCACCGGGCTGGGGCTTGCCATTACCAAGCGTCTGGTGGAACAGATGGACGGTACGATAACGGTGGAGAGCGTCTATCATCAGGGTTCTGTCTTTACGGTGACGCTTCCTCAGGTAGTCATGAACGACAGGCCGATGGGGGATTTTGAAAACGCCTACCAGAAAATGCATAAAAACCGGGTGGCGGAGACGGAGCATTTCACGGCGCCGGAGGCCAGAATGTTGATTGTAGACGATAACAGGGTAAATCTTGCGGTGGCCAAAGGACTGGTGAAAAATACCATGATTCAGATGGATACGGCGGAGAGCGGTATGGAGGCGTTGGAGAAGGTCAGAACCAACCGCTATCACATTATTTTGCTGGATCACATGATGCCGGAAATGAACGGCCTGGAAACCATTAAGCTGATGCGGGAGCAGGAAGAAAACATGAGCAGGGACGCGGCGGTGATTGCGCTGACTGCCAACGCGATTTCCGGTTCCAGAGAAATGTATATGGCGGCGGGATTTAACGATTATCTGTCCAAGCCCATCGATGTGATTAAATACACGGAGATCATACGGAAATATCTTCCCCAAGAGCTGATTCATGAGCAGGATACATAGGAAGGCGTCTGCGCGGCGGAGAGCAGGCTCCCGCAGCAGGGATTTATCAGAAAGAAGGCGGCGGAATGAGGGAAATGGAATTTAAGATGGAACGTCCCGGCTTATTAAAGGAGGGCGACCGGATTACAGTGACGGAGGGCGTCCTTCCCAGCAACTATTATTACACCATCGACCCGGCGCTGGCGATGTCCGGCAATTTTCCCTTTCGGGAAAGAATGTTGGAGAGGGAGGGCGTTGTGACGGAAGTGATTGAGAACGCCAGAGGATATTATGTCAAGGCAAGATTTGAATAACAGGAGGAATTACAGAGTAGAAATGAGGGAAAATATGATGTTAACGAAAGTATCTACAGACAAAGCACCGGCAGCAATCGGCCCCTATTCTCAGGGAATTATCGCGGGAGATTTTCTCTTTGCGTCGGGACAGATCCCTATCGATCCGGCCACGGGCGGTATTCGGGGCAATGATATCACGGAGCAGGCCGAGCAGGTAATGAAAAATGTGGGAGCGATTCTTGCGCAGGCGGGCACGGATTATACAAAAGTAGTTAAAACCACCTGCTTTCTGGCAAACATGGAAGACTTCGCCGCTTTTAACGCGGTATACGAGCAATACTTCACCGAGAAACCCGCCAGAAGCTGCGTGGCGGTCAAGCAGCTTCCGAAGGAGGTTTTGTGCGAGGTAGAAGTAACCGCTTATCTGAAATAGCGGTGGAAAGGCATAGTTAGTTCCATGAGCAACCAGGGAAAAAGTGAAGGGCGGAATGTGATTCTGATCGGTATGCCCGGCGCAGGTAAAAGTACGGTGGGAGTAGTGCTTGCCAAGCGGCTTGGTTATGCCTTTCTGGACGCTGATCTGCTGATTCAGGACAGGGAAGGAAAGCTTCTGCATGAGATCATCGCCGACAAAGGCGTGGAAGGATTCTGGCGGATAGAGGAAGAGGTCAATGCCGCTGTGGAAGCCAGACGTACAGTCATTGCTACCGGCGGCAGCGTCATATACGGCGTCAGGGCAATGGAGCATTATCGGCGGATTGGTACGATTGTGTACCTGAAGCTTTCTCTGCAGGAGACTGCCGGACGGCTGGGAGACCTGGAGGAACGGGGCGTCACCCTTCGGCACGGACAGGATCTGGCCGGGCTGTATGCGGAGCGGATTCCTATGTATGAGCGCTACGCTGATCTTACGATGGACTGCGAAGGGTTGTCAATCCGCGAGATTGTGACGGCGGTCGCCCAGATGGTCGGAATGGGGCGCGAATCCTCAGAAATTTGAATAATATTGGCTAAAACACAAAGAATAACAGGGAGAAACATTTGATGGGAAATGCTTCTTCCTGTTTTCAATTATGCGCTTGTTGCGGAATGGAGGTAAGACGATGGATTATTTTAACGCTTTTTGGGTGGGGGGAGTTATCTGCGCCCTTGTCCAGATTTTGATGGAAAAGACCAAGCTTATGCCGGGAAGGATTATGGTGCTTCTGGTATGTACGGGAGCGGTTATCAGCTTTTTTGGCTGGTATGAACCCTTTGCGCAGTTCGCGGGGGCGGGGGCAAGCGTCCCTTTGCTCGGCTATGGCAATATTCTGATGAAAGGGGTGAAGGAGGCCGTAGCGCAGAACGGCTTTATCGGGCTGTTCCAGGGAGGATTTAAAACGGGCGCGGTAGGCTGCTGTGCCGCGCTGGTGTTCGGGTATCTGGCCAGCCTGGTTTTTAAACCCAAGCCGAAAAAATAAAAAAAGATTTAAAAGTTGAAGACGCAGAAGGAATTGTCTCGTTATAATAAACAGAGCGATATGGAGAGGAGGCGGATAGAACGGTATGGAACGGAATCAATCCCGGGAAGAACAATTATCAGCGCTGATTGATTCTTATGGAAATCTTGTTTTTTCCTTATGTTATAAAATGACGTCGGACTATTTTGCCTCCGAGGATCTGACCCAGGAGACCTTTCTCTCGGTATACAGACATCTGTCCGAATTTGACGGGCAGCATGAGAAGGCCTGGGTCTGTAGGATCGCCGCTAATAAATGCCTGGACTATCTGCGCAGCGCGGGCCGCCGCGTGGCGCCGATGGAGGATGTGGGCGTGGAGGACTGCCTGCCGCCAGATGTGCGGGGAACGCCGGAACATATTTGTCTGGAAGCGGAAGTGAAGGCGATACTGTTAGCCAGGTGCCGGGCGCTCAAGCCCCCTTATAATGAGATCGCCAAGGCCTATTATTACGACGAAATGGACGCCGCCGAGATTGCGGCGCAAAGAGGCATGAAGCTGAAGACGGTGCAGACCCAGATATACCGCGCAAGGAAGCTGCTGCGCAAACTCTATGAAAAGGAGGAGAACGGCGCATGATACATAATTTTGAGAAAGAAAAAGACAGACCCCAGGGCAATCAGGATGCGCCTGTTTTCCAACTGGGCGAGGAAGCACTGCGCCGGCTGATCAGTCAGGTGGAGGCGGAAGAACTGCTTTCCGCGCCTGCCTGCCTGAAAGAGCAGATAATGACGCATATTCGCGTACAGAAGCAGAAGAGAAGGAAGAAACGCGTATGGGGCTACCGGATGCAGGTGCTGACCGCTATGGCAGCGGCCCTGACCGTGTTGATTCTGGTACCCGCTGAAATCTCTGATTGGAAGAAAATCTCTCTGAATTGGTTCACAGGACAGGAAACGGTGCAGCAGAGCCCCTTAGAGGAAAGGGCGCAGAAAAAGGAGCGGGAGATCGAGGACTGGCGGGCGCAATATCAGGCACAGCGGGAATGGGCGTATGAAAGTCAAAAATTCTGGGCGAGGCTCACCGATAGCCTGACGTCTCTGAATAAAAAAGCGGAAAATGAAATGGAGGATTAAGATAATGAAGAAAAGAAAGAGTAAATTCTGGTTGTTCCTGTTCTCTTTTGTGCCGGGGGCAGGAGAAATGTATATGGGACTGATGAAGATGGGGCTTAGCCTGCTGCTGGGCTTTTCACTCAGTATCATGGTAGTCCCCTTTACCAATATCGGCGAGTTGGCAATGATAGCCGTGACTATCTATATTTATAGTTTTTTTCATGCCCATAACATTGGCGATATGGAGGAAGCGGATTTTCAGGCGCTGGAGGATACATACCTCTTTGGTTTTGACAGTCTGGAACAGCTTAAGTTAAAACCCTGCGGACGGTATCGCTCTGTTGCCGCCGCGGCGCTGATTCTGATAGGAATCGTTACGCTGGTAAACGTATGCTTTGACCTGCTGGGCGATCTTTTCGGCTGGGATAACGAGTACCTGTGTAATCTTTTCTACTTTGTGAGGAATGAAGTACCCAGAATCCTGTTTGGTATTGCCATTATCTGGGGCGGAATCGTCCTGTTGCGCGGGAAGAAGGCGCAGGAGAGCCTTGAGATAAAGGAAGAAGAGAGCGGTTTCCCGAAAGAAAATGTGTCTGGAATGGAGGATTAATATGGAGCAATCAATAGAGAGGAAGGAAAAGGAAATTGTGGGGAAGGATGAGGAAAAGCCAGCCGTTTTTGTGCGCAGCCGGAGAGTAGGTTCCGTGACATTTGGAATAGCACTGATCTGTTACGGCGTCCTGTTTTTGATTCATATTTTTGTGCCAAAGCTTCCCTACCACGTCATATTTCGCTGCTGGCCTGTCTGCTTTATCCTGCTGGGGGTAGAAGTTTTGGCGGAAGACCGTAAGAGCCGAAACAGCGGGCAAAGCTTCCGCTATGATTTTCCCGCCGTATTGATGTTAGGAAGCCTGTTGCTGTTTGCCATGGTCATGGCGGCAGCGGACGTGGCGTATGCCGATGGAAGCTGGCTGAGCTGGTAGATAAAGGAGAGCTAAGAATAGGTTTTGCAATGACCTGTGTGGAGTGTTATGAACTGGAAGGCTGCTCTGCCCATACGTTGGTTATCCCCATAAGTGCAAGTATTGTTATGCATGTTTTAGGAAGCTCCCGAACGTGTAAAAAATGTTGATTTGTGTCAATATAATGTGATATAATAAATCAAACTACAAAAAAAGGAGGAAATTCTATTATGGCATATGCACAATGGGCAACATTTGATATCAATGTAAAGGGATTTTCAGTAATTATTCAAAATGCCAGTTTGGCATGGGGCAAGTTCTATGTGTTGGATCACAAGGATCAGGAAATTAGTGTGGATGATATGAACAAGAGAGTGATTGAGTATGGTTCTGCAGACGAGGACAGGATCATCTGCGTGTGTGGACGCTCTGATGCGGCAAGCGGCACACAGGGGAAGTTCGAAATTTACCGCTATGATCCCAGTACACAAGAAGCAACTGTCAAGCTGGCAGTAGTCACTTGGGATTGTCCTTGGGGGAATAAGCATAATTCGTTTGATGCAAGCTGTGTAAATCAAAATTATATGGTGAGCCATTCCAACGCAAATTTAGATTCTGGTGCTTTGGGCAGTATTACAATAACAATCAGAGAATTTGATGAATGAGTCTGGAAGACAGCAACCAGTCGTTCTATACGAAAAATCGTTACACTAACTTTAGATATGCCCCTTGTCAAGTAGGCAGGTGAAATATCTAAAATTGAGTGTGGATGATGCCTGCATTTCCCTTTAGAGTGCAGGCATTTTCTGTGTATACCATTTCTTTTTATATTTGTTTATTCTCAGGAATTGGGTATTCTGTCGGTACATCAGATACCAATGCTTCCTGGCCTACTTCTAACGGGGGTTTACAGTGGTGTTTTCTTTGTGGTTAAGCAGGCGTTCAGTATGGCAGGTAGCGTAATCGGGTTATTTATTGTAGATTTCAAAATGATGGTATTGGTGCTGTTGTTTATACCGATTAAGTGTGTTGTAATAAAATTTTGCCAAGAAGCAAAAACAAATATTGATTCCTGATGGAATCTCTCCATTCCGGGTGTGCAGCTCCCCATTCAATAGGCAGCTGTGTGTTTAATTGTGCCATCTCATACCGTTGAGCCATTGTTGATCAGACAGTGCAGTAATAAGATGGGTTTATACTGCATTGCAATCGCCTAAATTCAGCCGTTTCGGAGAATAAATTTTCGCGTTCACTGAATTATATTGACTTTTACGAAATTACGTAGTATAATATTAATTGAGTTCGTTTGAGTGCGCGCTGGAGCAATTGCAGAGCGCGGGTGAACTCTATGTATCAATTATAGAATACGTGTCTTTGAAAACGCGTAGGTTTGCCTACATCTGCCTATATGCTTGCCTACATTGGGAAGGAGGATATCAGCTGTGCGATTTTGCAACCTGGTGAGACTCATGCATGAAAATTATGAGATAGAAATAAACGCTGGTGAATTTGTGCCTGTGCTGATAGACGCTATTCTGGATGATGAGGCATTAGATAAAGAGGCCAATCCGCTTTATGCTCTCGGAAAGTCAACAAAAGAAGCTTATTATAGTGGCCGACTACTGATTTCACCAAAAAGGGCGCGAGCCATCGCACCGAGAATAGATGAGCATAAATTCTCGGAATTTGTTGATACTTATTCGCTGGACGCTCTTGACAACATGAGGGATAAGCTGGCATAGTTCGGTTTCGACGTTAATTCTTTGGAAGTTGGTCGCGCTCTTGCGAATATACTGGCGCAAATAATTAGGCACCGTGCAGAAGGACTTTCCAATGATGTTGTGTCTTTGAATTATGAAAGGCATGAAAGCGGCAGATTGTTAAAAAATATAGCCCCTGCGACTATAGAGCGCAGAGGCGATAAATTACATATAGGCGGTGAGGTTATCACCATTCATCAACTGCTTGTCCCTGAAAATGTGAACAAGCAGGAGCTGGATTATATCCGTGCTTTATATGCGACATATGCGGAAAAACTTCACAAAGAAACTTTTACGGATGATGATGTGCCATCTCTACCAAAACGGTATGCTGAAAATTATAAGGAACAGAGAATGGCATATTATAGTGCAGTGAGTGTTGAGCGCTCTGTTAGGGACATTTTTGAAGATGGAGAGAACGAGTTTAGTCAGCTTAAAGATGATGCTTGGCACGGAATTAACACCACATATTGGAAAGACTATGAGGATGGATATGCTCGTTTGAATGCTGTGCTTGAGAAAATAACCAATACAACACTCGATAGTTCTGTACTCAGTCAAATGCAGCATCTGATAGGCAATCTTGAGAAGAAAGGCATTTGCCATATTTTGGTGAACGATGGCGTCATTGAGTCGTGGGTGAATGTTGATGAGTAATAAGTTGTTCAACACGTCTTTTGAATTATCGCTTCATGTGGTATTGCTTCTTGATATTGCAAAGTCAAGAACTTCTATCCTCTATACTTGATGCAGAGGAACGCGTTGCCGAATGTGATGTGTTGTTAAACCGCTATCACAGACTGGGCGAACAGTACAAAGCAGATATACAAAGGCTGTCACTTATTGTCGAAGGCGAAGAATCGTACAAGCAAATTCCAGAAGCTACCTTTTGTCCTTATTGAGAGGGAAAGATAACTCCCCAAAAGCGTGTATCTTACTTGACTTCATCAAAAGTTGAGCTGGAAAGAATGATGGCTCAGCTTTTAGGGCTTGGCGAAACGGAAAAGGATGTGGAGGAAAGAAAGGCAGAGATAAAGAAGGAGCTGGAAATGTTAAAGCGCCAGAGAGATGCGCTGGAATCCAAAATTAAAACAGAACTTCGTCCACAAGAAATCAGTCAAGAGGAAATAGTAAATGCGTATAAGGCATATCTTCGTATATCCAGCGAGATAGCTTTGATTGAAACTTATGTGCAAGATTTTAGTGATGACCTCACAGCTTTGGAAAAAGAAAATGATACGAAAATCGAATACCACCCGAAGGATTACTTTGGAGATGATTTCGCTACAACCATGTCGGAATATGCAGATAGTATTTTGAAGGAGTGCAAATACTCAGGGTTGCTGAAAGCTTGGTTTAACTTTTCAACTTTCGATATTGAAGTCAATGGAGAAGATAAGGGAACGAGCCACGGTAAGGGGTATAGAGCTTACCTAAATACCGTTGTGATTATGATGTTGCGTAAATATTTGGCGAAGTCGGCAAAATTCGATCCACACGTATTTATTATAGACACACCATTACATGGCTTTGATGAAGGTATTGATGACCAGTTGCCTGATAGTATGAGATCTGGACTGTACAGATATTTTATAAATCATCAGGATGAAGGGCAGCTTATTATAATAGAAAATCTGGATCACATTCCTCATCTGGATTATGAAAAGCATGGCGTTATGGTTGAAAACTTCTGGAAGTCCGAAGAGCCGGGGAAACGCTACGGATTTCTGAATGACGTGAAATAGCAACTACAGTATAACAAAGGAGACTCTGATGGAGGTAAAACAAATGCGTTTCTGCTACAATAGGTTATGGAAACTGTTAATTGATAGGGGAATTAATAAAAAGACTTTATGTGAAATGAGTGGAGTCAGCGCAACATCTTTGGCGAAGTTGCGTCACGGCTCAAATGTTAATACAGAAGTCCTGCTGAAAATTTGTAATGCGTTGGATTGTGATACTGCGGATATAATGGAGTTTGTTAGAGATGAGTCCGTTATATCGGACACAGTTGAGAGTATAATAACAGACGAAGTGCCGTCTGTTAGATGAGGAGGAACAGTTAATGTGGATTGACGATCTTTGCAAGGCTATAAAATGTGGAAACGAAAATAGCCAGGACTTTAGACCGTATAAAGAGGATTTTATTAAGAGCGTTCAAAACTCACTTGAAGATTTTGTGCCGCTGAACAATTCTTCCTATAGAGATAACCCCATTCAATTAGTGGATTTTTTTAGTGGTGCAGGGGGAACAGCTCTTGGCTTTGCTGCGTTAAACAGCGTGCTACCTGCGTTTAAGATGCTTGGTGGTTGTGATATAAATGAGATTTCTGCGACTACATATAGCCGTAATTTTGATACGCCTATGTTACAAAAGGATATTACCCATCTTGCATTTGACGATGGAGCTTTGGACGAGTTTCTTTGTGAAATAGGATACGATAAGACAAAGCCAGTCGTAATGATTGGATGTGCGCCATGTCAAGGCTTTTCATCGCACAGAAAAAGGCACTGGGATGAAGAAGACGACGTTAGAAACAGTCTTGTTATGGCGTTCGCAGAAATTGTAAAAAGGGTTCAACCAGACGTTATTATAATGGAGAATGTTCCTGAATTTCTATCTGTTCGCTATTGGAAGTATTTTTCCTCTGCGAAGAAAATATTTGAAAATAACGGTTATATAGTAAAAGCAACCATTTGCAATGCTGCATCATTTGGCGTCCCGCAAGAAAGATTTCGTTCTATAGTGATTGGAATGAAAAAAGAATTTGTATTGCCCAAAGGATACCTTCTGCCCGCGAATTATAAAACTGTCCGTGAGGCAATTTCCTGTTTACCGGCGGTTCCCGCAGGTGTTGCATCTCCTGATGACCCGATGCATAAAAGCGCTGCCCATAAAAAAACTACGATAGATGTGATTAAACAGGTCCCTCATGATGGAGGAAATAGACCAGTCGGTGTTGGACCAAAATGCCTTGATAAAACTACAGGGTTTTCGGATGTATATGGTCGCTTGTTCTGGGATAAACCGTCAATTACAATAACGCATTATGCACGGAATCCTGCCAGTGGTAGATACACTCACCCAGAACAAGACCGAGGGCTTACAGCGAGAGAAGCGGCGCTTCTTCAAAGCTTTCCAAACGGTTTTATCTTCAGTGGAAAATCAGATGATATATATAGGCAAATTGGCGAGGCAGTCCCTCCAATGCTGTCATCTGCTATTGCAGCAACCGTATTGATTGAGATGTTGTCTGTTATTCCGTCAAAGGAAGAATTAGAGGCTGGTCCCAAAGCAGTTACCGAGCCGGTAAGTAGTTCTTATTCAAGTGTAATTGCGGGCATAAAAACAAAAGGAAGGACAATAGAATAATGGACTATGCGTGCATTGACAGTTTCTGCGGTGCGGGTGGACTGGGACTCGGACTAAAACGAGCAGGTTTTGATATTTTATTGAGTTTTGACATTGATCGACTATGCATCGAAACGATTAAAAGAAATTCAAAATATTTTGGACATCCAGCCAAAACCGCAGATATTTCAGATATGCTTAATGGGGTTATTTTGGAAAAGTGTGAATTGAAAAGGGGAGAATTGTTTCTTTTAGCAGGTGGCCCTCCATGTCAAGGGTTTTCTGTACAACGAAGAGGTAGTGATACAGATTCCCGTAATGATTTAGTTCTGAAATATGGGAAGCTTATTGACGAGTTGTTCCCATACTTCTTTGTGATGGAAAATGTTACGGGACTAGCCGGAAAACGTGGAAAGACAATTTTGCAGCAACTTATTGAGAATGTAGAAGAAATAGGCTATTACGTATATGTGAAGCTATTAGATGCACAGGATTATGGAGTTCCGCAGCGTCGCAAAAGATATATAATAGTCGGTGAAAGAAAGGATATGGGAAAGCATTACGAATATCCTTCTCCAACCGGAATACACAGAACAGTACGCGATGTTATTGGGTGGCTTCCTGAACCGCCGGAGGATGGATCGGATCATCCTGAAATTTCATTACACAGAAGAGATAGACTGTCTGAATTGAATTTGCAGCGCATCCGTGCCATAAAAGAGGGACAAGGAAGGGATGAGCTTCCGGATAATTTATTGGCCGATTGCCACAAAGTTGATAGTTCTGTAATTGGATTTCGAAGTGTGTATGGAAGGATGGCTTGGGATGATGTTGCGCCGACTATAACTGCGCGATTTGATAGTTTTACAAGAGGAAAGTTCGGGCACCCAGTTCAAGACAGAAGCATTTCGCTTCGTGAAGGTGCTTTATTGCAAACCTTTCCGCAAGATTTTGAGTTTGTCGGAAATAAAGTCGATATTGCCAGGCAGATTGGAAATGCCGTTCCACCAATGATGGCAGAGTGCATAGGAAAAAGCATTATCGATGCTTATGAGAAAGTGGGTGCTGAAAATGTCATTTGATTCAAATGTAAAAAGATATTTAAGAGAGTATCAGAGTGAGTATACTGCTGCCATACGCGGAGGCCAACATACAGCAGAGTTGTCGTTCCGTGTCCCAATGCACAGATTATTTACTAACATTGCTCGTGATCTTAATCCAAATGGAAACTTTGATGTGATATTGGAACCAAAGAATCAGGGTAAAGTCGGTCGACCAGATTGGAGAATTCAAGACAGCATTTCGCTCGGTGTGTTTGGGTATATTGAAGGAAAAGGACCTTCAGCAGAGGCATTCGACACCACGCCTTATCAGAATCAGATAAACCGCTATCTGACATTAGGGCATAAATTGATTATTACAGATGGGATTGATTTCGTATTCAGTTTCACTGATACGCCTGTTGTTGTATCAATAATCGATAAGGCAAGACTGGATTCTCCCGATTGGTCAAGACTGCAGATAAATCCGCAGTTCAGGTTTTATATGGAGCAGTTCTATTCAAATCCAGCTCCTCAACGTGTGGATGAAGAAAAACTGGTTGAACTGGTAGC
This sequence comes from Clostridiales bacterium, assembly GCA_021199255.1. GTDB lineage: Bacteria > Bacillota > Clostridia > Lachnospirales > Lachnospiraceae > UBA3282. Next base: position 4,304 of record JAJQIK010000086.1, on the reverse strand, counting down.
TATACGAACCAGAAACCTTGCAAACGATATTCTTGAAAAAGCAGAGTTGACCGAAGAGGAGGCTTTGGATGATGATGAACGTCAAGTTATCAATTTGCTTACGGGGTTAAAAGAACTGGTATATAATCATAATGATCCTGCATTAAGAACGGGGGCTGTATTTGCTGATTTTACTGCTCAAGTTATTATGTTTTGTTTGCTGTATGCGCATCGGGTTCTATGTACGAGCGATGACACACCTACTGAAAAAGCAGAAAAGATTAGGAACTATGCTTTTAATGATATTGCCGAAGATGAAGCGTTGTTGCCATTTCGCAATTTAATGGTTTATCTTAGAGACCATGCAGGAGCCGATACATTTATCGGGCAATGGGTAGACGAATGTATCTCCTTTTTGTCTTTCGTTCAAATGACAGAACAGCAACTCATGAATCCCGATTATCATCGCCTATTTGAATTATTCCTCGTGAAATTTGATGAGAAATCCAGATTTGACTATGGTGCGTTTTATACTCCTAAGGTTCTTGCGAATTTTATTGTAAGGTTTACCAACGAAGTGGTTTCTGAATATTTCGATGGAGCATCGATATATGATGATGGAAATACCATCGTTGATCCCTGCTGTGGAACAGGTTCATTTTTGGAGCAAATTATAGCGCATGATAGTGGGGATGGTGCATACAACCTTTGTGGATTCGAAATCCTTCCAGCTCCTTATATGTTGGCAAATTATCGTATGGCAATAGTCGGAAAACAATATAATAGGCAAAATTTGAACACCAATATTATTCTGGCAAACACGCTAAGCAATTGCCTATTCGGAGAGGAAGCTAACTCTAACTCTATTGAAGGCAGAGAACTTGCCCGTGCGAAAGAGTTATCTTCAAGACCTTTAAAACTTATTATAGGAAATCCCCCATGCTCAGATTCTATTCGTAGCAATGTTTCTGATGACTTCTCTCAAATCATCGCTCTAATGGATGATTTTAGACCTCCCGTCGAAAACAGGAGAGGTAGGCAAAATGTTCAAAAACAGATTAACAACCCCTTCATGCAATTCTTGCGTTGGAGTTGCGAAAAGCTGATTAGTTCGGAAAATCATTTTGTGCTTGCATTTATCGTACCGCTGTCTTTTTTGGAGGCAGAATCCTACAAATATGCTCGAAAATATTTAGTGGAGCATTTTTCACATATTTGGGCTGTGGCGGTTGATACGGATGCACGAACAGGAATTCGTGGGGACAGTTTGTTTCATACCATGCAAGGAAGAGCGGTTATTCTATTAACACGCAAATATGGAGATGATGAAACTGCTACAGAAGTTAATTATGTTGATTTGTCCAGAGAAAGATTGAACGAAAAAACAGCGATGTTGGAGGGCAATATCGCTACAATTATGGCGTCCTTCGAGACTTTTGAAATTACAGATGCCATGTTTTCTTTCATGCCTTCCAAGCCTTTTAACGAGGAATTATATTCCAAATTTTGGCCTGTTAGTAATGAGCGGGGTAAAGCAATTTTCTTAAATCAGTGTTCTGGAGCGAAGATGGCTCCAACGGCGCTTTTAACGCACGTAAAGCAACCAATGTTAAAAAGACGTAGCCGTGAAATAGCGAGCGAAGGAGTACCTAAGGCGAGGGAATGGATTGGTCGACAGGATAAAGCTGTTGTAGATTCTAAAATCGAAGCTTTCCAGAAGGCACTTAATACTTGTGCAAACCGGCAAGAGTTAGATAGCGTTTTAACTGAAAATATTCGTCCATGTTCTTTTAGACCGTTTGTAAATTCAAATGCGCTTTTATGGGACACAATATTTGAATATCAATCAGGAATTGGGGGAGGTGGTGCAAGAATACGCCCTGAAATTAAAGCTGTTTATGACTATGATAATACTATAGGTTTTGCTTTGGCTCATGCACCAAAAGATTTAGATGAGTCTCTGGGTCAGTTTGCATCATTTTGTTGGTATTTCCCTGACAATGATCTCAGCAGGAGAGGCAATGGACACGTCTATTTAAATCAATATATTCCTGACACGAGAACAAATCAGGTTGTAAATAATATTGACGAAACGATACTCGCTTATTTTACAGAGTTATGCGGTATTAGTGAAGCAGAATGCGCACGGGAAGTTGTTTTTTATGCCTATGCTTTGTTTTGCTCCCAAGTATACTTAGATGAGTTTTATGGTGCTTTGTTCGTGGTCAATCAATCTGAAAGCCGCGCAAGAGTTCCTATTGTTTCTGATGCTGGTATTTTTCGGCGCCTATCTGAATTGGGGGAACATCTGGCAAATCTTGAAAAAAATGATGCGAGAGTCGATAATATCTTAAATCTTGATTATGACGGTATTATTGCTCAACTTCCTGCAGGTTTCCGCTTAGAGCATAGCCGTGCAGCGGCTCGAAATCCTTATGATGAAGAACATGAAGAGTTTATTGTCAGGGATGAAGATACTGGTACGGAAATACGTGTTTATTGTCCTGTTGCTATTCAAAAATTTACAGTTGCAGGCTATAACGTGGTTAAGGATTGCTGGCTTAAATTTCATTCGTATAGATTTACACATTGTGAATTTACACGAGATGACTTCAGAGAGCTGCTCGATCTTTTTAACAAAATTGCGACTCAAATGCAATACGTATCTGAAATTGATGAAATCATGCACGGAATAGTTAGCGAAGAAATTCCTTTACTGATATTCAATGAAGAACACTGATTTTACAACGAGAGAGGTAATATGATGGCTGACGTTTTTTCAAAATCGAAACGTTCACAGATAATGAAATCTGTCAGGTCTTCAGGAAATAAAAGTACTGAATTGAAGTTAATTGAGTATTTTAACGGCCATCATATTACCGGTTGGAGACGTCACTATAATGTGAAAGGGCATCCTGATTTTGTTTTTCTTGATAAGCATATTGCAATTTTTGTTGATGGATGTTTCTGGCATGGACACGATTGCAGGAACACTCGCCCTGCAGAAAATGCCGAATACTGGGCTGCTAAACGAAATAGAAATATTGAACATGATAAAGAAATAACGGCTCTATTTGAAGCAAGAGGTTGGACAGTCATTCGTATATGGGAATGTGAGTTGAAAAAGAAGAATATCGAGAAATTAGATGAAAAGTTGCAGGCATTGATGTGCGAGTCATGAGGAGGTGTTTATTAATGGCGCGGAAGAAGAAAATTTTAAGCCCAACATATTATGAACTTATAGAGCCAGTATTTAAGGCTTTAGTTGAACTTGATGGTTCAGGTTCAAATGATGAAATTTGTGAGACAATAATCCGAATGCTGCAACTTCCAGATAATGTTGTAGATGAGCCTCATAAAGGAGCGGCGTCACAACGCACTGAATTAGAATACCAGCTGGCATGGGCTCGTACATATTTAAAAAAATACGGAGCTATTTCAAACAGCTCACGTGGCGTATGGATGATTACCCCGGAATTTGCTGATAAAAAAGAAATTGACGCTAAGGCTGTTATTAAGTTTTGGACTGATAGGCGCAAAAATGACAACAATAAGGAAGGCTCACTTCCACCAGAGCTTGAGGACGATAATCCTGAAAACGATGGTATGGAAGTTCCGGAAGAACTCGAACCGTGGAGAACAGAACTTGCAGAGACACTTCATACAATGAATCCGTTTGCATTTGAACGGCTGGCTCAATTACTGCTTCGAGAATGCGGCTTTTCACAGGTTATTGTCACTAAGAAAACTGGCGACGGGGGTATTGATGGAACGGGCAAACTGCGTATTAACGGAATTTTCAGTTTTAATGTAGCTTTCCAATGTAAGCGCTATTCTGGAAGTGTTTCTGCGGGAGACATTCGTGACTTTCGCGGCTCGTTGACTACAGATATTGAGAAAGGCGTTTTTATCACTACTGGGACATTTACAAGAGCAGCCAAAGAAGAGGCATCGAATGCCGGAAAACAACAGATTGACCTTATGGATGGCGAAGAATTCATAAACAAGCTATTGGAATACCATCTTGGTGTAAGAGAAAAAACTATATATGAAGTCGACAAAGAGTTCTTTCAAAAAATTTGAATGTAATTATGGGAGCTGGAATATGTAATCTTTTCTGGTTCAGCTTAATGCTTAATGCCGTGCTGAACAGAATGATAAAAACACTCAGCGAGTAGAACCTTTTAATTTTTCATCGCACTTTTTAATTATTCCTCTCCTCTCGAATTTGCGGGGGAAGTTAAAAAGTTGGGAGCAGACATCACCAGCCGGAAACGGCAGAAAGGAGTGAGCCGATGCAGGCAGCAGTACAAGCAAAAATGCCC
>JAJQIK010000042.1:2245-60536 GCA_021199255.1 Clostridiales bacterium | reverse complement strand
TTATTAATAGAACGTTATTGTATGATTTAACAATATCACCTTAATTAGCACTCGTTAACAGAGAGTGCTGATAAAATTGTAAACTTTTTCTAAAATTTGTGGCAATCATTTTGATGAATATTAAGAATGTTTTCTTTAATGGCATCTATCAATTTTGATAGAGGAATGGATGCTACAAGCTTTCCCTTAATATCTTCCTCTAAGACATACGGCTGCTCCCACCATCTTGAATCCCAAGAATTTATCCTATTATCACCCAAGACAAAATATGCGTTTTCGGGAACCTCAAAATCTCTGTCGCAGAAGGTTCTCATATCTGCTCCCAGATAACTTTCCTCTAGCAATTTTCCATCAATATAGACATATCCATCCAGAAACTGAATATAATCCCCAGGGATTCCCACAATCCGTTTAATCCATGTTTCATCATCTCCGGCATTTGTTTGCGTAAATATAACGACGTCGCCTCTTTGCGGCTCTTGATTCAGATACGCAAGGCCATAACAAATCCCTATGTCGTTAACCATAAGCGTCGGTTCCATAGACCCGGAAGATATTCTTCCAATAGGAATAACAAAAAACAATATAAAACTGGCAACCAAAAACGTAATGACCATACGAAAAAGCACTGGCCAGATATTCATTTTTTTCTCATTGGCTGCTGTGGTTTCCTGTCTTGTATTTTTCTTTATTTTATCTATAAGCATCATTGTTTTTGGGCAATATCATTTCTTCTATGTCATAATAAGCATATCTCTTTTTACCACTAATAAAATATAGCAATAGCCATTTCCCTAATCAATGCAGTCATCTCTGTTATGGCTGGCATAGTTTGCCGCTACATTTTTCTTCCTCCGGTAGAACCACAGGCAGGCGGCAACGCCAGCCGTAACGGCACAGCCTGCAAGGCATAACAGGTACCACTTCCGGCGGGATGCGCCGTCTGTTTCCCCTTCAGGCTCTTCCGCTTCTTCCTCCGGTTCCTCAACAGTTTCTGCAGCGGTTTCTTCTTCTACGGCAGGCTCCTCTTCCACCGTTTCCTTCTGCTCTTCCTTAATGGCTTCCACCGTTTCGTCGATTACCTCCGGGTCCGTATCTTCAAAGCTGATGGTATCCACAGTCCCTGTTTCTTCATTATATACAGGGACTTCCCTGTTGGAAGGGTCTTCATCCGTCAGGAACTTCCCGGATACATAGCCGGTGCCGTCCCCATATTCTATCCTGTACCATCCGGTAGATGCAAGCCCGTTAGCCGTAACCTCTTCATACTGTTCCAGCATCCCCAGCGCACTGTAATCCGTGGCAGCGCCGTCACGGACATTGACAATGCTGGTAGCCCACATGGGCACCGGCTCAATATCCTCTACCGTAAAGGATGTCTGGCTGGCAGCCGCCTCCCCCGTATCCGCAGCATCCCCTGTCCCCGTAGCGGTTTCCGTGGATGCAGATGATGCCCCTGGTATAGTATAATCCGTGGGCAGCAGGCCTGCTGCCTTGATGGCATCCCCATAGGCATTGTAGAATGTAGTTATTCTTATAGTTGATTTAGCATTGGCAAAATAGTAGTTGAAATAATTAGTAACTGTCTGCGGGGAAAGTTCCAACGCCAACAACTCGGAATATGCTAAATCATACATTTCTCTACTTATAAGCCAAGATATAGTATCCAGGCAATATTGTTCCCTGACATCAGACGTTACTGAGTCCCATTGTGAGTCTGCCCTATACACATTCCTCACCAGCAGAAATACCAGCATCAACAAAAGCACTGCGAAAATAGATGCCCTGTTAATAACCCTGTTTTTATAAGATGTTCCCGTCCTTGTAATATTTTTCATAAACTATACCCTCCCATTTTTATTGCTCATACCGGAATCTGGTATGTTTGCTTTTCATTCGATATGTATAGTATGCCACTTTTAGAATAGTTGTAAAGCCCTGCACAAATCGGTGGCCGCGGCGTTTTCCTACATTTTACAATCTATAGTATACCACGTCTACCGGTTTTTACATAGTTTTAGCTTTTCGGATAGATGTTCCGATTTAAAAGTGAGCAGAATAATGCCTCCAAATCTATGTTAACTTGGAGGCATTATTCTGCTCACTTTCTATTTTTAATGTTTTCTGTACCTAGTAATTTTTTTCCAATTTTCTGGGAAACCCATTCTCTCGTACAACTCCTGCTTCGATATACTATCGTGCTTTTTAAGGTACTTATCAATCAAGATTTTAAGTTCTTTGATAAACTCCCTATACCAACCATCACTCAATAAATATCTCAAAGCAATCACTACCGAAAACAAATCATTCTTTCCGTTCACATATTGCGTACCTTTTTGAGCAATCTTTAATTTCATGTGTATCGGTAAATCCGGTATACTATCGGTAGTTCTATAAGTGAACAATCTTTCACCATGCGCACAAACATTCCTAAACTTTACCAATACTGTCAAAATGGATATCATCTGGCTTTCATTGACACACGAATAATTCCGACTCACTTTAATCTGTATATCCTGCGGAAGCAGCATATACATTTTTGAGATATTTCCAAATGTTAACGCATTCGTCAATACCCATAATGGAACATTTCCATATTTTTTCTGTGCATGATTTATGTAATGGTAATCTGCCGGCTTTGTAGCATACCCTTCCAATATCTTTATCAAACGGTCAATATCTCTTTGATTTTTCTTTCCTACATAATTGTAATTCTTAGTATCAAGATATTCTTTCTGATTCTCCCCGTTCTTCTCTGTAAAATAGTATGATACCTGTGACTTTATCTCATTTTCCACTTTGATGAGATATCTCAAAAACAACTGCCTTAAAGATTCATCAAAATAATACAACTCTACAATATCCTCAAACCTTGTTCCATCCTTATACTTCTTGGTTATTGGATTTTTGAAGATATCTTTATAACCTCCAATCAATGAATAATAGCTTGTCTGCCTTAAAATTTCTTTAGCATATAGCTCATCATCAATTTGCAGATTTTTTTCATTCTTCAGTTTTTCTATTTGCTGATCATAATTCAAAAAAATCTTTGGCATATAAATATCTCCTTAAAGCAAAAAGAGGAGACCCCGCAGGTTCTCCTCCGGTCGCAGGCCTCACAGGTTTCTGCAACGCGATCACTGTATACATCTTACTTAACTTTGAACTTAATGTCAAGCAATTTCTACAGCTACTTTCAGTATATGCTGTTATCCGATATTTAATGCTTGTAAATACTAAACTTCATTTAAATATTTCTGATATATTTTCCCATTTGCTCCCTACCGTTACTGAAAACTTATAAAAAACTATAGAAAGTTGTTAACTGTTGGAAACCTTCCATATTTTTATTATACCATTTCTCCATTATATTTGTATACTATACCAAAAATGTATTTATGGCTTTTCTCCCAAATCAGATTGCTTTTTCTCCCAAACATAGTGTATAATTGGGAGAAAGAATAAAGCAGTTGGGAGATTTCTATGAGAACATTTGATTATAGCAAACTTGCAGAAAGAACATGGGATAATGAAATAATATCCTATATTTCCAAAATACAAGAATATAAAGGACGGCAGGAATTATTTGTAAGACAAAAGCCAGTAGAATTGGAAAGACTGGTAGAAATTGCCAAAATTCAAAGTACCGAAGCATCCAACAGCATCGAGGGAATTGTTACAACACGCTCCCGATTAAAACAATTAGTAGAGGATAAAACCACCCCAAGAAACAGGGATGAAAAAGAAATTTTAGGCTATCGCAACTCCCTTAATCTAGTGCATGAAAACCATGATTATATGCCAGTAAATTCAAACTATATATTACAGCTTCATGGAGAAATGCTTAAATACACCTCTTTTTCCTATGGTGGAAAGTTCAAAACGACTGCTAATGAAATTGCAATGATACTTCCAAGCGGAGAAAAAAAAGTTATTTTTCAGCCTTTAGAACCATACGAGACACCTGATGCAATTTATCAAATATGCAACAGTTATACGGAAGTCCTCGAAAAAGAGCTTGTAGAACCACTTATTTTGATACCATGCTTTATATTAGATTTTCTATGTGTGCATCCTTTCAATGACGGTAACGGACGCATGAGCCGACTTCTTACCCTTTTACTTTTATATAAAAGCGGTTATGAAGTAGGAAAGTACATCAGTATCGAAAAGGCGATTGCAGATACCAAGGAAAGCTATTATGATGCCCTTACAGTTGCTGATGCAGGATGGCACACAAATGAAAACGACCCAAAAGCATTTATAAAATATATGCTTGGTATTATATTATCCTGCTATAAAGAATTTGAGCAGAGAATAGATATAGCTTGGAAATCGGGTTCCAAAAGAACTTCCTATGATATTGTAAAAACCTATGCTTCCAACAAAATCGGCACATTTACAAAGCAGGAAGCTCTTATTTCCTGTCCTAGTCTTGGTAGTTCATCCGTAGAGTCTGCTCTAAAGAAATTAGCAGAAGAAGGATATATTAAAAAGCTAGGAGCAGGAAGAAAAACGCATTATGTAAGAAATTTACAGGACTTTACAACTTTTTAAACGGTGGTATACTATTTAAAAAAAGATAGGGAGGATGCTCATATGATTTCTTTCACAATGCCGGAAGAACTCGGCACCACACTTATCATAAACCACAAAGACCAATACGAACTGCATGCCGGGGGCAAAGAATCCCTGACAGACAGTTTCTTAGATGCCCTGATGGGCGCAAGAAACGAAGATACCTTTACGTACACCCTTTATGACAACAACTGCCTTGATGAAGCTGATCCTGTCCATCTTGCCATGGACAGCCAATGTCTCCGCATTACGTACTGCGGTGAAACAAAGGAATACCCCGTATCCAAAAATGAATTTACCGATACATTTTTTGCCAGCGTCAGAAAATATTCCATGTATTACGCCGCACCCTGTAACTATATGATGCACTTTACCCGCTCATTTGACAGCATGGTTAAAAAAATGATGCAGTACAAACCCTTGGAAGAGAAGCTTCTGCAAAAGCTCGATTCCTACGGATATAAACCTGCAAACGAATAAAAATTTCCTCCGACTTTATGGATACAGTCCTTCAAAGAAGTATTGACCCCTACAAGTTTATCTTTGAATTTTCGGGAATAGTTACGAAATTGCCATTCTACTGTACGGCATACGTCACGCCGTTGGAATCCGTATAGCTCCCTCCATAGGCAAAGGGACATTCGCCGTAGTCAGCAATTCCGCCCATACCGTCCGCCCAGCCAATCTGCCCGTCCATGGTTACCTTGCACCATTGATGGCTATACTGGTTGGCGTTCACATGCTCCCAACTGTATCCCATGCACTCCAGCACCAGCCCGAGCGCCCTTGTAGAACCCGCACATGTATATACACCCTTGCAGAATACGCCGTAGGCGGTCTTATAATCCGAGTCTGACGACGTATAGGTTGCGTTCGCGCAGTATAAAGCCACAATCTGGGCGGCCTTCCTTACCTTCTCCAGATCAGTGCCGCCTGTAATGCTGTCGGCAATCTGCTGCGCAACGGCACGCGCCTGCGCGTCTTTGTCCGACTCGGCGCTTGCCGAGGACTGCGTAACTGTATCAGTGTCTGAAGTATCCGTTTCAGATGACGCCGCCGTGGTTGTATCGGGCTGTGTATCGCTTAAATACTTATCGCTCACATAGCTCTCTGCGTCGTCGTTATAGTCAATTCTATACCAGCCTGTCTCATTGCACCGGGCAGTCACGGTCACGCTTGTGCCATATGGAAGCGTGCCGCTTATATCGCCGTCCGTTGTCGGGGAGGTTCTTATGTTTACTGTATCCGTCGCATACATCGTAGCGGATACATCGGCGTACGTGTACTCTGAGTCTGTCTTGGTAGCAGCCAATTCCGTGTCCGCAGAAGCTGCTTCTGTTGTGTCAGCTTCTGCGGAGATATCGGCATCGTCTGTGCTTTCCGCATCTGCTTGCGTAAGGCTGGCTTCGACAGTCTCCGCCTCGGCTTCTTCCTCAGTTTCCGGCACAGCTTCGGAGCTTGCTTCAGCGTTTATTTCCGTTTCTGTTTCATTGATTACGCCGCTTTCGGCGGACTGCCCGCAGGCTGTGAGTGCAAGCGCCACGCAAAGGAGAGCTGCTGCGATAGCGACGTGGATATCTTTTATTTTCATATGCACGTTTCCTCTTATTCTCCCTGGTTATCCTCAGTGTACAGTTCTGATTCCTTTTCCTATAGATATGGAAACCTCCTAAAGCACAAAGGATATCTGTCCCTCTTCTCCCGTAAGCAGATCGGAATAAACCGGCTTAGCGGAGGTTTCTCCGATCAGTCCAAAGCTTTGATGATATCCGATTTCTTTAAAAATCTTTTTGATTTCCGAAAGGCCGGGCTTTCCGTCAGCCGCATAGATATTAACCGTTCCGCTTTCCAGTCTGGCGCTATAGCCTCTTTTCACAAGCTCCGATACCGCTTCTGTTTTTGTCATCATGTACTTTCCCTTCCGAAGCCGCCTTATGGATTACAATTACCGCAGGGATCATCATAACCGGCGGCTACCGCTTCTTCTCTGGTATTAAATATAACCTGATTTTCTGGTTTTGGCAAGGTATGGCAGGTAGCCCTGTGCAGCTTCCCGTTATTCTTGTTGCCAATATAATTGCCTCCCGCCGTTGCTTCTTCGGTTTCCAAATTATTGGTATTGTCAGTCCCTGCGCTGGTGACCTGCGCCTGCTCTTCCGCACTTTGCGTCTCTGTCACTGTGGCTGTACTGCTGCCGGTTGTGCTGGCTGCGCCCGTACTGCTGCTGGTTGTGCTGGCTGCGCCCGTACTGCTGCTGTTTTTACTGCCGGTTCCAGTCCCAGAAACTGCTTTAGTACTATCCCCACTCTGGGTATTTTCTCCCGCTTTCCAGGTTTCTGAAGGAGCACAGTTCCATTCCAGGCTTTCTCCGTCCGATACCGCCACGATTGTTCCCTGTTCATCGGTTCTAAAAACCTGCGCTCCCATGGCGCGCAGATGGTTCAAAGTCTCGGCATGGGGATGCCCATAGCTGTTATCCTCCCCGCAGCTAATCACCGCATACGTAGGAGAAACCGCCTGCAAAAATGTCTCGGAGGAAGCGGTTCTGCTTCCATGATGACCCACCTTCAGTACATCTGCCTCTACGACCCCATCGCCGTTTACAAGATCTGTCTCCGCTTCTTCTTCCGCGTCTCCCATAAACAGGAAGCTGTTTGTTCCATGGGTCAGGCGTATGACGACAGAGCTGTTATTGGTATCACTGTAATGCTTTTCCGGCCCCAGAATCGTAAATTCCGCGCCGCCAAGAGCATAACAATCTCCTGTCTGCGGCAGCGTATTCTGATAGCCTTTGATATCCATGGTGTCTATCACGTCCCGATAGGTTGCCGTATTATTATCAATGTCCGGCATGATAATCGTGTCGCAATCAAATTTATATAGAATAACGTCCAGACCGCCGATATGATCCGCGTCCGGATGAGTACCGACCACATATTTCAGCCGATCGACCCCCTGTTTGGTCAGATAATTCTGTACCGCCGTACCCTTATCGTTACCTCCGGCGTCAATAAGCATATATTCCCCGTCGCAGGCAATCAGTATAGCGTCCCCCTGCCCGATATCCATGAAATGTACCGTAAGCTCGGAAGCTTCCGAAGCGTCACTGCCATTCTCTTCCTCCTCATTCCCGTTTAGAGACTCGTCTCTTCCCTGTTCCTGGTCCTGAGACTCTTCTGCGCTCTGATCTGCGTCCCCGCCCCGGGCTTTCTCCTGACTCTGAGATTCCACGCTGCCGCCAGCCTCTTCCGCGTCCTCTGCTTCCGTCTCCTCTTCCTGCACGAGTTCTTCCTGCGCCAGCGCCGTATCCGCAGTCTGCGTAACTGCGGCGGTTCCCGATTGCGCCTGGCCGGAAACGGACATCGTTGACATGGAGGCCAGGAATAATATGATAACACTCGGTATTATTATTCGTTTCTTACCCTTAGGAGACATACCGTCCCAGCGGCGTATGCATCGTGAAAGGACGCCTGTTTTTTCTTTGATCACCAGCGGGTTGCAAAGCAGCGCCGCCAGCAGCATCAGCAACCCGCCAAAAAAGCTTTCGCTAAACATTCCCAGCGTCAGCAGCAGCAGAAAAACAGAACAAATCCACAACAAGATATTCTTAACAGCTTTCATCTTCCTCCTCCATTTCAAAGCAGTCATTTTACCCGCAGGCTGTCAGGCGATGCGCGTAATCCTTTATTTGCCCGCAACAGGCTCTTCTATTTTCATACATTGGGATGTGTCTATTATAACATCTTTTGATTAAAATACAATATTATGCTTATAGTTTGGTGCGCACGCAAACAGGGCTCCGTCTTTCAACAGAGCCCTGTTCAGTCAAATGTATAACAGTCGTAATGTTAATTCGTGTTTTAATTAGCGATTGCGTTGCCAGTATATAATTGATAATATTTTCCTTTTGCTTCCAAAAGCTGGTCATGAGTCCCACGCTCTATGATGCGCCCCTGTTCCAGCACCATAATGCAGTCAGAATTTTTAACGGTGGACAGTCTGTGGGCTATTACGAAGGTCGTTCTTCCTTTCATCAGCTTATCCATGCCGTCCTGTACGATACGCTCTGTACGGGTATCGATAGAGCTTGTGGCCTCGTCAAGAATCAGCACCGGCGGGTCTGCGATGGCTGCGCGGGCAATGGCCAGAAGCTGCCGCTGTCCCTGACTTAAATTGGCGCCGTCCCCTGTCAGCATCGTATCATATCCGTCTGACAGATGTCTGATAAATACGTCCGCGTTGGCAAGCCTGGCTGCCGCGATTACTTCCTCGTCGGTGGCGTCCAGTTTACCATAACGAATGTTTTCCATTACCGTCCCGGTAAACAGGTGCGTATCCTGCAATACGATTCCCAGAGACCTTCTGAGATCCGCTTTCTTAATCTTATTGACGTTAATGCCGTCATAGCGGATTTTACCGTCCTGAATATCATAGAAACGGTTAATCAGGTTCGTGATGGTGGTTTTGCCCGCGCCAGTGGAGCCCACGAAAGCAATCTTCTGTCCGGGCTCCGCAAACAGCTTCACGTCGTGAAGAACAATCTTTTCGTCATTATAGCCGAAGTCCACGCCGTCAAACACCACGGCTCCCTTCAGCTCCACATAATCGACCGAGTGATCCGCCTGATGCTCATGCCTCCACGCCCAGCGCCCGGTACGTTCCTTCGTCTCGGTCAGGACGCCGTTTTCTTCCCTGACATTTACCAGACTGACATAACCCTCGTCTGTCTCCGGCTCCTCGTCCATCATGCGGAAAATACGTTCCGCGCCCGCCAGCGCCATGACGATGGAGTTGAACTGCTGGCTGACCTGATTAATCGGCTGGTTAAAGCTCTTGTTGAAGGTCAGGAAGCTGGCCAGAGCGCCCAGCGTCAAACCGGAAATGCCGGACAACGCCAACGCGCCTCCTACAATGGCGCACACCACATAGCTGACATTTCCCAACTGCATATTCACCGGCCCCACGATATTGACCAGATAATTGGCACGGTCCGCACTATGGTAAAGGTTGTCGTTCAACTGCGTAAACTGTGCGACGGACTCCTCTTCATGGCAGAATACCTTGACCACCTTCTGTCCGTTCATCATCTCCTCAATATATCCGTTTACCTTTCCTAAGTCCTGCTGCTGCTGGAGGAAATAACGGCCGCTTAATCCCGCCACCTTGCTGGTAATCACCAGCATCACCGCCACCATCACCAGCGTTACCACTGTTAAAGGCACGCTTAAGATAATCATGCTGATCAATACGCTGACAATCGTAATCGCGCTGTTAAATACCTGCGGCATACTCTGGCTGATCATCTGCCTGAGCGTATCGGTATCGTTGGTATACACCGACATAATATCGCCATGGGCATGGGTATCAAAATATTTAATAGGCAGCGTCTCCATGTGGGAGAAAAGATCGTTACGCACATTTTGCAGCGTTCCCTGCGTCACATAAACCATCATTTTGTTCCACGCATACGAGGCCGCCACACCGATGCCGTAAAAAACGGCAACCCTGGCGATCGCCATCGCCAGCGGATGGAAATCCGGCGTCTCCTGCGTCAGCATCGGCGTGATATAATCGTCGATCAGCTTCTGAATAAACATCGTTCCCTGTACATTGGCAAGCACACTGACCAAAATCAGAATTGCCACCAAAACCAGATGGGGCGCATAATTTTTTGCCACATATCCCATCAGCCTCTTAAAAACCTTTCCAGGATTTTCTATTTTCTTTCCCTGCATGGGCATTCTGCCCCTTGTTCCCGGACCCGGCATTACGCTTCACCTGCCTTTTCATCAAAATCTCCGCTGCCGCCTGTCTGCGACTCGAATACTTCTCTATAAATCTCGTTATTTTCAACTAGTTCCTCATGGGTACCGTAACCGTTGATCTGACCGTTTTCCAATACAATAATGTGATCTGCGTGCTGTACGCTGGATATACGCTGGGCGATAATCAGCTTTGTGGTATCCGGTATTTCCTCCGCAAAGGCTTTGCGGATCTTCGCGTCCGTAGCAGTATCCACCGCGCTGGTGCTATCGTCCAGAATCAATACCCTGGGCTTCTTCAGCAATGCCCTGGCAATACACAGACGCTGCTTCTGTCCGCCGGATACATTGGCTCCTCCCTGCTCGATAAAGGTATGATACCCCTGCGGCATTTTCTCAACAAACTCGTCGGCGCAGGCCAGACGGCAGGCTCTCCTGCACTCCTCCTCCGTGGCGTCCCCGTCGCCCCATCTTAAGTTCTCCAGAATCGTACCGGAGAAGAGCACGTTCTTCTGCAATACCACCGCCACCTGATTACGCAGGCTGTCCATATCATAGTCTCTCACATCATGGCCGCCCACCTTAACGGTTCCCTCCGTCACGTCGTACAGACGGCTGATCAGATTGACAAGGCTGGTCTTGGAGCTGCCGGTACCGCCGATAATACCAACGGTTTCCCCCGGCTGAATCCGCAGATTAATATCCTGCAGAATCGGCTTGCACCCATCTTTATGATAGGAAAAATCCACATGCTCGAAAACAATTTCGCCGTTCGGCACCTCATAGATGGGACTCTCCGGGTTCGTCAAATCGCTCTTCTCATTCAGCACCTCGCAGATTCGCTCAGCGGAGGCCTCGCTCATGGTCAGCATCACGAAGATCATGGAAAGCATCATCAGGCTCGACAGAATATTCATGCAGTATGTAAGCAGGCTCATCAGCTCGCCCGTGGTTAACGTACTGTTCACAATCTGCTTCGCGCCCAGCCAGCTAATCAGCATGATACAGATATAAACCGTCAGCTGCATCACCGGCATATTTAAGACCACTTGGGATTCCGCCTTGGTAAAAATATCATAAATAGCCTGGCTGGCCTTTTTCAGCTTATCCGTCTCATAATCCTCTCTGACATACGCCTTGACTACGCGGATTGCGCTGACGTTTTCCTGTACGGAAGCGTTCAGCGCGTCATATTTGGGGAACGCCTGCTGAAAGTATTTCATCGCTCCCCTGATAATAAACACCAGCACAACGGCCAGCAGGCAGACAGCGATCAGATAGACGCTGGCCAGCCTGGCGTTAATCATAAACGCCATCGTCATGGCGCAGATCATGCTGACGGGCGCCCTGAACGCCATACGCAAAAGCATCTGATAAGCATTCTGTACATTGGTAACGTCCGTAGTCAGACGGGTAACCAGCCCCGCCGTACTGAATTTATCCAGATTGGAAAAAGAAAAAGTCTGGATATTTTCAAACATCGCCTGTCTTAAGTTCCGGGCGAAGCCGGTGGAAGCCCTCGCCCCGAACCTGCCGCCCATCACGCCGCAGAGCAATCCGCACAGAGCCGCCACAATCATAAAGGCTCCTATCACATAAATATGGCGCATATTACCAGCTTCTACACCGTCATCAATAATGGACGCCATCAGAAACGGAATCAGCGTTTCGAAAATGACCTCCAAAATCATGAAAACAGGCGTAATGACAGAAGCCTTTTTAAACTCCTTAATCTGCGCCGCTAATGTTTTGATCATGATATCCCTCCATTCAAGAACGTTTGCGTCTTAATCTTCACCTATTATCAGTCAAAAAAAAAAGGATAGCAAGAGACTCTTGAAGATTTTACAAAGTTTTTATAAATAGTTCATTCCCACCAAAAAAAGAAGCCGCTGCGCTGCCGCGCATACGACTTCTTTCCCCTGTTTTTTTATGCCCTGGTTTTATCCTTATTGTTCAAGATTTCAAAGACAACCGCCGCTAACAGTACTACGCCCTTGATGACCTTCTGCCAGTTGGCGTCGATTCCCATAATACTCATACCCAAATTAATCACGCCGATCAGCGTAGCGCCCACCACCATACCAAACACAGACCCGGAGCCTCCATAAGCGGATACCCCGCCGACTACGCAGGCGGAAATAGCGTCCATCTCATAGTTAGTGCCCGCGGTGGAATTGGCTGCCTGAAATCTTGCAATCACGGTAAAAGCGCTGATAACGGTCAGCACCGCCATATTCAGATAAGCGAGAAACATAATTTTCCTGGTATCCACACCGGAAAGCCTCGTTGCCTCCGCATTGCCGCCGATGGTGTAGAAATAACGTCCTATGGTGGTCTTAGAGGTGATAAATTCGTAAAGCAACACAATAGCTACCACCCAGATCAATACGGTCGGAATACCGCCCGCATAGGCAAGCTTATAGGCAAACAGCATAATCACTGCCACGGTAATCACTGTTTTAAGAACCATAGACCAGGCAGAAGCGACTTCATAGCCTTTTCTGCTTCTGCTCCTTCTGTTGAGGATATTGAGGATTACCACAAAAATACTGACGATCATACCCACAATCAGGCAGGGGACATTCAGGACGCCAATGGCGGTCTCCCAGATCTTGCCCGAGAAAATCTTAATATAAGTCTGAGGAAAGGGCGCAATGCTTCCTGTGGAGCTGTTCGCACTCAACAAGGCGGTTCCCCAGCCCCGGAACGCCAGATAACCCGCAAGGGTAGCAATCCACGGCGGAATATTCAGATAAGCAATGACATACCCCAATATCGCTCCATAAACAATCCCGACCAACAACATAACCAAAATAGAAACGCCCGTGCCCATCTCCCTGGTAACCATACAGATACCGCCCACAGCGCCGACAAAGCAGACGAAAGAGCCGCAGGACAAATCGATATTACCGCCGGTCAGCATACACATCAGCATACCGGTCGCCAGAATATATACGTAGGCATTCTGTGTAATCAAGGCGTTGAAATTAAGCGCCGTAAACATCTGTCCCTTTGTCATCAGCGTAAAGAAGAGAAAGACCAGCACCAGGACAAATATCATCGTATTTTTTCTTAATACTTCCAAAGCATTTTTCATATTCATCATATCCTTTCCGTGACCTGCACACTCTTCTTTATTTCTTTTCCTTCTTAGACATGACGTCAAAGATAATCGCAATCAAAAGCACCAGGCCTTTGACGACCTTCTGGTAGTTTGCTTCCATGCCCATGATGCTCATACCCTGATTGATCACGCCCATCAGCGTAGCGCCCACTACCATACCTACTACGGAGCCTACGCCGCCGTAAGCGGAAGCGCCGCCGATAAAGCAGGCCGCGATGGCGTCCATTTCATAGCCCTGTCCATAAGTCGGCTGTGCGGATGCAGCCCGGGCAATGGTCAGAATACCCGCCAGACCCGCCAGAAGTCCCATATTGGCATAAGCGAAGAAATAAACCTTTTTCGTATCGACACCGGAAAGTCTTGTCGCCTTTTCATTCCCCCCGACCGCGTACAGATAACGTCCGATTGTGGTTCTGGATGTGATATAGGCATAAACCAACAGTACCAAAGCAATCCATATAAGGGCGCTTGGAATCCCCTTATAATTTGCCAATTTATAGAACAGCCAGATAATCACCGCGCTGATCAAAGCAGTTTTGACCAGTTCCCCCGCAAAGGGCTCCGTTGCATACCCCCTGGTCTTTTTCCTGATCCGGCTTCTAAGCGTCATAAATATGTAAAGAGCCGCGATCAGAAGCCCTCCCGCCAGGCAGGTCATATTCAGGCTTCCTCCGCCCAGGAAATCAGGAAGATAGCAGTCCGCGCCACCGCCGAACACGTTCAGGAACGTCGTATTGGAAACAGAAACCGCATATCCCTGCAGGACAACGTTGGATAACCCCCTGAAAGCGTACATACCCGCCAGAGTGGCGATAAAAGGCGGCACCTTGACATAGGCAATCCAGAAGCCCTGGAACATTCCCACCAGAAGACCCACAATCAGCATAACGGCAACTGCCGCCCAGGGACTCATATCCCGATCCATAATGACCGCTCCGATACCGCCCACAAAGCATACCACCGAGCCCACGGACAGATCGATATTACCGCCGGTCAGAATACAGAGCAGCATACCGGTCGCCAGCACAAACACATAAGCGTTCTGCGAGATTAAATTGTTAATATTCTGTGCGTAAAGGATTTTGCCCTCCGTACTCCAATAGAAGAATGCAATCACCAGAATCAGGGCAATAACCATGGTGTATTTTTTTAAAGAAGCCGTAATCTTTCCTTGTTCCATTTTTATTCTCCCTTCCCTGATTTTAGAATATTTGCCATGATGATTTCCTGGGACGCGTCCTCCGCCCTTAACTCTCCCACAATCCTGGCGGCGTTCATGATATAGATTCTGTCGCTCATACCCAGGACTTCAGGCAACTCGGAGGAAATCATGACAACCGATTTTCCCGCCGCTACCAGATCATTGATAATACAGTAAATTTCATATTTCGCGCCGACGTCGATACCTCTTGTTGGTTCATCCAGAAGCAGGATATCAGGTTCCGTAAACATCCATTTCGCAAGAAGCACCTTCTGCTGGTTACCGCCGGAAAGATTTCCCACATTCTGTTCTACGGAAGGGCATTTGGTATGAAGCTTCTCTCGGTATTCTTCCGCCACCCGATATTCCCGGTCTTTATCGATCACCTTGTGCTTACTGATGCTGTCCAGATTCGCAAGGGTGGTATTAATCTTAATCGGGTTAGACAATACCAGTCCGTTTCCCTTTCTATCCTCTGTGACATAGGCAAGCTTATTCCTAATCGCCTCTTTGGGCGTCTTTAAGACCACCTCTTTGCCATTTAAAGTCAGGGTACCCGTAATGCCGATGCCATAGGACTGCCCAAAGATACTCATGGCAAGCTCGGTACGCCCCGCCCCCATCAGCCCGTAAATTCCTACGACCTCGCCCTTACGGACATTCATGGATACATGATCCACTACCTTGCGCTCAGGATAGAGCGGATGGTATACCGTCCAGTCCTTTACTTCCATATTAATATCGCCAATCTTTACATTCTGACGCTTTGGGAAGCGGTTGGTCAGCTCACGTCCGACCATCCCCCGAATAATCCGGTCTTCCGAAATCTCGGTAGTCCGTTTATCCAGGGTCTCAATCGTAGAGCCGTCACGGATTACCGTAATTTTATCCGCTACATATGCAACCTCATTTAGTTTATGAGTGATAATAATCATTGTCATACCCTGTTTCTTGAACTCCAGCATCAGATCCAGCAGGGCCCTGGAATCAGTTTCGTTCAGGGAAGAGGTAGGCTCATCCAGAATTAAAAGCCTCGCGTGCTTGGCAAGCGCTTTGGCGATCTCTACCAACTGCTGCTTGCCTGTACCGATTTCCTTTACGAGGACTTTGGAGGATTCCTCCAATCCCACCATTCTCAGATACTTGTCTGCTTCCGCGTAAGTTTGATCCCAGTCGATGGCATTTTTCCTGCCCTGTTCATTACCCAGAAACATATTTTCACCAATGGACATATAAGGCACCAGCGCCAGCTCCTGATGGATAATGACGATGCCCTTTTCTTCGGAATCTTTTATTTTATTAAATTTGCAAACTTCACCATTATAAACAATATCACCTTCATAGGTACCGTAAGGGTAAATGCCGCTTAACACGTTCATCAGGGTGGATTTCCCAGCGCCATTTTCACCGACAAGGGCGTGAATTTCGCCTTCCTCCACCTGCAAATTGACATTATCAAGCGCTTTAACGCCGGGGAATATCTTGGTAATATTTTTCATTTCCAGCAAAACCTTTGCCAACTGTATCCCTCCCAATCATTTCTATCGCCATTTTATAAATATTCTTAGCATTAGCAGGCGGGATCGCCCCCGCCTGCCTGTTATCGCCGTATGATGTTAGTTTTAAACTGAAAACCTTCTCTACTGTAAATCGCTCTCCGCATAGTAACCGGAATCGATTAACAACTCCTTATAGTTATTGACATCCGCAAATACAGGCTCGCAAAGGTAAGAAGGAATAACGCCTGTGCCGTTGTCATATGTTTCCGTATCGTTCACATCGACGGTCTCGCCATTTAAAATCTGGCCTACCATCTTAACCACCTGGGACGCGAGGGTACGCGTATCCTTGAAGATGGACATGGACTGCTTACCAGCGATCATGTTTTTCACATTCTCAATATCGCAGTCCTGGCCTGTGATAATGGGATATTCGCCGTTGTAGTTAGCTGCCAAAGCGTTCTCAACGCCAAGAGCCGTAGAGTCGTTGGAGCAAAGCCATACGTCAAGCTGAGTGCCGTCCGCATAGTTAGAGGAAAGAATATTCTCCGCTCTGGACTGTGCCGTCTCCGTTGCCCAGGTAGGGGTTGCAACCTCATCAAAGGATGTCTGGCCGGAAACGACTACCAGCTTGCCTTCCTCAATGTAAGGATTCAACACATCCATAGCGCCATTGTAGAAGTAGCCCGCATTATTATCGCCAGGGTCACCGGCTGTAATCTCCATATTAAAGGGGCCGTCTGCGTTGTCGAGATCAAGCGCGTCAACGATATATTCGCCCTGCTTAGTACCTACCATATAGTTATCAAAGGTCGCATAGTAAGAAACCGCATCGGAATTCATCAGCAAACGGTCATAAGCGATGACCGGGATATCAGCTGCCTTAGCCATATCAAGCGCCTCGCCCAGGGAAGATCCCTCGATCGCCGCGATTACCAGCACCTGGGCGCCACCGGAAATCATATTCTCAATCTGGGACACCTGTGTCTGCACATCATTAGAGGCGTACTGTAAATCAACCTCATAGCCTGCCGCTTCCAGCTCAGACTGCATATTGGAACCGTCCTGATTCCATCTCTGCAGATCCTTAGTCGGCATGGATACGCCAACCTTTGTTCCGGCTGCAGCCGACGTTTCCGTAGCCGCTTCCGTGGTTTCCGCAGCTGTTTCCCCCGTAGACGCCGCCGTCTCGGTAGAAGCAGAAGAGCTGCCACATCCGGCTAATACGGACGCCATCATGGCCGTCGCTAAAGTCATGCTCAATAATTTCTTTTTCATGTTCTGTTTTCCTCCCTATCATTATATGAATTGATATTACCGCCAACGTGCTTTCGCCCGTCCGCAAATATAATATATCATACATAAAATAGGAATAATTTATGACCTTCTGCAAATTTTTAAGGCTCTGAAAGCCATCAAAAAGGGAGTCCTAGCACAAATTCATGTCATGCCGGACTCCGAACGCAAAATTTTCCTGTTATCCTTACCAATTTCCTTCCCGGGAAACGGCTCCGCCGCCAATGTTGCGCCTGCTCAGGGCATTTGATCCGGCACATTCAGATAGACATCCTCTTTTAAATGAAAACCGCTGGCGATAATCACCTCATCGATATTGTCCTTATCTACCCCAACCGGCTCCAGTCCGATATAGGGCACTTCATATTCCCCATTGCTCATCACAGTCACATCGTCTCCCGCCACCGTCTCCTCCTGCGCCAGGGCGACAGCCGCTTCCGCAGCCCGCGCCGCCAGCTTCTCCACCGGTTTATAGACGGTCATAACCTGCGTGCCCTCCACAATCCGCTGGCAGGCCGCCAGATCCGCGTCCTGCCCTACCACCAGAATATCTCCCGCCTTACGTTTCTCAGCCAGGGCGCGCACCGTCTGCGTGGCCAGGTCGTCATTGCCGCACATAATAGCGTCGGTTTGGGCGATCACATCAGGATGGTCGTAGATATAGTCGGCGGCGGTCTCCGCCCTCCAGCCCTCCGCGTGTACCGCATCCAGTATGGTCACATGATTTTCCTCCATAATCTCCAGAAACGCCCCTTCCACCATAGGCACATTATGATCCGTCGGGCTTCCCCCCAGCATGACCACATTCCCTCCGGCAATTCCTTCATCGATCAGGGCTTCCGCCATGATAGCGCCTACCCTGGCATTATCAAAGGAAATATACAAATCCACGTCCGCGTCCACAATCAGCCTGTCGTAAGCCACGACTTTGATTCCCGCCGCCTGCGCCTTCTGCACCGAAGCCAGCAAAGGTTCAGAATCAATACAGATCACCACAATCACATCCATGCCCTTCTGGATAAAATAATCGATCTGTTTCTGCTGTTCTTCCACATCCCCATTGGCGTTCTGTACATTGACCTCCGCGCCCAGTTCTTTGGCCACCGACACAAAAATATCCCGGTCTCTCTGCCATCTTTCAATCACAAAAGAATCAAAGCTCATGCCTATCTGAATTTTTTCCTCCCGGCGCTCTCTCACCTGATTCTCATTCTCAGTACTGCCGCAGGAAACCGTTCCCGCCAGCAGACACAAAACCGTCAGCATACTTATTATTCTTTTCATCAGAATCCTCCCCGGCTTCATCCTGCGGCGCAGCGCAATTGCAAGCCTTATTTTCCCTCTTTGTATTCGGTGGGCGTCACACCCACATTCTTCTTAAAGGTTCTGCTGAAATAATTGGGGTCCGCATACCCTACTCTGGAACAGATTTCCTTCATGGAATATTCCGTGGTGGTAAGCAGTTCCTTCGCCTTGTCCATGCGGAGGCCAGTCAGATATTCCACAAATCCCTCTCCGGTATCCTCCTTAAAAATTTTGCTGAAATAATAGGGGCTGATATTAACCATTCTGGACACATCGTCCAGGGAAATATCCCTGCTGTAATTCGTCTGTAGATATTCCCTTGCCGTCTCAATCACGCTGCTGGACTTTTCCGCCCCTTTGCGCAGGATATTCTGGCATACCTCGCTGATCTTTAACACAAACCAGCGCTCCAGCTCCTTCATATCTTCCGTATTCATCACCGTGGGCAAGTAGTCCTTACGGGAATTAAACTCATAGGTCATCCCTCCGTTTTCGTAGGCAAAGTGCTCCGCCCACAATACAAATTCCAACACCTTTAACCGGATATCCATCACGCTGTCCGGATAATTCTCAACCATCCAGTGAAAGAAATCCTCCGCCGCTCCCATAGCCTGATCCATTTCTCCGTTTTCCACTTTCTGAAAAATCAATTTCTCCAGATGAATCGGATAATTTCCCCCATACTCACACCGGATAGGCAGATCGTCCGCATGAGCCACGCTGCCAGTCGTTTTCACCAGTGCCGCCAGGGCCTCCTGATAAGACTCCCGGACTTCTCCCAGCCCCTTTACGGCGCCTATCCCGATACGAAAACTGCCGTCCGTTTTCTTTCGCAGCTTTCTCGCGATTTCCCTGGATTTATCAATAATCTCAATTCTTTGATTATACGCCAGGCATCCCTCCCCGACGGGCACCATCACTGCGACCTTATTCGCCATGGCGGTTCCCACAATACAGCCCGGGAACCCTTCCTTCAGCGCTTCCCGGATATGCTGGCTATACTGCTGTATCCGCACGCTGCTTCCCACTGCATTGGTCATGTGGTTCCCCTCCTGGGCATCGCCGCATACCACGACAGCCATATAGGCATAATGCTCTTCGATCCCCAGTAACGTCCGATAGCTGTCAATATCCTCCGTAAAATGTTCCTGCAGGAGAATATCATAGATCAGGCCGCTCTCAATGATCGGCACTACCGTCTCCAGCTTTTCCCTGATTAACAGGTCATTACTCCTCTTCGCCCGTTCCCTGTCGATCTGTTCCATAGCCTTACGCAGCGCCGCAACGATTTTATTTCTCTCCATGGGTTTCATGATATATTCCAGCACGCCGAGCCTGATGGCCTCCTTGGCATAATCAAACTTGTCGTAGGCAGACATCACAATAAAAACCACATGACTGTTGCTCTCCCGAATCTCCTGCATCGCCTGGATACCGTTGATGCCCGGCATCTGAATATCCATGATCGCGATATCAGGCCGAAAATTCTCCGCCAGTTCAATCACGCTTCTGCCCGTCTTGGCATATTCAATCTGGCACACGTCGCCAAATTCCTTTTCGATAATAAATTTCAGGGAATCTATTACAATCCCCTCATCATCCGCCAGCATAATTTTATACATTTTCTCTCCGCTCCTGTCCGTCGCACAGATAGATGAATACCTCTGTTCCCATTCCCGCACCCTCGCTGGAAATCTCCATGACATTTTCATTCTTGGTAAAAAGCTTCATGCGGGAAATTACATTGTCCATACCAATGCCGTTAGAACCTGTATTCCTGCCCTCTTCTCTGTAGCTTCCGCTCATGATCTGATCAATCGTCTCCCGGCTCATACCGATTCCGTTATCCTTCACGCTGATGCATACCCCTTTCTCTGTCCGATAAACGGAAAGGCAGACGCTTCCATCGCCTCCCATCTCCCGGATACCATGATTCACACAATTCTCCACAATGGGCTGCAAAATCATACCAGGCATCTCCACGGAAAGCAGGGTGGGATCAATCCGCTTCTCATAATGAATATCGCCGGCAAATCTCACGTTGAGAATATAGACATAGTAATCTACCATCTCGATTTCATCCGCAATGGTAACTGTCTCCTCGCTTTTCTTCATATTGTACCTGTAAAACTGCGCCACCTTCTGCACATACTCATAGGTCCTGTCGGCCTCCTCCATCATGGCAAGCTGGGCTCCTGCATTCAGGGTATTAAACAGAAAATGGGGATTAATCTGCGCCTGTAGATATTTCAGCCTTGCATCCTTTAAATGAGTCTCCATCATCAGCTCCCGTTCCTTCAGTTCCCGCTCCGCCTCCATACTTTCCCTGAGACGCTCGATATATTTGCCGATGCTGACTACCATTTGGTTAAAGGCTCCCGTAACCACTCCCACCTCATCCTGCGATTCCACCGGCAGAAGCTCAATATCAAAATTGCCTCTGGCCACTTCGTCCGCGGAACCGGCCAGCTTCTTAAGAGGACGGATACTGGTGCCTACCAGGCTGATAATAATACACACATTACTCGCCATCACCAACGCCATGGAAATAAGCGAAATCACCTCAAACAGCCGAAATCTTTGTAACAGCGCGCTGTACTGTTCGGAATTATTTCTGAACCTTTCCATATTCAGGCCTGAAATATAGGTATGAATATACTCATACATCCGGGTTGCCTCTTCATAATGAACCCGGTATTTCTCCACATTACGTCCCCGTTTGGCCTCAATGGTCTGACCCACCTCTTCCAGATAGTCTTCCGACATATATCGGATATTGCGCTCCATCCGGTCAAAGGATATGCCTGTGATTTCTTCATTCAGATTCTCCATCATGGTGCGGTAATCCTGTTCGCTCCGATAATAATTCTCAAGGGAATCGCTGGTCTTGGAACTCAAGTAGTCTGTCATGTTATCCTGTACGGTGGTAAGCATATCAGACAATTCATTCAGATGCAGATTATCCTGATATACCATATCCAGCCTCCTGGAAATATTATTGATCCCCAGAAGCAGTACCACATTCACACACATGACCAGAAGATTGGTCAGGATATAGATACTGCTGATCTTAACCTGCAGGGAAACGCCGCTTAATTTACCAGGCTTCATCGGCATCCTCTCCTCTCTCCAGGTATTCCGCCACATTGTCTTTATTAATCAGCCTGATATCTGCGGTAAAATACTGGCTGGTATATCCCAGCTCATAATACTCCTGCAGCGCGTCGATACAGAAAGCGCCCATCTGCCTGGTATCGATTGCCACCGTAGCATAAATTACATTTCGGTCTATGGCGCGGATAATGGTCTCAGAATCATAATAACCCAGGATATTAACCTCTCCCACCTTATTGTAATCCACCACCGCCTGATAAACACAGGTGGTGGTCAGCTCATTCAGGCAGATCATAATATCAGGAATCTCCTGTTCCATAAAAATATCGCGGATCGACTCTTCCACGGAAAAAGCATTGGTATCATCCACAGAAAGCAGAGAAAATTCTATCTCCATATCCTCCTCCCGCTCCTGCTCGATCGTCTCCTGAATACCGGCGCAAAGTATGTTCTGATCCAAATCCTGGGCATAGGCATTGACCAGCACCGCCACTTTGACCGAAGAACCCTGATTCCCGCCTTCCTCCGCGGCAGGCTGGGAACCGGCCTCATCTGTTTCCTCCTGCGCCCTCTCCCTGACAATCTCCAATGCCTGTCTGCCGTACTCATGTCCCATATTGTAACTGCCTACCCCTACAAAGCTGCATCTGGCGCTCTTCGTGTTGTCTCCATAAAGAGTCACCACCGGGATACCCTCCTCCGCCGCTTCATTGATCAATTCGGTCAATTCCTCGTTCTCATTGGCGGTTACAATAATGCCGTCTACGCCAGAGGCTGTCGCAATCTGCATCAGCTCCTCTACGCCGTATCCCTCAAAAATCGTATCCCCCAGCCAATCCACATAAGCGTTCTCTTCCAAAGCCCGTGTACTGGCTCCCTGATAAACCGACTGCCAGATGGAAGATTTATTGTCCTCCGTGATCATCATGTAATATTTATCGTAAGTTTCCCGCTCGGTTTCCTCCGTGAGTCCGTTTTGATAAAACCAGATCACATAAGCCGCCATTACTCCTGTCAGGGCAATGCACGCCGCTGTCAGGATCATGGTTCTCCTGTAAGGATTCCTGTTCTGTTTTCCAGACTGCTTCGTTTCCCTCTTTTTCACGCGATTTCTTTTCCTTTGCCTCTCCCTGTATAGCTTCCCGCTCCTTTAAATATGAAAAACCTTCTGTACCTCCTTCGTCGTCCCCAGCACCAGCATGGTCTGCTCCGCCCCGATACGGGTATCCGGCGTAATGGACAGGTTCATGCGCCCCTCCTGCTTCAGCGCCATAATATTGAGATTATATTTCTTGCGGATATCCAGTTCCCCTACCGTCCTGCCGCCCCATTCCTCCGGCACCTGAATTTCGAAAATAGCATGGTCGTCGTCCAACTGGATATAGTCAAAAATATGGTCTGAGGTATAGCGTATCGCCGTCCAATTTGCAAGCTGTCTCTCCGGATACACGATCTCATCCGCTCCGTTCCTTAACAGGAATTTCGCATGCACATCTCCCGCCGCCCTGGAGACCACCAGCTTAGCTCCCAGCTCCTTTAACAAAGAGGTGGTTTCCAGGGAGCTTTGGAAATCGTCCCCGATAGCCACGATACAGAGGTCGAAATTGCGGATTCCCAGGGAAGTCAGGAAATCTTCATTGGTGCTGTCGCCGATCTGGGCGTTGGTCACCAGCGGCAGCACAGCGTCCACCCGGCCTTCCTTCTGATCCACCGCCATGACCTGATGGCGCAGCTCGTATAATTTCTCCGCAATATGTCTGCCGAAACGTCCTAAACCGATTAACAAAACAGATTTCATAGCCTCCAACCAACCTTTCTCTTTATCCAACCATAATCTTTTCCTGCGGCAGCTTCGCCACATAAGGCTTCTTTCTGGAAAGCGCCGCGTACACAATGGTCATACCGCCCACGCGCCCCATAAACATCAGCAGAATCAGCACCAGCTTGGAGGCCGTGCCAAAGGCCGGCGTGCCGCTTAAGGACAATCCCACCGTCCCGATGGCCGACGCCGCCTCGAACAATGCCGAAATCATCGGGATGCCTTCCACTGTCCCGATGAAAATGCCGCCCGCCAGAAATAAGGTCAGATACATCATCAATACTGTGGCCGCGTAGTGCGCCGTATCGTTGGGAATCCTTCTGCCAAAAATCTGGGCATCCGGCCTGCGCCTGAATACGGCGACTGCGGTGGCGGCAAGCACCGCCAGCGTGGTGGTTTTCATGCCGCCGGCGGTAGACCCCGGCGAGCCGCCGATCAGCATCAGGATCATCATAATCATCTGTCCCGATTCCGTAAGCTGCGTTAAGTCCACCGTATTAAAGCCCGCCGTCCGCACCGTAACGGACTGAAAGAGCGCGCTGAACACTCTTTCCCGTAAGGTCATGCCCTCCCACGCGGCTCTGCCAAACTCCCCGCAATAGAAATAGACCGCCGGCAGCACGAGTAAAATCCCGGTCACCGCCAGAATCACCTTGCTCTGCATCCGGTATCCGCGCAGCCGCCATTTATTTCTTCTGATATCGTCCCAGGTCAAAAAGCCAATGCCGCCTATCACAATCAGAAGCATAATCACCACATTGACCCAGGGGTCTGCGGTGAACGCGGTCAGTGAAGAATACTGCCGCTCCTCTCCCATCAGGTCAAATCCCGCGTTGCAGAACGCCGAAACGGAATGGAAAACCGCATACCAGATTCCCTTTGCCACGCCGAATCTCGGTATCATGGCGGGCATCAGCGCCAGCGCCCCCAGGGCCTCCAGCAGTAAAACCATTTTGAAAATATAATTGGTCAGTCTCACAATCCCGCCCATCTGCGGCGCGGCAATCGCTTCCTGCATGGTGCTGCGCTGCATGAGGCCGATCTTACGCCCCGACAGTCTCGCAATCAATACCGCGATTGTGATAACCCCCAGCCCGCCGATCTGGATCAGGCACAGGATCACCGCCTTGCCAAACAGGGTCCAATAGGTAGCCGTGTCATGGGTTACAAGGCCGGTAACGCATGTGGCGGATACCGCCGTAAACAGGGCGTCCAGAAAGGAAGCGCCGCCAGTTCCACGGGTAGCCCATGGAAGCATAAGCAGAACGCTCCCCAACAGGATCACCCCCATAAAGCTCAGCATAATAATCTGTGACGAGGAAAATCTCTTTTTTCGATGTGCTATCTGCATAACCATTCCTTTATCGCTGCCATTTTTGATTCCTTTATGATACCACACATCGCCTCCAACCGCAATCCAAAGCGGCCGCGGCGGACTTTCTGCCGCGGCTTTTTGCCGGCTTCCCCAAGCTTCTTTTTTCCCTTGAAAAAGCCGCTGCGATTGGCTATAATTTTTATATCAACTATCACTGTCTGTTTGCTGCGGACTGCAAACAGACAGGATCATTAGGAAAGGCGGAAGATAAAAATGAGATTAGTAACCCGTTCTGACTTCGACGGACTTGCCTGCGGCGCCCTGTTAAAAGAAATCGGGCTGATTGACAGTTGGAAGTTTGCACATCCCAAGGATTTGCAAGACGGTCTGGTCGAAATTACGGAAAATGACGTGTTAGCCAACGTTCCCTTTGTGGAAGGCTGCGGGCTCTGGTTTGACCACCACTCCAGCGAGCATGAGCGCAATCAGTTGGCCGGCAAATATAAAGGAGAAAGCCGCATTACCCCTTCCTGCGCCCGTATTATCTATGAATACTACGGCGGCGAGGAGCGTTTTGCCCATTTTGACGAGATGATGGCTGCGGTCGATAAGGTAGATTCCGGCAATCTTACCATCGATGAGGTGCAGCACCCTGAGGGCTGGATTCTGATAGGCTTTCTGATGGACCCCAGGACAGGGCTTGGCAGATGGCGTAATTTTACCATTTCCAATTATCAGTTAATGGAAAAGCTGATGGAATGTTGCCGCACCATGAATACCGAAGAGATTTTAGCCCTGCCCGACGTACAGGAGCGTATCGCCGTCTATCGGGAACAGGATCAGAAATTCCGGGAGATGGTAAAAGCCCACACCCGCGTGGAAAAGGACGTGATTATCTCCGATCTGCGCGGCGTAGACCCGATTTACTCCGGCAACCGCTTCCTGATCTACAGTATGTATCCTGAACAGAATATTTCTGTCTGGATTGTAAACGGAAAAGGCGGCAAGGGCTGCTCCGCGGCGGTGGGGTACAGCGTCTTAAATAAGACCTCCCACGTCAATGTAGGAAGCCTGATGCTCAAATACGGCGGCGGCGGACATAAGGCCGTGGGAACCTGCCAGTTTACGGACGAGACTATGGACGAGCAGCTTCCAAAGCTGATCGACGAGATCGTACATTATGATACCTATTATGGGGACGCGCAGTAAACGCGCCGCCTGCCAAAAGAGCCAGATGGCCGGAAACGGTCATCTGGCTCTTTGCGTCATGGCATCCAATAGCCTGGGAAAGGCTTTATCCTGCAAGCTCCGCGCGGTCAAAGGTAAATCCGACAAACTCAGATAAAACGCCCTCGCCCGCACAAAATTCAAAATAAACCGCATGCCGTCCTATGATACCGACCTCTACAGGAACACTCCTGACAGACTCCTCTTTGTCAAAGCCAAGACGTGCGACCACTCTTCCACGGTGCCCGTCAATGCGGACATTTACCATAACCTCTCCATCTGTGATAACCTCGGCAGCAACACAGCGCGGAGGCGTATTGCCAAACTGCAGATATCTAAACCCCACAGTCGTGCCTTCCTTTATATTGACGACAGGCGATGAAACCGAATCCGTCTGGTCGTATACAGCCTTTATATATGCGGAACTGTCTTTTCCGTGTATGTGACAGGCATAGCCGGCAGAAATAATCTTATACGCGTCAATTCCGTTTACGTTTGCGCCGCTGGATGTCATTTCCACAGGAGCGGAGGAAACAGGTTCCCCGTCCTGATACGTTACATCCCCTATATAAAGCCTGCCGTCGCTGCCAATGGCAACGTCTATCGGTTCCATCATCGCCTGACGCGCAAACTCATCTGTACCTGTTTGCCGGTGATAAAAAACGTACCATTTTTCGTTTATTCTCTCGATACTGCCGTGATTATTACCCCAGCGATATGTCATTTCGCCTGTGCCGTCCGGCTTTTTTAATATTTCGCCGCCGTTAAAGCTTATATCTCCGCCCGGCAGATACCCATCGAGAGGGCTGTCGCTGTATTGATAGGAAAGGAATCCATTATTCGGCGTATCGACCCCCAAGCTCGGCACAGGAGTAAAATAGCGCTTTGAATAAATAAAAACGTATTTGCCCATTACGCGGCGTATGGACGACGCCTCAAAAAACGCGTCGTTTTCGTCCTCATAACCGTCGCTGGATTCTTGATAACCTTTTGTGTGGCCAATGAGATGTTCCCTGAGGGTCTGTCTCTTGATGTGCGCCATATCGTCACACAGCTCGGCGGCATAGCTCTTGCAGAAGCCCCAATACGCATATGCCCTTCCGTCATCGTCCACAAGAACGGCAGGATCAAATCCAAGATCCGTCTGGACGGGATTGATAAATGGCCCCCAAGGCGTCTTTGACTCTGCGGCCATAATCCTTGAGCCGCAAGCCTCCGCGGCGTATAGATAGAATGTATCGCCACGTTTTACAACGTCCGGCGCATAAAGAATACTATGATCAGAGGCGGCATAGCAGACGCCATGGCATTTCCAGTCGGCCAGATTATCGACAGGCGCGCTCCATACGACATAATCGCGCCCGCAATAGGCGTTTTGTTCCGTGTCGTGAGAGCCGTACACATAAACTCTCGTCTCGCCGCCATATTCAAAAACCCGCGGCTCGCCGTCAGGTACATGCTCCCAAAGAGGCAGATAGGGATTGGCTCCCTTGATGTATTCCGTTTTATCCTTCATCAAAATATAAAATTCTCTCCTATATTTTCTTCATTCCTCTAGCCGCCTTTATTGTATCTGTTTTTGTATAAAAAGTCTAGTCAGCCCTGATTCAAGAAAGCCTGATCTCCTCCGCCAGCTTAAAGGAATAGATAATCTGTTCTTTCACCGGCTTACCCCCGCCGGCCGCGCCATATCCCGACATCTGTTCCAATGCCTGCGCATAATAGCGCAGCTGCACCTGATAGCGGCTGATTAATTCCTCCGCCCTCTCCACCGCGTCCGTCTTATAATCCAGCACCACATAACCGTCCTCCTCCTCGAAAAACACGTCGATGATTCCCTGAATCAGCACGGTCTCCTCTTCCGGGAAGGTACTCTTCAACAGATTCGCGGGAAGCCCCAGCACGAAGGGCTGCTCCTTATGGAGCCTGCCCGCCCTGGCGGCGTCGGCCACGCGCAGGGCTAAACCGCTTTGCAGGAAAGCGGCAATCCTGGGCGCCGACACCGCCTCATAATATTCCTGCGTAAGCCTGCCCCCCGCCCGCATATCCTCCAGTTGTTCTTTTAACAGGGCTTCTGCCGCTCCTTTATCTTCATTGACCTCTTTAGTCAATTTAGTAAAATCAAACAATTCCATGACCTTATGAAAGGCGCTGCCCCGCATGGAACCGGTGACGCTGCTGTCTTTTTGCAGAAACCGCGGCAGATAGGGAACTACCGTCTCTTCTTCATATAATTTGAAAGAAAAGTCCGTTTCCTCCTGCATGCCCGCTTTTTTCAATTCCGACACGGTTGTCTTTGTATAGAGATCCTTCAGATTATCATACGCATATTTCCATGAAAATTGTTCTGACATACGTGTCATAAGTGTGGCGTCCACATCTTTGGACGAATCTGACCAGAGAAGTCTCCGTCTGGCTTCTTCCCTGCGGAGGGTTTCTTCCACCGACGCTTTCTCAGTCTCCTCCCAGCCCGATATGGTCACCTGAATACTCATATCCTTTTCATAATATTTATTTTCCCGGTCAGACTCCATTCCGCAGAGACGGTACAGTTCCTCCATACACCGGTTCCTGGAAAGGGCTGCCAGAATCAGCTCCAGAAAACTGTTCTGGCTCATAAGCACATCATAGGGCAGGAGCGTTTCTTTCTTCTTTTGCAGCGGCATGAATGCCGCCGCCGTCTTCTCCGGCGCTTTCAGCGTGCCGGTCAGAATCAGCTTCTCTTTCGCTCTGGTCATCGCCACATAGAGGATACGCATTTCCTCCGCCAGATTATCCTGCCGCAGCTTATCCGCCACCACATTGCGGCGCAGGTTCCTGCCCCTGACACGCATTTTCAGGTCTACATAGTCCACGCCGATTCCGGCGTCCATATCCGCTACCAGATGCGCCGCAGCGTCTTTGTTCTGAAAGCCCTTAGCCAGCCCTGACACAAAGCATATGGGAAATTCCAGTCCTTTGCTTTTATGGATACTCATAATGCGCACCACATCTGCGTTTTCCTCCTGGACGCCCGCTTCTCCGTAATCTACCTCGTATTTCTCCAATTGTTCCATATAACGCAGGAAATGATAGAGCCCGTAATAGCTGGTTTTCTCATAGTCCGCCGCCTTAACCAGCAGCATCTCCACATTGGCGCGGCGTTTATTCCCCTCCGGCTTGACCGCCACGTAATCCAGATAGCCGGTCTCCCGCAGAATCACCTGTAAAAGTTCACGGACGGAGAGCCATGCCGCCATATCGCGGTAGCGGTCCAGCCTTTCACAGAAGGCGCGCAGCCTGCTTTGCAGCGCCGCTTCCCTGCCGTCCCCGTCATGCTTCTGCCCCCCGGTCTCTCCTTCCCCGGCATAACGCTTCACCGCGTCATACAGATAGGGCGTCTTCGGGACAGCGGAGCGGATCAGGGCAATTTCTTCCTCGGTAAATCCTCCCAGATAAGAATGGAGCACGCCATAAAGGGGAATATCCTGCAGGGGGTTATCCAGGATTCGCAGGAAATGCAGCAGCTCCTGTACCTCGCCCGCCGCGAAATAACCGGTACGTGAGGTCACGTATACGGGAATATTCTCCTCCTCCAGTACCTTCCGGAACACCTCGTCCCAGCCTGACACGGTGCGCAGCAGAATCACAATATCCCGGAAAGCCGGCCTGCGCAGCTCGCCGCTGTCCTGATCGGTCACCCGGAAATCCCGCATCAGCTCTTTAATTCTCTTAGCCACGCCATAGGCTTCCTGTTCCTTTACCGAGACGTCGTCCGGCTTCTCTCCCGTCTGATACAGCAGAAGCTCTGTCTCCCTGTGCTCTAAGGGCGGATAAACCGCGCCGGGATAAAGCGCCGCCTGCTCATCATAGACAATGCCGCCCACTTCTTTGCCCATGATTTGTTCAAAAATGGAATTGGTACTGTTAAGCACTTCATAACAACTGCGGAAATTCCTGTGCAAATCAATTTTTCTGGCTGTAAGCCCCTGTCCCTCCGTACCGGAAAGAGCCGCGTTGTCCTCCGCCTGTCCATAGGCTTCATATTTTTCCAGAAACAGCTCTGGTCTGGCCAGACGGAATTTATAGATGCTCTGCTTCACATCCCCCACCATGAACCGGTTATATCTGCCCTCCTCCTGCCCGGAGATACAGGACAACAGATATTCCTGCACCAGATTACTGTCCTGATATTCATCGATGAGAATCTCATGGAAATACTCCCGGTATTCTAAGGCGGTCTCCGTGGGAAGACATCCGCCTTCCTCGTCCTGCCGCACCAGAATAGACAGGGCAAAATGTTCAATATCATCGAAATCCAGCAGATTTTTCTCTCGTTTCTTTGCGTCAAAGGCTTCCTTAAACGCCAGAACCACGTCCACCAGCGCGTCCACCGCTTCCCCGCAGACCGTCATCTGGGCAAGAATCTGTTCTTCGCTCTGGCTAAAATACCGTTTCTGCAATTCCCCAAGCTGCTCCTTTACTTCATTGCGGATATTCTTGGCCAGTTCTCTTTTCACGGGGTGAATGGCTGAATCCTTCCTGGCGGGCAGCCGTTCAAAATACAGCGCGCCAAAAGCGTCCGCTGTCTGCTGATAACCCGGCGCGGTTTTGCACAGCGCAAGCAGCGCCTGAACCATTTCTTTTTCCCGCTCCAGCGTTTCCCCGTAGGGATAGGGGCCGTCCGGTTCTTCGCAGATGCGGATCGCTTCCTCCAGCCTGGCTGCGCAGCCCGCCAACAGCAGCTCGGTTCTGTGAAAGCAGTCCGCCAGCCATGGCAGCCCCTCCAGCGTGTTTCCCGGCGTCTCATAATCCTTCTTCCGTTCCAGAAGCCATTGCTCCGGGAAGGGATAGCTCATGGCAAAATCATAGAGCCTGAGAATCACCTCCTCCACCGCGTCGTCCCTGCTGCCCACACTGAAATATTCCATACACTGTAAAAAGGAGGGTTCTTCTCCGGCATAACGCTCCTCCAGAACTCCCGCCAGCACATCCTGGCGCAGGAGCTTCAGCTCCCCCTCTTCCCCAATCCGAAATCCAGGATCCAGACCGATGGTATGGAACTGGTTGCGCAGCACGAAAAGGCAAAAGCTGTCGATGGTGGTAATCTGCGCGTTATGCAGCAGCGTCACCTGTCTTTGCAGGTGCTCGTTCTCCGGGCAAAGCGCCAGTCTGTCATTCAGGGCGCGGCTAATACGCTCCCGCATCTCCGCCGCCGCGGCGTTGGTAAAGGTTACGATGAGAAGCCTGTCGATATCCACCGGGTGCTCCTCATCGCTGACCAGCTTCACAATCCGCTCCACCAATACGGCTGTCTTACCGGAGCCTGCGGCCGCAGACACCAGCAGATTACAGCCGTGGGTATCGATCACCTGCTGTTGTTTCTCCGTAAAAGAAATTGCCATACCGCTTAACCCTCCTTTTCCTCTTCCTGCTTCATTCGTTCCAGCGCTTCCTCCGGGGATAGCTTCTCCAGCTTCCTCATATGGTAACCCTCCACCCGCTCGTCATATCCGCACACGCTATTGTAAGCGCAGTAGGTACATGCCCGGTTCCCATTCTGTTCATAAGGATTCACCGAGATGGTACCTTCCAGGATACCGCAGCCAAGCTGGCGGATTTTATGGTTTACATAATCAGAAACCACTTGCAGCTCCTCTTCCTTCATGACGCTGGAGCGGGCGGAGAAGGAACCGTCCTTTTTCCGTTCCAGAGGCAGAATATCCGAGCGGTCGGTAAATTCCGCATCTAACAATCGAACCGCTTCCTCATTCTCATTGACCATACCGGTCATTTTTAATTCCTGCAATATTCGCTCATTCACCTGCTCCGGGGTCAGATTCTCTCCATCTTCCACCATAGGGTCCGTCACATGATAATACAACATTGCCGCGGGAACAATCTTCCGGTCGGGATGCTTCCTCTGCTCTGTCTCCATGGCCGCGTTCATATAGACCACCAACTGTAACTGTAACCCATAATAGAGCACAGCCAGATCGAATTTCCTGCTGCCCGACTTATAATCGATCACCTTCACGTAGACCTTATCCTCCACTTCGCAGGTGTCTACCCGGTCAATCCGCCCCCGCAGGCGCATTTTTTCCTGTTCGTTCAGGGTAATATTCAAAGCGTCCAGATCTTCCAGCAGGGAAAAGGACATCTCGAACCGCTCCGGCACGAAAGAGCCCTTCTTAAGCTGCGTCTGCAAAGTCAGCACGGTACGGTTCATAATACGGGCAATTCGTTTCAAAAGATGCCTGTTGCGGGCGCTGCTGTACAGAATCGTCTCCCCATAGCGCGCCGTATAGCTTTCCATGGCTTTGTCCACCATCTGCGCCGCCGCCTCCCCAGGGAAATCAAACCACGTATATCCATGCTCCGCCAGTTGATCCGCGAACAGCTCCAACACCCCATGAAATACGTTTCCCATATCCACAGCCTCAAAGCTATACTCCCCCCGCTCCTTCAGCGCCAGCCCATACTGGAGAAAATGGGCGTAGGCGCAGGCCGCATACTTTTCCAGGCGGCTCACGCTGTTTTGCAGCATCGTGCCGTAAAGAGCCCGCGTCACCAGCCCGGACAGGGGTTTATCCTGATAGCGGTAAAAGGCGGTTTCAATCAGTCGGTCGATATCGTCCTGATACGCCGGATTGCCATGGTAGCTGTGATACAGGGTATAAAGCTGCCTCTGCCGGGGATCGGGCAGCCTGCTGGCCGCATATTCCCGCAAAAGATCTGTGAAAAGGGTAATCCCGTCCCTGCCGTTTACGATCTGCCGCTCCACAGGCTCCGCCTCCGGCCGCTCTATGGAAAGGGCGGGAAAAAGCTTCCGCATCAGATCGACCAGATAAGCGGGACGGAGGGTTCTGCCGTCGCTTCCCATCTTTGCATAGGACAGATACAGTTCCCCGGAGGGCTTCGTCATATTCAGGTACAGGTAAAGCCGCTGGATATACATCTGCTGTCTGGGCGTAGGCGCCAGCTCCAGCTTGGACTCCTGCAGAAATTCCCGGTCAATATCCGACAGAATCCCTCCGTTTGCCGCGCCCTTGGGGATATTGCCGTCATTGACGCCCAGAAAGAAAAGCGCCTTAACCTGCGTCAAACGAGTTCTTTCAATATCTCCGACCACGACCCGATCCACATTCCGGGGAATGGTGCCCACACTGATCTCCATCAGACCGGAATCCAGAATATCCGAAAATTCCTTCAGGCTCATCTGTTCCTCCGCCAGCAGTCCGTTGATCTGATCTAAAAGATCGACCACATACTCATACACCTGCCCATACTCCTTGGCTCGCGCCAGGTCTCCCTGCTGCTGGAACCGGGATTCATACTGCTGCAGCTTCCGCTGCACTTCCCCCCGCACCAGAAAATCATAAAGCCCCCGCACCATTTCCTCCGTGGTCTGCATCGGCGCGAGAAGCGGCTCCATCTGCGCCATCAGCTGTTCCCTCATTCTGTTATACTCTTCCAACTGCTCCAGCGCCGCCTGATCGCCCTCCGGATTTTCTTCTTTATAGATAAAGAGACTGCTCCACCGCTTCCTTCCCCGGACGCCATATCTGCGGATATAGTTCTCCAGCCTGTCCACCGCTTCCCGCTCAAAGTCCGCCAGACCCGTGCGCAGATAATGAAAAACGGATTCCGGGCTAAAGTCCTGCAGCACAATCTGCAAAGCGCTTCTGATATACGCTGCACAGGGATTTCCCAAAATTCCTCTGGTATGATCCAGATAAACAGGGATTCCGAATCTGCGGAAGGTTTCCTCCGCCTCCCTGCCATAGGTCTCCATATCTCCGGTAACCACCGCGATATCCCGGTATTGCAGGGTGTTTCCCGTCCTCTCGGCTTCCATAAGAAGCCTCTGGATCGCGATACAGGTCTGCCGAAGTTCTTCTCCCGGCGTAGAGGCTTCTACCATATGGATATGGGCCGGCCTGCCCTCATAGGGCAAGATGGGATACCGGAACAGATTCTGTTCCAGATGCGCCAGTTCGGCGTTCCCCGCGAACCGCGGCAGTCTTCCTTCGATCCGTTCCCGGCACCATACCGGCTTTTCCTCAGGAATCCGAACCTCCTCTGCCAGCTTTTTTAAATCCGACACGGTCTTTTTACTTAAATGAAAAAGCTTCTGTTCCTGATCCAACCGATAGGGATTCTCCCGCTCGTCGACGACTACCGTGACAATAACTCTCTTACTTAAGCGCAGTAGCTCCTGAATCACGCGGTTCTGAATCGGCGTAAAGCCGGTAAAGCCGTCGAAGGCAATCACGCTGTTGCGAATAATCTCCGAGTCCGGCAATGCCTTCCTCAAGCGATCCAGCGTCTCCTCTGTGGTAATAAAATGATCCCTGATATAATCCTGAAAGGCCTGATATAAGACGCCCAAATCCTTCAGCTTATAGCAGAGCGCGCCGCGGCTTTGGGCATAAGCGGTGAGCTGCTCCAGCTCCCTGCTTCCGATGCCATACTGCATAAACTCCGAAATGGCCGACTTGATTTCATGGATATAGCCGATTTTGTGCAGATGGCTTCCCAGCACCTGTAGTCTTTGCTTCTCCTGCTCCGCCACCTTCCGCAGCACCAGACTCTTGCCCGTATCGTCCAGAATCGGCATATCCTCCCCGCCCACTTCCTCCAGAATCCGGTGGGTCAGCCTGCCGAAGCTCAGAACGTCTATATTCATAATGGCGTGCCTTGGGTGCTCCACCACCAGATCCATCTGGGTCTGCATGGTAAACTGATCCGGCACAATCAGCAGATAATTGGTCTGAGGCTGCTGTCTGGCCGCCTGAATGATATCATGATGCAGCCTTTTGCTCTTGCCGGCGCCGGAAGCGCCGAAATAAAACTGAAGCGACATGGAAATCCCCCTTCCGGTCTTTATTTCAGACTCCTTGAAAATGCGCTTATCGGGAAGCGCAGCCGCTATTTTCTCTGGGTAAAAGTATATCATATCCACAGCCAAATCGCCATGCGGACAAAAAAGTGTGCGGGGAATGTTCCGCAGACATTCCCCGCACACTTCCTGATAGCATTAATCATTCCCAGATCCGGCCTTATTCAAAAGGAATCACGCCGCCCTCATAGGTGCTGTTGATATATTCCTTGATTTCGTCGGATTTCAGCACGTCTACCAGCGCCACAATCCCGTCGTTATTCTCGTTGCCTTCCGCTACGGCAATAATATTCACATAGGTCTGAGCCGCCTCGGAATCCGCCTGCTCATATGCAATAGAATCGTTCACTACGTTGTAGCCTGCTTCCAGCGCGTAGTTGCCGTTAAGCACCACAAACGCCACCTCGTCGATGACTCTGGGTACCTGCGCCGCCTCTAACTCCTGAATCTCAATTTCATAAGGGTTCTCCTCAATATCCCTTACCGTAGCCTCTAAGCCCACGCCGTCCTTTAAGGTGATAACGCCGTTATCCTGTAATAACAGAAGCGCTCTTGCCTCGTTGGTGGTATCGTTGGGAACTGCAATTACGTCCCCCTTCTCCAATGCGCCCAGGTCGCTCTTGGTACCCGGATAGATACCGAAGGGCTCATAGTGGATACCGCCCGCATTGACTAAGTGAGTTCCCTGTTCCTCATTGAAGGATTCCAGATAGGGAATATGCTGAAAATAGTTCGCGTCGAAATCGCCGCTCTCTACCACCAGGTTCGGCTGTACATAATCGTCGAATACCGTCACTTCCAGCTCCCAGCCCTGCTCCGCCAGAATCGGCTTCGCCTGCTCCAAAATCTCGGCATGGGGCGTTGCGGACGCCGCCACGGTGATGGTTCCCTTAGACGCAGCCTCTGTCTCTTCTTCCGCCGTCTCTTCCACGGCTTCCGTCTCCTCAGCGCCGGTCTCTTCCGCCGCCGTTTCCTCCGTCTCCACGGATTCTGTCACAGCCGCGGTGTCAGAGCCGCACGCTGTCAGCACCGACAATGCCAATGCCGCTGTCAAAATACCTGCGATAAATTTTTTCATTTTTTCCTCCATTCTGAAGCGTTTACGCTTCTGCGGCCTGTCTCCTCTTAATCCGGCCGCATCTTTTTTTATCTAAAAGAGCCTCGCTCTTTCGATCTGTTTGTACCCTTTTCACACTTTAATCCCCATTTCTGAGCAACTTGTTGCGAAGCGGCGGCGAGAAATCCGCGAAGGCGGTTTCTCGTCTGCCATCAGGGCTATTTGTTTTCGCCCAGAAACCCAGAAACAAATAGCCGTGTGAAAAATCAGCACATCAGTGTGATTTTTCACACTAACAAAGCCGCTAACGTTTCCGTCGATCTAAGCTTACGGACAGCCTCATTCCCAGCGTCTGGAAAATCTGTACCAGAATCACCAGCAGCACGACCGCCACGATCATAATCAGCGTCTCATAGCGATAATAACCGTATCTCATGGCGATATCGCCCAGTCCGCCGCCGCCGACCACACCCGCCATGGCGGAATATCCCAGGATCGTTCCGATGGCAATGGTCACGCCCACCAGAATAGAGGTTCTTGCCTCCACCAGCAGCACCTTCCAGATAATCGTAAAGGTTCCGGCTCCCATACTCTGCGCCGCTTCCACCACGCCCTGATCCACTTCCTTTAAGGAGGACTCGATCATACGTCCGATAAAGGGCGCCGCCGCAATGGTCAGGGGCACAATTGTCGCCACTGAGCCGTAGGATTTCCCCACGATTAATTTCGTAAGGGGCATCACCAGAATCAGCAGGATCAAAAACGGGATACTCCTGACAATATTGGCAATCACATCTAATATTTTATAAATCCACACATTCGGTTTGACGCCGTTTTGGTCTGTCACCGCTAAGGCAATCCCCATCGGAAGCCCCAATATGTACCCAAATACCGTTGACACAAGCGTCATAAGAAGCGTGTCGCGAATCCCTTCCGCCATCATTGCCGTCAGATCACTAGTCCACATAGCCGTCTACCTCCTCTAACGCCAAACCCCTCTCCAAAAGATAGGCCATCATGCTTTTCTGCGTATCCGAATCGTCCGGCAGGCTTAAAATCATCTCGCCCCGGGCGATGCCGCCCACATTCTTGGTGTCCGCTTTCAGAATGTTGATGGGCTGTCCAAACTTCAGAACCATATTCGCGATGACAGGCTCAAAAGAGGAATTGTCCGAGAACACAATACGGACACAGCATTTGCCCTTCATCAGCTCCTTCTGGCGATTCTCCGGCGCGGGATATTCCCCGCCCCCGCCTTTGAGGATCAGTTCTCTGGCCTGGGCTGTCCTTGGGTGGGAAAAGATATCCAGCACTCTGCCCTGCTCCACCAGACGCCCCTCCCCTATAATCGCCACATGGGAGCAGATGGCCCGCACCACGGCCATCTCGTGGGTAATGATCACGATGGTAATACCGTATTCTTGATTAATTTGCTTCAAAAGCTGCAAGATCGACTGCGTAGTCTGCGGGTCTAAAGCGCTCGTAGCCTCGTCGCACAGCAGAATCTTGGGATTCGCCGCCAGCGCCCTGGCGATTGCCACACGCTGCTTTTGTCCGCCGGAAAGCTGGGAGGGATAAGCCTTGGCTTTGTCCGTAAGCCCTACGATCTCCAACAGCTCCATTGCCCTCTTTCTGGCGTCCTTCTTAGGCATACCGGCGATATCCAGCGGAAAACATATATTATCAATCACATTCTTCTGCATCAGCAGATTGAAATGCTGGAAAATCATGGCAATCTCTCTGCGCTTCGCACGAAGCGCCCTTTCCGACAGACTGCTCAGATCCTCCCCTTCAATCTCCACCGTACCGGCGCTGGGTCTTTCCAAAAAATTCAGGCAGCGCACCAGCGTGCTCTTCCCTGCTCCCGACATTCCAATGATGCCATAGATGTCCCCTGTCTGAATCGATAAATTGATGTCCTGCAAGGCCTCTATTCTGGCGTCTTTGGTGACGAACGTCTTGCTTAAGCTGCGAACTTCTATCATTCCTGCCATTTTAATCCCCATTTCTATTTCTGCACATATCAACTCTGTAAATCACCATACCCCATTACTTTAGTATGGATACGGCGGATTGTCAAGCGGCAGAAGCCGGAACCACGGCTCAGGGCAATCGGCGCCCGGTTCCTATTCGGCGGAAAACAGCGGCGTAGACAGATATCTGTCGCCGGAATCCGGCAAAAGCGCCACAATCGTTTTGCCTTGATTCTCCGGTCTTTTGGCCAACAGGGTTGCCGCATATAAGGCTGCGCCGGAGGAAATGCCCACCAGTACGCCCTCCTGTACGGCGATGGCTCTGCCTGTGGCAAAGGCGTCTTCATTGGACACCGGAATAATCTCGTCATAGATCTGTGTATTTAATACCTCCGGCACAAAACCGGCGCCGATACCCTGAATCTTATGGGGGCCGGGCGCGCCGCCGGACAATACGGGGCTGCTTTCAGGCTCTACGGCTACTATTTTCACATGGGGATTCTTTTCCTTCAAGTATTCTCCTACGCCGGTCACCGTACCGCCGGTTCCTACGCCCGCCACGAAAATATCTACCTTGCCGTCCGTGTCCTCCCAGATTTCAGGACCCGTGGTCGCCTTATGTACCGCCGGGTTGGCAGGATTGACAAACTGCCCCAGAATGATGGAGCCCGGCGTGGATGCCTGCAGCTCCTCCGCCTTGGCAATAGCGCCCTTCATGCCCTTAGCGCCTTCCGTCAGCACCAGTTCTGCGCCATATGCCTGCAACAGCTTTCTCCTCTCCACGCTCATGGTTTCCGGCAGGGTAAGCACCGCCTTATACCCCTTCGCCGCCGCCACAGCCGCCAGGCCGATGCCGGTATTGCCGCTGGTGGGCTCAATAATCGTCGCCCCCGGCTTCAATATGCCCTCGCGCTCCGCCTCCTCGATCATATTCAGGGCAATACGATCCTTAACAGACCCGGCGGGATTCAAATACTCTAATTTCACCAGAATGGTCGCGTCTGTAATGTTGTTGTTTCTCTCGTAATTGGTTACTTCCAGCAAAGGCGTCTTGCCGATTAGCTCCGCCGCGCTCTTTTTAATGTTTGCCATTGTGATATCCTCCTCTTTTCTTTACACAGGTTGGTTCGCAATCTATAATTCCTACTTGTTTCGTAGGTTTTGTATGAAATGAT
The DNA here is from genome assembly GCA_021199255.1 of Clostridiales bacterium. Classification (GTDB taxonomy): domain Bacteria; phylum Bacillota; class Clostridia; order Lachnospirales; family Lachnospiraceae; genus UBA3282. The sequence goes on along the minus strand of JAJQIK010000042.1, from coordinate 21,207 downwards.
AATACACCTTACGTTTCCATCTGTCAAGACATAACTTTTATTTTTTCTGCGCTTCTTCTATGCCATTAAAAGGGCTGTCGCTTTAACGAATAAAAATCGTTTAGTGCGACAGCCCCCTATATTTTCTCTATGCCAGCCTTATTTTAATTTCCAGATATCCCTGTTGTACTCGGCAATCGTTCTGTCAGAGGAGAAGAAGCCTGCCCTGGCGATGTTCACAAGCATCATCTTTCTCCATTTCTCCTGATCCTCATAATCGGCCATCATCTGATCCTTGACCGCTATATAATCCTCTAAGTCAAGCAGCGTCATGAACCAGTCCTTGTTCAGCAGCTCCTTGTAAAGGCGTTCCAGATTCTCCTTATGTCCCGCCTTCAGCGCCTGCCTGCTGACGATGAAATCAACGGCCTCTTTGATTACAGGGCTCTTCTTATAATAATCCTTGGAAACATAGTCCGCTTTCTCATAATGCCTGATTACCGCGTCTGACTTCTGGCCGAAGATATAAATATTGTCGTCCCCCACCAGTTCGTGAATCTCTACGTTAGCGCCGTCGGAGGTTCCCAGCGTTACCGCGCCGTTCAGCATATACTTCATATTGCCGGTTCCGGAAGCCTCTTTCGACGCCAGCGAAATCTGCTCGGAAATATCGCAGGCCGGAATCATTTTTTCCGCATAGGCGACATTATAATTCTCTACCATCAGCACGGTCATATAAGGGCTTACATCCGGGTCGTTGTTGACAATTTCCTGCAATACCAGAATAAGATGAATAATATCCTGCGCAATCACATAGGCAGGAGCCGCCTTCGCGCCGAAAATAAAGGTCATGGGCCTTACCGGCTTCTTGCCCGCCTTGATTTCCAGATATTTATGGATAATGTAAAGCGCGTTCATCTGCTGACGCTTATACTCGTGCAGTCTCTTGGACTGGATATCGAAGATGGAATCGGGATTTAAGCTCACGCCCTCCGTTTCCTGCACGTACGCGGCCAGATCCTTCTTGCGGTTCATCTTAATCTCGGCAATCCTGTCAAGAACAGCCTTATCCTCTTTAAACTCCAGCAGCTTCTCCAGCTTGTCGGCGTCCTTCTTATAGCCGTCGCCGATAGTCTCCGACAGAAAGCCCGCCAGCTCACGGTTACAGGACAGCAGCCATCTTCTGAAGGTGATGCCGTTGGTCTTATTATTAAACTTCTCAGGATAAATCTTGTAGAACGCGTTCAGCTCCGTATTCTTCAGGATTTCTGTATGAATGGCGGCCACGCCGTTTACGGAGAAGCCGTAATGGATATCGATGTGCGCCATATGCACCCTGTTGTCCTGATCGATAATCTGTACCTTGGGGTCCTTGTATTTGGCCGCTACTCTCTTATCCAGCTCCTTGATAACAGGCACTAACTGGGGCACTACCTTCTCCAGATATTTCAGGGGCCATTTCTCCAGCGCCTCCGCCAGAATGGTATGGTTCGTATAGGCGCAGGTCTTGCTGACCACCTCGATGGCCTCGTCCATGGTAAAGGCCTTCTCGTCCACCAGAATCCTGATCAGCTCCGGAATAACCATGGTCGGATGGGTATCGTTAATCTGAATGACCGCATGCTCATACATTCTGCGGAGGTCATATTTTTTCTCCTTCATTTCTTTTAAGATCAACTGCGCCGCGTTGCTTACCATAAAATACTGCTGATAGATACGCAGCAGGTTGCCCGCCTCGTCAGAATCGTCCGGATATAAGAACAGGGTCAGATTCTTTTCAATATCTTCTTTATCAAAATCGATTCCTTTCTTCACAAGGCTCTCGTCTACCGTCTCAATATCAAACAGGCGCAATTTATTGACACCATTGTCATATCCAATGACATCAATGTCATAAAGTCTGGAGGTAACCGTCTTATCGCCAAAAGCCACTTCAAAGGTAGTGTCCGTCTTCGTCAGCCATGACTGCTCCTCAATCCAGTCGTTCTTCTCCGCTTTCTGCAGCTTATCCTGAAAAACCTGTTTAAACAAACCATAGTGGTAATTCAAGCCGATTCCTTCGCCCGGAAGCCCCAGCGTGGCAATAGAATCCAGAAAGCATGCCGCCAGACGCCCCAGTCCGCCGTTGCCCAGCGAGGGTTCCGGCTCCACCTCCTCAATAGCGCTTAACTGCTTGCCGTTTTTAGATAAGATTTCTTCAATCTTATCGTAGATGCCTAAATTGATCAGGTTATTGGACAACAGCTTGCCGATGAGGAACTCCGCGGAAATATAATAGATTTTTTTCTCCCCCTCAATGGGTTCAGATACCTTCATCAGCTTCTTGGCCAACTGCAATAGGCTGTAATAGATTTCCGCATTGCTGCAGTCCGCAATCGCCTTGCCATAGTTATCCTGCGCCTGATCCTCCAGTTCCTTTTCCAGATTCATTACCAATACATCTCTTTTCAGGTTGCTTGCCTGTGCCATGATTCATCCTCCTGCGTTCATATAATAATAGTTGTTTATGTTATTGATTTCCCATTTCCTACGCAATTATGTCTGTATAACGGATTCTTACCAGTTCATAATCCATCACTATCTGCCGTCCTTCTCCCCCGTCCAGCAGCCTTTTTAACTCTATGACCGCTTCCGAGGCGATCCGTTTAAAATCCTGCCTCACCGTATTCATCTGTTTTCCCGCATAGCCCATCAGGGTAATACCGTCAAAGCCGCATACCGGGCGGAAAATATCCATTTCAATCAGCGCTTTCATAGCGCCGATGGCCATTAAGTCCGAGGCGCACACCACCGCGTCCTTTTTCCTGGCGTATCGGAAAGTCATATTTCTGGCCTGCAATTCCGAGAACTCTCCGTTCCTGATCAGCATCGAAAGCTGCAATTCCTCCGCAAGACGGCGAATACCCCTGAGCCGTTCCTCCGTCACATAACCGTTCTTCTTACCGGCCAGATAAAGGATACTTCCGCACTGGTTCTCCAGAATCGTCTTCTTCGCCACATCATACTGAGCCTGCTCCTGATCAATCCAGATAGCGGAGGTGCACTCGTTGACCATGGGCGCGTCCACTACCACAATTTTAAAAATCCTGGCCGCAATCAGCTTCTGCAGCACCCGATCGTCCCTGGACATCCCAAAAATAATAATCCCCGTAATACTTTGAGACTGCAGGTACCGTATCACCTCTTCCAGACTTTTATTCTGCAGCATGGAATAAAAAACCGTGATGACATCCAGATTCATCTCCACCGCCTGGCTGATCGTCCCCGCCATGTACTGCATATTGATTTCATCAATCGCCTGAGATACATTATTCAGATTCATCAGAAACGCCACTCTGCCGGACTGCTTGGAGGAGAGCGCCGCCGCCACCGAATTGGGTACGAAATTAAGCTCTTCTACCGCCTTATTTACTTTGCGCTTCGTCTCTTCGCTGACGTTGGGATAATGATTCAATACCTTAGATACAGTAGAGATCGCCACGCCCGCGCGCTTTGCCACATCCTTAATTGATACCATGATTTCTTACTGCAAGGCGGATTTCACAGCCTCTTACCGATCCGCTTCTGCTTCCTTTTCTTTGCCTTTTTATGTCGGAAATCGTTTTCCTTTACAATCATATAATAAAAGAGCGGCTTTGTAAACCACTCTTTTACATTTTTTGTTAAAATTCTTGATTGAAAATTCTTAACCAATCATTTTAGACAAGCTTCACTCGAATCTCGCCCGCCGGGATATCTGCATCCCGGGAGGCTTCCAAAGACTCCAGAATCTCTCTGCTGACGATTCCTTCCCCGCCGGAAACCCTCGCGCCGTTGCAAAGCACTTCGTCGATGCGATACTCTCCATAATCCTTTCCGTAAGGATTTTCATAAGTAATCCGCAGCTTTTTCCCATTAAAAACATGCTCCACGCAGGCTTTGCCCTGAGCGTCAAACTGCTCCTTTAACAGCTTCGGCTCCAGCGCCAGATCCCCCCATCTGCCCTGCACACCAAACATCTGGGTCAATACGGTAAGCAGCAGCCAGCTTGCCGCGCCGGTCAGATAATGATATACCCCCCTGCCCCTGGGGTCGATATACTCCGGCACTCCCGGATAAATTCTGGACTTTGTCACATCGCAGATATGGCTGTAGAGGCTGTGAATCACCCTGTATCCTTCTTTCGCAAACCCTCTCTGGTACAGGGCGTTGGCATACATAACCGCCATATGGCAGAATACCGCGCCGTTCTCCTTCTGCCCATAAGCGAAGCCGAACATTCTGCCCATATCGGTTTTGACCTCATGGAAATCGGTATTGAGCTTATAGCCGCCGATGTCGCCGTCGTACAGATAAGCGTCCGCCGCCTTGACGATCTCCGAAACCTGCTCATCCGTGGCCGTGCCGGACATAATAGAGAACACCTGCCCCGTAAGCATCATTCTGACGCCCGTGTCACTTTTTCCTTCTACCCGTCTTCCGCTATTATCATAATAACCGTTAAACCAATGATTTCCGGCGTCGTCGCCAACCCACTCTGTCCGGCGCACATGCTCTCTGAGCCATTCCGCCTTCCCCTCCAGGTTACGGGCCAGCTCCCCGATCTTTACCTTTGCGGTTCTGCCTGATACCGTATGGGCGCAGCTTTCACAATATTCCCGCAGCAGCTTCTGCTTTGCTTCCACGCTGTCATAGAGCCCTTCCTGCTCGGAAAGCAGGGGCAGCATTTCCTCCGCCAGCTCCACTTCCCCGACGCCCGCCGTCTCCTGTAACTTGCGCAGCAGTCCCGCGATGCTGGAGAGATTGCCGCCATATATGGTGGTAAAGGCAACGCTCTCCCCCCTGTCCTTCGCCATGTCGATGGCGTCGTTCCAGTCGGCGCCCCGCAGTCTGATGTGGTTGTGCTCTCCCACATCATAAAAGGCGGATAAATGCTGCAACAGGATATGCTCTAAAACAGTGCCCTGATAGTCTTTCCCGTCCAGGCTCTTCTGAACGCTTCCCTGCTCTTCCTCCCATGCGGCATCCCGCCCGTCGCCGCGGTAGGTCAGATTATCCTTAAAGTACACGTTTTTCTCCAATAAGAAGCGGAAATCCCCGCTCTGCTTCACGTACAGCTCCACGGTCAGATACGGCCACATTCCATGATCCATCCATACTCTGGGAATCCCGTTCCTGTCCGCAATAAATTCGCCCTGCCTGTTGCCGATAATGGTGGCGTTGGTGCCGTCCAGCCTGACGCCGCCGAAATTACTCAGCAGCATCTTACGCACGCCGGAGGGATTCATGAGAAGCAGCGCCAGACAGTCCTGCCACAGATCGCGCCAGCCTCTGCCGCCCTTGCCGTAATCGTGATGGGGCAGGAAGGAGCAACCGTAGATTCTGCGCAGCATGGGCTGGAAATTAACCCAGTACATCCACTCGTCAAACCGCTGGTCGCCGGAGCGGTAAGCAATGTTATTCTTTTCATTCCAGTAGGCTTTACATTCCTCCAGCCGCTCATCGAAAATCTGCTCAGACAGGAACTCCTTCATACGATCCGCCAGCATATCTGACAGTCGTGTCACTTCTGTTTCGTCCGATTTCCGATCCTCCTGCGTTCTGCGCCGCCCCGCTTCCAGCGACGCCCACGCCGGATCTTCCATACAGCCCAAGGCGATCACATAAGACGCCTTCTCTCCCGGCCGCAGGCTGATCTCCCGGAATACCAGACCGCCCATCGCCTCGAAGCCGTCGATTCGATCTCCCGCCTGAGCCGTCGGCGTATCCGCCGAAGCTGCCGCGTAAGGATTTTCAAAGGAGCCCCCTTCCCCGATAAAGTCCTCCGCCACCGGATAAAAGCCTGTTGGATTCTGGTATCGTGATGATTCCCCGGCGTCCGCCTGCGCAGCTTTCACAGACACCCCGCCTCTGCCAAATACGCCGTATGCCATATGATTCTTCTGATGCCCTCTTTCATCAAAGGTCAGCGTAGGCACAACCGTCACGCCCTGTTCCGTCACCCGGATACGGTGCAGCATACTGGTCACATTGCGGTGGTCTCTTATATTATCCGCGCTTCTGGCGTACAGAGGTATCGCGGCAATCGGAGTGGCCGTCAGCGTTTCCTCCCCCGTATTGCAAATCGTCACCTTCATCAATTCTACCGCCATGTCCGTAAGCGGCGCAAAAATCGTCGCCTCCGACCGGAGGCCATACTGCGCGGACTCTCTCTCCACGGTCTGATAGAGCAGCCCCGCCGTCAGCTTCGTTTTTTCCTTATCCGGGCAGAATTTCCGCGCCTGCTGGGAAGCGGAAGCGCCTGTAGCGGACCAGATCTCCCGGTTTTGCATTCGCAGCCAGAAGTTTCTGGTGGATTTGTTATTATGCAGATTCTCGCTGCTCACCGGCTCCAGCACAAAGGTATTTTGGCCGGTCTTGGCGTCCCCGCCGAACTCCGGCGTCACGCTGCTCATCATTCCCCCTTCGTTGGCGATGGGGAAATACAAATAACTGGTCAATTCCGGATTGTCCAGCGTAAAGGTTCCCTGATGATTGATAAAATGATATTGTTCCATGTCGATCGATACCCTCTCCCTATAGAAAGAAAGGCTGAATCATAGTGACTCAGCCTTTTCTTCTTTTATAAATAATCTGCAAGCCGTCCGGTTCCCGCAGACCCGGCGGATAACCGCAAAGTCTACGCCGTCCGCGCGTTTATTTACGTACTAAATGTCTGGGCAGTCCATTTACAAATAACGGCTGCAATTCGCCCATGATAAGCGGTCTCGCATATTTCTCATAAGCGTCCGTCAGGCCCTTGCCGTCTGCGGTAATCCACTCGTCGGGAACGTTTCTCTCCACGTTAGCGATTGCGTGAATATCATATGCGCTGGTACCGCACTGATAAGGAGCGTCGCCGTTCCTGTCAAGCGTAATCATCATGCCGGTTTTTCCTTCCTCCGCAGCCATCACCGCATCGAAGCCCACCTGGAACGCTTCGTTGATATCTGTCAGGGACGCTAAATGAGTCGCCGCTCTCTGTAAGGTGGAGAACTCGATTGCACGGGTCTTAAGGCCAGTCTCCGCAGCTACCTTTTCCGCCAGCATAACAGCCGTACCGGACATCTGCTTGTGGCCGAAAGCGTCTACCGCTACCTCTCTGCCAATCTCGCATACATATCTGCCGTCTGCAACCTTAACGCCCTCGGATACGGCGATCACAACAGACGACTTCTTAACGGACAGTTCCTTCACGTCCGCGATAAACTGATCCACATCAAATACCTTCTCCGGCAGGTAAATCGCATCGCAGCCGCTGCAGTCCTCGCCCTTGGCAAGCGCTGCTGCCGCCGTTAACCAGCCTGCGTTACGTCCCATAATCTCTACAATACAAACTGTGGGCTTCTTAGCGCCGAAGGACTCGTTATCCCGAATAATTTCCTTTAAAGATGTAGCAATGTATTTTGCCGCGGAACCATATCCGGGGCAGTGATCTGTTACCGGCAGGTCATTGTCAATGGTCTTCGGCACACCCATGAATCTCTGGGGTTTGTTGTGAGCCGCCGCATAATCGGACAGCATCTTAACCGTATCCATGGAGTCGTTACCGCCCGCATAGAACAGGCACTCGATATCATGCTTCTCCATGATTTCAAAAATCTTCTCATATACGTCCTCATGGCCTTCGATCTTAGGCATTTTAAAACGGCAGGAGCCTAAAAACGCGGAAGGAGTTCTCTTTAATAATTCGATTCCTGTCTCGTCGTCAAGGTAATCTCCAAGATCAATCATCTTATCCTCTAAGAATCCCTCAATCCCATGAACCATACCATAAATCTTCTTAACACCCAGCTTCCTGGCAGCGGCGTATACGCCTGCTACAGAAGAGTTGATAACGGCTGTAGGGCCGCCAGACTGACCAACAACAATATTTCCTTTCATTGCTTCTCTCCTTTATTTTCTTCTTAATATGACTTGTCCGGCACACACCGGACGCCAACACGATTATACCAAATAAAACCAGTGGTGGCAAGAGTTCCGTTATTTTCCCTCTTCCCCTCTTTCTCCGGCAGTAAGAAAAAATGCTTAACCCATCAGATACACAAAATATGCCCCATAGCATACCAGCATAAGGGCGCCGCCCGCCCTTCCCAGCCTGTGGTTTTTGCAAACGCACAGCCACAGGATCACTACTGACGCAATGCACACAATACTGTCCGCCAGAAAATCAGGCGCATAAACCACCGGGGTAATCAGCGCCGAAGTCCCGATGACAAACAGGAGATTAAAGAGATTGCTTCCCACAATATTACCCACCGCGATATCCGCCTTGCCCTTGACAGACGCCGTCACAGAGGTAACCAGCTCCGGCAGGGAGGTTCCCAGCGCCACGATGGTAAGCCCGATCAGCCGTTCGCTCATACCAAAGATTCGGGCAAGCTCTGTCGCGGCGTCTACTGCCAGATCAGACCCCAGCACGATAGCTCCGGCGCCCGCCACAATGAGCAGCAGCATTTTCCATACCGGCATCTCCTGCTCCGGCAGCTCTTCCGGCATATTTTCACCGGATTTCGTCATTTTCAGCAAATATAACAGATAGGCGATAAACAGCACCCACAGAATCACGCCGTCCACTCTTCCCACGCTCTGATCCGTATAGCCGATTGCCAGAAGAAACGCGGAAACCAGCGCCACAAACGGAATCTCATATTGGACGGTTGATTTCTGTACCGCAACAGGGCGAATTACCGCAGTCAGCCCTAAGATGATTAAAACATTTAAAATATTGCTTCCCAGCACATTGCCTATGGTAATATCCGCGCTTCCCTTCAACGCCGCGGACACGCTGACCGCCGTCTCCGGAAGAGAGGTTCCCATGGCCACAATCGTGAGACCGATCACCAACTGCGGAATCCCGAATTTCTCCGCCACCTTCCCGGCTCCCTCCACGAACCAGTCCGCGCCTTTTACCAGCAATACGAAGCCCACCACCAGCAACGCTAATTGAATCACTACTGCCATAATCTATCCTCCTTATACCGGAATAAAAAAGAGACCTCCGCATTTTCATGCTAAAAGTCTCGTTCTTTCCATATCGTTCTATTCAGAAATATTCAGAAAGCGTGCAGACATGGCGTATGCCAGGGTATGTTGCCTGCACAGGATAACTACTCCCTCTTAACGTGTTTTTACTGTAGCATAAGCCTGTAAGCCTTGTCAATCTTTATTCCGTAATAATGCCCGTAGAAAGGGTGTCTGGCTCTGCCGCCCATGATACGCACTCGCCGCCAATGCGCAGTGTCACTGGAACAACCTCCTCTGTCCGGTTAAATACTACCACCGCTATGCTTCCATCCGAATTGATAAATGCCGTAGTCTCCAGTTGGTCTGTATAACTCGACTGACCGATACGTACCGCTCCAGGCCGAATATATTTGCTAAAATGCCCGATTACGGATAAAGACGTTCTCTCTCTCAACTCCTGCCGCCCTCTATGATACATATAAGGCGCATCGCAGAAATTCGCCGCATAATTGGGCCCGCCTTGTTCGTCCAGCAAAAGATTCCAGTCATAAAAAGCGTTCATTCCCACATTCAGGTTGCCGATGATCTCATGGGCGTATTTTCTGGCGTTAGCATACTCATTATCTGCGGAAAACTTTCCGTATTCTATGCAGGCTTCCGAGAGAATCAGTTTTAAATCAGGAAATCTATCCCTGACCATCCGAAGCGCCTCAAAATGATCCCCGCTATACCAATGAAAAGCGATTCCCTTCACCATATGCGCGGTGGTTTCGTCAATGACCTCGTTGGCTCTTTCCCATACGCGTTCCTTATTATGATCCCAGATGAAAATTTCCACATCAGCCAAACCATGCTTTTCCATGGCAGGATACAAATAATCCCGCAAAAAAATCTTCTCTTCCTGTCCATCCATCAGGCAGGAATCCCAAGCCTGCACCGCCTTGGGCTCGTTTTGAACGCTCATTCTGCTCACTGGAACGCCTGTCTTTCTGAGTTCCTCTATGTATCGACATAAGTATTCCGCATAGCTTGCCCGGTATTCCTCCTTCAGATGTCCTCCCTGTACTCTCCTCTTGTTCGTTTTCATAAAATCCGGCGGAGACCAGGGCGTCACCATAACCTCTATATTCTGGACTACCTCCCTGATATCTTCCCAGAGAGGATATATATATTGCTTCTCCCTGTCCAAAGAAAAAGTCTCGAATTTCTGATCTTCCTTGCCTGAAACTGCCTGAAACTGCTCTACCGAAAAATCACAGCTGTCAATCGGAAGCCTGACTCTGTTATACTGCATCCCATCTTTGCCAAAATAAGCCTGAATCAGCTTCTTCCTATCCCCAGCCGACATATGTCCATATACATATCCCGCCGCGTCCGTCAATGCACCCCCAAACCCTTCGAAGCTTTGATACCTTACTTCAGGATAAAGATTAATCAACTCATTTTCCCTGTCGCCGGCCGGGGCAAAGCACAATATCCGGTTCTTTTCCTCTCTTCTTTCTTTCCTGTAAACCGTTGTATTTAATGATAACTGCATATTTCCTCCAATGAAAATGTCGTTTTCAAGTCATTTCACTCCGCTCCCTGGGAGATGTAGATTCCCGCTCCATAATTTGTCCGTACAGCACTTCTATGGTTCCCGGCTCTTCATCCCTGATCATTCTAATTAGATGTTCCACCGCCCTGCTGCCCTGTTCTTCAAAAGAGGTTCTGACCGTAGTAATCGACGGTCTGACCAACCGCGCCATTTCAATATCGTCACACCCGATCACGCTAACCTGCTCAGGCACCTTAATGCCCTTATCAAGAAGCGCCTCGATTGTACCAATAGCGCTCAAATCATTTCCGGCAAAAATTGCTTCCGGCAAAGGCGTTCCCGATTCTACAAATTCCGACACGGAGCGATAAGCGGCATCTCGTTCAAATTCTCCTCGTAAAATATATTTTTCTGTTAAAACAATGCCGGATTCCCGTAATACATCCCGAAATCCCCGAAGCCGTTCTATGTTGTCAAAGTTATTGGCAATACCGCGAATATAAGCAAAGGTGGTGTGTCCCAGATCCAGCAGATATTTCCCTGCCAGTTTTCCTTCACGATAAGAATCAAAAATAACGCTGGACGCAAGCGCCCCCTCCTGTATCCTGTCTATGAAAACCACAGGTATTACATTTTCCAGCAGCATATCTACTTCCTTTTGCTGAATATGCTCATTTAAAATAATAGCTCCGTCCACTCGATGTCCCAGCAGGTTAATCATGGCATTATCTACCTTATCACTGATAAAGATATTAAGCTCATAGCCGTATTCCTGACACCTGTGATAAATCGAATCCGCCAGCGTACCATAATAAGGCCCCGTCAACGAGGTAAGAAAAAGGCCAATCACCTTTGTGGCATGAGACTTCAGATTTTTACCATTTAAGTTCGGTACATAGTGCAACCGCTGCGCCGTCTCCAAAATATGACGTTTGGTATCGGGATGCAACACATCCACGCCGTTGAGCGCATTCGATACCGTGGAAATAGAGACGCCCGCCTCTCTTGCCACATCCCTTATCGTAACTTTTCGTGATGTCACTTTGCTTCTTCTCCATTATCTATCATTATTCTTTGCTATTTCCTCATCTATGCTAACATAAAATTAATTTTCAGACAATGGCCATCTATGACTCTGGACACCGATTCCCCGGACGCGCACCACGATACATGGAATATCAAAACAGCCGGCAAAAGCTGCCAGCCGTTTCGATATTCACAAAAAAGACGGAATAAATCTTACTTATAACCGTACTCTTCACAATAAGCAATCCACTGCTGCTCAAACCCTTCACGACAGACGTCAATGCCTGCGTCCGTCATCTTCCGGCGAAATTCTTCAACCGCCGAATCCACATCGTCCACAAGCCCCGCCTGCAAAGGCGCCAAATACTGCTTCATGACATTGGAAACCGCCGTTCTTTCCGCTGCATACGCATCATAGTTCTCGCTGAAACCGTCATAGATATTCACATTAGGAAATTTCGTCTGGCTTCCTATTTCTTCGTACTTTTCAAACATTTCATTCAAAATAATATCGGATTCCTGCGGAAGCTTATAATCGCCGTTTCTCAAAGCCCATGTGTTAAATCCCTCATACGCAAAAGTAGGATTAGAAGGATTCAGATTGGTATAAACCCCCTGGTCGTCCAGCGTATAATGAACGCCCTCAATTCCCGCCTGAATTAAATTGTTCAGCTCCTGATCTGTCATAAGCAGTTCCAGTACCTTCAGCGCCCTTTCCGGGTTCTGGCAGCCATTTACAATCGCCGTAGCGTTTTGGGTTGCATGTCCCGGATAGATTACGCCATTTACCTCGCCATACGCAATGTACTCTGATTCCCAATCGTCATGTCCGTCGTTCTGGAAATCCTGAATAGCCGTAATCTGCTTATTGGGATTTTGTCCCGCGATTTCCGCTACGCACAGGCCATTCTTGTAAGATTCGCTGTTATTGGTATCCGACAGGGCGCTCTTAGACCAGAAGCCCAGATCAGCCCATTTCTTCATCAGCTTCATATCTTCCACAAAATCATCTGAATACCAGTAATCATATACATCCATGGGCGAATCATAATCTGCGGTGAGACCATAAGGAAGTCCGTTAATATTCACCCAAGAATATTTATAATTAAAAATCCATGCAGCGTCAAATGCTGTCAAAAAGCCCTGGCTTTCTTCCGTGGTCACGGTTAACAGTCCCTGGGAAGGATCATTCTCCTGAATCCCCAGCAAATAAGCTTCAAAGTTTTCCAGGCTGTCCGGTACCGGCAAATCATATTTTTCCCTTAAATCCTCGCGATATTTGACGCCGTTGGATACATACTCTGCCCAGGTACAGGGCACCGCATAAATCTTACCGTCCACACTACACATATTGAGGTTGGCATCCCCGGCAGCCGCCTTTAAGTCAGGCGCTACCGTGTCCAGTAGTTCATCCAGTTCCATAAAAGCGCCGCTCTGCGCAAGCTGTCCATAATTTAACCAGTTCGCAACATAAATAAGATCGGCGGAACCGGCTGTCAGCTCCAGACTGTATTTCTGCTGGAAATCCGTCCATGTAGAAAACTGCATATCGATAGTTGCATTGAGCTTTTCGAGCAGAATATCATTAATGGCATCCTCTACCATTTCCTCATCAGCAGGCGCGTCTCCCATGACATAGAATACCAGGTCAACTCTCTCTGATGTGTCCAGTTCTGCCGTTTCCGCCTCCTCTGTGGTTTCAGCCGTTTCCTCCCCTCCTTGGGCAACCGCCGTTTCCTCCGTAACCACATCCTCCATGCTGTCCGCCGCGGACTGTGCACCGCAGCCCCCAAGCATAAGCGTCATTGCTACAGTCAATAGGACGCTCACTGTTTTGTTTGCCTTTTTCATGTTTACCCTCCTGTTATAAGATTTGTTATCAGTTCTTTTATATCAAAGTGCAAGCACTTTTCTATACCGTTTTCCCAAAGTTAAAATATTAACTTTGTTAAAATATTAACTTTGTTAAAGTATTAACTTTGTTAAAGTATTAACTTTGTTAAAGTATTAACTTTGTTAAAATATTAATTTTGTTAATCCAGGCTTTATCCCTTGACCGCGCCTACTGTAATTCCCGAGACAAAATATTTCTGCACAAAGGGATACAGAAGCAGTACAGGTCCAGTAGCCACCACCGCCATGGCCAGTTTCACCGATTCGGTCGGAAGATCAGCAGTGGATATACTGGTACTTTGTGACATTTGTTTGAGAGCGGTGGTCGCATTTAACAGATCATACAGATAGAACTGCAACTCCCAGGTCTCTGAATTGGTACTGAACATAGAAGAGCGGTACCAGTCATTCCAATAACCGAGCGCCAAAAACAGTCCTACAGTCGCAAGCCCCGGGCCAAGCACCGGCAGCACAATCCTGGTAAATATAGTAAAGTGGCCCGCCCCGTCAATTTTGGCAGACTCTGTGATTGCCTCCGGGACAGAGCCCACAATAAAGGTTCTCATCAAAATCACCAGGAACGGGCTCATCAACGCCGGGAACCAGATCGCGAAGGTGGAACCTTTCATATTCAGGACATTCGCATACATTAGATACCAGGGAATCATACCTCCGCCAAAAATACTGGTAAAATAAATCAAAAAGGAAACCTGATTGCGATACTTAAATTCTCTCCTGGAAATCACATAGCCCGTCAGGGTTATCATAAACAACCCCAGCGTCGTTCCCACAATAGTGTAATACAGTGTCATTTTATACGCCTGCAAGATATCCTTCGGCGCCCTGAAAATCGTCTTGTATGCAGACAAGGTAATATTTCTTGGCAACAGACTGTAACCCTTTGTGAGAATCGTAGTATTGTCAGTAAAAGAGCCTGAAAGAATAATAATAAAAGGCAGTACGCATACAAGCGCCCCAATGGTGAGCATGGCGTAAGTTATCACTTCAAAAACAATCGTCGAAGCGTTCTTTTTGATTTTCATCTTGATATCCTCCTTCTGCTAGAATAATGCATATTCAGGATTTTTACGTTTCACAAGGAAATTCACCAGAACTACAATGATGAATCCAAACAGCGACTGGTAGAGGCCTGCTGCCGTACCGAGGCCAATGCTGAGCGGCTGAGTCATGGTAATTCTGTATACATAGGTATCAAAGATATCCGTAATATTATAAAGGACTCCATTATTGCCGATCATTTGATAGAATAGTTCAAACTGCCCCTTCATAATACTTCCCAGCGCATAGAGAAGTAGAATAATAAAGGTCGGTTTTACAAGCGGCAGCGTAATATACCAGATCTGCTGAAAGATATTGGCTCCGTCCACCTTTGCCGCCTCATAGTATTCGCTGTCAATGCCCATAATCGTCGCCAGATACACAACCATTCCGTAGCCAATATTTTTCCACAGGTAAAACAGCGTAATCAACACCGGCCAGTAAGACGGCGTATTATAAAAATCAATTCTATCCCCGCCCATGGAAATAAGGATATTGTTAATCAAACCATACTGATATTCAAAAATGTTATATACCAATACTTTTAAGATAACGAAAGATACAAAGTAGGGCATAAACATCAGCGTCTGCGTAGTCTTTTTAAACCACTTTACAGTCACCTGGCTGACAAAGATCGCAAATACAATCTGTAGGATATTGCCTACGCCGATAAACACCAGATTATATAAAATAGTGTTTCTGGTAAGCCGGAACAAATCGGCTTTGATCAGGAACTCAAAATTCTTAAAGCCTACAAATGGGCTCCCCCACAGACCGTCCCTGAAATTGAAATTAGTAAACGCATAATACACTCCAATCATGGGCAGATAATTGTTAATCATAAAGTAAATAAATGTAGGAACCAGCATCACAAACAATACCCAGTTCTTTCTGATTTCCTTCAAAATTCCATGCTCTTTATAAAGCGTCCTCTCCTCCGCCTCCATTAATTTAATTACCAGATAAGAGAAAAGAGAAATCATCAGCAATATGTATACCATCGGCGATGTTTGAAAACCTTTCATACCGAACTTGCGGTTCGCAAAAACCACGTAGCCAATAGTGGCTCCCGCTAAAATAACTTCAAACAACATCGCCGTCCGCCCGGTAGCATAAAGGCTCAGATTTCCTTTATCCCCCTTTATCCTGAAAATCACCCTGACAACATAGGCAACGTTAAAATAGAGAGCTGCCGCCATAATAATCAGAAGTATCATAGCATATAAGCCAATTCTTCCTTCCCCCGATTCCTGCACAAATGATAGAAGGTTGAAAATACTATAACCAGTGTATAAATTAGCCGCCATTTCTTTGGTAATCCCCATTTTGGCAAACAAAGCAGAAATATTCACCAGTTTGACCCAACTGAAAAAGGGAAGCGATAGAATAATCGTTATCAAGCTTACCGTCATCGTAATCCAAATTCCCTTTTTCCTTCCGTCCAGTTCTTTGTCCAGAATCGCATTGCATTTTGACAGTAATGTCAAACTTTTTTCCATATATTCCTCCATTCTCAACAAGCTACTGCTTCGCAAAAATAAAAACGTTTTTATATTGGTTAAATAGTACCATATGAACATATTATTTGCAATAGTAAAAAATATTTTTATACAATTTGAACAAAATTATTTTATTTTTTATCCATTTATGCGCCTTTATCAAAAACGTTTTTATTCATATTTAACAAAAGCGTTTCCCGATGTGCTATCGCCTGCCGCATCAGGACTGTCCGAAAACGTTCAAAAAAAGACCTCCCTATGAATAAACCATACCGAAAGTCTCTTTTTAGCATTTCATTATTTTCTTCTTTATTTCCTTTTAATTTTTATATGTGGTATAGATATCAAAGGTAGTGACGTTCATCATGGGATAGGAGCCGTCGCTTCCCTGCTCTAAGGAAAAGGCGTAGTCGTATTTCGGGCTGCCGGTCATACCCTTCTCCCCATCTACGTATAAGGCTTCCGGATAAAGCACCAGATAAACTCCCTCTCCCTCGTCAAATCCCAAGGTGGTATTCTCCACATCGCATCCATAAGTCCCTGTGTGCATATTGGCGGCGTCCATACTGCTGTCCATATACCACTCATAAGTACCGTCCTCCTCCAGCACGAGATATCCCTTATCGCCCTCGCTGTCAACGCCGATACTCCAGGTTCCCACCAGAAATTCTTTCGCCTTTTCTTCCGCTTCTGCATTGTCCGGCACGCTCATGACTACAGAATTCATGGCTTTCACCGCCTCGCTCTTCCCTGCCTCATAAGCCGCTTCCTCAGCCACATAAGTCATTGTGTAGACATAATAGTTCTTCGCATAGAAACGCTGCAGGGATACCGTATCGACCCCGTTTTCCTCATACCGGATCACCCACTCATACCAGCTTGCGTCCTGCACTTCCACCTCCGTGGGTTCTTCCACTTCCTCATATCCCTCATAGGTAGCATAAATCTGCTCCGACAGGGAAATCATGTCCAGCGGGTGCTGATAGGTAGCCTCCTTCGAACACGAAATTCCAAGAATCGACTCGTTCTGATCCTCAAAGACAAGACTGGAATCCGTCTCCTGATCCGGCTGCTGAGTCCAGACAGAATCATCGTACAGCATTATCAGGCCGCCCAGTCCCGCCTGTTTTAAATTCTCTTTCTCCGTATCGGTCTGTGTGCTCTCCGCACCGTCGGCGGTATTTCCTGTATCCGCCGTGGAGCTGCCGCAGCCGGCCAGCAGAAGCAATGCCGCGCCGCAGGCAAACCATGTTGTTACCGCTTTATTCTTTCGCATACCAATCCTCCATGTAATATCCATTCCGAAGCATTTTTTACATCCAGAAACTATTCTAACCGATATCCCACAAAATAACAATCTATTCACAAAATCTTCATTTCTGAGCTAAAAGCGTCGGTACGACGCCTGTGCGAAGAGGCGATGAGAAATCCGCGAAGGCGGTTTCTCATCGTATCCTTGCCCATGCTTCCTCCGTCAGTATTTTCCTGCTGTTCACGGTAAAAAGCACCGTCGCCGTAGCGGCTGACAGCGTATCCGAAACCGGCTCCGCATAATATACGCCCATAACCCCCATAAAATGCGGCAGGATAACCGCCAGCGGAATCAACAAAATAATCTTACGAAGCACCGCTATAAAAAGAGAAATCTTCGCCTGCCCCATTGCCAGAAAAGAGGGCTGAATCCCGTTCTGCAAGCCAAACACCAGCATGCCGGCCATGAAAATCGGCATCACCTGACCAACCAGCCCTATCAGTTCCTCCTCACGGGTAAATAAGCCCGCGTAGAACTCCGGAAACAGCATGGTGGTGGCAGCCGCCGTCGCCATGAAGCCGAAACATATCCCGATAGTCCGACGGTAAAGCGCCCTGACCCGGTCAAAATTCTTCGCGCCGTAATTATAACTGATAACAGGGGTCATTCCCTGCGTAAAGCCGCTGATCGGAGCCGCAAATAACTGCATCACGCTCTGCATAATCGTCAGCGACCCCACATGCAGGTCGCCGCCGTAGGCCTGCAGGCCGTGATTTAACACAATACTGATAAAGCTCTCCGTAGCGCTCATGATAAAAGGCGAAATCCCCAGCGCACAAATACCGCCCAGTATTTTCCCGTCAAATTTAAGAAATTTCCTGCGTATTTTCAGGGAAGACCGATGTCCCAGCAAAAACCGCATCACCCACGCCGCGCTGAGCGCCTGGGAAATCACGGTAGCGGCGGCCGCCCCTTTCACGCCCAGATGCAGTCCGAAAATAAAGATGGGGTCTAAAACCAGATTGGTAACCGCTCCAAGAAGCACGGATATCATCGCCGTTTGGGAATGTCCCTGACAGATAATAAAAGCGTTCAGCCCCAGCGCTGTCTCTACAAAGATCGTCCCCAGCAGATAAATGGATAAATAATCCACGGCATAGCCGATAGTGGCGTCGCTGGCTCCAAACAGATATAATAGCGGTCTTTGAAACAGATAGAAAAAAATCATCAGCAAAACGGTACAGACCACCAGAAAGCTGACGCTGTTCCCTAAAATCTTCTCCCCCCGCTCCCTGTCCTGCCTGCCTAACCAGATAGCGGCTAAGGGCGCCGCGCCGCTGCTGACAAAGGCGGCGAAAGCCGAAATAAAAATGGTAATGCAGAAGGTAACGCCTACGCCGGTCAGCGCATTTGCCCCTACGCCTTCCATATGCCCGATATAAACACGGTCAATAATACTGTATAAAATATGAATCACCTGCGCCAATATAGACGGAAGCGTCATGCTGACCATCAGCTTCCCAATGGACTGCGTCGCCATCTTCTCTTCACGGGTGATTGTCTTTGTCTCTTCCATAAAGCAGGCATCTCTTTTCGTCTAAAGTCAAAGAATACATTACCTAAAAGTAAAGAAAGACTTCCGGGACATCTTCATGTCTCAAAAGCCTTACCAGTGCAGATGACAGGACTTGAACAGGTTCACAGGGGGCAAGCCCCTTGTGAACCGCAAGTC
>JAJQIK010000042.1:0-2145 GCA_021199255.1 Clostridiales bacterium | reverse complement strand
ACCGCAAGTCCCATTCCACGCCTTCACATCCTTCTGCGGATGACAGGACTTGAACCTGCACGGTTGCCCACCAGAACCTAAATCTGGCGCGTCTGCCAATTCCGCCACATCCGCTCATTGCGGGCTTATGAAAACCCGCGCAAGTATCATATCATTTTCATGAAATCATGTCAACGGATAACTTCTCTTCCTCTTCCCTGTCCGATTCCCCGATATGGCGGATTACATTTTTATTAATCCTGAGCAGGAAAATCGTAGTCATCGTCAGGGACGCCACCTCGGCGATGGGGAACGACCACCACACATAGTTGACATTTCCCAGAAGGGACAGAAGATAGGCCGCGGGAAGCAGGACCACCAATTGTCTGGCAATCGATACGATCATACTGTATACCGCGTTGCCCAGAGCCTGAAAAGCGGTGCCGCAGATAATATTATATCCCGCAAAAATATAACTGATGCTGATAATCCGAAGAGCCGGTATGCCAATGCTTAACATGGTATCCGACGCCGCAAATAACTCAAACAGCTTACCGGGAATGGTCTGGAAAATAAGGATACCCAGAAACATAATCGCCATCGCGTATATAACGGCACATTTCAAAGCCTTTACAAATCGCTCCCTCTTTCCCGCGCCGTAATTATAGGCTAGAATCGGCACTAAGCCGTTATTCATACCGAACACCGGCATAAAGATAAAGCTTTGCAGCTTATAGTACACGCCGAATACCGCCGTAGCCGTAGAGGTAAAGGATATCAGAATCAGGTTCATGCCGTAAGTCATAACCGAGCCAATCGCCTGCATAACCATTGACGGCACGCCGATCTTATAGATCTGCCCCACAATCTGTCCCCGCAGCCTCAATTCCCGCAGTTGAAGCTGAATTTCATCATTCTTTGCAGCATTCAGCACAAAAGCGATAATCCCCGCCACAATCTGTCCGGTCACGGTCGCCACAGCCGCGCCCCGGACTCCCAGCCTGGGCGCGCCCCCCAGTCCAAAGATCAATATCGGATCCAGAATAATATTAATAATAGCGCCGGTTCCCTGGGTAATCATGATATAAAAGGTTCTTCCCGTGGACTGCAAAAGACGCTCAAAGGTAAGCTGCGCAAACATCCCAAAAGAAAAGCAGCAGACCACCGAAAGATAGTCATATCCATACTGCACAATCTGCGCGTCGTCTGTCTGGCTTAAGTAAAATCCTCTGGTGGCAAACAAGCCCACCAGCAGAAAAATCACATAGCCGATCGCCATCAGCACAACGCCGTTGCCCGCGGTCTTATTGACCCTTTCCTGATTTTTCTCCCCCAGCGCCTTGGAAAGCACCGCATTGATTCCTACGCAGGTTCCCCCCGCCACAGAGATCATCAGCGTCTGTATCGGGAACGCCAGGGAAACGGCGGTCAGCGCGTTTTCATTCACTCTGGACACAAAGATGCTGTCCACCACGTTATATAACGCCTGTACCAGCATGGAAATCATCATTGGCAGAGACATGGTAATCAACAGTTTGTTGACAGGCATTGTCCCCATTTTATTTTCCTGTTCCATCGTCATTCTCCTTCCGTAAAAAAAATTATACAAGTAAAAAAACACCTCCAAAACTATTGGTCCCAAGTTTTGAAGGTTATCAATACATAAAGCAAAGGGATGTCAACAAGGGGTTCGAATCCCCCAGATTCACATGAATTTCGTTTGCCTAGTGAAGCACGGGGGATGTCAACAGGGGTTCGAATCCCCCAGACTCACATGAATTTCGTTTGCCTAGTGAAGCACGGGGGATTCGAACCCCCGACAACCTGATTAAAAGTCAGGTGCTCTACCGACTGAGCTAGTGCTCCGTAAACTGGGCTAGCTGGATTTGAACCAGCGAATGCAGGAGTCAAAGTCCTGTGCCTTACCCCTTGGCGATAGCCCATTATTGGTATCAGCAGGCTGTGCTCCTTGCACGTTCCCGTGTAAAGGTGGATAGAGGGACTCGAACCCTCGGCCTCCAGAGCCACAATCTGGCGCGCTAGCCAACTGCGCCATACCCACCATACAGAATAGAAGCGATAGCATACCGTTTCCATTCCCAAACGTGCTCGAAGGGATTCGAACCCCCGACCCACGGCTTAGAAGGCCGTTGCTCTATCCAGCTG
>JAJQIK010000022.1 GCA_021199255.1 Clostridiales bacterium | reverse complement strand
TATACTTCATAGGATTAGTCTTATTCATTTCAACTGACAATTCCTTTACTTCATCGATTTGCGGTACGTTACTTGACGGGGATACGGGATTATTTTATAATCTTGCTTGTACAAAAAGATCGGATGCATTTTTTGAGGAGGAGTCGGCATCCTAATCTTAATGTAAATTTTATTAACGATATGGAGGTATTAAACATGGCACAGATCAGTAAAGATACAACAATAGGCGAAGCTTTAAGAATTAATATGGATATTGCGCCGGTTCTGATGGAAATCGGTATGCATTGCCTCGGTTGCCCTTCCGCACAGGGAGAGACATTGGAAGAGGCCGCCATGGTACACGGCATCGCAGTGGAAGACCTGATGGCCAGGATCGACGCTGTCACAGGCGCGTAAGGAGCCTTCGCAGCAGAATGTAATCAGAAATAAAGACGTCCCGGATTCGGAAGGAACCGGGACGTTTTCGCCTGATAAGGACTGTTAAAGACTGGATAATATTTCCAGCGCATTGTCTTTGATGAGCGGTTCAAAGTGTTCCTCCAGGTAGGCTTTGGTGGCAAGCACTGATTTCTCAGGCTGGCCGTATTCCGAGACTAAATTGCAGATCCTGTTAAAAGCTCCCGCGCTTAAGCCGGCGGAGCTCAATAATAGCAGATAACGGCCGGAGGCTTCATCTTTATACAGAGAATTGGCGCCCTCGTAAGCGGGAGCGGCAATATGCGCCAGCCTTGTCGCTTCATGCATGGAAGGAAAAGCAAAGATCTGGTTGGCAACGGAGGCTGCGGGAGCCTCGCTGCCGGGCAGAGCCCTGGAGGGCTTGGGGGCTTCCGTGCCTGCATCGGCAGGCTCCGCCCCTCCCTCATTGTTCATGCGGCGCAGCAGGTTCAATACCTCGTCGGCGCCGTCGGCAAAGGATTCCATCAGTTCCTCGTGTTCCTCCTCGTACAATTCTTCGTCATGGACGGAGGGCGCGAATTTGGAGAAACGGGTATCCAGTTCCTCCGGATCCTCCACCTTGGTGACAATCAGTACGATACATTCGGAATTTAAGGGAATCGCTTCGATCATCAGGGGAATATCCTCCGCCTCGAAGCCACATTCGAAAGCGGCCTGCTGCATCATGTCGCGAAACAGGCTTTTGGCTTTCTCCGTACCGTAAGCCAGTTCGCTGATTTTTAATTCTCTATTTGCCAGATCCTCCCTTGTGAGCGTGCAGCGGATCTGGTGTTCATTTACCTTTTCTATTCTCATATGATAATCACATCCTTTTTAGATAAAAGTATCTTATACTTTACGTCAATTTAAGTCAATAGTGTGTGGAAAGTGTTCAAAAAATTTTAATATTTTAAGAATTTTCTTGCTTTTTTGTCATATTATGGATATAATGCACCTACAAGATGTCTTCTGGTAGTCTGCATAGAAAGGAGGCATATGCACAATTTTATAAATAACATCTATTTCTCCGCAGCTTCAGGGACGGAGAAAGTCTTATAGGCAGTGTGCCTGATCGTGAGCCATATCATAGTTCCTTCTATATCTTATTTCACAATTATAATTCACAGGGAATGAGTTGGTTATACAGTTGTTTTTTATTTATTTTTGCATGTCGGAGATGTCTTTAGAACTATTTCAGCCCATAATATATCTTATGCCGTTGGTATATCACAATGCTCCTTTTGGCGGAGAAAAGATTAAAATAATATGGGTCGGTTAAACTGTATAAGGGCGGCGTCCTTTTTGTTTACAGGACGATATCACATGAGATAAGGAAGCTCCCGCTTTCATTGGCACTGTGGCAAATATGGAATGTGGCCGAAGCAGTGATAAAATTTGCAGATCAGTAAGAAAAATGTCAAAATAATAATGACTGAGAAGAAATAGTTTGCTATAATTAGGACGGTCAGAAAGGAGCTGGACAGATGAAAAAAGTGATTCCGGTGATCGTCGCGATCGTCCTTATTATTGTGGTGGCGGGCATAGGCGTTGGCGCCAGGCTGTTGGAGAAATACTCTTATTCTAAAGAATACGCGGATCTGACAGAGTACTTTGGTATTACAGCCGAGGAGGACGTGGCTGTGATTCTACAGGACGAGCAGATTGAAGAATATGCGAAGGTGTGGGATGGCGTATGTTATTTTGATCTTGCCACTGTGCATAAATATTTTAACGATCGGTTCTATGAAGATAAAAAAGAAGGACTTCTGCTGTATACGCTGCCGGATACTGTAATCAGCACGCTGATCGGCTCCACGTCGGTGTCCGTTGGCGGGGAGGAAAGCGGCAGAGACTATGTGATCGCAAGATATGAGGGGGAGACGCTTTATATCGCTGCGGATTTTGTCAGGGAATATACTAATTTTTCCTATGATTTATATACGGAGCCAAACCATATGCAGGTCTACACGGAATGGGAGGAACGGCAGACAGCGACGGTTTCCAGAGATACGCAGGTGCGGTATCAGGGCGGAATCAAGAGCGATATTCTGACAAACG
This sequence comes from Clostridiales bacterium, assembly GCA_021199255.1. Classification (GTDB taxonomy): domain Bacteria; phylum Bacillota; class Clostridia; order Lachnospirales; family Lachnospiraceae; genus UBA3282. Next base: position 58,716 of record JAJQIK010000022.1, on the reverse strand, counting down.
TATCTCAGGGAGATCAGGTAATCGTGCTGGAGCAGATGGAGACCTGGTCCAAGGTGAAGACGCAGGACGCTTATATCGGATATGTGGAAAATAAAAGGCTGGGGGAATTGACGACACAGCAGCCTGTTCCTGTGACTGATTACGAGGAACCGGTTTATGAATCCAATACCCGTGATTATAAGATCAATATGGCATGGCATGGGGTTTCGGGTGTGGCAGGCAATGATACGCTGGAAGCCTTGATGGAGAATACCAAGAGCGTCAATGTGATTTCCCCTACCTGGTTTACGCTCAGCGATAATGAGGGGAATTTTACAAGCTTTGCCTCTCAGGATTATGTGGACAAGGCGCACGCTATGGGTCTGGAGGTATGGGCGTTAGTAGGAAATGTGGAGAGCCAGGACGTCAGTATGTATGAAGTGCTGGCCGGCACAAGCGTAAGAACCCACTTGATCGACGGGCTGATTGAGGCCGCGCTGCAGTATGATCTGGATGGGATTAATATCGATTTTGAGAATATCGGACTGGACGCGGGGGAACCCTTTATCGAGTTTATCCGGGAACTGTCTATTCCCTGTAGGGAGTATGGTATCGTATTGTCGGTGGACAATTATGTGCCCATGGCCCACACGGATTATTATGACCGGGAGGAACAGGGGATTGTAGCGGATTATGTGGTGATCATGGGCTATGATGAGCACTATAAGGGCAGCGAGGAAGCCGGCTCGGTGGCCTCCATTGATTTTGTGGAACAGGGCATTGCCAATACGGTTGCCCAGGTGCCCGCCGAAAAGGTCATTAACGCCATTCCTTTTTATACCAGAATATGGGAGACCACGGGAACCACGGTGGACAGTCAGGCTGTGGGAATGGAGATGGCGCAGCAGTATCTGGAAGATCATGGGATTACCACCAGATGGGACGAGACCACCTGTCAGAATTATGGAGAATACCAGTCGGGGGACAGTTACTATCAGATCTGGCTGGAAGATGAGGAATCCATCAGGGTCAAGCTGAATATTATGGAGAAATATGAGATCGCAGGAGTGGCGGAATGGAAGCTGGGCTTTGAAACCGCTTCTGTCTGGGATGTGATTGAGGAATATATGAAGCAGTAATCGGACGTTGAGGCTTAACCGCGCCTGATATGCGCCGCATTTTTTCAGGCGTTCTTTCATATGCATTAATAAGGGCATTGGAATTGGGACGCAATATGAAGGAAAAAAGGCCTGAAAAAGCTGAAAGACTGATCAGAACGATATTACTGGCGCTTATGCTGGTCTCCGTATCCTTTATGATCCGCGGAGGAGCAAGGCTGGCCGCTTCGCAGCAGATTGAGGTGGGAACAGACGGTCTCTGCGTTGTGATCGACGCCGGCCATGGGGGTGCAGATCCGGGCAAGGTCGGCGTGGACGGAAGTCTGGAAAAGGATATTAATCTACAGATTGCCAGGAAGCTGCAGCAATTTCTGACAATGGAGGATGTAGAAGTGATTTTGACCAGGGAGTCGGACGAGGGACTGTATGATGAGAATGCCTCCAACAAAAAAGTGCAGGATATGAAGAACCGGGTGGCGATTATAGAAGAGGAAGAGCCGGCGCTCACGGTGAGTATCCACCAAAACAGTTATCATGAGGAATATGTGCATGGCGCGCAGGCATTTTATTACGCGGGCAGCGAGCAGAGCAAGGAGCTGGCGGAACGGATACAGCAGGTTATGACGCTGGAGCTGGATCGGGATAACACGAGGCAGGCGAAAGCTAATGACAGTTACTATCTTTTGAAGAAGACTTCATCGCCGATTGTGATTGTAGAGTGCGGATTTTTGTCTAATTACGAGGAAGCGCAGAAGCTTTCCTCAGAACTTTATCAGGAAAAAGTCGCCTGGGCGATTCATCTGGCTGTGCTGCAATATCTGAACAGCCGGTCTTAGCGGCCTTTGGCTGGCCTGACAGGCGGGAAGGAAGTATGCAGATGTGGATACGAAAGTAATCCGGATGGACGAACAGCATATTGACAGGGAATTGCTCCAGGAAGCGGGAGCTGTTATCCGGGCGGGCGGGCTGGTAGCCTTTCCGACAGAGACAGTGTATGGGCTGGGAGGAGACGCGCTGAATCCGGACGCTTCCAGAAAGATATACGCGGCCAAGGGAAGGCCGTCCGATAATCCGCTGATTGTACATATTGCGGACAGGGAGACACTGGAGCCTATTGTAAAAGAGATTCCGGAGGCTGCCGTACGACTGGCGGAGGCGTTTTGGCCGGGACCATTGACAATGATTCTGAACAAATCGGAGACGGTGCCTTATGAGACGACAGGGGGCTTAGATACCGTGGCAGTGCGTATGCCGGTTCATAAGGTGGCGAGAGAATTTATCCGGGCGGCGGGCGGTTATGTGGCGGCGCCCAGCGCCAACCGCTCCGGCAGACCCAGTCCTACCGTGGCCAAATATGTGGCGGAGGATCTGGGCGGCAGGATTGAGATGATTATTGACGGCGGAGATGTGGAGATTGGGTTGGAGTCTACGATTGTGGATCTGACCGCAGCGGAACCCATGATCCTGCGTCCGGGCTATATTACCAAAGAGATGCTGGAAGACATTCTGCCCAGGGTGGAAGAGGATCGCACGCTGATGCGCGCTGATTCGGGACAGGCTCCTAAGGCTCCCGGCATGAAATACAGGCATTACGCGCCTAAGGGCGATTTATCCATTATCACCGGTACAGAGGACGAGGTGGTAGCGTATATTAATAGTCAGGCGGACAGGCAGCGCGGTATGGGAAAGAAAACAGGCGTGATAGGAACAGATGAAACCATAGGCCGATATCACGCAGATGTGTGCAAGAGCGCGGGCGTCAGAGAAGATGAGTGCACCATTGCCAGAGAACTGTACCGCATTTTACGGGAATTTGACGACGAGTCGGTGGAAATTATTTATTCGGAAGCCTTCGATGCATCGGGAATCGGCCAGGCGATTATGAACAGACTGTTGAAAGCGGCGGGGCATAAGGTGGTTGAAGCTGGCGAAGGCCAGATATAAAATATGAAAAAACAGGAGGGAACAGGTATGATAGCAATAGGAAGCGACCATGGCGGGTTTGATTTGAGGAAGAAGGTAATCGAGCATCTGAAGGAACAGGGGATTGCGTGTAAGGATTTTGGCTGTCCTGACAGGAGCTCCTGTGATTATCCGGTATATGGGCGCGCGGTAGCGGAAGCGGTGGCTCGGGGCGAGTGCGAGAAGGGAATCGTGATCTGTACCACAGGAATCGGGATTTCCATCACGGCGAATAAGGTGAAAGGGATTCGCTGCGCGCTTTGCGCGGATACGGTGTCTGCCAAACTGACAAGACTGCATAACGACGCCAACGTACTTGCCATGGGCGCGGGTATTGTAGGGGAGAATCTGGCGCTTGGCATTGTAGACGCCTTCCTCGGTACGGAATTTTCGGGAGAAGAGAGACACCAGAGAAGAGTCAATCTGATCGAACAGGGATAAATACGGAGGAGGTTTATGGGAAAAGGGCGGAACGCGGCGGCCTGTCTGGCGCTGATTCTGTTGTGCGGCGCAGCGTCTGTTTCCGTATATGCGACGGAAGAGACAAAGCAGTTGATTAATCGGGCCGAGCAGGAAAAGAAGGATACGGAAAATAAATTGAGTGAGACAGAGGAGAATCTGGAAGGGTTGAATCAACAGATGGATTCTCTGCAAGGCACATTGACAACTTTGAATACGGAACTTTCTCAGGTGAGCAATAATCTCAGTGATCTGGAGACGAAAATTACGGATAAGGAAACGGAGATAGAGACGCTGAATCAGAACATCGAACAAATCAACGGCGAGCTGGAAGAGGCGATCCGCTTGAAGGACGAGCAGTATGATTCCATGAAAAAGCAGATTAAGTTTATGTATGAGAGGAGCGACTCTCTTTATTTGGAACTCTTTTTTTCCGCAGGCAGTTTCGCTGATTTCCTGAATAAAAACAGTTATATCGAGCAGTTGTCCGAATATGACAGGAAGGTGCTGCAAAGCTATAAGGACGCGCAGGCGGCCATGGAGCAAAAGGCGGCGGAGTTGGAGCAGGCCAGGGCGGAGCTGGAAGAGGACAAGGACGAGCTGGATGACTATAAGGTACAGGTAGTAGCGGAGCAGAGCCGGGTGTCAGGGCTTGTCAGCCAGACAGCCAATTCCATCGACGCTACGGACAGCCAGATATCCGAGGCGGAAGCGGCGGCTCTCGCCTACGAGCAGCAGATTAAAGAGCAGGAAGAGAACCTCACCGCGCTAAAGGCCAAGCTGGCGGAGGAAATCCGTATGGCGGAGCTGGCTGCGCAGTCCAGTTGGAGAGACATTTCGGAGGTGAGCTTCGCAGATGGGGACAGGTATCTTCTGGCGAATTTGATTTATTGTGAAGCCGGCGGAGAATCCTACGCGGGGCAGGTGGCGGTAGGCTCCGTGGTGATAAACCGCGTGCTCAGTTCTGTGTATCCGGATACCGTAACGGGTGTTATATATCAGTCGGGGCAGTTTTCGCCTGTTGCCAGCGGAAGGCTGGCGCTTGCCCTGGCGGAAAGCAGGGCCACTCAAAGCTGTTATCAGGCGGCGGACGAAGTGATGAGCGGAACCACCAATGTAGGAAACTGCGTTTATTTCAGGACGCCGGTGGAAGGAATCACTCCCAAATATACGATTGGGGGACATATCTTCTATTAGAAGATACCCATCGACCGGGAATCGGTTATATCGTTGCCAGAGGCGCCAGCAGCTTGTCAAAAGCGCCCTCATAAATGGTTTCCAGAAGACGGTTCAGACGAAGCAGCGATTTTTTCAGCATTTCGTCGGAAAGGAGGCCGGCTTCCCGGGCAGTGACCAGTTCGTCTAAGTCCACTACCTTCACAAAGCCGTCAGGATAAACGATGACGTCCGCAAGGAGATCGGTTACAATATAGGTGTCGGTATCCTTATTGTAATCGTAATCTACGATATCACAGTACCAGTACAGCATAGAGCCGTCTTCTTTACAGAAACGGCTCACTTTAATTCCTTCTGCCAGATAGTAGCAGGAGCAACCGTGATGCAGATCCATGCGGGGTTTTAAAGAATTCCAGGCGGTTACAATGATCTGAGCGTCGCGATATACAATCGTATCATCTTTCAGCAGTACACATTCTTCGGGAATCAGTCTTTTGCGATATAAGATGGGGTCAGTCATAATACCTCCTGCGGCTGGAAAAGATAAAGATTATTCTTATACGATACGTTACACTGCCCAACCGAAAAAGTCAATGCGAATTGTTGTGATATGCTTCAAATTTGCATGGATTTTTACGATTTAGCTAGACATAAGTACCTAAAATGGGTATAATTTTTCTATTGGGTTTTCTATTAAAATGAAGAAGGGAAAAGCTGTGAAATATAATAGAAATGTTTATCAGGCGCTTATGATGATAACTCAGTTCGGTATTAACATGCTGGTTCCCATTTTTATTTGTACTTTTCTGGGTATTTTAATAGACAGAAGGCTGGAAACCTCAGGTTTTACGGTGGCGCTGTTTTTTCTGGGCGCACTGGCGGGATTTACGAATATATTCCGCTTCGCGAAGAAGATATATCAGCAGCCCGCGGTTACCAGAAAGCGCAGCACGGACAAAGAAGGAAAACAGTCCGAATCCGCTAAAGAGGAGCGGGGCAATTAGGGAACGGAGGGCGCTGCTTGAGGAGAAAAATCGATCCCACGCTGTTGGATCTTTGTCTTGGTATTTTCATATATGGCGTTGTCTTTGAACTTGTTTTACTGTTGCTTGGCTGTAAGGCATCGTACAGTATCGGACTGTGGATTGGCGTTGTTCTCGCCGTTGCCGGTTCGGTGCATATGTGGTGGTCGCTAAACCGGGGGCTGGAAATGGCCTCTAAGGAGGCGGGCAAGACAGTGGGAATCAATAATCTGGTTCGCTATTTCGTCCTGGTGGTGGTGATGGGGATTTTGATTTATACCGACTTCGCCAATCCGATTTTCGCGTTTTGCGGATATATGGGTATGAAGGTATCGGCTTATCTCAATCCGTTCATTCGCAGGGCGAGGGAGAGGGTATTTAAAATCTAATTACTATATATGGAAATTTTAGCAATGCAATTATTCAAAAAGTGTGACAAGGAGGTGAAACTATGGGACAAGGAATACTGTTATCGTCCGCTGATGAGATTGACTTTATGATCCATGGGGTGTTTTCTTATGAGCTGTTTGGGCAGACGGTATGGATCACAACTACCCATGTCTGTGTCCTGATCGTTATGCTGGTGATTATTGGCTTTTGTATTGCGGCTAACCGCGTCGTCAAATATGCCTCAGACGTTCCGGGTACATTCCAGAATATTGTGGAGATGGCGGTAGAGATGCTGGATAACATGATTGGCGGCGTTATGGGCAGATTCAGTCCGAAATTCCGCAATTATATCGGAACCATCTTTATTTTTATCCTTTTGAGCAATATTTCAGGCCTGTTTGGCTTAAGGCCGCCTACGGCGGATTATGGCGTGACCTTTGCGCTGGGCATCATGACCTTCGTGCTGATTCATTATAATCAGTTCAAATATCAGAAGGTAAAGGGAGTTATCGCGGGATTATGCGATCCATGGCCAATCTGGGCGCCCATTAACATTATAGGGGACATTGCCGTGCCGATCTCGCTGTCGCTGCGTCTGTTCGCGAACGTTTTATCCGGTACGGTTATGCTGGCATTGGTTTACGGCCTGCTCAATAAGGTGGCGCTTGTCTGGCCGGCGGCGCTTCATGTTTATTTTGACTTGTTCTCCGGGGCAATCCAGACCTATGTATTCTGTATGTTAACGATGACATACATTTCCAATGCCTGTGAGACGGAAGAGTAGGGGAAATGGGGAATAAAATTTTTAATTTTATATGACTAATTAAGGAGGAAATGAAAATGGGAGAATTTAACACAAACTTTATTTTAGGATGTTCAGCGATCGGTGCGGGACTTGCTGTTATTGCAGGTATCGGCCCCGGTATCGGACAGGGTATTGCGGCAGGACATGCGGCGGCGGCGGTAGGCAGAAATCCGGGCGCTAAGTCAGATGTTACCTCCACCATGTTATTAGGGCAGGCCGTTGCGGAGACCACAGGTTTGTACGGTCTGTTAGTCGCTCTGCTGCTCTTATTTGTAAAACCGTTAGTACCTTAAAAGCCTCTGGCAAATTAGGAAAGAAAGGAGGCTGAAAGCTTGAATACATTAGCTATAGGGTTAGTGCTGGCGTCTGCGGAGATGGAGCCAAGGCTGTTTGATCTGGATTTGCAGCTCATCTCGGATTCCGTATTAATGATTATCGCCGTATTCGCATTGTTCCTGATTGCGTCCCATCTCTTATTTAATCCGGTAAGGAATATGATGCAGAACAGGCAGAACCGTATTCAGAACGAGCTGGACAGTGCGGCGAACGATATGGAAAACGCCCGCGCACTGAAAGAAGAGTATGAAGCGAAGCTGAAGGATATTGATAAAGAAGCGGAAATTATTCTGTCGGAAGCAAGAAAGAAGGCGCTTGCCAACGAGAATAAAATTGTAGCGGACGCCAAGGAAGAGGCCGCCAGAATCATCGAGAGAGCAAACGTGGAAGCGGAGCTTGAGAAGAACAAGGCTGCCGACGAGGTGAAGCGCGAGATGGTAGTGCTGGCGTCCATGCTTGCGGGCAAGGTTGTGAACGCGGCTATTGATACGACTGTACAGGACAGTCTGATCGACGAGACACTGAAAGAAATAGGTGAGGGCACATGGCTAAGCTGATTTCCAAAACATACGGTGATGCGTTATTTGAACTTGCGGTGGAAGAAAATAAAATAGACGTCCTGTTAGAAGAAATCGAGCAGCTTCAGGATATCCTGGACCAGAACGCAGATTTTGGCAGGCTGATGAACCATCCCAAGATTCTTAAGGAGGAGAAGGTTCAGGTCGCCAAAAATGTGTTTGAGGGGAGAATCTCTAAAGAACTGCTGGGCTTTTTGACTATTATTATTTCCAAAGACCGTTACAAAGAGATTGACCAGATTCTTGCGTATTTTGTGTCGGAGGTCAAGAAATATAAAGGAATCGGCGTTGCCACGGTGACGACGGCGGTTTCGCTTCGGGAAGAGCAGCGCAAAAGGATCGAACAGCGTCTGCTGGATACCACGGAATATCAATCAATGGAAATGCATTACAAGCTGGACCCCTCTCTGATCGGCGGTATGGTGATCCGCATCGGGGACAGGGTTGTGGACAGCAGTATCAGTACCAAACTAAGTGAACTTCAGAAAGAACTGTTGAAGGTTCAGATCTGAATGATAAAAGTAAGAAGAAAGGTGCGTATGATCCATGAATTTAAGACCAGAAGAGATTAGTTCAGTCATTAAGGATCAAATTAAGAGATATGCGTCAGAGCTGGAAGTATCCGATGTGGGTACGGTGATCCAGGTGGCTGACGGTATCGCCCGCGTGCACGGACTTGAAAATGCTATGCAGGGCGAACTGCTTGAGTTCCCCGGCGAAGTATACGGTATGATATTGAACCTTGAGGAAGATAATGTGGGTGCGGTTTTACTGGGCAGCCAGCATAATATTAACGAAGGCGATATCGTAAAGACTACGGGACGGGTGGTTGAGGTTCCTGTAGGCGACTGTATGCTGGGACGTGTCGTGAATGCCCTTGGACAGCCTATTGACGGCAAAGGGCCGATCCAGACTGATAAACATCGTAAGATTGAAAGGGTTGCTTCCGGTGTTATTACAAGAAAATCCGTAGATACCCCGCTGCAGACGGGTATTAAGGCTATCGACTCCATGGTTCCTATTGGAAGAGGACAGCGTGAGTTGATTATCGGCGACAGGCAGACCGGTAAAACGGCCATCGCGATTGACACGATTATCAATCAGAAGGGGCAGGGAGTGAAATGTATCTATGTTGCGATAGGACAGAAAGCTTCTACAGTCGCTTCTATTGTAAAGACACTGACAGAGTATGGCGCTATGAGCTACACCACGGTAGTGGCGGCTACGGCCAGCGAGCTTGCGCCGTTACAGTATATCGCGCCCTATTCGGGCTGCGCGATCGGTGAAGAGTGGATGGAGAATGGGGAGGACGTTCTGGTTGTATATGATGACTTGAGTAAGCATGCAACCGCATACCGTACGCTTTCCCTTCTGCTGAAAAGACCGCCGGGGCGTGAAGCGTATCCGGGCGACGTATTCTATCTTCATTCCAAGCTGCTGGAGCGGGCAGCCAGAATGAGCGAGGAGTATGGCGGCGGTTCCCTGACGGCGCTGCCGATTATTGAGACGCAGGCAGGAGACGTATCCGCTTATATTCCGACCAATGTTATTTCTATTACAGACGGACAGATTTATCTGGAGACGGAAATGTTTAATTCCGGCTTCCGGCCGGCGGTGAATGCGGGTCTTTCCGTATCCCGTGTAGGCGGCGCGGCGCAGATCAAAGCGATGAAGAAGATTGCGGCGCCTATCCGTACGGAGCTTGCCCAGTACAGAGAGCTGGCGGCGTTCTCCCAGTTTGGGTCAGAGCTTGACGCCGACACGAAGGAAAAGCTGGCACAGGGCGAAAGAATCAAGGAGGTTTTGAAACAGCCTCAGTACAAGCCTATGCCGGTACAGTATCAGGTTATCATTATCTATGTGGTAACAAACAAGTATCTTCTGGATATTCCGGTAGCCGATATTACCAGATTTGAGCAGGAATTTTTTGAATTTCTGGATACCAGATATCCTGACATACCGGAGGCGATAGCACAGGAAAAGGTGATTTCAGAGGATACGGAAGCTAAGCTGAAGAAGGCAATCGATGAGTTTAAAGCGCAGTTTCAGTAAGGCGTAAGGCAAAAGTCCGGACAGCTTTGGCTGTCAGGACTGGAAAGAAGAGGGTAATGCTATGGCGTCAATGAGAGATATAAAAAGGCGTAAAGGCAGTATTCAGAGTACTCAGCAGATTACCAAAGCCATGAAACTCGTGTCTACCGTTAAATTGCAGAGAGCAAAGCAGCGCGCGGAGCAGTCGAAAGCATATTTTAACTGTATGTATGAGACTGTAAATTCCATGCTGGCGAAAACAGGCAATTTGAACCACCCTTACCTGAAAGCGGGAGAATCCGGGAAGAAAGCAGTGATTGTGATTACTTCTAACAGGGGTCTTGCGGGCGGCTATAATTCTAATATTGTTAAACTGATTACAAACGGTCACTTTGAGAAGGAAGATCTTGTGATTTACGCAATCGGTAAGAAGGGCAGGGATACCCTGCACCGTTACGGCTATGAGATTGCGCAGGATTATTCCGATGTGATCGAAGAACCGTCCTATGTGGACGCCATGATGATCAGCCGGACTTTGCTGGACTCTTTTGCGGCGGGAGAAATCGGAGAAATTTATCTCGCCTATACGGGCTTTAAGAATACGGTTGTACATGAACCGAAGCTTTTGAAGCTTCTTCCGGTGGAACCCGCACAAAAGGAAGAAAACGCGCAGGAAACAGGCGGCAGGGCGATGATGAATTTTGAGCCGGAGGACGACGAGGCTCTCGACCTGATCATTCCCAAATATGTGACAAGCCTGATTTACGGCGGATTGGTCGAAGCGGTTGCCAGTGAGAACGGTGCGAGAATGCAGGCGATGGATTCCGCAACGAGCAATGCTGAGGAAATGATAGATCATTTATCACTGATGTATAACAGAGCGCGTCAGGGATCTATTACGCAGGAATTAACAGAAATTATTGCGGGCGCGAACGCTATCTCATAATCGGGAAGCAGTCGCGCGGCAAGTCAACAATATGAGTGAAAGGAAAAAGAGATGGCAGAAGTAAAGACAAGTGAAAATCTTGGAAAAATCACTCAGATTATCGGTGCCGTACTTGATATTAAATTTCCGGCAGGAAATCTGCCGGAGATTAACGACGCCATCAGAGTACCGCTTAGGGACGGCGGGGAGCTGGTGGTTGAAGTATCGCAGCATCTGGGTGACGATACCGTTAGATGTATTGCCATGGGACCTACCGACGGACTTGTAAGAGGAATGGAGGCCATTGCCACAGGCGCCCCGATTACGGTTCCGGTGGGCGAGAATACATTGGGACGTATGTTTAACGTATTGGGACAGCCTATTGATAATCTTGCGGCGCCGACGGACGTCTCCTATGAGCCGATTCACAGGGCAGCGCCGAAGTTTGAGGAGCAGGCCACAGAGACAGAGCTTCTTGAGACTGGTATTAAGGTAGTAGACCTTCTCTGCCCCTATCAGAAGGGTGGTAAGATTGGCCTGTTCGGCGGAGCAGGCGTAGGTAAAACGGTGCTGATACAGGAGCTGATCCGTAATATCGCTACCGAGCACGGCGGATATTCCGTATTTACGGGCGTAGGAGAGCGTACAAGAGAGGGTAACGACCTGTACTATGAAATGAAAGAATCAGGCGTTATTGATAAGACGACGATGGTATTCGGACAGATGAACGAACCGCCGGGAGCCAGAATGAGAGTCGGGCTTACGGGTCTGACGATGGCAGAGTATTTCCGTGACAAGGGCGGAAAGGACGTCCTGCTGTTTATTGATAATATTTTCCGTTTCACACAGGCAGGCTCCGAGGTGTCCGCTCTGCTGGGGCGTATGCCTTCGGCCGTAGGCTATCAGCCGACTTTGCAGACTGAGATGGGCGCTTTGCAGGAGCGTATTACCTCTACCAAGAACGGCTCCATTACTTCTGTGCAGGCGGTATATGTGCCGGCGGACGACTTGACAGACCCGGCTCCGGCGACTACGTTTGCCCATCTGGACGCGACTACGGTATTGTCCAGGTCGATTGTAGAGCTTGGTATTTATCCGGCAGTAGACCCTCTTGAGTCTACTTCCAGAATCCTGGATCCGAGAGTGGTGGGCCAGGAGCATTATGAGGTTGCCAGAGGGGTACAGGAAATTTTGCAGAAATATAAGGAATTACAGGATATTATCGCGATTCTTGGTATGGATGAGCTTTCCGAAGATGATAAGATGGTCGTGAACCGCGCAAGAAAGATTCAGAAATTCCTGTCGCAGCCATTCTTTGTGGCGGGACAGTTTACGGGCATGGAGGGTAAATATGTGCCCATTGCCGAGACCATACGAAGCTTTAAGGAAATTTTGGAAGGTAAGCATGATAATGTTCCTGAGAGCTACTTCTTAAACGCAGGAAGCATCGACGATGTACTTGCCCGTGTGAAATAATGGGCGTTAAAAGGTATGTGAACGCTTTCAGAAGGGAGCAGGCTGCATATGGCTGACGATAGAAATTTTATATTAAAAATCATTACGCCGGACAGAGTTTTCTATGAAGAGGAAGTGTCCATGGTGGAGTTTAATACAATCGAAGGTGAAGTGGGTATTTATAAAGAACATATACCGATGACGATGATTGTGGCTCCCGGTATTCTGACTATTACCAAGGGCGAGGAAGTGTCCGAGGCTGCGCTGCATGCGGGATTTGCGGAGGTATTGCCCGATCAGGTTACGATTCTGGCGGAGATTATCGAGTGGCCGGGCGAAATCGATCTGGAACGCGCGGAGGAATCCAAGTCCCGCGCGGAGGAGAGAATCAGGGAGCATGCGCCGGGAACGGATATGAAAAGAGCGGAGTTGTCTTTAAAACGCGCGGTTGCCAGAATTGAGGCTGTCAAATAAATAACACGCGTGATTAAATATGGACAAGATATAAGAGGGACGGGCAACAGCCCGTCCTTTTGCCGCAATGGCTGACACAGTGAAAAAAGATGCATATAATAAAACAAAATGATATAAAGCTGGTGCAGTATGAATCAATCCAGAATATTACCTTTTTATATGACCTATCCTCTGCCTATGTATTATCAGCAGGAAGATACTGTGACGAGGGATTTGGAATATTTACAGCAGATGTATCCTACGGAGGCCAAAAAATATCAGAAAATAATTGCGGAGGTTCTGGATAAACTGGATTATGAAGGAAGTATGATTTATGACGAATATCCGGATAAATGGCAGATTTACAGACTGACGCAGATCATTGTGGATAAAATCAGGAAGCAGCAGGAGGCGGAACAGGCGGCCGCAGCGGTTAATGCTTCTGACGGCGCTGAAGAATCTCAGGAGGAGAACGACAGCGGTCAGGACGCTTCGTATATGCCGGACAATACCCCGGCTATGGACTGGGATTGGATTGCGGAATTTATCCAGGTACTGCTGTCCTATGAAATTTACAAAAAGCGTCATACAAACCGCAATGGAATCTTAAAGTTTTAGTTGTGGTTTCCGTATAATCTTATTAAAATGGTAACAGGAAATGGATACAGGCGCGAAAAAGAAAGGCGAATAACGTCAAGATGAAGGAACAACTGAGAGCGCTCTTGGAAGATACGGTGGACAGCGGATTATATCAGATTATCCTCAGTAATCCGAGGGAAAAGGGCAAGGCTTATAAAGTAAAAATAAGGCCTGTTATGATAAAGGATCAAATTCTTTTTCAGCAGACGGTATATGAGGGAACAAAGGTATTTCATGAAAATTATGAAAGCAGCGATATGATTTCTCATATTGAAGATGCGCTTTCCCACGCTTTTAGGCAGTGCGAGGTGGAGCATAGAACCTGTAAGGCGGTAGTTTTAATCAGCAAAAAAGGGAAAATTACGATAAACAGGAAACGGGTCGGCAATACAGAAACGGCATCGGAATCTGTCAGACAGCCGCAAATGGCTCATAACAGAGTTAAGCGCTATATTCTGGAAGAAGGGAAACCGGTTCCGTTTCTGGTGGATCTGGGCGTGCAGACGAAGGAAGGCAGGATTGTGCGCGCCCGTTATGATAAATTCAGACAGATTAACCGGTTCCTGGAATTTATTGAAGATATTTTGCCTGCTCTTTCAGAGGAAAAGACTGTGCATATTATTGATTTTGGCTGCGGCAAATCCTATCTGACCTTTGCCATGTATTATTATCTGCATCAGATCAAGGGATACGATGTGGAAATTACGGGACTTGACCTGAAGGAAGACGTCATTGAGCGCTGTAATCTGCTGGCAGGGAAATACGGATATGATAAGCTGCGCTTTCTGCAAGGGGATATTGCCCAATACGAGGGTGCAGAACAGGTAGATATGGTGGTGACGCTGCATGCCTGCGATACGGCGACGGATTATGCCCTGGAAAAGGCGGTCAGATGGAACGCCAGGGTTATCCTGTCGGTTCCCTGCTGCCAGCATGAGGTGAATCGTCAGATTCACAATGCGGAGCTTTCTGCGGTTTTCCAGTATGGTATTGTCAAAGAACGAATCTCCGCGCTGATTACGGATGCGGTGCGCGCGCAGCTGCTGGAGTCCCAGGGGTATGACGCCAATATTCTGGAATTTATTGATATGGAGCATACGCCGAAGAATCTCCTGATTCGGGCGGTAAAACGCCCCGCGGGGGCTGGCCGGAAAGCGGGACAGGCTGCGCGGCAGGTAGCTGAACTGACTCAAACGCTGCAAATCGAGCCAACCTTACAGAAGCTTTTATTCCCGTCCGAGCCGGTCTGAGGCTTTTCGTACAGGAGCGGGCGCTTCGAGAGGAAGAAGCAGTATAAGATGATCGATAGAGGGTTAATGATTTTATGAAAAAGGCAATCCTAAAGGGAGCGGTACTGGGCATTATCTTTGCGCTGGCATTGGGGATTATCAGCATGGTAATGAATCAGGGCAATACCGATATGACTACGGAAATGAGCGACCCCACTTATCCGGTGGTCTCGATGTTTGTAAACGGATATCAGGTCAATAAGCTTCACGGTTACGCTGAAAGCATGAACAGCGCATATCTGCGCGATACGCTGCAGCCGGTGGAAAACGACAGAAAAATTGGCGTGCAGATTGATACTTATGGAAGGGAACTGGGCGGGATTGCCTTTGAAGTGCGCAGCCTGGAAGGAGAGCGCCTGATAGAAAGCACGGAGGTTACCTCCTACGAACAGGAGTCCGGCGTGATAACCTTTGAGATTACCTTAAAGGATCTGGTTGAAAATGATACGGAATATCTGCTGGTGTTTCTGATTACGCCGGAGGGCGGGTCTGCGATTCGCTACTATACGCGAATCGTGATGAGCGATTCTCTGTATATGCAGGAGAAGCTGGATTATATTGTTGATTTTCATGAAAGAACCTTTGACAAAGAGGAAGCTGCGGAGCTGACTAAATATCTGGAATCCAATTCCGAGGGAGACAATACGACCTTTGATAAGGTGACGATACACAGCAGCTTTAATCAGGTTACCTGGGGAGATCTGTCGGTCAGTAAGATGACAGAGCCTGACATTACCATCAAGGAATTAACAGAGCAGACCGGCTCCTTCAGAATGGAGTATCTTGTCTCCGTAAAAGAGGGAAAAAACGTCAGCTATTACCGCATTTCGGAATATTACAGGGTGCGGTACACGCCGGACAGAATGTATCTGCTGGATTATGAGAGGCAGATGCGCCAGATTTTTGATGAAGAAGCGGACGTTTATGTGAACGATAAGATTATGCTTGGCATCACGGGGGACGAGGTATCGCTTTGTGAGAGCGACGGAGGCAATATTTTTGCTTTTACAGTTGCCGATAAGCTATACAGCTATAATGTGACGGATAATAAGCTGGCGAGACTTTTCAGCTTCTATGAAAATACAGAACAGCTCTTAGATGACAGAAGCGCCTATAATCAACACGATATTCAGATTCTTAATGTGGATGAGACGGGAAATGTATCCTTCCTTGTGTATGGATATATGAACAGGGGACGTCACGAGGGCAGCGTGGGCGTGGCGGTTTACGGTTATAGCAGTATGACGAATACGGTGGAGGAACTGACCTATATTCCCTATGATAAATCCTATGGATTGTTGAAGACGGATATCAGCAAGCTTTCCTATCTCAACAAATCAGGCGTTTATTATTTCATACTGGACGGCAGCGTATATGCGGTCGATCTGGAGTCAGAATCCTGCAAGACGGTAGTCTCCGGTCTGCGGGAGGACGGCTATCAGGTGTCCGAGTCCAATGAGATGCTGGTATGGCAGGAGGGAGACGACCCTTATGCCTGCGGCAGTCTGATCCTGATGAATCTCAACACACAGAAGCAGACTATCATCAGCGCCCCGGCAGGAGAATATATATCAGCGCTTGGTTTTATGCAGGAGGACTTAATCTATGGGCTGGCGAAGCAAAGGGATGTTGTGGAGGATAACAGGGGAGTTACCACCTTTCCAATGTACTGCCTGAAAATTCAGAGCGATACGGGAGAGGTGCTCAAGACCTATCGGAAGCAGGATATCTATGTGGTGGACAGTACGATTCAGGATAATCAGCTCAATTTGTCCAGAGTCGTATGGGACGAAGAGAGCGAAAGTTATATTTCGACCACAGATGATCAGATTATGAGTACGGAAGAGGTAAAAACAGGCAGCAATATTTTAAGCTATGTGGTTACCGAACTCTATGAGACGATCTGTGAGATAGACGTAAAAGAAGAGATAGACGCTGACGCCTTAAAATACCTGACGCCCAAGGAAGTGTTATTCGAGGGAACCCGTTCTATTAATATACCTGAGACGCAGCAGTCGATCCCTTATTACTATGTCTATGGAAAGGATGGAATCGAAGGCGTTTACGAGAATCCGGGAAAAGCCGTGGAGGCGGCGTATCAGTTGTCGGCCGTGGTGGTGGATGATGACGGAAACTATATCTGGAAAAAAACGACCAGAAGTACCCGCAATCAGATTATGGCCATTACGGAAGAAGAAGTATCAGAAACCAGCGGATCGCTGGCAGTCTGTCTGGATACCATATTGAAATACGAGGGCGTATCCAGAAGTACGGCAAGACTGCTGGCACGGGGCGACACTGTCCTGGAGATTTTACAGGCGGATTTGCAGGAGTATACGATATTGGATTTATCGGGCTGCAGTCTGGATGCGGTTTTGTATTATGTGAATCAGGATATTCCGGTATTGGCCACGTTAGCCGATGGCAATGGGGTATTGATCGTTGGTTTTAACGAGCTGAACATTGTGCTGATGGATCCCATCACCGGAACCCTGTATAAGAAGGGCATGAATGATTCGACAGAGTGGTTTGCCGAAAATGGGAATCAGTTTATCAGCTACGTGCGAAAGGAGTAGTCTTTTCATGATGACAGTTATCTTTGATATGGACGGGACAATCTTCGACAGCGAAAGACTGGTTCTGGACTGTTGGGAAAAGGTCGGAGAGAAGCATGGAATTGCAGGAATCAGGGAAGTCTTTATCCGATGTATCGGAACCAATAAGGCGCTGACAAAGAAAATCGTTTCTGAGGCGTATGGCGGTGATTTCCCTTATGATCAATTCAGCCGGGAGAGCTCGGCGCTGTTTCAGGAAATAACACAACGGGAAGGGCTGCCTGTGAAGAAGGGAGCCCGAGAGGTATTAGAATTTCTCAGGCAACAACAGATTCCTATGGGACTGGCCTCATCTACCAGAACGGCGGTTGTCACGGAAGAATTAAAGCAGGTCGGGCTTTATGATTACTTTCAGGTAGTGGTGGGCGGCGACCAACTGACCAAGAGTAAACCAGCGCCTGATATTTATCTGATGGCCTGTGCTCAGATGGGGGTTGCTCCGAAGAAGGTTTATGCTGTGGAAGATTCCCCTAATGGAATCCGTTCCGCTTACGGTGCGGGAATGAAGCCCATTATGGTGCCGGACATGCTTCCGGCTACAGATGAAATGCGCGGCATGTGCGTAGCGGTATTAGAAGACTTATTGCAGGTTAAAGAATATCTGGCAAACGAAAACAAGGTGCACCACTGAGGGGGCACCTTGTTTTGCGTTTAAATTTCTCCGAAAATCTTCCCGCGGTATTTCTCCAGAGAAAACAGCAGGAGCATACCCAGAATCCCACAGGAAATCACTTCTCCAACGCCTACGGTCAGGCAGTAATATCCAAAACACTGTATCACAGAAAGCCCCTCGATCAGCAAACCGTATCCATAGATCAGTACCAACGGTACGATAATGGTATTAGCGATGATGGGGCAGACAGGAGCGCACCATTTCCATTTGCGCAGCGCATAAGTGCCGACTGCACCCAGCAGGGTGGCAAGACTTCCGAAGATAATATCCGGCAAAGCGCAGCCTGTCAATATGTTACTGAGCAGACACCCGACGAATAGACCCGGAATGGCTGCGGGGGTAAAGTAAGGCAGAATGGTAAGCGCCTCAGAGAAACGAACCTGCACAGCATAGTTGGCAAGCCCGAAAGCGTTGGCAATAAAGGTCAGCACAACGTAAAGAGCGGCGATCATAGCCGCCTGAGTCAGAAACAGAACTTTCTTGTTTTTCATATTCATTTGTCTCCTTTAGTTTTGTTTTAGGTGAGGAAGGTCTCGAACTCACCGTATTTATTTAGAGAAATCTCCCTTTCCGATTTCTTCCAAAGATTTATTATACGGATACTGGGAATAAAGTCAAGTCCTGGTTTCAATGTTTGTCTCAAAGTTTTCTCAAGGAGGGTTTATGAATGGAAGGAAACATATACGGTTATATCAGGGTCAGCACCAGAGAGCAGAATGAAGATCGGCAGCTTATTGCGTTGCGTGGTTTGGGTATCCCTGGCCAAAACGTCTTCATGGACAAGCAGTCCGGCAAAGATTTTAATCGGCCGCAATATAGAAAAATGGTACGTAAATTGAAGCCGGATGACTTAGTTTATATCAAAAGCATTGACCGGTTAGGACGTAATTACGAAGAAATATTAGAGCAATGGCGGATTTTAACAAAAGAAAAGAGGGTCGATATTGTTGTGTTGGATATGCCGCTGCTGGACACGCGCCATGGTAAAGACTTGATGGGGACATTTCTTTCGGACATTGTATTACAGGTTCTTTCTTTTGTGGCAGAAAATGAAAGAAGTAACATTCGGCAGCGTCAGGCAGAGGGAATCGCGGCTGCAAAAGCCCGCGGCGTTCAGTTTGGCAGACCGCCGATTCCTCTTCCGGAGAATTTCCATTCTGTGTATCAGCGCTGGAAAGTAGGGGAAATCACAGGCTTGGCGGCGGCAAAGGAGTGTGGGATGCCAATGTCCACTTTCCGGTATCGGGCGGATGCCTATGAAAAAGCTAAATTACTATAAGCAGCCATACCCCACATGCATATCCGGCATGGCTGCTATACGTTTAAGCTAATTCGCCTGCGTTGTATCTTGCCACGATAGACTGGATACGTTCTGCCGGATTGAGCAGATCGCTGATCGAGGTATCGTGGTTTAGAGTATCGATCAGGTAAGCGATGTATTTACTCATATCACAGTCAATATACCATTCCCGCTGCAATAATTCGGGAGTCTGGTAGATCAGGTTGGTGGTCAGAACCTTGTTCAGAATACCCTCCCGGCAGGCATTGTCGAAACGTTCCAGGCCGGCGGTGAAAAGACCGAAGGTGGCAAAGACAAAAATGCGGTTGGCTTTTCGCTCCTTCAGGGCGGCGGCGACCTCCAGGACACTTTCTCCGGAGGAAATCATATCGTCGATGATAATTACATCTTTGCCCTCCACGCTGCTTCCTAAAAATTCATGGGCAACAATAGGGTTTCTGCCGTTTACAATCTGTGTATAATCCCTGCGTTTATAAAACATACCCATGTCCAGGCCGAGTACGTTTGCGGTATAGATGGCTCTGCTCATACCGCCCTCATCGGGGCTGACTACCATCATATGCCGACTGTCGATTTTCAGATCCTTTACGTGAGTGAGCAGGCCTTTGATAAACTGATAGGCGGGCTGTACGGTTTCGAATCCATGCAAGGGAATGGCGTTCTGTACACGGGGATCATGGGCGTCAAAGGTAATAATATTATCTACGCCCATATTAACCATTTCCTGAAGAGCCAGGGCACAGTCCAGGGACTCTCTGGCAGTTCTCTTATGCTGGCGGCTTTCGTAGAGAAAAGGCATAATAACGGTAATTCGTCTTGCCTTGCCGCCCACAGCGGCGATAATACGCTTTAAATCCTGGTAATGATCGTCGGGTGACATATGGTTCTGATGCCCGCAGAGAGAATAGGTCAGGCTGTAATTTGCGATATCCACTAAGATATATAGGTCGGTACCGCGTACCGATTCTTTGATAACGCCCTTGGCCTCGCCGGAACCGAACCGGGGGACGTTAGCGTTTAAGATGTAGGTGTCCCTCTGATACCCGGAGAAGGCAAGGGAGTCTTTGTGCTCGCTTTCCCGTTCCGTTCTCCACTTTACGAGATAGTAATCTACCTTCTCTCCTAAAGATTTACAGCCTTCCAGTGGAATCATACCGAGGGAGCCTACTGGTATGGTTTCCAGATTTCTCTTTTCTTCGCGTCTGGTCATGAAAAGAATCCTCACTTTCTGTTCATCAATCTCTTCTTGTACATACGAATATCCTGTCCGGATAGTTTGCAGATTTCATAATTACTGGTAATGCGGGAAAAGATACGGTCAGAGTATCGGTTCCGCAGTTCTTCCAAGGATAAATTGGTAGAGATGACAGTGGCCTTTTTCCCCATGTGACGCTCATTTAAAAGGGCGAAGAGTTGAGAAGTAACAAATTGATTCGTCAATTCCGTGCCCAGATCGTCAATAATAAGTAAATCGCATTGGTATAGATCCGCATAGGTGCCGCGCAGTTCTTCTCTATTCTTATAATCAAAGGAATTTTTAGACAGTAAATCAAACAGGCCTGTGGCGCTGAAATAGATCACGGAATGACCCCGTTCGATCAGTTCTTTGGCAACGCAGCCTGACAGAAATGATTTTCCAGTACCCACTGTACCATAAAAAAACAGATTATGGTAGTCAGAATTGAAATTTTTGACAAAATTCTGACAGGTTTTCACCGCGTTTCGAAAGCGGGATAAATCTTCGCCCTCATAGTATTCATAAGAAAGCGCATGAAAATTCTCTGTGCGGAGCATTTCCTGAATATTGGACTGCTCATAGAGCAGGGTAATCATGGCCTGTTTAAAGCAATGGCATTTCCGGCCGTCTATATAGCCGGTATCCTGACAGTCCGGGCACTCATAGACGGGATTGAGGTAGTCTGCGCCAAGGCCGGCGTCTTCCAGAAGCTGTGCCTTACGTCCTGATAATTCCGCCAGAAGATCGCGCAGATTCTCCAGAGCGTCTTCCTCGCCAGCCAGCATTTTTTTGCCCTGGGCAACGGAGAGGGCGGCCACGGAATCGTCCAGGTCACGGTAACCCGGCACATGGTCGTATACGTATGCCAGCCTGCGTTCTGCCTCCCGGCGGCTGCGTAATTGTTTGCGTTCATATTGATGCAGAATCTGATCATATTGTGTATTGGTAAGCGGCATAATGGCTCCTCATCATTCCGGTAAGCGTTTCCTAATTGCTTAATAATTCCTGTTCCAAAGCGTCAAAATCGTAGTCGTTCTGTTTGAACTGGTTGAATTTATTGTTGGAAACTGTTTTGAGGTTTTTCGCTTTGCGGTAGTTGTCGTCTAAGGATTGGATATCGCTCTTGTGATGTACGCCGGATTGATACCATCTGCTCAGGATACTGTCCGCATATTCGAAGCGGTGCTTGTCCGTCGCCAACACAGTGCGTTCGCAGGCGGTAAAAATAATGTCCGGGGTAAAACCGTACTCCTTGCTCCAGCGTTTGATATAAGCAGCCTCCGCCGGTGTGGGCGCGCCGCTTTTTCCCAGCGCTTTCATAACGTCATAAACTGATTTGTCGTATTTATGGGCAAGGCGGGCGGCCTGCTTCGGCGTGGTGATACCCTGCTGGGCCCAGCTAATGGCAACTTTTTCTATGTACCGCAGATCCTTTTTATCCCGATCCACACAATACTGAATCAGATAATCGATCAGATCCTCTGAAAATCCCAGCTTGTCCGAGATAAAGAAAATCGTGCGGATTTCATTGGGGCTTAATGTTTTTTTCAGGTACTGCTCCGTAATAAAGAGCAGGCGGGAGGTCGCTTCGTTTGATTTGAACGCCTTCAGCTCGTCCAGGGAGTAATCCGGTTTGCTGTAAAGCTCTTCCGCCGCCGTATCCATCGGAGCGGGGGAGTCTGCGTTTAGCTTGGAAGAAATGGGTACAACGGCTGCCTGGGAGGCCATGGGTTGTACCGATACGGAGGGAACCGGCGCAATCTGCGGCGCTGTTACGGAGGGCGCCGTGGAGAAATTCATCAAATGGATACCTATCACATTTTTATTCTCGTCATAATCTAATACCAGAAGGCGGTTCTTCTCCCAATATTTCAAGGCGCGCATTACGTCCTTCTCGGTATAGTTAAACTTGTCCGCGATATCGGAAATACTGGTGGACAGTCTTGCGCTCATCATACGGATCAGGTACAGATAGATTTTTAGCTGCGCGTCGTTTGCGGAAGCCATAAATTCATCGATAAAATGATTGGAAATCACCGTGGAATCCGTATAATTATCCTGATAAATAGTCAAACAACTCATTTCAAACCACCCCATAATACACATAAAAACATACTGATTATTCAGACTGCCGTTTGAGTCTGCGCCCCGTTCCCTTGGGGACGTATTGTGAATTATAGCATAGAGATTTTCAAAAGGAAATAGGCAAACTGCCACAAACGGAATAACGAACAGACGTTCCGCCTGCGGGGCGTCAATGTGGATAATGTGGATAGAAATGGAAAGCGCCGTAAATTTTCGCTATTCTCTCCACAAAAATATCCACAGAAAACAGAGAAGGAAATCAGCGCTTTTTCTGTGGATATTGTGAATAATTATTTTGGCAGCAGATTTTCGCCGATTTTTACGACGTCGCCAGCCCCCATGGTTATCAACAAATCATCTTTTGTGCAATTTTTTAATACAAAATTCTCGACCTCTTCAAAGGAAGGGAAGTAATAGCAGCGGCGCCCCAGCTTTTCGATTTCTGCCTGCAGGGAGCGGGAACTGATGCCCAGCGTATCCTTTTCCCTGGCGGCATAAATGTCCGTCAGAATGATTTCGTCGGCCAGGGATAGAGCCTTGGCAAAATCGGCCAGGAATGCCTTGGTACGCGTATAAGTATGAGGCTGGAATACGCACCAGAGGGTTTTGTGGGGGAAATTGCCGGCAGCGGTCAGGGTGGCGGCGATTTCCGTAGGGTGATGGGCGTAGTCGTCGATGATCGTAAAGCCGTTGACCGTGCCCTTATATTCAAAGCGGCGGTCGGTGCCTTTAAACGCCAGCAGCGCTTTGGAGGAAACCTCCCTTGGAATCTTCAGCGTATCGGCTAAGGCGATGGCGGCAATGGCGTTATATACGTTGTGTTTTCCGGGTACTCGTAAAGTAAACGCTTCTTTTTTGGCATCTTTGTGCATAAGATAAAAAGAAGGATATCCCGACGCATCGTAAGTGATTTCGGACGGGCTATAGTCGAATGCCGAAGAAGAGCCATAGGTGACTACCCGGCAGGCGAGCCCCTCCGTGATCTCTTCATAGCGGTCGATATCCCCGTTGATGATAAGCGTGCCGTCCGCTGGGAGAAGAAGGGCAAATTTGTGGAAAGAATTGCGGATATCCTCAATATCCTTAAAGAAATCCAAATGGTCTTCTTCTATATTAAGTATAATGCTGATTTTAGGGAAAAAACTTAAGAAGCTGTTGGTATATTCACATGCCTCCGTGACAAAAAGCTCCGAGGAGCCTACGCGAATGTTGCCGCCGATGGGTTGATAGATACCGCCGATGGACAAGGTAGGGTCGTCTTGATTCTCCAGAAGAATCTCAGATATCATGGAGGTAGTCGTCGTCTTGCCGTGAGTGCCGCTGACGGCGACAGGGGTCTTATAATTTTTCATCATCTGCCCCAGAAGCTGCGCCCTGGTCAGCGTGGGAAGCTTAAGCCGGCAGGCGGCGAGCATTTCCGGATTGTCGGGTTTAATGGCGCTGGTATATACGACCAGATCGATGTCGGAAGTGAGGTTTTCTTCCCGCTGCCCGTAATATATGGTGGCGCCGGACTGTTCCAGCGCGCAGGTCAGGTCGGAAGGCGCCCTGTCGGAACCGGATACCCGGAAATGCTCTGTCAGGAGAATTTGCGCGAGACCGCTCATGCTGATGCCGCCGATGCCAATAAAATATATATGAATTGGATTTTTAAAATTGATTTGATACATGGATCTCTCCCTGATTCTGTTTTTACTAGTATTATACTCATTTCGCCCGAAAAAACCAATAAGAATTTATTTTACGTTGATTTTAGCTATAATTTACAAAATCTGATAAGAAGGTTAATCTTTCCAAAATGCGATATGAGAAAAGTAAACAAAGATGTTGAAAAGATTAATAAAATATTGTATATTATTAACATATCAAAGAGAATAAAAAGTGAATATTTTTGTAAACAACATTCATTTTCCTATGGATTTGTGTTATAATAATTGAATCATATAATTTCTATTGAGAATTATATATTATATTTTAGGGAAGCAAGAGGTGATAAGATGGTTAAGAAAGAAATGATTGCCATGCTCTTGGCAGGCGGTCAGGGAAGCAGATTAGGCGTGCTTACGTCAAAGGTTGCGAAACCTGCGGTATCCTTTGGCAGTAAATACAGGATTATCGACTTCCCCCTCAGCAATTGCATTAATTCAGGAGTAGATACTGTGGGCGTGCTGACGCAGTACCAGCCGCTTCGGTTAAATACCCATATCGGCATTGGGATTCCGTGGGATCTTGATAGAAATATTGGCGGTGTGACGGTGCTCCCGCCGTATGAGAAGAGCGTGAACAGCGAATGGTACACGGGTACGGCGAACGCGATTTATCAGAACCTGGATTATATGGAGAGTTTTAATCCTGAGTATGTGCTGATTCTGTCGGGAGACCATATTTACAAGATGGATTATGAAGTGATGCTGGATTTCCATAAGCAGAACAAGGCGGAAGTGACCATCGCGGTTATGCCAGTTCCCATGGAAGAAGCGAAGCGCTTCGGCATTATGATTACGGACGCTGACCGCAAAATCACCGATTTTGAGGAGAAACCGCAGAATCCCAGAAGTAATCTTGCTTCTATGGGTATTTATATTTTTAACTGGAAGACTTTGAAAGAAGCGCTTCTGGCTAATGCGGAACAGTCCGGGCTGGATTTTGGCAAACATATTATTCCATACTGCCATAGGAATGGCGCGCCTCTTTACGCATATGAATTTAACGCTTACTGGAAGGATGTGGGCACGTTAAATTCTTATTGGGAAGCGAATATGGAGCTGATCGATATTGTCCCGGAATTTAATTTATATGAAGAGTATTGGAAGATTTATACGAGGAGCGAGATCCTGCCGCCTCAGTATCTGGCGTCGGGAAGCGTTGTGGAGAGAAGCATTATCGGCGAGGGCTCTGAGATATACGGCAAGGTATACAATTCCGTGATTGGCTGCGGCGTTACCATTGGAGCCAATACAGTGGTCAGGGACTCCATTGTTATGAATGAGACGCAGATCGGCGAGGGCTGTGAGCTGCAGAAGGCGATCGTGGCGGAGAATGTGGTGATTGAGGATAATGTTAAGCTTGGCGTAGGCGAGGAAGTGGAGAACGAGACGGACCCGCATATCTATAATAAGGGAATTGTAGCGATTGGCGAGAAGAGCGTGATCCCCAGGGGAATTACCGTTGGAAAGAACTCGGTTATATTTGGCGTAACCAGTGCGGAGGATTATGAGAACGGGAACCTTCCAAGCGGTAAAACTTTGATTAAGGCAGGTGAGAAACAGTGAGAGCGATAGGAATCATATTAGCCGGCGGGAATAATCACAGAATCAAGGAACTGACCCAGAAACGGGCGGTTTGCGCAATGCCCATCGCAGGAAGCTACCGCAGTATTGATTTTGCATTGAGCAATATGTCTAATTCCCATATTAATAAGGTGGCGGTGTTTACACAGTATAATGCGGGCAGCCTGAACGAACACCTGAGCTCTTCCAAGTGGTGGGATTTTGGACGTAAGCAGGGCGGCCTGTTTGTCTTTACTCCGGCGGTGACTGCGGAGAGTAATGCGTGGTATCGCGGTACGGCAGATGCGATTGCACAGAACTTATCATTTTTAAAGAGCTCCCATGAGCCGTATGTGGTGATATCTTCCGGCGATTGCGTATACAAGATGGATTATAATAAGATTCTGGAATACCATATCGAGCGGAAAGCGGATATCACAGTGGTATGTAAGGATATGCCGCCGGATGTTAATGTGGACAGATTCGGCACCATTAAGATGAATGAAGAGTGCCGGATTGAGGAATTTGAGGAAAAACCTGTTGTGGCCAAGTCCAATACGATTTCCTGCGGCGTCTATGTGGTCAGAAGACGTCAGTTGATAGAAATGATCGAGAAGTGTAAGGAAGAAGAACGTTACGATTTCGTTAAGGACATTCTGATCCGTTATAAAGATCAGAAGAGGATATTCGGTTACAAGATTAAGGAGTATTGGAGTAATATTGCGACGGTGGATGATTATTTTAAGACCAATATGGACTTCCTTCAGCCGGAGATCAGAAATTACTTCTTTAAACAGTATCCGGATATTTACTCTAAGGTGGATGACCTGCCGCCCGCTAAGTATAATGCAGGGGCGAGCATCAGCAATAGCCTGATATCCAGCGGCTGTATTGTAAACGGTACGGTGGAGGATTCCGTACTCTTCAAGAAGACGTATGTGGGGAATAATTGCTACATAAAGAATTCCATTATTTTGAACGACGTCTATATTGGAGACAATACGCATATTGAGAATTGTATCGTGGAGAGCAGGGGTACAATTCGGGCTAATTCGTATTATAAGGGAGACAATGGAATACAAATTGTCGTAGAACATAATGACAGATACGTAATTGGATGATATGCTGGAAAGGCGGCTGCTATTTAGAGTAAGATTGTATAAAGGGCATGATGGTTTTTAACTAAATGTTTATTACAAGCTACGTGGCTTGATGAGTATGACTTGTGTGGAAAAGCTTGTGAAAACCGGCGGCAATCCGTCCGGTATCATATGATAAGGAGGCTGAGCTTCATGAGAATTACTGATGTCCGCGTGCGTAAGATGACTCAAGACAGCAAGATGAAAGCAATCGTTTCAATTACCATTGACGATGAATTCGTGGTTCATGACATTAAAGTAATTGAAGGTGAAAAGGGTCTTTTCATTGCAATGCCAAGTAAGAAGGCGACCGACGGCGAGTATCGTGATATTGCACATCCGATTAACTCGCAGACGCGAGATCGAATTCAAAAGATTATTTTGGAAAGCTATGAAAAGGCATTACTGGAACCGGATAATGAGTAGTAAATGCATAATGTGGAAAGAAAAGGGCGCGGAGGCGTCCTTTTCTTATTTTTTCAGGGAATCCTGGGCAGCCTGATAAAAATGAAAATCCTACTTGTTCCCAACGCAAGTTGTTGGTAAAATGAGAAAGCATCAGTAGAGAGATGTATATTGAAAACAGACATACCCACATAGCCAGGGCGGAATGGCTCAGGCGCGGAGGCAGCGATGTATATTATTGTAGGACTTGGCAACCCGGGACGGGATTATGAGAATACCAGACACAATATCGGTTTCGAGGCGATCGACAGGCTTGCCGACCGAAATCATATCGCCATGGGCGAGAAGAAGCATAAAGCAATTATCGGGAAAGGGTTTGTGGCAGGGCAAAAGACGGTGCTGGTGAAACCTCAGACTTATATGAATTTGAGTGGTGAAAGCGTGCGGGACGTCATAAACTATTATAAGATAGACGAAAGAGAGCAGTTGATCGTCGTGTCGGATGATATCAGTTTACAGCCGGGACAGCTCCGTATTCGCAAAAAGGGCAGCGCAGGCGGCCACAACGGGCTTAAGAATATTATTTTGCAGCTTGGGCATGATGAATTTCCCAGAGTGAGGATAGGGGTTGGGGAGAAGCCTTCGGGCTTTGATCTGGCGGATTATGTGTTGGGACATTTTCAAAAGGAAGAACGTGAGGTAATGGAGGAGAGTGCGGGCCGGGCGGCGGAAGCGATTGAAATGATGATAACGGACGGCCCGGATAAGGCGATGAATCAGTTTAATCATAGAAAAGATTGATTGCTGACAGACGGAATAGATACGGAGGTTCGATGTGAGGGCATTGCTGGCTCCCTTGGAGGAACTGGGAGAATATGAAGAGATAAAAAAGACGCTGTCAAAGGAACAGGCGTCCGTGGCGTTGACGGGCTGTGTGGATTCCCAAAAGCTGCATATGATTTATGGGCTGGGCGATGATTTTCGATATAAAATCATCGTTACTTTTAGTGATTTAAAAGCGAAAGAGCTGTATGAGGATTATCAGTTTTATGACAGGAGTGTCATGTTGTATCCGGCCAAGGATTTGATTTTTTTTCAGGCGGATATTCATGGGAATCAACTGGTTACGGAACGCATGAGATGTCTGCGCCGCCTGATGGAAGGGCGGCCGGTTACCGTCATTACTACTTATGATGCGCTGATGACGCCTCAGATTCCGATGGACGTGTGGAAAACGCATGTGATTGCTGTTAATAAAAAGACCTGTATCGAGGAAGGGGCACTGGCAGCCCGGCTGGTAGAGCTGGGTTATGAGAAAACCTATCAGGTAGAAGCGCCGGGGCAGTTTAGTATCCGCGGCGGCATTATTGATATCTTTGATCTGACGGAGGAAAATCCCTATCGAATCGAGCTGTGGGGAGAAGATGTGGAATCCATCAGAAGCTTTGACGTCCTAAGCCAGCGCTCTATTGAGAAGCTGGAATCTATTACCGTTTATCCGGCCACAGAGATGATTCTGTCGCCGGAAGAACTGCGGATGGGGCTTCAGAAGATTGAAGCGGAAGGAAAAGAACAGGCAGCGCAGCTTCGTCGGCAGATGAAGACGGAGGAAGCCTATCGTCTGGAAACGCAGGTGAAGGAGCTGTCGGAGCAGCTTCTGGAGCTGGGGCTGTCCCGGAACGCGGTGAATCTGGAAAGCTATGTGCGATATTTTTATCCGGAATTATCCACGTTTTTAGAATATTTTGCCAGAGCCGAAAGCTGCATCTTTCTGGATGAACCGCTGCGGATTCAGGAGCATACCTCCGCTATTGAGCTGGAATTTCGCGAGAGCATGACACACCGCGTCCAGAAGGGCTATATTCTGCCCGGCCAGATGGATCTTCTGTTTGGCGCGGAGGAGGTGGCGGCCAAAATCGCGGGGCGCAGAGTGGTAACGCTGACAATGATGGACGGCAGGAATCCGTTTTTTAAGACAGAGCGGAAATTTGATATACAGGCACGGAGCCTGTCTTCCTATAATAACAGCTTTGATATGCTGGTAAAAGATCTTGGCGCTTATAAGCGGCAGGGCTATCGTATCGTCCTGTTGTCGGGTTCACGTACCAGGGCGAAACGGCTGGCGGAGGATTTGCGGGATCGCCAGATGAACGCTTTTTACAGCGAGGACCCTGCGCGGGAGGTACAGCCGGGAGAGGTGATGACCTGTTACGGCAGAGTGCTGAAGGGCTTCGAATACCCCCTTTTAAAATTTATGGTAATTGCGGAGAGCGATATTTTTGGGGCGGAAAAGAAGAAAAGAAAGAAGAAAAAAGCCTTTGAGGGGCAGAGAATTAACGATTTCAATGAACTGAAGGTCGGCGATTACGTGGTGCATGAAAGTCATGGACTGGGGATTTATCAGGGTATTGAAAAAGTAGAGGTCGATAAAATTGTTAAGGATTACATGAAAATATCCTATCGGGACGGCGGTATTCTCTATGTACTGGCGACAGGCCTGGACGTCATTCAGAAATATGCCTCCGCCGATGCGCTCGCAAAGCCGAAGCTGAATAAGCTGGGTACCCAGGAGTGGACGAAGACTAAGACCAAAGTCCGCGCGGCGGTAGATGAGGTGGCGCAGGATTTAGTAGAGTTATATGCGGTCAGACAGCAGAGCCAGGGCTTCCGCTACGGTAAGGATACGGTGTGGCAGAAGGAATTTGAGGAAATGTTTCCTTTTGAGGAGACGGAGGATCAGTTAGCGGCGATTGCCGCCACCAAGGCCGATATGGAAAGCGGCAGGATTATGGATCGTCTGATTTGCGGCGATGTGGGATATGGCAAGACAGAAATTGCTATCCGTGCGGCCTTTAAGGCTGTGCAGGAAGGAAAACAGGTGGTTTATCTGGTTCCCACTACGATTTTAGCGCAGCAGCATTACAATACCTTTGTGCAGCGTATGAAAGATTTTCCGGTCAGAATCGATTTGTTATCCCGTTTCCGGACAGCCAAAGAGCAGAAAAAGACGGTTGCCGATTTAAAAAAGGGCATGGTAGATATCGTGATAGGAACGCACCGGGTGCTGTCCAAAGATGTGGAATATAAGGATTTAGGGCTGTTGATTATTGATGAAGAGCAGAGGTTCGGAGTTACCCATAAGGAAAAAATCAAAAAGCTGAAAGAAAACGTAGATGTACTGACACTGACGGCAACGCCTATTCCGCGAACCCTTCATATGAGCCTGATCGGTATCCGCGATATGAGCGTGCTGGAAGAAGCGCCGGGCGACAGACAGCCTATCCAGACCTTTGTCTGCGAATACAATGAGGAACTGGTGCGGGAGGCAATCGTCAGGGAATTGTCCAGAAACGGGCAGGTATACTATGTCTACAACAGGGTCAATAATATTGCGGATATTGCCGCTGCAATTCAGAATCTGGTGCCGGAGGCAAATGTGGCTTTTGCCCATGGCCAGATGAAAGAAACGGAATTGGAACGCATTATGTATGATTTCATCAATGGAGAAATCGATGTATTGGTGTCTACCACTATTATTGAAACGGGACTGGATATTTCCAATGTGAATACGATGATTATCCACGATTCCGAGCAGATGGGTCTGTCCCAGCTCTATCAGCTCCGCGGCCGTGTGGGACGCTCTAATCGTACCGCGTACGCTTTCCTGATGTATAAAAAGGATAAGATGCTCAGAGAAGTGGCGGAGAAGCGCCTGCAGGCGATTAAGGAGTTTACCGAGCTGGGCAGCGGTTTTAAGATCGCCATGAGAGACTTGGAAATTCGCGGCGCGGGGACACTGCTGGGACGAAGCCAGCACGGGCATATGCAGGCGGTAGGATATGATCTGTATTGCAAAATGTTGAACGAGGCTGTTAAGACGCTAAAAGGGATTCCCATGCTTGAGGATTTCAATACCACGATTGATCTGGACGCGGACGCTTATATTCCCCCTTCCTATATCGTGAATGAGGTGCAAAAGCTGGATATCTATAAGAGAATCGCAGGAATTGAGGATGAAAGGGAATGTGACGATATGCGCGGGGAATTGCTGGATCGCTTTGGGGAAATTCCCAGGTCGGCGGAGAATCTGCTGCGTATTGCCTTGATTCGTTCTCATGCCCATAAGCTCTATATGCCGGAGGTAAAGGGCAAAAATGAAATCATTCAGTTCCGGCTGCGGGCGGACGCGCCGATCAGGGTGGAAAATATCCCCAGCCTGCTTCGCGCGTATGGCGGAAGGCTGACCTTTGATCCCAAAGGAACGCCTGTTTTCCGGCTTCGTTATAGGAAATGCGGTGTGATAGAGAAAGACGAGGAGACGCTGCTTGCGATGACAGAGGAAGCGCTTGGCAAGATGGAGACGTATTTGCTGGATACGGTTTCGACGTGAGCGGGGCGTATCTTGTATTCATAAATTCCTGCCCATTTTAATTATCATATCGTATTTTTATACTCAATAACAGAAAGAACCGTCGTAAAAATTTTCCTTTACAACAGTTCTCTCTGTTTATTAGTTTATTTTTGGAATGGGTATATTATATATTGCTGCTACTTACTGTTTACGTTATCCATAATAATTACTATGTATATATCCGTTTATATAGTTGCCGGTAACTGCATCAATTCCCCCGGCATATACCCAAGGGGCGATGCCAGACTCCTGAGTAAAACTGACATCTATAACTTGTCCATTTTTAAATTGTCCAATAATTGAATAATTCGTACCGGGACCACTTCTCACATTAAGATTACTCCCATCAGTAATTACATGATATTGATATCTTGCAATCCCTTTAGTCATTGATAAATCCGATTCTGTATTAACCAGAATTAATTTTCCTCCTTCTACTTCAATCTGCGCCGGAATATTACTGCTAGTTTCTTGTTTTTCTGCTGCAAAACTTGTTATTGTGGTCATTGATATAACAAGCAATGATGTAATAAACAGTTTAAATATTTTTTTCATAATTTTTTCTTCCTTTCTACTACTTTTACACACCCTCAAAGATAATATGCCCATTCTGCCAATAACTTCTTATGCCATTATTAACGCTAAATCCTAAGTTCACAGCCCTTCCTTCATTCTGAAAAAACTTATCTTTCTTACATTCCCCCGTCCATGATATTTTGACCAGAGTGCTTCCCCCGTTATCTTCATAAAATCCATAAATATATTGATCGTCATAGGTACCGTAATTTACCATAAGGCCATTATTCTTGTCTATATCATAAAGAAGCGCCGAATCGCTGTTTTCCCATTTGCGGAAATAAATATTGGAGGCTGAATCTTTATATACCAGCCCGTTTTCGGTCAGCAGAACGTCGCTGCCGCAATTTTCAATTTCGCTTATGGCTTCTCCTGAATCCGTATCATAGACGATAATTTTTTCATTATTTCTGTCCAGATATACAAATTTATGATATTGGAACATCGCATTGCAATAACCTGCCGCAAAGGCATTGATCTTTTCCCGCGCAATACCGCATTGTTCCATTTTCTTATAAATTTCATGATCGGTTTCTTCCATGGCGAAATCCTTTATACCGGACATGTCGTTTTCTAATCGATATGCGTCACAGTATTGATTTCCTTCTATATAAATTATATTTTCAGTTTCGTATATATTCGTGCAGCTCCACATCTGGTCAGACCATTCAACCAGAAGTTCCTCTTCCAAATTGGTTAAATTTAACCGCAGAATACCCGGAACGCCGTTTGTATCAGACGCGTATCTGATATAATAAATGAAATCACCGTCACAATTACCTAATTTTACATTACCATACGCCAACGTTTCTTCTTTCGCCAATTCTTTATCTATTCTTTTGAGGTTCTGGCTGTCAGCAAAATAAAAATATCCATCATAATATTTTACGGAATTATAGACAATATTGCTTGTATCATCACTCCGTGCTGTCCGAATGGCAGCCACATCCATATCCTCAGATACGCTTGCAGGTTCTGTTTCCTTCGGCATTTCTATTTCCGCCATACTCGCTTCCGTTGTCTCTTCCGTTTTAGTATTGTGCATTTGTTCCCCGCGTGTAAATGTGCAGCCAGCTAAAAGAAGCATACTGATCATTACAAGAACCGTTACTGCGGCGCTCGTATTTCTTTCCCTTGAAATCATAAGAATCCTCTCTTTGAGTCTTTTAAAATTGCTGTTCATAGAAGTGGTTGCGGTCAGAGATATTGCTTTCGCTTTCCTTTTACCTGCTATCTTTAATAAGGTATATCCATATTCTTTTCGCCCGGCGACACCCAATACCGCTATCGCCGCTTCATCACAGGCCAACTCACAATCTCTTTTCATAAACTCTATTGCTACCCATAAAAACGGATTATACCAATTCAGGGCAAAACACACCCCCCGCAGCCAGACCCACACATAGTCCAAATGCTTATAGTGACAATATTCATGCGTGATCATATGACGCAGCATTTTGCTGTCAGCGGCCATGTCGGCGTCTATATAAATAGTCCTTCCGAACAGAAAGGGCGTCCTGATATTTTTCAACAGATAAACAGCAAGTCCTGTCTGTTCCTCTCGCTTATAAAAACATCTTTTCCTCCTGCACCATATATAAAAAGATACGTTGGAAAGTAAAAGGTAACTCAAAATCATAAAGGATACGACCCATTTTATATTTTGCCAATATGCTTCCAAACAATAGAGGACAAAAATCCTTCCATTTTCTTTTTCCGCTTGCCCGTCATAGCTTTTCGCCATTTCTGAATCCAGGACAGCATACGGTTGGGACAATTCCGTTGTTCCATAACCTTCCGCATAACCGTCCGCATAATCCGGTACGTTGTCTGCATATAAGAGCCCATCGTCTAATTGAGCCTCTGTAATATTTCCAATATTAAATAATATATTTTCAATACTGAATCTGCTTGTAATATTCCATACAGGATTTAAAAGAAGGAATATAAGCGCTAATATCCATAAGGAATATTGTAATCTTCTTGAAATATATCCCCAGGCTGCTTTTCTGATAGCCAATATGCCTGATACGCAAATTCCGAACCTGACCACTTCCACGTTCAGTCCCCCTTCCGTTTCTCCAGCAAATCAATCAGACGGTCAATCTCCTCGTCGGAAAAGCCTTCCTGTTCCAGCATGGTTTCAATCATCAGTCCTGCATTTCCTCGGAATACTTTATGCAAAAAGTTGCTCTTTTCCTCTACAATTGCCTCCTCCCTGCTAATATCCGTATAATATAATTTGGCTTTTTCTCCTTGTTCGTAATGAATGATTTTCTTTTTTTCCATTCGCTTCAGGTAGGTTATTACCGTGTGCTTGCTCCACCCCGTTTCCTCAAATAATTCTTTGGTTATTTGCATCATTGTTCTGGGCTGCGTATCCCATAACAAATTCATAATTTTCCATTCCGCATCTGATATTTTGTTCATAGTTCCTCCTAAATAATGGTTGGCATTTGTATACCTTTAAGATAGCATAATGGTAGTCAAGTGTCAACCAATATTTGGGATTTGCCACCTCGGTCATCGGTTGATTTTTATAAAAAATGTTGATGGAGTCCGAAATATGGGACTCCATTTTTTGTATCCTGATATCAGAACAAGAGTTCGAACACGGCAAGCCGGAGGAAAGGAGATCAGGATATGAAAGGATATACAGTAGAGAGCGGATATATGGGATATGTGGACGGCGTTTATATGTTGTTTGCAAGTGAAACGGATTATAGGGATTATCTGGAGCATTAGAGGTGGCTGTGTAAAAGAACGCAGGAAACCAGCAGTAACATTCTGGCGCAGATTTCATATAGAAGGGCTTGATTTCTTCCATCGCCTGCTATATAATGTTCCTATAATTCATATCAAAGGACTAGGAAAATAAATAGAGGATTTGTTGCAAAACACTTCGGAATGGAGGAACTATGATTTATTTGGATAATGCAGCGACAACCAAAACAGCCCCGGAGGTAGTTGAGGCGATGCTGCCGTATTTTACAGAGTATTATGGAAATGCCAGCAGTATTTATAAATTAGGCAGTGAGAGTAAGAAAGCTACTATTGAGGCGCGGGAAATCCTTGCGGAGACGCTTGGGGCTGAGCCTAATGAGATTTACTTTACCGCGGGAGGCTCGGAATCCGATAATTGGGCATTGAAGGCAGTCTATGAAGCCTATCGGAATAAGGGAAACCATATTATTACGTCCAAAATCGAGCACCATGCCGTACTGCACACCTGCGAGTATCTGGAGAAGCAGGGAGCGGAAATAACTTATCTTGATGTGGATGAAAATGGGGTGGTTGATTTAGAACAGCTTGAGAGAGCGATCCGCCCGGATACCATATTGATTTCGGTTATGTATGCCAATAATGAGATCGGTACTATTCAGCCTATGCAGGAAATCGGTAAAATCGCGGCCAAGCATGGTATTTTATTCCACACGGACGCGGTACAGGCGTATGGGCAGCTTCCTATCGACGTGAAGGAGCTGCACATTGACCTGCTTTCCGCAAGCGGACATAAATTAAACGGGCCGAAGGGAATCGGGTTCCTCTATATTGACAAGAAAGTCAGGATTCGTTCCTTTATACATGGCGGGCAGCAGGAGCGAGGCAGACGCGCGGGTACGGAGAATGTGCCGGGGATCGTGGGTATGGCGGCAGCGGCACAGCGCGCATTTCGGATTATGGAGGAAAAAACCCGGAAGGAAATCAAACTGAGGGATTATCTTATCAGCCGGATTCAAAAGGAAATACCTTATGCAAAGCTCAACGGTCATCCGGTTAAGCGGTTGCCTAATAATATTAATTTCAGCTTTGAGTATATTGAAGGGGAGTCCTTGCTGATTATGCTGGACATGAAGGGAATTTGCGCGTCCAGCGGCTCTGCGTGTACATCGGGAACGTTAGATCCCTCCCATGTGCTGCTCGCCATCGGGCTTCCTCATGAAAAAGCCCATGGTTCTCTGCGTTTGACCCTGAGCGAAGAAAATACCAGGGAAGAAATGGATACGGTGGTGGAGGAGCTGAAGGTCATTGTGGACAGGCTGCGCAGTATGTCGCCGTTGTGGGAAGATAAGCTGAAAAATCTTTGATTTTTATAAAAATGAGGATGGAGTCCGAAATATGGGACTCCATTTTCTGTATCCTGATATCAGAACAAATGTTCGAAAGCAGGGCGAGGAAAGGCGATGAGGATATGAGGACAGAATGAGAAGCGCGTTTTCAGGGTAAAATTTAAAGAAAAAGTCTTCGTCAGGTTGCGGTGGGCAGCCGTTATACAGTAAAATAGACGATATAGGTTCCTGTTGGGTGCAGTTTTTGCATAGCAGATGGCGGAAACATATTTGCCAAATGCCCGGCATAGGTATATGATAAAGCGTAGTGCATCATCATTTGCTCTGATGTAAGGATATGCGGACTGTTATAGCGATAGAGAAATAAGCCGTTACGCGTAGGACATAGATGGCTGTTATGGAGAATTTATGATTACAAGGATAGATAATATTCCGGTCAACTATATTGATGAAGGACAAGGGGACGTGGTGCTGCTTCTCCACGGCTGGGGGGCGGATATTACGCTCTACCGGGGAATCATAGATGCTCTGGCGCGGGAAAAGAGAGTGATTGCCCTCGATATGCCGGGGTTTGGCAAGACGCCTGAGCCTGACAGACCCTGGTGCGTAGATGATTATGTTGATTTTGTGATTCGGTTTCTTTTGCCCTTTGGCCTCCGGAAATTAAGCGTTGTGGTACATTCCTTTGGGGGCAGGGTGTTTTTTAAAATGAATGTCAGGGAGGATTTGCCTTTTACCTTTGAACGTGCGGCGCTGATTGACAGCGCGGGCATACTGCCCAGGAAGACCTTTCGCCAGAAGGTCAGCCAGCGTTGTTATAAGATTGGGCGGGCGGTGATGAGTACGCGGGCGCTTCATTTTCTGTATCCCGACGCGGTGGAGGATATGAGGCGCAAACGGGGGTCTGCGGATTATAACAGCGCGACGCCGATTATGCGCGCTACGCTGGTGAAAGTTGTGAATGAGGATCTGGAGCCATTGATGCCTTATGTGCGGTGTCCTGTTTTGCTGATATGGGGTGAACTGGATACGGCGACGCCGCTGTCCGACGCAGAACGAATGAAGGAGTTAATTCCTGACGCGGGACTGGTAGTGTGCGAGGGCGCGGGGCATTTTTCCTTTGCCGAGCAGGCGGTAAAGGTAAACAGCGCGTTAAGAGCTTTTTTTACAGGCGGAAAGGCATAATTGGTAGAAGTTATGTATGTATGTTGTATGATCGTATGGCTTGCCACCTATCTGGCGGGAGCTGTCCGATATGAATTATATATTACCCACATGTTTCAGCAAAATTCCTATAAACCGCGGGAATACAGGGAATGGATGCAGATACATTCGAATATTGGGAGACTGCTTGGCAAGAGTCTCTATGCCATCATATCGCTGCCGCTTGTAGGAGCAGGGAATACGGTTTGCCTTGTTATCGCCTGTCTGATGAATATTATGACCATATGGGTCAATAAACCCCGGAAGGCGAAGAAACCGCTTGTCTATACCCCCAGGGTGAAAAGAATGTTGATGACAACGGCGTTTGTCTATCTTCTCTGTGCAGCGGCTTCGGCAGCGGCGGGAACCGTTTATGCAGGCGGGACAGTTGGCGCCCCGCGGGCAGTGGGTATGGTTCTGCTGGCGTTGTTTTTATTGACGCCGCTGACGATTCTGCTGGTCAATTGGCTCAACAGACCCGTGGAACAGGGGATTAACCGGCATTATAGAAACGACGCGGCGCGTATTCTGCGCCAGATGCCGCAGCTTAAGATTATTGGCGTGACCGGCAGCTATGGCAAAACCAGTGTGAAATATTTCTTAAATACGCTGTTGTCTGTTCAATATAATGTGCTGCATACGCCGGGTAATTATAATACTACGTTGGGCGTGGTGAGAACCGTCAGGGAACAGATGAAGCCCTATCATGAGATTTTTATTTGTGAGATGGGCGCCAGGGAGGTAGGGGATATTAAGGAAATCTGTGATCTGGTACAGCCTGATTATGGGATTATTACCTCTATTGGACCGCAGCATTTGCAGAGTTTCCATACTATTGAGAACATCATTGGCACGAAGTTTGAATTAGCAGATGCGGTACCGGCGGAGGGCAGGGTATTCCTGAATTATGATAACGACTATATCAGGAATCATCAGATCGATAAGCCGGTGGTCAGCTATGGTACGGCAGGCGGAGATGTGCAGATCGACTACCGTGCCTGTGATATCACGGTTTCGCCGGAAGGCTCCTCTTTTAAGATGAAGGATCAAAGCGGCCGGGAGCATACCTTTCATACGCGGCTGGTTGGAAATCATAATGTACAGAATATTGCGGGCGCTATTGCGGTGGCCAATACGCTGGGGATTCCCATGGAGAAGCTGATTTATCCGGTGAAGCAGTTGGAGAGCGTGCCCCATCGTTTACAGCTTGTGAGGCAGGGAAATCGCATCTTGTTAGACGATAGCTATAATTCTAATAAGAACGGCTTTAAGGCGGCGCTGGACACGCTGGCGATGTTTCGCCAGATGCGTATCCTGATGACGCCGGGTATGGTGGAGTTAGGTCAGAAGCAGTATGACGAGAATAAGGAAGTTGGCGTTTACGCGGCGGATAAATGCGATTATGCCGTGCTGGTGGGAAAGGAACAGACGATACCCATACAGGACGGTTTGCTGGAAGCGGGATTCCCCAAGAGTAAAATGATTGTGGTGGACACCTTACAGGAAGCCTTTCAGATGATCAATGCGATTCCCGGTGAAAAGCAGAAGGTGGTACTGATCGAAAACGATCTGCCGGATCAATACGCGTAACAAGAAACGGAAATGGAGAGCGATATGAAAATCAGAGTAGGAGTTTTTTTTGGCGGAAAGAGCGTGGAGCATGAGGTGTCGGTTATCTCCGGCTTACAGGCGTGCCATGCTTTTAATCAGGAAAAATATGAGCCGGTGCCCATTTATATTACTAAGGACAACGAGCTCTATACGGGAGAGGCCATAGGCGATATTGCTAATTATAAGAATATACCGGAGCTTCTCAAGAAAAGCGCCAGAGTATTTCTTATGGGTGAACAGGGCAGAGTACAACTGATACAGTATCCCGTAAAGAAATGGGGAAGCTCCGTGGTCGCTGCAATCGACGTGGCGTTTCCGGTTGTACATGGCGCAAATGTGGAGGACGGTTCTTTGCAGGGCTTTCTGCGTCATTATAATATTCCCCTGGCGGGCTGCGATGTGACGGCGTCCGCCGTGACCATGGATAAATACGTTATGAAAACGGTATTAAAGGATTGCCATATTCCGGTGCTGGACTGTGTGACTTTAAATGTAAAGGAATTTCAGCAAAATGAAGAGGCGGCCTGTGTAAAAATAGAAGAAAAGCTCGCTTATCCTGTTATTATTAAGCCGGTTAACTTAGGCTCCAGTGTGGGTATTAAAATCGCCAAGGACAGAACCG
The DNA here is from genome assembly GCA_021199255.1 of Clostridiales bacterium. Taxonomy (GTDB): domain Bacteria; phylum Bacillota; class Clostridia; order Lachnospirales; family Lachnospiraceae; genus UBA3282. The sequence continues at coordinate 18,883 of JAJQIK010000022.1, read as the reverse complement.
GGCTGAAGGAGGCTTTGGAATATGCTTTTACGTTTGGCCCCAAGCTTTTGGCGGAGCGGGCGATTATGAATCTGCGGGAAATTAACTGCGCGGTCTTAGGCGATTATGAGGAGGCGTCGGCCTCTGAATGTGAGGAGCCGGTTTCCAGCGACGAAATTTTAAGTTATGAGGATAAATATGTAGCGGGCGGTAAGGGCGGCTCGGAGGGAATGAGAACTGCCAGAAGGGAACTGCCTGCCAGACTGACGCCGCAAAAGAGAGAAGAGATCCGTCAAATGGCGGTCAGCACTTTTCAGGCGCTTAATTGCAGCGGCGTTTCCAGAATTGACTTTATGATTGATCAGGATACCGATCAGGTATACGTGAATGAGATTAATCCTATTCCGGGATCGCTGGCCTTCTATCTCTGGGAGGCGCTGGGCAAGCCCTATGAGGAGCTTCTGGACGATATGGTGAAGCTGGCGCTGAAACGGGAACGGGAAGAGAAAAGTATGCTGACCTCTTTTGAAAGTAATATTTTGCAGAATGCGAATCTTTCCGGCGCGAAGGGCGTCAAGAAATAAGAAGTATTGCTTTATGCGCAAAAAAACAGCGCAGAGATGAAGGTAAGCATGCATATAATTTCCTACTTTACAAATAATAGTAAAAACAAAATGAGTGTGCAACTACGATTTGTAGATGGAGGTTATATGATATGAAAGCAACAGGAATTGTGAGACGAATAGATGATCTTGGCCGGATTGTTATTCCGAAGGAAATCCGCAGGACGCTCCGTATTCGGGAGGCGGATCCTCTGGAAATTTATACGGACAGAGAAGGAGAGATTATCCTTAAGAAATATTCCCCTATTGGCGAGATGGGAACCTTCGCCAGACAATATGCGGAAAGTATGGCGCAGGTATCCGGGCATATCGCGATGATATCCGACCGGGATCAGTTTATCGCGGTGGCCGGAGGAATGAAGAATCTGCTGGGAAAGTCTATCAGCAGGGAGCTGGAGGAGAAGATTAATAACAGGGAAAGTCTGATAGCCGCCAAGGGCGACCGGAATTTCATCCAGGTCAGCAGCGATGTGGATGAATTTCATCACGAGGCGATCAGCCCTATTATTTGCGAGGGAGATGTGATCGGCTCGGTTATTCTGCTGGAGACCGACCAAAAATCCAAGATGGGCGTGGTGGAGCAGAAGCTGATTCAGTCCGCGGCCGGATTTCTGGGCAGACAGATGGAACAGTAGCCGGCAGGCTTTAGTCAAATAAAATAATCAATCGTTGTTTCGGGAGTCAGCCTTGTATTCTGGTTAAATACGATCAAGGCCTCCCGAACTTCATAGGGCCCCATTTCGTAATACCCTTCGCCAAGGCGGTTTAACCGCTCCATGGAAATGAGACGGTTCGCCCGTTTGGGCTGGTCGGTGATAAAGGCGATGCCTTCAGAGAAATATTCCGCGTCCAGATCGGGGGCGTCCAGTTCTTCATAGTAGGGATCAAAAAGGTAAACATGATCTCCTTCTATGCCTGTCAGCAGTACATAGTGCCCTACGTCAAGAAAGAGCCGGAGGACTACCGCGCCGCCCTGCTGGAGAGCGCCGATGATTTTGCTGTTCTGCGAAAGGTATACGTTTTCCCCGGAGAGAAACTCGCAGGCAATCGGGAAGTTTTTCATCTGTCCGAACTGATTGAGCCAATTACTCAGAAACATCATAGCGGAAGCGGAGGTGCCGCGCTTGCCGACTTCTCCTTCTTCGTTGTATGAGTCCAGACAGTACAGCATGATATATTTGATAATATCAGGGTAAATCTCTTCCCGTTCAAATAAGTAGCGGATGGCGTTGGTCAAGGCAACAGGGCCGCAGTCGTATTCGCTTGACTGGTAGTTCAGTATGTTTTTCATGGCAATCTCCATTCCGCGAATGTAGTTTTTCTTATCGGTTCCAGAACTATGCGCGGCGGCATCTGCACAGGCAACCGCACTGTAGTAATATATACATCGCATTGCTTTTTTTGTCAAGATTATGCTATACTTGCGGAAATGATTGGAAAAAGATTGACAGGAGCTTTACGGAGAAGTATAATTCCATATAAAACATATCTAATTAGTATGATTAATTTATGCGCAAAGAGCAGCGCGGAAATGAGGAAAATTATGAAAAGAAAAACAGCAAGGTTAGTAAGTTTATTGTTGGCCGGTGCGATGCTCGTATCTCTGAGCGCCTGCGGCTCAACCGACGGCGGCAGCGTAACAGAGAAGGAAACCGATGCGGAAACGGCGCAGGATACGGATTTTGCCGCAGCGGGCGAGAAGATTATCAATGTGGGCGTTACCAGCAGCCTGGGCGGCGTCAACCCTTTTGTCATCGATCAGACCGAGATCAATAAATACGCGGTAGACCTGATGTTTCTGCCAATCGTGGAGCTGGATAAGGATTCCAATTTCCAGTATATGCTGGCGGATTCTATTACCACGGAGGATTATGTGAATTTCATCGTGCATATCGACGAGGACGCAGTGTGGTCTGACGGCGAGCCGGTTACCGCCTATGATTTGGAGTATACGGTGCTTCGCATGGCGAGCCCCATTGTGAATAACACCACGCTGATGCTTTATGCGTTTGAGGGAACCTCTGACGAAGGCTTTGTAGAGGAAGGAGCCACAGAGATGGAGGGTCTTACCGTATTAGATGATAAGACGCTTCAGTTTACTGCCAAGTACCCCATGTCCCTCACCACGTTTAATAACACATATGGAAGATATCTCCGCGCGCTGCCCAAGCATGTGATTGAGCAGTTTAGCGAGGAAGAGCTATTGACGGCGGACTGGTTTAACCGGCCGGACGTCATCAACGGCCCTTTTCTGCTGACGGATTATGATGCGGATCATTATATTTCTTATGTGGCCAATGAGAATTACTTTAAGGGTGCGCCTAAGATTGATAAGCTGAATATTAAGATCGTAGACGGCAGCCAGGTATATGCCGGCCTGCAGTCCGGTGAGATTGATATTACGCAGCTTACCATGACCGCAATCCCGGAGACGGATTATGAGAGCATCGAGCAGTTGGAGAACGTTACCGCTGTCTATGGAGAACCGGTGACCAACCAGTCCGCTTTTATCCAGACGGCCAATATTCCGGACGCCAGAGTGCGTCAGGCGCTGGTCTATGCGATCGACAGGCAGCAGTTAGTAGATCAACTGCTGGCAGGGCACGGGGAGGTTATCGACGGATTTGTTTCCTCCGCCAGCCCTTATTATGACGATTCTGTGGAGCCGTTAGGCTATGACCCGGAGAAGGCCAAAGCGCTTTTGGAGGAAGCAGGCTGGGACGGTTCCCAGACCCTTCGCTTCTATGTCTGGTCAGGGGACAGTACCTTTGTCAACGGTGCGCAGATTCTGGTGGCACAGTGGGCGGCGGTAGGAATTAATGTGGAAATTACCACCCTTGACCTGGCGAACCTAATGAGCGTGGCAGGCGGCGCCGATTATGATATCCTGGCGGTACAGTACACCTATGCGCCGGTAGATCCTTATCCGGACGTGGCATGGCTGCTGTCCGGGGAGGGAAGCTGGACAGGATACGCTGATGAGGAGATTAACGCGGCGCTGGAGGACACTCAGAGCACTACGGACATCGAGCAGTTAAAAGCGGATTATGCTATTGTGGATCGGAAGGTACAGGAGGAAGTTCCCATGTTTTCCGTCTATGTGATCAGCCAGATGGGCGCGGTTAATAACCGTGTAACCGGGGCGGAGCCTACGGTATACGGCTTCTTCAATGACGTACAGAATTGGGACGTCGCAGAGACAGAGTAATAGGAGCAACAGGGAGGTAACACTATGCCACATTTGTTAGAGGTTCAGGATCTGACAACGGTTTTTGCCGGAGATTATGGTAAGAATATTAGTGTTGACCATGTGAGCTTTCAGGTAGATCAGGGAGAAGTGGTCTGCATTGTGGGCGAATCAGGCTGTGGGAAAAGCGTCACTTCCCTGTCTATTATGGGATTATTAGGAAAGGGCGGAGCTGTCGTTGACGGCTCTGTCCTGTTTGACGGTAAGAACCTTCTTTCCCTGAAAGAGAAAGAGCTGGATCGGATCCGGGGAGATGAACTGACGATGATTTTTCAGGATCCGCTTACTTCCCTGAATCCGGTGTTTACTGTGGGCAGCCAGATTACGGAGAGTATCCGAATCCATATGGGGCTGTCAAAGGAGCAGGCCAGGCGGCGGGCTGTCGATCTGCTGGCGCAGGTAGGAATGCCGGAACCGGAGCAGGTCATCAGAAAATATCCCCACACCCTGTCAGGGGGTATGCGCCAGAGAGTGATGATTGCAATGGCATTGTCCTGTAATCCTAAGCTTTTGATTGCGGACGAGCCGACGACGGCGCTGGATGTGACGATACAGGCTCAGATCATGAAGCTGTTAAAAGAATTGCAGCGGGAAAAGGAGATGTCCATGATCCTGATTACCCATGATATCGGTCTGGTGGCGAATATGGCGGATCGGGTTCTGGTGATGTACGCGGGACAGATCATCGAGGAAGCGGGGGCGGAGGAAATCTTTGCGCATCCCAGGCATCCTTATACCGAGGCGCTGCTGAATACGGTTCCTACGATCCGGGACGAGGCCGACAGACAACTACAGGCCATTCCGGGTATGGTGCCGGAAAGCTATGACGATATCAGAGGCTGCCGTTTCGCCGAGCGCTGTCCTTATCGGAGAAAGAAATGTGACAAGCCGCAGGAAAACTATGATTTTGGCGGCGGACATACGGCTAAGTGTGTGGTGTCGTATGAGGGAGATATGCGTGATGAGGGATGAAACAAGAGTGCCGCTGGTCGAAGTAAAAGATCTGAAAAAATACTATCCTGTCAAGGGCGGCGTTATCACTCATACCATCGGATTCGTCAAAGCCGTAGATGGCGTCAGCTTTTCGATTGCGAAGGGGCAGACGCTGGGGCTGGTAGGGGAATCCGGCTGCGGAAAATCTACCATAGGCAGGCAGCTGGTGGGCTTAGAGACTCCCACGGCGGGTCACATCTATTATAATGGCTGCGACCTGTCGGCGGTTCGGGAGAATAAGAAGCAGATGAAACAGCTTCGGACAAAGCTGCAAATGGTATTTCAGGATCCGTATTCCTCCTTAAATCCGCGAAAACATATTTATGAGATACTGGCACAGCCTATGCTGTATCATCATATATCTACCAGAGCCACGGTGGAACAGGATATTCTGAGGCTTCTGGATATGGTCGGCCTTCCGAGAACTGTGCTGGGCAGATATCCGCACGAATTTTCAGGCGGGCAGAGACAGAGAATCGGCATTGCCAGGGCACTTTCTTTGAATCCGGAATTTATCGTCTGCGACGAGCCGGTGAGCGCTTTGGACGTATCGATTCAGGCGCAGATTCTTAATCTGTTGAAGGAATTACAGAAAGAACTGGGGCTGACGCTTTTATTTGTGGGGCATGGACTGGGGGCGGTCAACTATGTCAGCGATCGGATCGCCGTCATGTATATGGGTCAGATCGTGGAAATCGGCGAGGCCGGAGAGGTATTCCGCCATCCCGTCCATCCCTATACCAAAGCGCTGCTTGAGGCGGTTCTGATACCGGATACGGGTCAAAAAAAGGAAGAACGAAAGCTATTGCAGGGGGAAGTCGGAAGCAGTATGAATCCGCCGGAGGGCTGTAGGTTCCACAGTCGCTGCCCTTACGCGGTGGAACAGTGTAAACAGGAGACGCCCGGACTGCGGGAGGTGGATTTGGCGGGTGCGCGCCAGGCGGCGTGTCCGGTGGTACTGGCCAGGATGCAGGAGGCGAAGCATGGGTAAATATATATTGAAACGTATCTTAATTGCTGTTCCGGTCCTGATCGGCATTACCATTATTGATTATGCGATCATGTGCCTGGCTGGAAGCCCTCTTGAGATGCTGCAGGGCCCCCGCGTGTCGCAGGCGGCGGTGGAGGCTAAAAGGATTGCCCTGGGGCTGGATCAGCCGGTATATGTCCAGTATTTTGTCTGGCTGGGTCAGCTTCTGCACGGTAATCTGGGATATTCCATGAAATCTTACCAATCGGTCAGCTCCATGATAGGAAGCCATCTGGGGCCGACGCTTCTGCTGATGGGAGTCTCTCTGCTTGTCAGCCTGCTTTTGGCGGTTCCGGCGGGTATCTACAGCGCGATTCATCAGTATTCCAGGGGAGATTATACGGTAGTGACAATTTCCTTTCTGGGAAGCAGTGTGCCGGGATTTTTCCTTTCCATGCTGTTCGTCTATGTGTTTACCATTAAGCTTGGCTGGCTTCCTTCCAGCGGTATGACTACGCTGGGAACCCAGGGCGGCGCGGCAGATGTGGCGAAGCACATGGTTATGCCGGTGATGGTGCTCGCGTTTTCCATGGCGGGCAGCAATATTCGTTATATCCGCAGCGCGGTGCTTGAGATTTTGCAGCAGGATTATTTGCGGACAGCAAGAGCCAAGGGAATCGGGCGTTTCCGCGTTATCAATAAGCACGCTCTGCGAAATGCGCTGGTGCCTGTTATTACCGTAATCGGTATGGAGATTCCGGTGCTGTTCGGCGGGGCGGTCATCATTGAACAGGTATTTTCCTGGCCGGGACTGGGGTTGATGACCATGAGCGCCATCAGCAACAGGGATTACCCGGTTATTATGGGCGTATGCCTGCTGTCGGCGATTGTAGTGTTAGCCGCTAATCTGGTAACGGATATTCTGTATGCATTGGTAGACCCTACCATTCAGTTAGATTAGGGGGAGAGCATGGTGAACCACAGGAAGAGAATCTTTAGGAAAAAAGCTGCATACGCCGTTGCCGATGCAGAAGGATACCGGGAACAGGATATCCACAGTGAGAGTTATTTACAGACAGTTTGGCGCAGGTTTAAACGGCATCATCTGGCAACAGTCAGCCTGGCGGTTGTGGCGGTTGTGGCAGGCGCCGCGCTTCTGGCGCCGGTGATAGCGCCCTATGACCCTACAGAGATCGCAGGGGCTTTTGCCCAGCCTCCTTCGAAGGATTTTTGGCTGGGAACGGATCTGATCGGCAGAGATATGCTCAGCAGGTTGCTGTATGCCACCAGGATATCCCTGTTAGTCGGGGTGATGGCGACGCTGATTTCTACCGTAATCGGCGTGATTTTAGGATTGGTTGCCGGATATTTTGGCGGCGTGGCGGATATGGTTATTATGCGTTTTACGGATATGGTGATGTCCTTTCCCTACATTCTTCTGGTGCTTGTAGCGGCGGCGATTTTCAAACCGGGTCTGTGGAATATTATTCTGATTCTGGGGTTTGTGGACTGGCCGGGGATCGCGAGGCTGGTGAGGGGAAATGTGCTGAATCTGCGGGAGACAAACTTTGTAAAGGGAAATATTGTGGCGGGAATGTCGCTTTGGCATATTTTGTTTTCCGAGATTCTGCCCAATACGGTGGCGCCGATTCTGGTTTATGCAACCTCCGTGCTGGCGCTTTCTATCCTGGACGAAGCGGCTTTGAGCTTTCTGGGGCAGGGCGTACAGCCGCCCACAGCCAGCCTTGGGAATATGCTGAACGGCGCTCAGTCCGTGACGGTGCTGACTTCTCAGCCCTGGCTCTGGATTACGCCGGGTCTGCTGATTGTCGTAATCGTTATGGCCATTAACTTTATCGGGGACGCCTTACGGGACGCGCTGGACCCTAATGGAGGGCTGGGCTGATGGAACGCCTTGAGCAGTATTTAATAGAAAATTTCAAATGGTTTCACAGGCATCCGGAGCTGTCCTATGAAGAAGTGCAGACTACGGCGAGGATTCGGGAGCTGCTGACTGAGGCGGGGATTGAGATTCTGCCTTACCCGCTGGAAACAGGGCTGGTAGCCGTGATAAGAGGACAGAAGGATCAGCAGACCGCGGCCAGAGCCGCCCTGCGCTGTGATATCGACGCCCTTCCGATTGTGGAACAGACTTCGCTGGAGTATCGCTCTGAAATACCGGGGCATATGCACGCCTGCGGCCATGACCTGCACATTACGGCGGGGATTGGGGCGGCGCTTCTGCTGCAGGAGCGCAGACAGGAATTATCCGGTACGATCAAATTGATCTTTCAGCCGGCGGAGGAAGAGGCTCATGGAGCGCTGAAAATCCTGGAGACAGATGTGATGGCTGATGTGCCTTATGTCTGGGGATTCCATGCAGATCCTACCAACCCGGTGAATGTGATCGGCGTCAGGGAAGGATACGTGACGGCGGCGGTAGACCGCTTCGCCGTTAAAGTCAGGGGAGTCGGCTGCCATGGCGCGCACCCCGACGACGGCGTTGATCCCATTCTTGCCGCGTCGGCTATCGTGCAGGCCTTACAGTCGATTGTCAGCCGCAATGTAAATTCTTTTCACCCCTCGCTTCTAAGCGTCACCAGAATAACGGGAGGGACGACCTGGAACGTTATTCCCGCAGAGGCGGAGCTGGAGGGTACTGTCCGTACCATGGACAGGCATGACCGCGTTTTATATGAACGCAGAGTGAAAGAAATCTCAGAACAGACAGCGGCAGCCTATGGCGCCGAAGCCGAGGTAGAGTGGACGGCAGGGCCGCCGGCTGCCTATAACGATGGCAGGCTGGTTCAGATCTGCGAGGAGGCCGCCCGAAGGTTAGGAATGAAAACCGTATCGGAGGAACGTTCCATGGGCGGCGACGATTTCGCCTTTTATGAAGATAGCGATACGATGGGAAGACAGGTGCCGGGCTGCTATGTGAAGATTGGTACGGGCGTGGGATATCCCATTCACCATTCGGAATTTTGCGTGGATACCCGTGCGATTCTGCCTGCGGCCAGGTATCTGGCTCAGCTTCTGCTGACAGGGATAGAACGGATACCCCCTTTTTAATTCCGGCAAAAGGGTGTATACTGTGAAAAAACAAACCGAGGCTCCGGGACTTCTGCGGCGCAGATTAAAAAAACGCTTAGAATTAAAAAACGCTTAGAAATGAAGAGACCGGAAACGGACAGGTTGAACCGGAAAGGGAATGGAGAGATATGGACAGACAGAATCTGACGCTGCTCACAGACTTATATGAGCTAACGATGATGCAGGGGTATTTTAAAAACAAGAATCAGAATGAGACGGTCATTTTTGACGCCTTTTACCGCAATAATCCCTGTGACGGGGGCTTTGCCATCGCCGCGGGATTAGATCAGTTGATCCAGTATATCAAAGAGCTTCGCTTTTACGAAGAGGATATCGCTTATCTGGAGAGTCTGGGTATTTTTGATCAGGATTTTCTGGATTATCTGAAGGATTTCAGGTTTACCGGGGATATCTACGCCATTCCTGAGGGGACGGTGATCTTTCCGCGTGAACCGATTGTCAAGGTAATTGCGCCCATCATGCAGGCGCAGCTTGTGGAAACGGCCATCTTAAATATTATCAATCACCAGAGCCTGATTGCCACCAAAGCAGCCAGAGTCTGCTATGCGGCGCAGGGGGACGGCATTATGGAATTTGGCCTCCGCCGCGCCCAGGGGCCGGACGCGGGTACCTATGGGGCAAGGGCGGCTGTGATCGGCGGCTGTATCGGCACCTCGAATGTGCTCTGCGGCCAGCTCTTTGACGTGCCGGTGAAAGGCACCCATGCCCATAGCTGGATTATGAGCTTTCCCGATGAGTATACTGCTTTTAAGACCTACGCGGATATGTATCCGTCCGCCTGTATTTTGCTGGTGGATACCTATGATACGCTGAAATCCGGTATTCCCAATGCTATCCGCGTATTTACCCAGATGCGGGAGGCGGGGATTCCTCTGACCTATTACGGTATCCGCTTAGACAGCGGAGACCTGGCTTATCTTTCCAAGAAAGCGCGTAAGATGCTGGATGAGGCAGGCTTCCCGGACGCGGTGATTTCCGCTTCTAACGATTTGGACGAATTTTTGATTCAGAGCCTGAAGGATCAGGGGGCGGCCATTACCTCATGGGGCGTGGGGACACATCTGATCACCTCCAAGGACTGCCCGTCCTTCGGCGGCGTCTATAAGCTGGCGGCTATTATGGGAAAGGACGGGAAATTTATCCCCAAGATCAAGCTGTCCGAAAATACGGAGAAGGTAACAAATCCCGGCAATAAGACGATTTACCGCGTATATGATAAAGAGACCGGCAAAATCAAGGCGGATCTGATCTGTCTGGTCGATGAGAAATTTGACGAGGAGGAACCGCTGCTGCTCTTTGATCCCGCTGAACCCTGGAAAAAGACCAGGCTTCCGGCAGGGAGTTATCGGTTAAGAGAACTGCTGACGCCGGTATTCCGGGACGGCCAGTGCTGTTATACATCGCCCAGGGTGATGGATATCAGGGAATACTGCCAGCGGGAACAGGAGACACTGTGGGATGAAACCAGACGTCTGGTGAATCCCCATAAGGTGTATGTGGATCTTTCCAGCAAGCTGTATGATATTAAGCTTCAACTGCTGGATCAGATGGGGAAAGCCTGAGATTATATGACAGGGATTGGTACTTAGATTATGCGGTTATGCCCGAAAGAAAGATACAGGTGTCAGTATGGATAGTCAGTCGGAACAGCGTCATTACATAGAAGTCAACGGAGATTTCCGCATGCGGGAATTGGACAAAGGGGATTTGGAACAGTTTAACGCGCTGCTGCAATATGCTTTTCAGGTAACCTCCTATGACCTTTTTCAGACGGGCTGGAAGCAGGAGGAAATTAAGTACGCGAAACGCCCGATTCTGGAAGAAGCCTATGTGTTAGGCTGGTTTTATAAGGACAGATTAGCTTCTATGATTGTAGTTTACTCCATGAAGGTCAATGTATATGATGAAATCATGGATATGGGCGGCATTACCGGCGTGGCCACTTATCCCGAATATACAGGGCGAGGGCTGATCCATGGGTTGATGCGGCGCGCCCTCGATTATATGGACAGACAGAAGATGCCGATTTCCTTTCTCTATCCCTATTCGATTCCCTTTTACCGTAAGATGGGGTGGGAAATCGTGTCCGACAAGCTCACGTTTACCATTAAGGACACCCAACTGCCGGGGCTTCATCCGGTGGAGGGAATGGTGGAACGGGTCAGCCTGGATTCCGAGGACTACCACAATGTACATTCCTATTTCGCGCTGCAAAGGCACGGGGCGCTGATTCGTGACGCTTTGTCCTGGGAAGAATACTGGCGCTGGGATAATGACGATATGATTGCGGCGGTTTATTATAGTAAGGAGCATAAGCCTTTGGGTTATGTGGTTTACTATATTGCCAATGATATTTTCTATATTAAAGAAATGGTATACTTAAATATTGAGGCCAACCATGGATTGTGGAATTATATCAGCGCGCATTTTTCCATGATCGACCAGGTACAGGGCGCAAACTATTCCGGCGAGACGCTGGCTTATCTTCTGGAGGACAGCGAGATTACCGAGACGATTTCTCCTTATATTATGGCGAGGATTATCGACGTGGAAGAATTTCTGCGGAAATACCCCTATCTGATTCAGCCGGAGGATTTTAAAATTCATTTCAAGGTGCACGACCAAATGGCGCCCTGGAATGAAGGAGATTATATGGTATCCTGGCATGAAGGGGAGACGGTCTGCGATAAGGTGGACGATAACCAGTCCATCAATGTGGTGGAACTGACGGTTAATACCCTGACGACCATGCTGATGGGTTATAAGCGCCCCAGCTATCTGTATGAGCATGAAAGGATTCAGACGGAGTATTATATGCTTACCTGGCTGGAGAGAATGATTCCTGCGGAAAAGCCTTACTTTTCGGATTATTTTTAGGAGTGGTGTCATCGCAGTAAACTGCTCTGAGAGGGAGGATTGTTATGATCAGAATTATTACGGACTCTGCAAGTGATTTGCCGGAGGAGTATATAAAGCGGCATAAGCTGCATGTGATTCCTACGCCGGTGGTGATCGATGATGTAGATTATTTTGACGGCGCGACGATTCGGACAAAAGAATTTTATGCGATACTGGATGATATCAGACGGGACGTCAAGACCTATCATATTAATCCGGCAATGTTTACGGAAGCCTTTCTTCCTTATGCGCAGGCGAAGGATACGGTTATATACCTGTGTTTCTCTACAGGCATTGCGGGAACCTACAACGCCGCCCATATTGCGAAAGACAATGTGCTGGAGGAATATCCGGATTTCGATCTGACGATTATTGATTCCAAATCAGCCTCCATCGGTTTTGGGTTGGTGGTCAGTAAGCTGGTGGCCATGTTGGAGCAAGGAGCCTCCAAGGAAGAACTGATAGAAGCGGCGGATTATTATATAGCCCATATCAGACATGTGTTTACGGTTCATACGCTGGCGTATCTGATCAAGGGCGGCAGACTGACTAAAGTCAAGGGAACAGTGGCGGAGACGCTGGATATGAAGCCGATTTTGATTGTGGACGAAAAGGGGGCGCTTTCGGTCATTAAAACGGTACGCGGACGGAAGAAATCTCTCCGCTTTCTCGTTGATTACGCGAAGGAGAACGGCTGCCACCTGGAAAATCAGCAGATAGCTATCTGCCACGGCGAGGACGAAGAGGGGCGCGATTATATGCTGTCCGTAATCGAACAGGAGATCAAACCGAAATCGGTCATGGTAGGAACCGTGGGATGCGCCATCGGCGCCCATACAGGGCGGGGAATTGTGGGATTATGCTTTATGGATGCGGACGACGGCAAATATGGGAAATATTTTACGCAGCCTGAGCTATGCTGTTGAATGATAAGGCGGCGGAAGGCAAGGTTGTCTTAAATAAGTTTGATAATATATTAAATTTTATTTATACGATAAATGATATTACGCTAAGGTAAGAAAAAGCAGATTTTCTTACCTTAGTTTTTTTTGCTTTCTTTGACAATAGGTCAGTTCCACCCTAATGCAAGTATTGAAAATCAGTATAATTTAATAGAGTGACTTTAGTATGTAGTAGAGTGTAATTGAGGTGGCTGCTGTGAATCAGCGTTTGAGGGAATTAAGGAAAGCGAGAGGATATACCCAGACTAAAATGCAGTTACTGACGGGAATCGACCAGAGCGATTACAGCAAGATCGAACAGGGTACCAGATATTATACTTTTGAACAGTGCAAAAGAATTGCAGTAGCTCTGGACAGCAGTATGGATTATCTTGCCGGGCTGACAGATGAGCCGGAACCTTACCCGCGGAAGACCGAGGAACAGAATCTCGATTGACTCCCTATTTGATACGAATGTGTCACTCAATACGACAATCTTATAGAAGGGAGAAATGAGTATGAAAAAAGTAATGACGGAAATCAAACGCGGACTTTCCATCTTGCTGGCAGTAGCTATGGTAGCGACTATGGCGCCCCAGGCCTCGTCGTCTGCCTATGCCGCTGAGCTGCCAGTGAATGAAGCCGCGCAGGAAGTGGTTTCCGGAGAAACCGAAGCGGCCGAAGAAACGGCCGGGACAGAAGAGGCTTCTGAGACAGAGTCTGCGGAAGAAACCGGCGAACAGACTGCGGAGGAAGCGTCAGCCGACGAGCCTGCGGAGGAGTCCGGGGCCGCAGAAGAGGCTGGAGCTTCAGAAGAGGACGGTAGCGCGCCAGGGGAAGACACTACCGTAGCCGGTTATACGGTTCTGACGTCAGAAGTATTGGAAGAGGAAGAACAAGCAACGTATAGCGTAACGGAGAAAATTGGAACCTCGGGCAGTGAAGCAGAGGACGGTTTAGGTGCAGCCATAGCGTATGTGGATAGCTGCGTTTCGGACGGAAGCATTGCGGCAAGCACGAACCTGGTATTCACGGTAACACCCGCCGATGGCTATGAGGTGGCTTCGGTAGCATATGCGGTCGGAGAGGAAGACAGCGGCACATTGACAGCAAATGAAGAGACAGAACAATATACGCTGGCAAGTGGCAAGATTACCGGCAATGTCACCCTGACGGTCACGGTGAAGGAAATCGAGTATACGGTGGCTTTTGCATTGTCGAACGCTGCCGTAACGGTTTCAGGTGTTAGCGATGCTAAGGCGGTAGAATCAAGTGAAACAACTGTTACCGTCAAATACACTGAGAAGGATAGCTTTGCTTTCACCGTAGCCTGCGCCGATGGCTATGAAAGTGCTGTGGTTATGGCAAAGGAAACCGGTGCTGAAGGAGACGGAACTGAGCTGGATCCTGATGAAGAGGGCAAATACACCTATACTATCACAGCGGATACCACCATCACGGTGACGGCCAGTGCGATTCCGACGTATACGGTAACGCTGACGACTGACAGCCATGTATTTGCTCATGCTGTGGCGGTTAGCGGTAACGACTCCGGCTATACTTATACCGTTGACAAAGAGGGAGAAATCGAATCGCTGAGCGATATCCAACGGGACAAATCCGCGACATTTGCGGTCAAGGCGGATAATAAGTATGTCGTTGGTGCAGTGGCTCTGTCAGCGGAAACGGAGGGGAACGCTAATATCAGCAAGATTGAAAATGCTGGAGTAGAAGGATATGATGTTTATACCATTTGGGATATACAGGGAAATGTTGAGGTGGTGATCACTTCTGAAGTAGACACGGTGTCGGCCAATTCCCTGACCCTGACGGTCAGCGGGAACAGCGCGGCGAAAGCGGCCTTGACTGCTATAGTTAACTACGACGAGATTATAGCTCAATATATGGTAGCTGGGGAACCTGCTTATACGGCAGAGGATAGTTACTATTCCGGCTCCCTGGAAGTGGGTGCCGGCTATCAGATTACCACGGCAGCTTTAATCTATAAAGATGCAAATGGCGATGAGATCAGCGGCGACACAAGCCGGAAGGATCTGCTGGAAGGTACTGGAGGTACTGTCACAAGCGTAACAATCAGTCAAAGTGACCTGACATTTGGCGGTGATTCGGAGATTCAGAAGATTGAGCTGGTGGTAGCGGTAAGCGCCGCAGGCTTAACCCTTAACGAGGGTGAGGAATCCACGAAGTTTATCTTTAACAATAAGGCCGACCATATGGCCTACAGCGTTACGGAGACAAGCCAGGTAAAGAAAGTCGCAGGAACAAAAAATACCTACAGCGTTTCCGCCAATACGTTGGACGTAGATTTCACCGTGACCGCTACAGGAAATTATGAACCGGTGGTAACGGTGGCAGGCGCAGAGGAAGAAGCAGGCACAGGATTTGTCTGGGAGTCTAAAAATACCGTTAAGTCTGTAACCACCTACCAGTACAGCATACCGGCGTCACTGTTAACCACAGGTACAGATGGGGAAATAACCATTAATGAGCAGCTCGAACAGGAAACCCTGACGGTGTCCTATAATGGGAGCGAAGTAGATGTCAGCGCCAAGCTCAATGGCAAAGCGCTGGAAGCTGATACAATAGATAGTGATGGAACGAATGACACAAACTTCTACACCGTAGATGAGGGTTCCAGCCTGGTACTGGTGGTGACGCCTAAGGAAAACTGCCAGATTACCGGGGCAACCACCCAGCTTGACGGCGCAGCAGCCAAGAAAGCTTCCGTGAAAGCCACAGGCGGCGAGATTACCGTGAAAATGACTGGCGACACCAATGCGGTGATCAGCTCTAAAGGGCTTTATACCTTCACATTGAAAGCGGATGGAGATAGCCTGACCCCGGTGAAGAATGTTTATTCCGTGCTGTATGGAGAGGAATATATCGTAGAGGCTACCTACGGCACTGAAACCGCTGTAGAGATGTCAAAAGTTGAAGTCCTGAACGGGAAAAAGGCTGCCGCAACAGACGCCGAAATAAAAGAGGGTTATGCTTATGCTACCATTACCCCGTCCCCAACAGAAGCGGGTAAGAAACTTACCGTGAACCTCTACACCAAAGAGGGTGAGGGAGATAATGCCACGGAGGTCAAGATAGGCAGCTTTACCCTCAGCGTATCCGCTGTGATTAAGGGCGTTACCGTAAAGGGCGTGAAAAAGGACGTTTTGAGCCAGACTGTGGATACCACGGCGGAGTATGCTATCACCACCAGCCCTAAGGGTGTGGATACCAGTACGTTAGTGGTGGTAGTAGAGAAAGCAGATGATGATGAATCAGAAGGTGAAAACGACGTTACGGCAAAAATAGAAGACGGGAAGCTGGTTGTGACGACCGGCGCCGCTACGGCTGAAGCGATTGGGAATTATACCATCACTATTAAAGATACACTGCAAGGGACAGAAGAAAGTGGAGTAGCAGTATGTACCTTTACGCTGCAACCGTCAGACCCCGCATGGGTCAACGCGAAAAAAGGGCCGAGTGTGAAGCTGGCGGATGCCACTGACACAAACCTGACCCTGACCTTAAGCTCTGATAAGAATATCCCTACCCCCAATACCGGCAAGGTATGGTACCAGGTAGAGGTAACTTCTTTGGATGAGGGAGTTACTATCTATGGCACAGAGGGCCAGACAAAAACTGTTTACTTTGAGAGGGCAGGAGCGTCCCAGACGGCAGACATTCAAGTCAAGGAAAACAGGGAGGAACTCACGGCCAACAAATACAGCCTGAAAGTAACCTTAGTGCAGACAACAAATAGTGAAGAACCGACCGGCGCAGATGATACAGACATTCTGTACACAGGCGCTAAGACAACGGAACTGACAAAAAATGTAGCAACCAAGGCTTCTGCTTACGCGACGAAGCTTACCCTGAAGAAGGGGACTACCACGTTGTATTATGGGCAGAGTGATGTAGTTGTAGCAACCTATAGCTTTGATAAAAACGCGACCTGTAGGGAAATAGACTCAATTGACTCCGTTGTAAATGGGGAAACAGATTACGTAACATTTAGGGCAGAAGACGGCAAGATTTACGCTACGGTAACTGAAGCGGCTAGAGATGATAATGCTACTGCAAAGAATTATCCGGTAACAGTGAAAGCAAAGGCTGCTGAAGATGGTAATGCGGCCGCAGCAACCCTGAAAATCACCCTTGCGGAGACTGTAAACTATGTGAGCGCTGTCGCAAGCACAACGACCCTGTACAAAGCGGATAAGAAAGCTGCCACCCTGAAAGTGACAGCAGGCAGCTATACTTTTTATGATGAGACATATGGTTATTATGGCACCCTGAAAAATAAGAAGTATACCTATGAGATCGTGGATACAGAAGGAAAGGGTCTTAATGAATCTTCAAGTGAGCAGTTTAAGTACCTGGCCTCCAAAGTCACCGTCAAGAATGGAACCGTGACGGTAGCCAAGGATTATGTGGTTTCCCAGACCGAAACGGATAACCAGTTTAGAGTCAAGGTGACGGCGGCGGACTATCAAGGGAATACAGCCTATGCTTGCACTGAGACGGTTACCATCAGCGCTGAGGCATTACAGCCTGGCGAGGTTGTGATTGCAAAAGTGAATGCGAGTGGCACATACACCGTTATCACCAGGGGGAACGAGACTGTGGAAGGCAGAGACCTTGTGAATGACGGAGACGGCGAAGACTATGAAGCTTGCGTAATCGTCCTGCCTAAGGGCACCTTGGAAAAGGATACCTACACAGCGGGTGAAATTATGTCATTGAGCGACGTTACCCTGAAATCCAGCAACAAGGCGGTCAGCTTATATAAATATCTCGGAGGCATGAGCAATACGACAAACTGGTACTTGAGCGTAAGCAAAGCGGTTTCCAATGTGAAGATTACCGCAACAGCCAATGACGGCGGCAAGAAGAGCGCAGTTCTGGAAGGGTTGAATATTATCAATGATGTCTATGCTGAATATGATGTCAATGCATTTGCTTATAGTGGTCAAAATAGCAGTTCGATCTCTCTGGGGTACGTCAATGCTGGCGGTGATTGGGGAGAAGCTAGGACGTTTGAGTTCGATGGCACGTCCAATAGCTATGTTTGCTTAGATTTAAATGTAAAAGATACAGCTGATGGGGGTTGGACTTTACCTGGTTCGGAGCTTGTAGGCTGTTCCTTCTCAGTGAAAGGTGCAAAGGTGTTGTATAATTATGGTACATCCTTAGGAATCCTGCCCACTGCGGCTACCTGCACCGTGACCCTGACTATCGGTTCCGGAAAGACGGCGGTTAAACAGACCTATACTATTAAGAATAAGGGAATCGGAAAGACGGCGGCGCCTAATACGAAGCTTAGCGGCAGCGTAAGCCGGAGCGCAGAAGGGACTCAGACGGTAACGGCTACTGTAACCACAAGCAAGAATTATACAGATTTGACTGATAAATATGTTATGGTGGAACTGGATGTCTCTGCTTATTATGGCAAGAATTATGAAAGTTATCTGGCTCTGTATAATGCTATTAACAGTGGTTTGGGTGCTACGCAGCTGAAGGTTAATGACGATGGCAGTGCGACATTCCAGTTGAGTTTTAATGAGAATATCAAGAATGTCCCGGCAGGCAGCTATACCCTGTATGTAACTTATGGAACTTACGCAAGTTACACCTTTAGTGCGGACAGCAAGGCGACGAAGCTGACCTTGAAGGTTACGAAGTAAAGCGTTACTGAGAAAGCATCGGCCAATCGTTTAGGCCGCTGCCATATCAGAAGATTGATGGAGAGGATGTTTCCCTGATACCAGGGGAACATCCTCTCTGATTATACGGGTAAATGAGATTATACGGGTAAATGATAACCTGTTCTAATGTACTTTTCAGAGAACTGCAAAACTCATTCACAATGTTGTATTTATTGTGCAATTTCACCATTAATCATGAGATTGCCTTCATGATAAAATGTATTAAATTTTGTTTGCACGATGAATGATATTGTGCTAAGATAAGGGAAAGCAGATTTTCTTATCTTAGCATTTTTGCTGTATGGCAAAGGCGGTATTTTCCGTGTTTTAGTTCCCCGCTACACAGCAGATATCCTGCAGCCCGCCGGGCTGTGTCTGGAAAACAGGTCTTACAG
>JAJQIK010000050.1 GCA_021199255.1 Clostridiales bacterium | reverse complement strand
GTATGTATCAGCGCCCTTTTTCAGCATGCGCGGTATTTCCCTCAGAAGTGAGTCCGTATCCTCTATATCGGCGCAGCTGTTTTCCCTACCGTCTGACCAGCAGAGCGTATATGCAATATTCTGTTGACTGACGGCCTGACAGACAGAAGCCACAGTCTCTGCCATCGCATCTAACTGCTCCGGTGAGGACGCCGCCGTATTTTTATCCCAGAATATCAGCAGTGACCTTGACACAGGCTGGCTCGCCTCTCTCACCACAAGCCGGTCAGTCTTGGCAGACAGTTTCCAGTGTATCTGCTTAAGGCTGTCCCCGGGTGCATACTCACGCAGCTGAAAAACCTCTGAATAGTCATATCCGCTTTTCTCATTTGCATACGCCTCGTCGTCCTCCGGAGCAATATACGGAACATCTATCGTCACATCTGTGTCAAATGTGTCCGGCAACACAGACATCTTTGCCACGGCCGTCCGCTTTACACGAATAGGCAGAAAACCAAGCCAGTCTGTTAAAACCGCCTTTTTTACCGACACCGTAACATATCCGCAGTGCTCTGAATTCAAAGTAAAGTCCGATGTAACTGTCCGCTTGCCCAGGGCCATAAGGGACACTGTGGTCTCTGTCTCCTCGCCGGTGAAACTGTTTTTCACCGACAGTACTATAAAACAGCGCCCCCCGGGCAGGTTTGAACTGCTTTGCAGGCTCACCCGTCCCACAGCCGTTTTATTTTTTTCCGCAGTGATTTGCAGAGTTACAGCAACGTCGTACTTTTTTCTCACGAAAACATTCAGTATTAGGGATACAAACGGTACAACAAAAAGAACTGCACCCATGACGAGAATGTACGCGGACCCAGACGCGGTAGCCGCCAGCGCAAGAAGCAGTACCGCCAGTATCCACAGCAGGAGCGAGGCAATAATTTTCTTCCTCATTTTACGGAAAACTCCCTTATATCGGGCCGCTTGACATCGTTCAGAATATTGTCTATCAGCATCTCAGCCGTGAGTTCGTGCAGTCTTGCCTTGGATGAGAGTACAAGCCTGTGCGCACATACATTCGGCAGTACCTCCGCCACGTCGTCAGGAATTACATAGCTCCGTCCGGATATAAACGCCCACGCTTTTGCCGCACGGCACACGGCAAGGCAGCCGCGGGGGCTCACCCCAAGCTGTATATACTCACTGCCGCGGGTGGCATCTACGAGCTCGGCTATGTACTCGTATATCGTATCAGCCACATATATCTCCGCTGTCTTTCCAATGAGCTCTGAAAGAACGCCCTTGTCCGTCACGGGAACACAGCTGTCCAGAGGATTCTTGTGGTGGCGCTCTCTCATTATCTCCACCTGACTTACCCTGTCCGGATATCCCATACTGAGTTTTATAAGAAATCTGTCCAGCTGCGATGACGGGAGCATCTGCGTTCCGGCAGAGCCCGCGGGGTTCTGTGTTGCAAGTACAAAAAACGGTTCGGGCAGTGGCCTCGTCTCCCCATCTATAGTCACACGGCGTTCTTCCATCGCCTCCAAAAGGGCGGACTGGGTTTTGCTTGACGTGCGGTTAATCTCGTCGGCAAGAAGCAGGTTGGTCATTACCGCCCCTGCCTGATATCTGAGTTTTCCGGTGTCTTTGTCATATACCGAAAAGCCAATCACGTCCGACGGCATGGTATCCGACGTAAACTGCACGCGCCTGGTGTCAAGCCCCAGCGTCTTGGCAAACGCCATGGCCATAGTGGTCTTTCCCACACCCGGCACGTCCTCAAGCAGGACATGTCCCTGTGCGAGGATTGCCATCAGCACCTTTTTTATGACATCGTCTTTGCCTATGATGACTTTTTGTACTTCACTTTGAATTCTCTGTGTCAGTTCAAACATTCTTTTTACCTCGCGTCTTTTTTATAATTAGTATCACCGCCGCCGCGGCCAGCACAGCAGCCGCAGCGCATATTATAATCACAGTTGTTCCGCCGCCGGCCGGATACTCAGGCGGCACATACGATACAAAGCTGTATATCTCCTCTTCCCCGTTTCTGAGCCGGTCGAGCGCCAAAAGCGCCATC
The DNA here is from genome assembly GCA_021199255.1 of Clostridiales bacterium. GTDB lineage: Bacteria > Bacillota > Clostridia > Lachnospirales > Lachnospiraceae > UBA3282. The sequence goes on along the minus strand of JAJQIK010000050.1, from coordinate 3,193 downwards.
ATTGACTGCTGCGTTGCCATGGGGTCGCCCTCGCTGTCCCCCGGGCTATGGGCAAAACCTCCGTCAGGAAGACGCATACTGAGAAGATTATCTACGATGGTATTGCCGTTTTTCGTAAAGCGCTCATCTTTTTCCGGGTCTATCCCGGAGGAACAAAGCCCAATAATTACCTGTGCTGAAGACTCGGCGCTTATTACATCATAACTTATGTAAAATCCACTCTCTGACATCTGTCCGGCAAGATAGTCAACCGCCTTGTCTATTGCCAGGGAAACGTCTTCTCTGTCCCGGTACGGCCCTATCACCTGGAGGGCCATTGCGGTAATATCAACGCTTGACGCCCCCTCTGAAAGGCCAAATCCGCCGTCCGGCTCCTGTGCCTCCAGAATTGCCGAGAGCATGTCCTCCCTGGTGAATTTAGCTCCTTCCGGTACTGAATAATCCATTGCGTCAAGGGTTATCAGTGCAAAAATCCACCCGTTCAGCCCCTGAAGCCCAAGGGACTCGCCGTGAAAATTATACGTACCGTCGGCAATCAGATTTACCGGATTTCCGCTTCCGTCCTTTCCGAAAGCAGTCGGGTCTCCCCCAAGCGCCAGCACTGTAAGTGCAATCCTGTGATACTCTGTAGACTTTATATTGTCCAGCACTCCGTTTTCCTTATACTGGCCGGTGACGTACTTCTCCAGTTCGCGTATATAAGCCCCATAGTCATCTTCCGCCCCGGCCAGCGCAAATGCAAAGGCAGACCAGTCAGATATGGAGCTCCCGGCCGGAAGCAGTTCTTTCTTGTCAAGGAGGTCTTCTCCCGGAACTCCGAGTATTGTTTTTTGTCCGTCAACACATTCATCTATTAGGGTTTTTAAATCCTCTTCCGCCGCCATGACAATACATGACGGGATTAAAAGCATAATTACAAGAATTACACACAGCGTCTTCATTAATACGTTTCTCATACTTCACCTTCATTTACACCTGTTGCGTGTCCGGATTTGTATCGGGCTCCGGTTCCGGTTCTGGCTCCGGTTCCGGCTCTGGCTCTGTCTCCGGTTCCGGCTCTGGCTCCGGTTCCGGCTCTGGTTCCGGTTCCGGCTCCGGTTCTGGTTACGGTTCCGGCTGCTGGTCTGGTTCCGGCGCCGGTTCCGGCTCGGGCTCTGGTTCCGGCTCTCCCGTGGCCGGCAACGTCTCCCTGTACGTCTCGTGACATCTTGAACAGGTCATCTCCACATATCCGTCCTCCGTCTCTGTGGGCTCTACCCGTGCCGTCTCTGCATAGGCGTGTTCAAGCGGGATATAGCCTCCGTTTACCCACATGCCGCAGTAGCTTGAAAGTCTTCCGTAATCACCGCCGGTAGAGCTTGAACCGCCAATATCTTTTCCATATGCAAGCGTAAAGCGAATTGTCAAAGTATCCCCATCGTTTAACGTCTGTCTCGACATGTCCCTACCTGGATAAATGCTTTCGTTTATGCAGAACATCCAGCCAGACCCCATTGTATAGTCAAATTCTCCCAGACTGTCATAGCTGTACTGGCTGTTGAATGGTATTCCGTCCAGTTCAATTTTACTTCTCAGATTCTCAGGGATACCGTCACCTATAAATGCGTCGCTTCGGGTAATTCTGCGGAGATAAAATCCGTTGTCTATGGTCCCGCCGTAGGAATATTCAAATCCATATTCTTCAAGCATTGTGACCAAGGCGTTTGACGCAGCCTCGCCCTGTATTATATCTACTTCCCCAACTTCCACAATTCCGGCGCCCACAGTGGTGGCGTCTATGGTAATAGTAACTCTGCCTATGGTGGCCCCGTCGTCTTCTGCGTAGTACTCCACAATGTAGGACTTATAGCTTGAATTTCCCTCACCGTCCCAGGCTGTTACTTCAATACGGTGCGTACCTACATCTCCCACATTCGGCCGTTCAAAGTAGAGGTCATACTCATATGTAGAACTTCCGGTGGGATTTTTGATTGTAACCCCATCCATCTTAACCTCTATCATGTTGGAGTAGATGACGCCGCCGTTGTGGTTTGTTGCCCTTACAGTAAACACAAAATTCTGAGTTTTTATATACCCCGTCCAGTCGTCCAGATTTGTGTAGATTGCCGGTGGATTATCCCCCACCGTGGGGTTGTCTTCCGTCGCTTTATTTGCCTCATAGTGAATGATAAACTGGATATTTTTCGTTCCCTCTTCAGGGTCTGTATATGTTATATAGATGTAATTTATCCCCAGCTTTAAGCGCGTACTGTAGTTCACCCCGTCGGGTCTGAGCACGGTGCCGTTTCCGCTGTCGTCAGCATGGCGGTAACGAACTTTCAGCGTCACATTTGCCGAGGCGTCCGAGTAATAGGCATAGAACTTCAGAGTATCGTCCTCAAGCTCTGAACGCACGATAGTCCGGCTTGTAAGGTCAGTTATAACTCCGTCTTCCTCATCATCGCCGTCATCGTCTCCGGGCTCGCCCTCACCTCCCGGGTCTTCACCTGTTCCCGGAGTGTCCGTATTGTCACCTGTCCCACCTCCGCCTGACGGGTCTCCGTCCGGATTTGGAGGGGTGCCGCTGTCTCCCGGGTCCGGGTCCTCAGGTGTATCCGGGTCGTGGGGTGCCTCCGGCTCTTCCGGCTCCTGGGGCTCTTCCTCTTGCTGGGGCTCTTCGGGCTCTTCGGGTTCCTCAGGTTCTTCCGGATTCTCCGCCTCCTCAGCAGCATCCGGCTCGTCGCCAGTGTCTCCGTCATCACTGCCGCCCGTCCCGCCGGCAAGCGTCTCTGTATACAATGTCTTTTCAGCGGGTGTAATTGGGTTATCCGGCTCCACGCGCTCTGAAGGGCGCAGCACAAACACATATCCCACCAAAATCGCTGCCACCAGCAATATTCCGATTCCTTTATATATCACGTTTTTTCTAAACATCATGCGTCTCCTAATAACAAGGCTTTAGCACCGCACAAAGTGCAGAGCTTTTTGTATATGCTTACAGCCTGACAGCCATAACTATCCTGTCCGGCAGGCAAGGAGCTTACAGTCACGGTCACTATATCTGACCCCGTCTGTAAACCTCTTCCTTAAACAGCACACTGCCCCGGGCACCAACATTGTGATGCCCGGGATTCAGTGTCACATAAAAAGGCAACTATTTTAGGAAAGGCAATTATTTATTGCTGGTACCCTTCTTGCGGTTCACTATTAAGAA
>JAJQIK010000077.1 GCA_021199255.1 Clostridiales bacterium | reverse complement strand
CACTTATGAGGACAATTCCTCCGTGGGGGTTGTTGTGCAGAAAAACAACCCGTCTGTTAAGGAGCTGCAAGGGGTGAACAGGCAGATGTTGTTAATACTGGAGAAGCTGGGAATAACGACGGATAAGATTTACACGGACGATGATTTGTAATGATTGGGTGCAGGGAAATTGATGAATACATTGAGCAGGTCAGGCGGGGGGATTATCCCGTATGCAGGGAGCAATTTCTGCTTTGCGATATGCTTGAGCGGATTTTTGCAAATGAGGATTTACGGGTTGACGGGGAACAGCTGGCGGCATACTTAGACCTGCAGAAGTACTTCCCTTATCGCTTATACCCGTGGGAGAAATTCTGCTTTGCGCTCCACAACTGCGTATATGACAAAGACGGCAATTTGCGCTTTCCGATTCTTGTTATTTTCGGGGGGCGTGGGCTTGGCAAAAACGGGTATTTATCGTTCGAGGATTTCTGCTTGCTGACACCTGTAAATGGGGTTATGCATTACGACATTGATATTTTTGCGATGTCGGAAGACCAAGCGAAAGCGAGCTGGCAGGACGTGTATGAGGTTTTGGAAACCAACAAGACGAAAATGCAGAGGTTTTTCCGCTGGACGAAAGAGGAAATTGTAAATATCAAGACACGGTCGACTTTCCGCTTCCGAACGTCCGCATATAAATCCAAGGACGGCGGCAGACCCGGCAAGGTTGATTTTGACGAATACCACGCTTATGAAAGCACTAAGCTGATAGGCGTTGCGGTAACGGGACTTGGTAAGGTTGCGCACCCCCGAAGGACGATTATTACGACCAACGGCAATGTGCGTGGGCTGGTGCTTGATAAGAGCCTTGAGCGGTGGGAGGAAATACTGGCGGGAGAAAAGGACGATAACGGCACGCTCCCGTTTGTTTGCCGACTGGACGAGGACGAGGAAATTGAGAACCCCGAAATGTGGTACAAGGCTAATCCGAGCTTACAATACAAGCCCGATTTGCTGCATGAGCTTAAGCTCGAGTTTTCGGATTATCTGGAAGACCCGATTACATACAGTGATTTTGCGACTAAGCGAATGAACAGACCGCCGAAGGAAACCGAGGGTTGTGTTACGTCATGGGAAAACATACTCAAGACCAATCAGGAAATACCCGACAATGTTATTTTCGGAAAGCCGTGTGTTGCGGGATTTGATTACACAAAAACTAACGATATGTTATCGGCGGGGCTGCTGTATCATGTGGAGGATAAATATTACTGGGTTACGCACTCGTGGATATGCAAGAGGTCTAAGGACTTGCCGAAAATAAAAGCGCCGCTCGAAGCGTGGGCGGCGAAAGGGTTATTGACATTTGTGGACGCGCCCGAGATACCGCCGGAAACGGCGGTCATGTGGGTAATGACGGAGGCGGCGAGGCGGAACAGCGTAATACTCAAAATCGGGATTGATAATTACCGTTACACGCTGTTATCAAAGGCGTTAAGGGATTATTTTTTCTCGCCCGACAAGGAGACAAACGCAAATATTAAGCTCATACGTCCGTCAGATGAAATGAAGGTTATTCCTGCCGTAACAAGCGGATTTATAAATGGAAAATTCTGTTTTGGCGATAATGAGCTTATGCGGTGGGCGGTAAACAACTCAAAGGAGGAGAAAGTCGGCGTGAATATTATATACGGCAAGATTGAGCCTTCGGGGCGAAAGACCGACCCGTTTAAGGCGTTTGTGCAGGCATTTATTGTGGCGGACGTGTTGGACAAGCCCGCATTGGGGTACTTGGATGATATTGATTTGCTCAGTGTTATAACGATATAAAGGGCAGGGACAAATGGAAATTTTAGTATATGAAACCAGAGACGGCAAAGGGAACGACATTACTCAAGAAGTGGCAATTAAAGAATTTACGCAGACCGAAGGATGCTTTGATTGTCCGATCTGCGGCGGTCATTTTGATGCGGGGGTGGCGGTCAAGGATGCTGTATCAGACAACTTCACAGACTGGGGATATTTAAACGGGCATATATGCGGGCAATGCTCACGGCTTTTTTCCCTTATCCGCTACAGCTACATAGTAGAGGACGGGGACATTAGCTTATGCAACGTTAGACAGATAAGGGACACGCTTACCCGCACACACAAGCCCCCTTTTATGATTTGCATTACAACCTCACAAAAAAAGCATTTATTTTACAAATCGAAATACAATTACAGCAGCGATAAATTCTGGGTTAATTTGGAGACGGAAAGCATATACACATCATGTGACAGGCAAAAGCAATTGTTTTCCCTTGTGGAAACATTGTACAGCTTAGGGTGCAGCAAAAAAGCACTTAGCTGCGGAGAGATAACGGCAGAACTGGCGGCGGAGATAGGCATGGGCAAGGCTTGGCGTATTATTGAGAAGCTCCGCTATGAACTTGGACACAGCAGGGAAATACAAATTCCTTTGTTTTGCGGTCAAAAAAACGATAAAGAAAGGGAAGATTTATTATGCGACTTGGATTTGATACTGACAGCATGACACACGCAAAGGCGGCGTTATTGGTTTATGCGCTGTATCGCAGCAGGGACAAGCAAAGCCCGTTAAACGGACTGGAAACATGGTCGAGAATGGAGACGTTTATCCGTGGGAGCTGTCTTAAATCGGACACTACTGCGGAGTTTTGCGATGCATTTTGCCGAAAGGCGAAAATTGAGAGCATTAAACCGAGATATTTCAAAACGGACGAGCCTATACCATTGGGGGACGGCACATTTGTTACTGCGGACGGCATTGACAATTATCGCCCGAAATTATTGGCGGATGATGATATTCGGCGGTTGTTGGAGCGTGAAAGTATGTATATAATACTGCTTGTGAGAGACCGCATTCAGCGGGAGAAAATAGAAGGAGCGGCAGAAGATTATGAAGAAAATTAAAGTTATTTACACGTTAACGTCCCCTGTATCTCACATTGGAGAAACTGCAAGCACGGGCAGTTATTTCAACACGGTTCTTACCGACAGCGGTCGACTCCCCGTTATAACGGGAAACAGCGTGAGGGGCATAATTCGGGATATACTTGCAACGCATTTACTTGATACACTGAGTATACAGGTTGACAAAGAGGCGTTCAACGTGCTGTATTCGGGCGGCAACATCACGGGCGGCGTATCCAACAGTGTAACGAGAGCCAAGGCGATAAGGGAGCGTTTTCCGATAATTTCCCTGCTTGGAGCAGGTGTTGGCGATATGATTATGCAGGGCAAGCTAACAGCGAGCTTTTTATATCCGCTTTGCAAGGAAACGTGTGAAATTACAGGCATTTACAGCGACATATCATGGCACAGTCTTATTGACGAGATGAGCTTCACGAGATTCGACGACACCAAAAAGGATAATTTAATCGATAAAATTGAGAATATAGAAGCTGACAACAGTGCAAAGGCTTCAACGCAAATGCGCTTTGAGGTGCAGCTGATGGCAATAGGCACGCAGTTTTTACAAACGTTATATCTTACAAACAACTGCACGGATATTGAGTACGGTGCATTGCTCACAGGATTTGCTAAGTGGTTTGAGATGCCCAAAATTGGCGGTATGTCCTCAAAAGGATTCGGTTTTTTTGATGCCGAGCTGACCGACAACGAGGGGAACTCCATGTCCGTAAAAGACGGAGAAATTGCAATGTGCGATACATACAAGCGGCTCATTACGGATTACAGCGGTTATATTGCAGACAACTGCACCGCCGCCGACATGGCACTGCTTACAGCGGGAGGCGGCAAACGTGGGAAAGGATAATGACAGAGCGACGCCGTTAAGGATTACGGCGAGGCTGTTTGACGGGCGGATTAACTCGGTTGATGGGATAATAATGCTTGACAGCATACTGTATCACGGGTGGTTTGCAAAATACGAGCCGCACGTTCTGGAGGGGTTAGGAGATGAAGATGCAAGGTATATCGGGTTACCGCTTACCAAGTACCCTTACGGCGGTATGTGGGCGGCGAGCAGAGGCATATACACGGAGACGTCCCGCAGCATTGAGAGCTATAACAAATCCCCCGATTTTTTTGCGGCGGACAAATATGACAAGCTGCGTTCCGACGGTGGCAAGAAAAATTGCATAAGCAGCACGGTGGGAGCTTACAGGAGATACCGCAACAGCTGTGTTATACGCACCTGCGCAGACAATAAAGTCACGTTTTACGCCAAGGGACGTGCGGACAAGGTTAGGGATTTGTTGAGCTACATTCCTTCGATTGGAAAAAAATCGGCTATGGGCTGGGGCATTGTAACGGACTGGATTGTTGAGGAGACGGACGAGGATTACAGCATAGTGCATCCCGTTCACGGGCTTATGCGCCCAATTGAGGTGGGGCAGGAGGAATTGGCGCAGGGGGTAGATTTGAGCAAATACCCGGTATACAGATACGGCGTTAAACCGCCTTATTATAAGCCCAAAAATTTTAAGCTATGTTATGTTCCGGTGAATATGGACGGCGAGCTTTCAGGAAAATAAAACAGTTTTAATGCGTTTTGTGCAGTTGACTGCACAGGGCGCATTTTTTTATGCGAGAATTAGGAGGATAAAATGGCATACGGGGAAAGCTATGAGGAATTTGTTGAAAAATTTAAGCCAAAGAAAACGACTGATGATTGCTACACTCCCCCACTTGTATATGAAGCGGTGGCGAGCTGGGCAGTGAAAGAATACGGGCTTGAGGGGCGGCAAATTGTTCGCCCGTTTTATCCCGGCGGGGATTTTGAGAATTTCGATTATCCCGGGGGGTGTGTTGTTATTGATAATCCGCCGTTTTCAATATTAAAAAAGATAAAAGAATTTTACATTGGCAGGGGCATTGACTTTTTCCTTTTTGCCCCCGCTGCCACGCTGTTTTCCACAACCGTTGAGGGTATCGGTTACATATGCGCCAATTGTGATATTGTATACGACAACGGCGCAAGGATTGCAACAAGTTTTGTAACAAACCTTGATAAATATTTTATCAGGACAGCCCCCGAGCTTGTGGAGTTGGTGGACGAAGCTATAAAGGAAACGGCAAAAGGGAAAGTGAAGCAACTGCCAAAATACAAATACCCTAACAATGTGCTATGCTTTAGCACGCTGGGCGGTATTAACCGTGTAGACTTTACGGTCAAGCGAGAGGATTGCTGTTTTATTCGCAAGCTCGACAGCCAAAAAAGGGAAAAGCCGATATACGGGGGCGGTTATTTAACGAACGATGAAGCGGCGGCGCGTCTTGCGGCGGCACGTCTTGCGGCGGCACGTCTTGCGGCGG
>JAJQIK010000039.1 GCA_021199255.1 Clostridiales bacterium | reverse complement strand
ACATCTTCTGGAATATCCTCTGGAACATCTTCTGGAATATCCTCAGGTATATCTTCTGGGATGTCTTCAGGTACATCTTCTATTTCAGGAGTATCATCTACCGGAATGTCATCAACTACATCGTCGAATTCTTCGCCCATAAGAAGTGTCTCCTTTCGTACTATTTATTCGACTTTTTTAAAGAATTCTCAATTTGGATTTCCTTAACGGGAATTTTGGTGCCATATGAAATCCTTCTCCACAGGTGAACCTTTACGCAAGACAAAAGTTCGGAGTTGAAGGGCTCATCGTTTAACTCGGCTTTCACTAAGCTACTGATTTTTCCAAATACTTTTTGAACAGTGGCAAAATCTTTTGTGTCGGACTTAAAGTTGTGAGTGAAAATTCTGCGAGCAACTTCTCGTGCGAGAACCCTTCTTTCATAATCACATGTCTGTTGACAAGCATCGCAATATTGACATTGTGGATATGGACGCAGCATTTCTCCTTTATTTTCCCAATATGTAGAAAGTTGCTTTATTCCCTCATCGGAAAGTGTGATACTAATGTTATTGTCAAGACGATAATCTGGAGTAATTACTTCCTCTGGCTCATCCAACTTATTAAAGAATAAAAACGCTTCACCGGGCTTAAGCTTTGCCATCCGCTGAATCTGCGTATCAGTCATATTAGTACTATCACCTATGATTTGCTTATCTTCGCTTTCCACGAGGCGAAATACCATCTTCATATCCGTAAGAGCTACGACATCGGTTGATACCTTACGAGGCGACTGGTCGGCGATTATAATTCCCACACCGTAGGAGCGGATTTCTGCAAGCATACGCTTAACCAAGCCTTGCGCTATAGTACTTGGATTCGCGTCGCCTTGTTCTGCATTGGAAGATGCGTCCAATAAAACATGAGCTTCTTCAAGAAGTATCACATTCTTCAACCCGCCTTCTCCTACATAGTTAGAGTTTACATATGCAAGGATAGAAAGGAGCAACAAAGCTATAATCAACGCTTTTTGATCAGCATTTTCGATAGCAGCCAATTCAATAATAGTTGGTTTCTGCAACAAGTCTTCAATAGGAATCGAAAAGTAGTTGTCAAACAGATTTACTAAGCTGTTGAGGCGAACAACACCCGCTCTGCCGATATTTCTTGCATCGCCAGTATAACCTATTTCATCAAATGTCTGTTGGAAGCATTTAATAAAATCAGATATATTAAATATTTTACCTTTATCATCAACGGTATATGTATCTAACCAGCGGAAATCCGAATAACAATTATTGATAGATTCTTCAAAAATCTTATCCAAAGGTGTGGACATAGACACTGCCGCTGCAAAGGCAGTTTTTAATGTTGATTTATATGTTTCAAGTTTTACATTCTTAGGTGGCACAAACGGATTAAATACAAATGGCGAAATAAAATTTTTGCCAGGTGTGAAAACCTGTAAGTCTGGTATACTTTGTACCAGTGCGCGATATTCGTTTTTTGCCGGTTCGATCACCAAGAAAGGTATCCGGTGGTCTTTCCATAGCCTATCTAATAGACTTACAGAGAAAGTTGTTTTGCCGGAACCAGGGGTTCCAACTACAAGCATATGTTTCGCTAAATCCTTCAAGGAAAAACCTATAGTATCCCCATTTGAAGATGAACGGAGTTTGCCCACAGTAATATCACCAGCATTGATGATATTTGATGTATAGGTTTTACTTGTTTTTCCGGATTCATTTACATTTAAGCCTGCAGAAACGCGCTCACTACCAATCGGCAGGCGGAAAAACTCGACCGCTTCTTCACTGGTGATTATGTAGGGCAGACGATATAGCGAATTTGAAAAATGACCAGAGCTCCAAATCTGATAATTCCGATCCCTTCCCACAAGAATTTCATTTACCGCCCAAGGTAGAGGATAAAAATTAGTATCTTTTCCTACTTCATTGCGATTAAGAGCGACCATCTTCAAGTTCGCTGAAGCCTCTACGCCAGAAGAAAGTTGCCCATAAACACGGCTTGATAGATTAGAAACAGCTTCGTTAGTCCCGTAAACAAGAATATTGAAAGAGAATAGCTCTTTTGTCTTATTATCAGAATAGTAACGATAATTTGCAGCATGTTTTTCAGCAAGTGCGAAACTTATATTTCCAATTCCTTGATCCATAACGCCTTTGCTGAGAGTTTCAAGAGTTTGCGTAATGCGATCAACCTCTGCAGACTCTCCACTGTCAAGAGTAACAGGAATTAATTGCATCGAAATTGCAGAATCAGGGTAGTCAATCAATGCGTTGACAACCCTGCTTAAGTCTCCATCCGAAATAGGTAATCTGTCATAAGAAAAGCAGAAAGGTAAAAGCTGATTTTGCAAATTTTCTGCCTTTTCCTCCTTAACGATTGCTTGAATATTATTATCGACAATACCTTTAACAGCAAGAGAAAGATCATCGTAAGCTAGTCTTTTGTATTCATATTTTTGAAGTGCCAATGTTGACTGAAACAGTTTTATCAGGGATTCTACAGATTTTTGGGCTGATTCCACATTAGAATCTATTGCTCTTACAACGATAAATAAGCGGATAGACGCCTTGAACGGCTGATTCTTAACCTCTGCCGTTTTCCATAGGAGTTCTACAGAGATGTCTTTTGAATATCCTGCAGTAATGCTAATGGCTTTATATGTTTGATAGATTTCCTTTAACAGACTGTTAAACTCATTTTTATAGCGTAATAATACTTCTGTAGTGGCACCCGGATTGTCATCTATAATGGATATGTGCGGAACAGAAGTGATTTCAAGAGACGCAAGCGATATAACTTCTCCACTTGTCAGTTTTTCACTAGATATTTCGTTAAATTGCACCGCTGTACCTCCTATACAAAAATGCTTCGCAGTTGATTTCTAAATTAAAGTTTACGGATAGTCAATGCGGTATATATTTCCTCGACATTTGTAAACAACTCGGATATATGCCTTTAAAAGTCCGATAACTAACCCATATTTTTTTATTGCAAGTATCGCATACTCTGAACACGTGGGTTTAAAAAGGCATCGCCTTCTAATATCTTCTGGTGCGTAATGCTGATACAACCTCACTACACCGATAACGGCTCTTTTTAGTGAAAGAAGTCCCATAACAGCAACAACAATGACGCAGTATAAAACACAAAAAGCAGTTGAATGTTTAGTTTGAAACTGAATGAAAGAATCTGGAAGCAATGCAAAAATGCCAAGCCAACGGAACACATGAAATGAAGCAATAGAGGAAGCAACAGAAATCACCGCAAAACCGCAGACATATTTCGCCGCTTTTTTCACATCAGTATCGGGACGTTCTAATTCACGTTCCAGAACATACCGTTCCACAATCATCTGTTCTTCCTGACTTGGCATCTCCATATAGCATTGTCCTCCTGAAAAGTGGATAACACTCTGCCACACGACTGCCATCCATATTTCTCTGGTTATTAACCTTTTTTCTCTCTAAGCTTAGCTTTCATTCCCTGGATAGCTCTTTCTGTATAATCGTTCTGTTTCATAGAACAGTAGAACTTTTCTCCAGGGACAACGAGTTGAAAGCGGTTATAATCAACATTCTTACGAACGTATGTAGCCTCGCCTGAGCAGCTGACCTTATCGAGGACTTCCTTATCAACAGTGTCGGAAGAAGTAGAAAAGTTCGTGATGTCCTTATAGAAGAATTCTTCAGTGAATTCCCTCTTACTATCTTCGTCCATTTTGAATGTATACTGATACACATATACCTGACTGGAAGAGAAGAAAATCCAAGAAATCTGGTATGCTGTGCTTCTCCAAACGTGGTCTTTGCCCCACTTTGCATAAGCATTTTTCTCATCGAAATCATAGCCTTCAAAATGAACAGGTTCAATTTCGTTTACCTGAGTTTCGTCAAGACCAATTTTATCCAAAGCTTTCTGCTTAAAATCCATGCTGTTTGCTTTAGCCTGAACGAGTGCATCATATTCCTCGTCTTTCAAGCCGCTCGACAGGCATCCGCCACCGCCAAGAAAGTATTTGATAACCTTCTTCTGCTCTTCTGTTCTGCCTTTGCACAGGCGTTTAATGTCTTGTGATGTGTAGCCCATTATACTACCTCCAATGTTTAGTGTTTATATATTTTAAAAACAGACTGTGGCATCTGCTTCTTAAAACCCTGTTGGTCTCTCAACGCCAAGAACTGCAAACAGTTGCTCCGCATCAAAAGGAGAGTAACCCGCTTGTGCCGCCATCTCTAATGCTTCTTGATACGTTGGAGATGTTTTGAAAAATTTGCGGTTAAAGTAATCGTATTTTATATAAGCAAGGAAATAATAATAAATACCACGAGGCTCTATCATCAAAGCTGCGTTAATATACTCCTCGATTTTATCGATTTCTGGACGCATAGCTAAAAAAGGCTTTTTTCCTTTTAACAAGCACACAGCAGCGTAAAAGAAAGTTTCGGGATTATCGAAATTATCCTCCATAGCAATCTCAAACGCCGATAAAGCCTTGTCATACAACTTCAGCTTCAAATAACACATTGCTATTGAATTGTTCAATTCTGTATTTTCAGGATTTTCAGCGAGTGCTTTTCTGTATGCACCCGCATATTTATTAACCTGCGGCATAGGCATGGAATAGACACTATTGAAAGTTGAAATAACAATAGGCTGATGACACCACTCGCACTCACTTTGTCCGGTTGTAACTCTTGCTCCACATCCTGGGCAATTAATCTCTACAATTTGTTGGCTCATAACTAATCCTCTTTCCTTAATATCTCAAGAAATTTTATATTCATATTAAATAAAAAATCTCCTCAGTGTCTAACACCAAGGAGATTACTATACAAATATAAACCCCCGTAGCACTTGACACAGTGTCGGAGGTTGAAAATGGGTCTGCCGGAGGCAGTACCCCCCCACACATTCACATGAATAGATTTTCATAAATCTTTCACATCTCACAGTCAATAATATCATGCTTTGTTGCACTTGTCAAGCACTTTTCGACAATTTATTTTGCCTTTGTCCCTCTTTTCATATTCAAGCCTTTGGGCTCCATAAAAGATGTATCATTGACAACCAAAAAGTGAGAAAGCCTGCGTTACCAAGTTGTGTTTCACAATAAATAGATCCCGATCGACATCCAACCCAGGCATCGACTGAGGCACTCTTATTGTTTTTAAAGCCGTCGAAAATTACGCTATATCGCCGCGTTGTGTCTTTGTGACAAGCTATACCGGAAATATCTCCTTTCGTGACTCTTAGAAGCAAAAAATCGTCATTTTCGACCTTTATTCCGACAGTAAATTTCAACTTCGAAACGTAGTGAAATTTAATTCGGACAGACCAACCACAAACATCAAAAAGCTATTTTTGCATATCACCGGGGTTCATCCAAAAGGGCTGCTCCCTTTTGGCACACGACTTTCCCTCATGGAAAGTCTAGTGTGTTATACCTTTG
>JAJQIK010000016.1 GCA_021199255.1 Clostridiales bacterium | reverse complement strand
AAGGGCGGAGCTATTTGTAAAAATGCCCGCCAATGGTTAAAAGCTCAGGAGCGAAACGGAAAGGTAAAAACAGTTATCTTTGGCGAGGATTTCTCGATATTCAATTTTAAAGCGCTTGAATTAAAAAATAAGTATCGCGAACTTGAACCTCTTACAAGGGTTTATAACCAAGGAGTAACGGTTGTTGAATTATACAAATAATGCTGCCGCTAATAAAAAAGTTGTAGAATCTGGCGCTTTTGTTGAAGGAAGAATGGAGCATGGAAATGTTTTAGATGGTGTAACAGCATATCTTATGTAGTCAAATTCGTAGTTTTTGAATTTATCATCAGAGAGGGTGTCGCCGTACTTCATACCGGAGGCGTTACCGCCCTTTAAAAGCTATCCGATTTTGCTATGGCGTAAGTTTCGGGGTTGAGTTCCTGACCGAAACAGGTTATATCCGCATCGGGGGTTAATCTCTTTGATTTTTTCTGTAAGGCAGCCGAGCATCTGGCTTGTACCCATAGCCATATTATAAATTATTATTATACCAAATTTTACTATTGATTGCAACATCCGCAACAAGAAAAACTAAAAATAAAAAATTCCTGTCAACGTTTTCTGATAAATTTGAAATTATATTCAACTGTATATTACGAAAAAAAGCCACAGCGGACAAATATTTTACCAGAGATAGAATTTGGTGTTTTCCGACATAAATAGTTAAATGCCGTTTAACGGGGGTATTTTTTAAATTTTTTAAAATTTACCCCCGTTAACTTGAATTTTTCTGTTTTGGTATTTACTACAAATACATCAAAAAACACACGCGAACGCACGAAAAACGCACGCGTGCGTTTTTTATTGTTGACAAAAACGCACGCGTGCGTTATAATAAGATTATGCGAGGTAATTATGGCTAATATAGGTTTTAAAGAAGATTTGACTAAAGAATTCAAAAGCGATAAAAATTATTTACGCGATAACGAGATTATCGATGCTGTTGTGGCGTTTTGCAACACGGACGGCGGAGAATTGTATCTCGGCGTGGAAGATGACGGTGAAATCACGGGACTACATAAAGACCATATGGATACAACGCGTCTGGCGGCTTTTATTGCTAACAAAACAGTTCCGCCCGTTGCCGTAAGGACGGAAATATTGCAATACGACTATCCCGTGCTTAAAATTTCCGTTCCAAAAAGAACTTCTATCGTGGCTTCTTCAAGCGGTAAAATACAGCGCCGCAGAATACAGGCGAACGGAACACCCGAAAACGTGCCAATGTACCCTTACGAAATAAATTCAAGGCTATCCTCTTTAAGTTTGCTCGATTATTCTGCGCAGCCTGTGCCAGATTCTGCATATGAAGATCTTGACGCGGTGGAAAGGGAAAGGTTAAGGAATATAATACGGACTTACCGCGGTGATGCTTCTCTGCTTGAACTCAATAATGAAGAACTGGATAAGGCTCTCCGTCTTGCCGTTGTAATTGACGGAAAACTCACGCCTACATTCTGCGGCATGCTCTTGATCGGCAAAAAAGAAGCACTTGAAAAAAATATGCCCACGGCAGAAGCCTCAATACAGATTTTTTCCGGTACGGATATTAAGGTAAACGAGTCTTTCACGTTGCCTGTTTTAGCTGCTTTTGAAAAAATAAGCGACTACTTTTCGGCATATAACGGCAGTGAAGAAATGGAAATGGGGTTATACCGCATTACAATTTACGATTATGATATAAGGGCATTCAGGGAGGCTTTGGTAAACGCCTTTTGCCACAGGGATTACTCCATGCTCGGCAGAGTGCGTATTCAGATTAACGAAGAAGGAATGACTATAACAAACCCCGGCGGTTTTATAGAGGGAATAAACGCGGATAATCTGCTTGAAGCTGAACCGCACGGGCGCAACACTGCCCTTGCC
The DNA here is from genome assembly GCA_021199255.1 of Clostridiales bacterium. GTDB lineage: Bacteria > Bacillota > Clostridia > Lachnospirales > Lachnospiraceae > UBA3282. Next base: position 3,696 of record JAJQIK010000016.1, on the reverse strand, counting down.
GACGCAATGAAAAGAATAGGTCTGGCAGAACGCACGGGCAGAGGCATTGACAGGATATATGAAGGATCCCTTATTTACGGCCGCGCTCTTCCCAGTTATGCAGGTTCAGCCGCTAATATGGTCAAATTATTTATATCCAAAGGTAACACGGATAAAGAGTTTATCAGGATGGTTTCCAACGAGCAGCAAAGGCTTGGCAAATCATTACCCATTTATTCCCTTTTAGCTTTAGATGCACTTAAACGTATGGGTAAATTATCCGTAAATGATATAGCGGAAGAGTTGAAAATAGAGGAAAACCGCGCAAAATCCACCGTTGAGTCTTTGGTTAATTCAGGTATTGTAGAAGCAATAGGTGCGGGCCGCGGCAGAAGCTATATATTAAGCGCAAAATATTATAATAAAACAAAAAAGCCCGCCGTTTATGTAAGACAAAAAGGTATTGACTCTATAAGATATAGCGAAATGGTTATACAACTGACAAAATCAAAAGGATTTGTAACAAGGTCAGATGTAGTCGAATTACTGCACGTTAATAATGCACAGGCGTACAGGATATTGAATCGCCTGGTAAAAGAAAATCGCCTGGAATTATCAGGGGCAGGGGCAGGGGCTAAATATATAATTCCGAACCTTTAACAACATCAAAAAAAACGCACGCGAACGCACGAAAAACGCACGCGTGCGTTTTTATAAACAAAGCAGAACGCACGCGTGCGTTCTGCTTCTTTTTTTGTAATTTATGCTATTAGGTAACACTTTATTATGTGGAAAAATATACACAAGTAATTAGTGGGGAAATAAGTGGGGAAGATGCCGAAAACAGCGGTTTTTTAGCATTTTTTGGCTGAATTTTGCCCGTTTTTGAAAAGCAGAAATGCCTCTGACTCCGTCATTCGGGTGTTCAAATCACTTCGCCCCAGCCATCAGACACTATATATTGTGGTTTTTGAATTAAGCAAATCAATATATAGTGTCTTTATTTTTTGGCTTTTTCACGCTCTTCCCCAAATTGGGGAAAAGATTGGGGAAAAATACGGACTTCTCAAAACAGTAGACACCTACTGTTTTGCCGTATTTTTATGAGCAAACACATACGTCCCGTGTTTGCGACGACCGAACAAGGCGTTATTCCTTGCGCCTTGTGAGACCTTACGGAGTAAATTTTTGATTTTACTCCGTTATTTTTGCCCGTTATATAACATTTTTTGTCTTTGATTGGTTTGTTTTTAAGTTACTTCAAAAAGTGGTTTGGGGAAACTTTTACTAATAATTTACCTTTTCTGCTTCCTTAAGCTGAAATTCATCATCGTAATGAGTATATACTGTGGTCGTTATAGTTCCGCTTAAACTGTGTCCAGCCCATATGCTTACCACTTCGGGATTCACGCCGCAGGTCTTGCAACGGCTTATAAAAGTGTGCCGCAGCTCGTGCGGGTGGTGGTCGGGCAACAACCTTTTCAGTCTTGTGGCTATGGTGTTAAGGTTGGTCGTCTTTGCCTTTTCAAAGTCTATGTACGGCAAATACTTCTTTACCATAGGCGTAAAAGGTATTTTGCGCAGCACTACGTTCTGACCTAACCGCTCTTTGCTCGTTTCGCATTGCAGCCACTTGCCGTCTATAATCTCTATACTTGCAAGTTCAGATTTACGCAATCCGAATAAGAGCAGTACCAAAAGCGCATCCGTGCCGTCTATCTGCTTATGAGTCTTACAATAATTTATAAGCCTTGTCTCTTCGTCCAGTGTAAGGGCAACGCCGCTCTTCGTCTGGTAGTTTGGCAAAACTACTTTCTTCATAGGCGATGTTATACCAAAGTCCTCTGCTGCCATTTCTAGTTATATGTTATTGTAAATACAAATTTTATCATTGCATAAAATCACTTGATTTGGTTTCAAGTGCGAGCATTCTCTCTTTCGCCATCTTTGTAAAACTTATCAAAAAGTGTTCATAATTTATTGAATTTTATTATAAAATTGTGTATACTTAAATAAATAAGATAGTTTTACTCATATGATTACAGCAACATCATACTCCACGAAATTATTTTATATCTCTAATATACCAAGGAAAAAATTAAAGAATAATATGGAATTTAAAGATTTACTAAGTTATAAAGCCTTAAAAAAACTCGACACAAATCTGTCATCTCAGGTTGATACTGTTTATAAAATGGTAAAGGAAACAATCAACGGAATCTCTGGTTGCTTTGATAATTATACAATGCATGATATAGGTCATAGTGTTAGAGTTGCACATTATATGGAGCAACTTGCTTTTGGAATTGATGATAACCAAGAAAAAAGATTGAAGGAATTTAATGCTGTAGAACTTACTATATTATTGCTTTCTGCCTTGTTACATGATATTGGTATGTTTATCAGACCCATTGATAGGCAAGAAATAAAAAACAATACCATAAAATATGCTGATAAATTAAAAATTACATATAATGGAGTCCTCGAAGTTAAAAAAGGAAACGAAGATGAAGCTGTTAAAGAAATTATAAGATTGACTCATGCTGCAAGAATTTTCGAATTTCTAGAATATGAATTTGATGAGCGCCAAACAATTGCTCAAATTTTAAAGATAAATGATAATTATGACTATGCAAATGATATTGGACAAGTATGCCAAGCACATGGAGAGGACTATAATTTTATAAAAACACTAAGGACTTCAATAACAAAAGGCATTTATGAATACAATTTACAATATTTTGCTGTTTTACTTCGCATAGCGGATTATCTTGATTTGGATAAACAAAGAACACCCATTTTATGGTTTTCTATGATGGGTATTAATGGGTTTAGTAAATCCGAATGGGAAACTCATTTCCAAATTTCTAATGAAAAAAAATTAAAACAATGCGATGAGAATAAAATGCAAATTTATTTTGATGGAATCAGCTCAGATGCACGTATACATAGAAAATATCTGAAATATATTGACAATTTAAGAGAAGAAATAGAAAATGCCGATATCCTTTTAAATAACCATAATGTGAAACCTAAATATAGATTGAATATAATAACAAGAATAGATAATTTAGTTCAAACCAAAGGTTTTGAGTATTCAGATTTACGTTTAAGTTTAGACTATGCTGCCATAACCGACTTACTTATGGGGAAAAATATATATGGTGATAACAAATTAGGATTAAGAGAACTAATTCAAAATGCTATAGATGCATGTAAGTTGATACAGGAAATAGATAGCGAATCAGATGAAAGACCTGAAACAAAAATTTTAATTAGCATTTCACAACACAGCAACTACGTAAAAATTCGTGATACTGGTATTGGAATGACTCTTGATATAATCAAAAATCATTTTCTTAATATAGGCAAATCTTATTATAAATCAAATGAATATCTATACAACAACTATAACTATAAACCTATAGGGCAATATGGTATTGGATTTTTAGCATGCTTTTTACTTTCTGATAATGTCGTGGTTAAAACAAAATATTATGATAGCAATAATATTTATCAAATAGAACTTGAAAAACATAGTGAATATGTTGTAACAAACACAGAACATTCAACAATGTTTACCGGCACAGAAATCAAGTTGGAGTATAATCAATTCTTTTCAATATTTAAATCTATAGATGAATTAAAAGAATTTATTGAAACATATTTTGATACAGATATCCCCATATATATAAAAAATGAGGACGACGGTAACAC
>JAJQIK010000049.1 GCA_021199255.1 Clostridiales bacterium | reverse complement strand
CCTTAGTCTCGGTTCTTTTATAGCGGAACCATTAACTAAAAAATGAGGAGGATTTTAAACAAATGTTTATCAAAAATAAAATCAAAAGAGCCGTCGCCGCCGTAATGACAGCGGCAATGGCGGCGAGCCTCGTTCCGACTGCGGCATTTGCGGCGCAGTCGAACGAATATGTTGACCCTGCGGACGTGTGGGTTGCGGCCAACGGGCGAACGGATGAGCTTGACATTAACGCGACTACAACGTATGAAACGTCATATTGTCCCGTATGCGATATGGAAACAACTATGTTGGTTTATCGTGTTCCCGAATACACAAAATCGGGCGGCACAGCTTTAAATCACGACGTTAAATACTCGGACGGCACTTGCCTTGACGGAGTGAGCACCGGCAATACAGACAGCGGAACTCCCGGCGTTGACGCGACCTATACCGGCTATCATTGGACGAAAGCGGTATGTCAAAACTGCGGAACAATCAACTCTAACGAGGGAACAGACAGTTACGCATTTGCAAAGAATGTGTATGTGTTGTATAGCTGCGACAGCAATTTCTTTTTGCCGTTTGACAGCACAACGCATACTCCCTATGACAGCGAATACCATACTACTGTATCAAAAGAGGGCGAATATTGCCAATACTGCAAAGGCACATACGCGGTAGCGACCGAATCGCTTGATGAACATAACTTCACCGAAACGGTTGACGCGGAGCTTGGCAATCAGCGTTTTCACGTCACCGGCACCTGTGATGACTGCGGATATATCAAGAACGAATACGTTGTTGCTAAATCCGTTGTGCAGAGCTATTATGGCAAGGTGGACGGCGACGCTCATACGATAACGGTAACAGACCTATCCGACAGCGGTGTTCATACGAAAATTCGCTATGGAACGGCTGCGGATGAGTGTACTTTGACTTCCGCGCCGAATTACACGGCGGAGGGCTACTATCCGATATATTACGAAATAGACTACAGCTATGACGGTGTAAGTATGACGGAAAACGGTGTAAGCTATGTATGGCTGCTTGACGACGGTTCAAGCTCATCATTGCTTACAACATCATCTTGTTCCCACAGCTACAGTTATCTTGAAACCGTGAAGCCCACTTGTACCGAGTTGGGCTTTGACCGTTTTCAGTGTACCGAGTGCGGCGCGCTTATGAAAACCAACTATACAGCGGCTACGGGACACGATTACAATGAACTTGTTATCAGAGAAGCAAGCTGTCAGCAGGGCGGATATATCTTGTATATGTGTAAAGACTGCGGCAGCTACTACACAGCAACAACGTCAATGACCGACCATACCTACACAACAACGACCGTTCCCGCGACTTGTACGATGAACGGCTATACACAGCATACTTGCGTAAATTGCGGATATTACTACATCACAGATTTAACCGCGCTTGCAAGTCACGATTACCGCGAAAAGGTCACATCTCCCACCTGCACCACTCGCGGCTTCACGACCTATACTTGCTACAACTGCGGCGATACCTATATCAGTGATTACACCGAAGCTACAGGGCACGATTGGGATAACGGAACGGTAATCACGAACTCTACCTGCGAGAGCGAGGGTGTGCTTGAATATACCTGTAAAGACTGCGGCGAAACGATGATACAGGCGATTTCGGCAACAGGCCATACACCCGGCACAGCTGCGACTTGTACAGAACCGCAAATTTGTACGGACTGCGGAGCTATCCTTGAATTGCCTACGGGGCATACCTACACGGGAGTTGTGACACTTCCGACTTGCTGCTCAATGGGATATACAACCTACACTTGCGACGACTGCGGCAGCTCATATATAAGCGACTACACCGATAAGACAGACCACCACTATCATACAGAGGTGACTTTGCCGACGTGTACATCTATGGGATATACGACATATACCTGTACCGAGTGCGGCGACGAGTATGCAAGCGATTACACCGATAAAATCGCCCACGACTATATCGCTGAAATAACTCCGGCAACGTGTACTTCTATGGGTTATACAACCTATACCTGTTCGGTATGCGGTGACAGCTATGTCAGTGACTACACCGATGTACTCCCACACAATTACACAAAACAGGTTATCGAACCGACGTGTACTGAATTGGGCTACAGCATATATACCTGTCCCGACTGCGGCACGGAATACATCGGTGATTACGAGGAAATAACCGAGCATAACTACGAAAAGGTTGTAACCGAACCCACTTGTATCGAAATGGGCTATACAACGTATACCTGTTCAGACTGCGGGTATTCGTATGTCGGCGACTACACGGACGCTAAAGGTCATTCCTACGAAAAGACAGTAACCGAGCCTACGTGTACCACGATTGGTTATACGACGTATACCTGTTCCGACTGCGGAAATTCATATGTTGCCGACGAAACGGCAAAGCTGGCGCACAGCTATGAAAAGACAATAACATTCCCGACGTGTACGGAAATGGGCTACACCGTTTATACTTGTGCCGACTGCGGTGACACATATACGGGTGATTATACCGATGCCAAAGGTCATAACTATGTTGCAACCGTAACGAACGCGACTTGTACCGAGCTTGGATATACAACCTATGTATGCTCCGACTGCGGCGACACGTACATTGCAAATGAAACAAGTACATTATCACATAATTACGAAAAGGTCATAACCGAGCCGACCTGCGTTGACTTGGGCTACACGACCTATACGTGTACCGATTGCGGCGAAACGCATAAGGGTGATTATGTTGAAGCGTTGGGACACACGCCGAGTGAGTGGATAATCGACGTTCCCGCAACTATCGAAAATGAAGGCAGCAAGCATATTGAGTGTTTGGTTTGCGGAGCAATACTTGAAACAGCGGTCATTGAGCAGCTTAACTCGAACGACAATTCCGATGAGGACGGTCATTCGGTTGTAGGTGATTATTCAATTCTTATCACCGACAGCAACAACAAGCCGATATTTGACAGTGAAATCAGCATTGATACGAACGACAATATTACAATCGTACTTCCCGACGGCAGATTGTTGAGTGCGGACGATATAACTACAATCACGGTTACAAAGGACAAGCAGCCTGCCGAGGGGGTAAAGATATTTATTTCAGATACGTCAAACAATGCGGCAACGGGTACAACAGATGAGAACGGTCAATTAAGCGTTCCGAATACAACATCATCAACGGGCGACAGCAACGGTACTGTTGCGGATGATGAAAATACCTTTGTTGTGGTAGTAACCGATAAAAACGGTGAGCTAATCACAGATTGTGCAGCAGCCGTCGGTGAAAATTATTCAATAAACGTAACACTCCCGACGGGCACGGCATTTGACGCGGACAACCGTATAACCGTAACCGTTGTAACCGAAACGGGCGAACCTGTAGAGGGACTGCGTGTGCAGCTTATCGGCGATGGCGATTATGTCGAAAACGGATATACCAACATAAAGGGACAGGTAACGCTCCCGATGAGCAATTCGGATATTACCGACGAAAACGGCAGTGCCGATGTCGGCGAAATAGTTGACAGCGTTATCTATGACTATATCGTGACCGTTTCGGACGAGAACGGATTTATAAAGGACGCTCTTGTTACGCTTATTGCGGACGACAATTCAATTCTCGTATGCCTGCCGGAGGGCAATGTTATAGATTACTACAACAGAATTACAGTTAAGGTTTTGAAATCTGACGGAACAGCCGTAGAGGGATGGAAAGTCACTGTATACAACAAGGATGGAAGCGGTATAAGAACAGAAGTCACCGACGAGGACGGTATTGTAATAGTACCGCCGCTTAGTGAAGCGCCTATCTCGAACCCGACACCTACTCCCGACCCCGACAGCGAAGCTACACCTTTACCGGGCGTTGATGTAACTCCCGCACCCGACAGCACAGATGAACCTACAGCAAGCGATACACCGGCAGAAACGGAAAAGCCGAGCGAAACGGAAGCTCCCACAGAAACACCGAGTGGAACGGAAATACCGAGCGAGCCGACAGCGGAACCCGATTTGGGTGACGGCTCGGTTGTTCAGAACAAGAACTACAAGTACCGCGTATATGTATGGGATAACTACGGAGTTATCACGGACTTTGGTTTGATTAAATTACAGGACAACGGTGATTTGATAATTGAGCTTCCCGAAAACAAGCTGCTTGATGAGGATAATAAGACGCACGTTAAGGTGGTAAACGAGGATGACGGCACAGCCGTTAAGGGCATAACCGTAAACGTATCGGATGTAAACGGCAGCGAAGCGTCCGACATTACAAACAGCTACGGCATAGCTATTGTTCCCATATCAGACACAGATATAACAGACACTGACGGAAACGCACAAGTTAAAGACAGCGAGGGTAACATCTACAATGTTAATGTATCAACCGATGAAAAGGGCGCTATTGAGGGCGCAGTTGTTTCGGTCGGCGATGGAAAGATAACGGTTGTACTTCCCGACGGAACCGTAATTGATTACTCCGACAGAACGACGGTAACGGTCACAGACAGAGATAATATCCCTGTTGAAAACCTTCCCGTAAACGTAAAGGACAATGCAGGCGGCGACAGAACGGAGAATACGGACGCGAACGGCGTTGTTGTAGTACCACCGAGGAACGAGTATCAAACAAACGACGGCGGAAATACGGGTGAAATCCCTGTTCCGACGGAAACACCCGACCCTGACGCTACACCGGAGCCGAGCGCGGATCCTGACGCAACGGCAGACCCCGACGCGACGGTTGAGCCTACACAAAAGCCCATCACAGAGCTTAATGTGACGGTTGAGGACGAAAGCGGAGTTATTGAGAACGCAATCGTAATCTACAACGAGGACGGAAGTCTTACCGTAAATCTTCCTGACGGCAAGGTATTAGATAAGGATAACCGCACAAAGGTTACTGTAACCGACCAGGACGATGAGCCTGTTGTGGGTATCGGCATAACCGTAAATGACAACACGGGCGCAACAGAAACAGACACCACAAACAAGTACGGATATATCATTGTTCCTGTAACCGACACCGACAACACGGACGGCAACGGCGGTATTGTTGGTGAAACGGATGAGGATGATGTAAAGACACAGTACACGGTCATTGTAGAGAACAATGACGGAAATATTCCGGACGCAGTTGTTACAATCGAGGGCGGCAAGATTAGCGTTATACTCCCTGATAGCTATACGCTCACAACGTCGAACCAAACGACTGTTACTGTTTTGGACAAAAACGCAGAACCTGTACAGGGCATATCGGTAACTGTTACGGATAAGAACGACAAGACTGCGACAAAGACCACAGACGCAAACGGACAGATTACAGTACCCGTTAAATCGTCAAGCGGCGGTTCATCGGGCGGCAGCTCCGGCGGTTCGTCCGGCGGCGGCAGCTCAACAACCACATCTACGAAAATCTCCGTTGTCGATAAGGACGGAAATACCGTGAGTGTAACAAAGTCAACGAAAAACGGTGTTACGACACTTACACTTCCTACGGGTACAACTCTTGACGGCAGCAATTATTACACGATAACCGTCACCGACAGTAGCGGCAATGCGAAATCGGGTGTTGAAATTGCTTTGCAGGACAAGGACGGCAACATATTAACAGGCACAACCGACGAAAACGGTCAGCTT
>JAJQIK010000092.1 GCA_021199255.1 Clostridiales bacterium | reverse complement strand
CCGACGAGGACTAAGAGGTTGAATAGTAGGGTAAGCACCCAGCGCCTTGCCGCATTACTGCGGCAGGTTTCCAAGTGCTCCCCTCCAAACCGGACGTACACCTCTCAATGTATCCGGCTTTCCAGAAATCAGTCTAATTTTCCAGCGTGCAGCAAGGCATGACAGTGTTCACAAAGCGCCATTGTTTTGCGTTTTCGCGCAATCATAGCCTGTTCCCACTTTTTCCTTCCTTTCAGGTCTTTCAGCTTGCGGACGTGGTGAATATCCAAATCCATGTTTTCCGCACCGCACCATTCGCACTTTTTGGCCTTTAACCTTGCAATCAGGCTGTTCATACTTGCATTGGTGTAAACTTTAGGCTCAGTGTCAAAATTCCCGGTGGCAGCTTCAGCAACGTGGCGAAAGCCCTCGTTGTAAAACAGCATTACCTTTGGGCCGGATTTTGTTTGATACCTTACGCCAAAGTCTTTGCCAATACGGTATTTGCCCTTAATCACGCCTATGTGGGTCTTGTACTTTGCGGCGAAAGTTTTATACATACTGTACTCCATGATATAGCCAAAGTTGCCCAGTACAGATGCGTTATCCGCGATTTTATAGTAGTTGTACAAGCCCCGTATTTCAGCGTTGTATTCCTGCAAAATTTCAAGGTCATCATTGTGCAATAGATACGTCCGATGGACTGGTTCCCAAACCTCACGATTTCCATTTCTCGCGTCATAGTGAATTTTCAGTGCGCCATAGGAAAGCAGCTTGTTCATCCATTTTTCCTTGGGAACATATAGCATAATTCTTTCATTGAATACACGGCGGGTTCTGTCGTTTTTGTCCCTCTTGATGTCTTTGGAACGATTGGAATAGATGTCAAAGCTAAGAAAGCGCGCCTTTTGCTTTGCGTTTGTTACCAGCGTCTTTTCTGCCGAAAGTTCCAGTTTTAGGTTATTCTTTAGAAATGTTCCTACTTCGGTTTTAATGGTTTCCGCGTCCTGCTTACTTCCGATAACGCCAATTAGAAAATCGTCTGCATAGCGGATGTATACCATTCTGCGATAGGATTTATCCATTGGGTCAGTACTGTCAACGCTCATCATCTTGGCTCGCGTTTCGCGGATTTCCCTTTGTGCCTGCTCCTTTTGCTCGTCTGTCAGGGTCTCCCACACATCTTGGCTGTACTTACGCCCTCGCAGATAGTCGAGGTGGCCTCGATAGTGGTTATACGCATGGCTTCTCATACGTTTTTTCCCGACATTGAATTTCTCAGCATATTGCTCCATGAACTTGTCCAATTCATTTAGGTAGATGTTTGCAAGAATCGGACTGATCCCGGAACCCTGGGGAGTGCCGGACAGGGTGTTGTGATAAACCCAATTCTCCATGTACCCAGCTTTGAGAAATTTCCATATTAAGCCCAAAAAGTGCTCATCTTTGATTCTGCGTCGGAGTAGGCTAACTAAAATGTGGTGGTCTATATTGTCGAAACATCCTTTGATGTCTCCCTCAACGAACCACTTCACGCCCGTAAATCGGGTTTTAATCTCCAATAATGCTGTGTGGCAACTCCTTTTTGGTCTGAACCCGTGAGAGTGTGGTGAGAAAGTGCCTTCGTATATACTTTCCAGTATTATTCGGATAACCTCTTGTAATAGCTTGTCATCAAAAGAGGGAATACCCAATGGACGCTTCTTCTTTGGGTCACTGTTCTTGGGGATATAGGTCCTTCTGGCAGGATTTGGCTGATAACTGTAGTCTTTCAGCGACGCAATTAGTTTTTCGATACGTTTGGTACTCATTCCGTCGATTGTCAACCCGTCTGTCCCTTTTGTCATATTGCCTGCCGTTGCGTAAATGTTTTGGTAGGCTTGCAGGTAGAACTCCGGGTTGTACAGGTTGCGGTACAGCCTTTCATAGCTGTAATTGCTGATACACGCTTTTGAACGTAGACTTTCCAATACTCGATTGGGACTTCTCATAATGCCTCACGCACCTTTCCTTATTTCGTATTGGATAGATTTCCTGCCGCCCTTCGCCATGTACAAGGCTTTCCCTTGCTCAGACTACTATGGCGGCTCCGTTGCCATGCCGGATTTTCAGCGTCATTTCTCTTGGTTGCCCTTGAGATTTATCACCTTGCGGCATTACGCATAGCTGTAAACCAGCGTTCCGGTTTAGGCAATCTCCGTTTAGGTTTACGGAACATAGCATGTTGTGATGTCGGATGGGATTTTCGTCCGTTATTCGCTTATTGCGATTGGTCACCACGGATATATCGCGGTCAGAAAACTCATTATTCTTCCCGCCGTGGCGCACGGCTTCTCAATCATCCTTACGCCGTTGGCTCGGCTATGCCCCCTTGGACTGTCCTATGAAGCAGTATAGCTTTCATCCTTGTTCACAACATTTCATCTTGCCGCTCAGTCGTGGATAGATGATTTTTCCAACTCGCGGCTTCACCAGTATGCTGTACTCCCCGTCGGGTTTCCCTTTCGGATAAACTGGTTGATGACAGCGCGGCGCATGAAACGCCAGTTATATCTTTACGCTGCTGCCATGCCAATGGCAGAATTCCACATAAACCCGCGTACAGGCTTTTTGCCCGTACTTACGGACGCACCGAGCTCACCAATGTAACTCCAAACGGCAGTGACAGCCTCCACATTTGGGTCAACGGCAGGCGGTGAGGAGGCCATGACGGAAAAGATAATACAGGCGAGTGCGATGATGGCCCCCTCAAGACACACCCCGGCATAGGAGCGGAGGAAGTTCCGCCCAATGCTGCTTGTGGGCTCGCCTGCAAAGGTGGAGAGGGGGACAGGAGCGATAGCCGTATACATGTAGAGCCTGAATATACGGGCGTACACCGTAAGTATCATTACAAAGGACAGTACGGTAATGAAGAGGTTTCCCAAAAGGGTAACGGCCCATAGTGGGATACTGTCAAGAAAGCCCACGTCCTCAATCTTGTAGATAATCTCCTGAGGCAGAGACGAGCCTGCGGCCTCAGTCATGCCGGAGTTGGATATTATGGTGGAGACCATGCCCTGGACAATGGCGAAGAGTGAGAGCATGAGGTCAAGGCCGTAATCTACGGCGGCCTTTGCGAGAATGAAGCGGATAAAGAGCTTAAACGCAGGTTCGGGCCGTTTAAGTTCACTTACGGAGCTGAAGGTCTTGACGACGCCGACGGCAAAAAAGAGGACTAAAAGCCCGTACCCTATTGCCTTTAGAGCGTCGTTAATGGTGAGCATGACCTGCCAAATGCCGCCGCCCCGGAAAGTGGCAGGGTCCTGGGTGAGAAGGGACCAAATCTCCGCAAGCTTCTCATTCCAGGTTTCAAGAGCGGAGTTTAGGTTTTCAATTATCCAGTTTCCAAAAAACACCCCCTAAAAGATATTTTACTGAGTATTAACCTGTAATGAGGTCGAGGATTTCCTTGGCGAAGGTGACGACAAGGCCGCCTGCAAGAGTGAGAAATCCCTGGGAGCGCTGGCTGGGGTCATGGGACTGGAAAGAGAGGCCCACCTGTACAACGCCCCAGCCCAGGAGAATGAGGCCGATGGCCCGGATAAGGGAGAAGATGAAAGAGGAGAGATTGCTCACAACTCCAAGAGGGTCGTTTGCCGCCAGAGCGGTGGTAGAGAGACAGCATACGGAGATAACAAGGGCAGAGTACGCGGTAAAGCCGAAGCGTCCTTTTTTGCCTAAGGGTTTTGCCTGTGTGTGATTGTGTAGTTTTTTCAGAAGCATACCTCCTATCGTTGTAGATATTTAATGTTAAAGGAAGTCCTCCGGGTCCATGAGTTCAAAATCATCAAGGCGGTCCGGGGAGAAGTCAAGGTCGTCATAGGCGTCTTTTACTTGGGCGTAATCATAGGGCGGGGAGCCGCCATCTTCTGTAAGTTTGATGTTGGGGTGGCGCAAGAGGTCATATTTGTCGTCCAGCATTGGCCTTTCACCTCGGACAAAAAGGATAGCCTTACGGTTATCCAGCATTCGCACCTCATCGGGAGTGAGAAGCTCACGGCCGGCCTGCTGGTCGTTTACGCTGAAGCTGCCGCTTCGGCCTTTACTGTGACCATAGGAGTTTACGTCCAGCGTTTCCCTGCCCATGAGCTCGGAGACATATTTGTGTGTCTCTTTTTCATTGCCACCGAGATAGAGGAACTCATCGCACAGGCCCACGAGAGATTCCCACTGCTCTTTAAACAGGGCCTTTATCTGTGCCATGTTCTGGGCTATATAGCTGCAGAAGATATTGCGGCTTCTCATGGTAGAGAGCCATGGGAGGAAGTTGTCTGTCGGCAGGGCGATGTTGGGGGCCTCGTCAATGAGGAGATGTACCGGCAGGGGCAGCCTTCCCTTGTATTTCCTGTCTGCCACATAGTACAGGGTCTGAATGAGCTGCCCGTAAATCATGCCCACAAGGTAGTTAAGGCTTTTATCACTGTCGGGTATGCAGCAGAACAGGGCGACTTTCTTTTCGCCCATTTCCTCCAGGTGCAGTTCATCGGTATAGGTAAGCCTTGCAATCTGGGGGAGGTTAAAGGCGGAGAGGCGGACGCCGACGCTAATCAGGATAGACTTTAAAGTTTTGCCGGCCCCCATTTTAAAGACGTGGTACTGCTTTACGGCGATACTCTCAGGGTCCCGCATTTCAAGCCTTGCGAAGAGGATATCCAGGGGGGATTCGTATTCCTCGTCATCTTCCCGGACTTCCGCTGCCGCCAGCATCTCCATTACCATAGCGAAGTTCTGTTCCTCCGGCGGCGCTTCATGCATGAGATACAAAACCAGCGCCTGCAAAAGCGCTGTTTCGGATTTGGTCCAGAATGGGTCAGAGGTCTGCGCTCCGGGAGGGGTGGTGCTCTGGATGAGGGTTTCAATGAGACGGAGGACGTCCTTGTCGTCGCGTACATAGGCAAGGGGATTGTAGCAGAAAGAGGTGTCGGGGGATAAAAGGTCAAACACCCGAACCTCGTAACCGTTTTCCTTTAAGGCACCGCCTGTTTTGCGCAGGATTTCACTTTTAGGGTCACAGATGACCATAGAGCAGTTCCCGCAGTTTAATACATTGGGAATGGCATAGGAGCGGCTTTTGCCGGCGCCGGAGCCTCCGATGACAAGCACATTGGTGTTGCGCTTGTGCCTGTAGCCGTCAAGACCCATCTTGAAGTGCCGGGTGAGGATGAGGTTCTGCTCGGGGTTTTTCCTGTCAATATATTTCTTTGCGATTTTAGACACATCGCCCCACTTGGCGGAGCCGTGTTCCTCGCCGCGGCGTGTGTTTTTGCGGCTGGAGACTACCCCGAGGGCGATGAGTACATACCCCAGGGTAAAGAAGAACAGGCACCGGGTTGAATACTCCGTCCAGTGAAGTGCAAAGGGTGTGTTCATTGCCTGTGATATTCTGCCGAGAAAGTCCGGCAGACTCATATCATTGTTCCAGCTTCCGGCAGTCAGCAGAGCCAGCCACCAGACTATGGGCAGAGGGAGAAACCACAGCCACCATTGGTTTTTACTCCTTATGTTTTTACCACCTCCAACAAAAATACCCCCGGATACATATCCGGGGGTGGGGTTGTGTCTCTGTTTTGTTATGTACTAATGCGGTATTTCCGGGGTACACGTCTGTACTTGCTGCTTACAAGCTTTAATAGGACTACGTCAATTCCCTCCGGGCTTTTGCCGGAGGAGATGTATTCAGTGCGCAGGTCGTTGACAGCATGTATTGTAATGGATAGCTCACCGCTTGTAAGGTACACCTTCATTTTGGGCGCGTTGACTATTTTGTTTGCAAGGTCATAAATGTCAGCGCCCGATTTCCGGGTTGCATCGTGTATGGCATGGATAAGGAAGCGCTGGTCGGCAGGAGACATCTTTATCCGCCGCAGTTTTTCCATTGTTACCGCCTTCTTTCTTTCTTAGTTGTTTTCTGACAGTATATACTGTTTTGAGTTACAAAGCCATACCGGAAAAGAAAACAAACGGAAAACAATATCATCTGTCCGGCGTTTTATTCCGGGGCCGGTGTGTATGGTGCGGTGTATTTTTAGACTGCTCACTCCGTATATCCTGAAGCTGCCTTTTAACTGACGGCTTACCATTTTCCGGGGCGGAAGCGTCTCTGTCGGGAGAGGAATTCCCTGACTGACGTGCGGCTTTCTCCCGGCCCTGAGTAAAATTTCCCTGTTCTACCGAGGCACTGCCCGCCTGTGCGGCCACGTAGTCTATATGCAGG
>JAJQIK010000084.1 GCA_021199255.1 Clostridiales bacterium | reverse complement strand
GCTGAGAACATTGCCCCATGCGTCATAAGTGTATTCTACCACGAGATTGCCGGAGCTGTCCACAATACCGCATATATCGCCCAGGGCATTTTTCAGATAGAAATATTCAGTGCCGTTGTAGTTAACTGACGCCGGGGAAGTACCGTCGTAGGTGAAGCGGAGAGTGTTTATACCAACAGTCATATAACTTAAGGTATCACCGGCATAATAGTAGTTGTACGTGCCGTAACCGTCAGCAAAAACTTCAGTTCTGTTACCATTGGCATCATATGAAAAAACTACATTAGTCAGTCTTGTAGGATTGCCGGTGGATATTTGTTTTAATTGCCGGCCATGCTGCCAGTAGTAAGTGGCTGCGGTTTCTTCATCAAGGAGTATTTTGAATATATTGCCAATTGCGTCTGACTGTATTTCCATGCCGTCAAAGCTGGTTAGCTGGTCCTTAAGCTCACCGGTGCTGTAGCTGTAAGTTTTTTCGTCAAGGAGTTCGCCGAGAGCTCCGGTGGTGTAAGCGTATTCCTTTTTGCTGAGGATATTACCGCCGGAGTCGTATTCATATGTCCAGGTTTTGCCGGAGGCCTCGTTGTTCTCACGGGTAAGCTGGTCAAGGGAGTCGTACTCATATGACGTGGTGTTTTCGCCGTCGTCTATCGCTATGATATTTCCGCGGTTATCGTATGTGTAGCTGTATGACTTAGCGTAGTTTGACGTCTCCGTAGTCCATGTGTCAACCTGCTGAGTGGTGTTTAATCCAACAGACTTGTAATCCACCTCAGTTGTGACGACAGCGGTATCGTTGTATTTGCTTATGAGAGTATTGAGCCGGCTGTACAGGTCGTAGCTGTAGTTTACAGATACGTTGCCGGAGGACAGGGACTCAATGCGGTTGTCGTCGTCATAGGAATAATTTGTGACATATTCAGTACCGTTTAGGACCTGAGTATCTTTTGTCAGACGGTTTAAGTCGTCGTATTCCCACTGTACACTGTTGCTGTAATCTGTGCCGCTTTCAGTGTATTTGACCATTCGGTCGGTCATATCGTAATAGTATTTTGTGGTCTGTTTTTGCTTGGTATCGTAAACTGCGGCGAGATTGCCGTTGTTGTCATAGCTGTATGTGTAGCTGTTTTCAGAATATCCTCCGTCGCCATAGCTTGTGCCGGTCACACGTCCATAGCTGTCATATGTGTATTCCACGTAATTGCCGTTGCCATAGTCGGAGCGGCTGAGACGGTGATTGGCGTCGTCAGTATAAGTGTGGGAAATGAGCGTACGGCTTCCGACTTTTACGCTGTCCACAAGGTCAAGCACACCATAGTCAAAGGTGTATTCAGTACCGGAGGCAGAAATAATCTCCGTGAGCAGGTCGTCTGTATAGCCGTAGGAATTAGATGAAGAGGTGTCGTCACCGGTTGACTTGCTCACACTTGTAGTGCGGTAGAGATTGTCATGGGTGTAGTTTGTGCGTGTAGATTCCGTCTCACCGGGAGCCTGAACCCAGTTTAAAACGCCTGTCTGACTGTCGTATCCGTAAGACGTTATATCGCCCTTGGGGTCGGTGACAGTGGAGAGGAAGTTGCCGTCCGATGTGTATGTTGCACTGGCGGATATTGTCTGAGTGCCGCTTCCAAGCGTAACCTTTGTGTTGTTGCCATATGTGTCATATGTGAAATTTGACACAACACCCTCGGGACTCGTGCTGGTTAAAACATTGTGATAGTTGTCGTAGGTATAGGTCTGACTTGCGCCGCTGGGAAGTATCATCTTTGTTAGGTTATTGTTTGAGTATTCATACTGTGTGGTCTTATGCTGCAGGTCAGTGACGCTTATGATGTTTCCGTCGGAATCGTACACATAGCTGTGGCCGAATTCCTCTTTATACAGCTGTATGCCGTCGAAATAGACGGTGTTGGCGTTGTTCTCGTATGAAATGATTATCTGTATGCCGGAGTATGCTTTTTTGGCGACAAGGCGCGTCGCGGCGTATTGCCAGCTTACATTGCTGTCGGTGTCGGGGTTAAACTGAACCATCTGGATATCGTCTGTGCCGTCAGTATATGTAAACTGTGCAATTAAGGCGAATCTGCGGTCGTCAGTGACATATGGAACAGAATCTCCCTTTGCCCAACCGGCGAGAGTGTAGACATCACCGGCGTCGCCTGCTGCATTTACATTCTGAAAATAACGCTTGGCGGTTCTGCCGTCGCCTGTGATAGTTAGGACATTGCTGTCAAGCTGTGGGGCGGCGCTGCCGAAATCCACAGATGTATTAATATCGGACGCGGTTGTGTTGTAACCTGTCCAGCCGTTTGTGCCGTATGTAAAGTCGCCGTTTTCAATTATGTTATAACGGCTTGCGGTGGGGGATACTTCAAGCTGAACACAGTCAAAATATGCCGTACCTACAGAGTCGTTGTACAGGGCACAGGTAGCGCCAACGGGCAGTTCGGTGTCAGGGTGAGTATAAGTTAGTTCTATACGCTGCCAGTCGTGATTTGTGTTGGTGGAAGATATTGTCCCGACCAAAGCTGTCGGTATTTCAAAGGAGAGCATCGCCCCATATCCATTGCCGTCCATGCCGGAGGTTTTAACGTACGCTGAAAAAGTGTATGTGTATCCCGGCGATAGTGTAAAGACTTCAGAGCTTGCGCCTCCCATTCCGGAGCTTGATTTCTGCACACACAATGAGCGGCTACCCAAGTATTTTTCCGCAGTGGAATAGCTGGAGCCGACGTCCAATGTCCAGTAACCGGAGGTTTCAAAGCTGGAGTTTTTGAGCATGTTTGAAACAGTATTTTGGAGTTTAGATGACAGCGTGAGCTGGTTTGCCCGGGCGGTAGTATCATTGTTTTGCGCATATTCAGCAAACTGCGCACGTCCCTGGCCGTCCTGAATGGAAACAGTATTGCCGATATTGTTAAACTGCATTATCTGCTTGTTGCCATTGTGGTCAACGAAAGTGGTCTGATTGTGTGCGTACTCAATGCTCAGTGTACCGGCATCAACAGAGTTCTCAGATGCGGAAATGCTTGTAATTCTGTTGGGCTGGCTTGTAGAGAGTGTGTTATACCCATATTGTATTGTATACCCGTTTATGTCAGACGCACTGTTTAACAGGTGGCTGCTTGCATAACTGTAAGAAACGGACTTGCCGTCAGGGTATGTTATCCCCGTGAGCTCATTGTTTGAATAGCTGAATGTAAGGGCGCTTATCTCGGAAGAGCCTGTCCCGTTAAATGCGATTTTTGACAGCAGGCCATTGGAGTATTGGAAACTGTACACTCTTCCGGCACCGTCTGTTATGGTGGAAATTGGGGTGCTTGCAGCGTCAAAATAAGTTATGGTGATATTGCTCTTTGTGGCCTGGTTGTTTTCTATTTTTGTCAGCCGGCAGTTTTCGTCGAAATAACTTTTGTTCCCGTCTTTATCCTGAATACAGAATTTAGTGGCGCCGCTTCCGGTGTTGGTGAGGGTTAGTCCGTTATCCGTCTCATCTTTATATACTCCGTCAGACTCATATTTGAAGTAGTGCTTGGTACCGTCTTCGTCCTCCCATATCATATAACTGGAATCCACAGACCAGTAATACACGAGCTGGTTGTAGTTCGTACGCCAGCCATATCCAAGGCCGAAGAAATTCAGGTGCCGGTCGTTGGCGTTATATACGTGGCTTATACTGACAGGCATTCTATTGCCTGCAAATCCCAGGTCATCATGTACCCATACGAGATTGCCGGTGTAGTTGTTCACACTGCCGGTACCGGCACGTCCCGCGCTGTGGGAGGTATAGTCCCAGTAGCTCTCTATGCCGTTGTTGTTTATGTAAGTCATGTACATAATGGGCAGTGTGCTTGTGCTGAAGTCAGAAGAGCAAAATTGCTTCCACTCCTCGTTTCCGGCCTGCTCTACTGAATCGGGAGACTTGAACATCATGCCGGTGTTGTCGCCCTCATACCATTTGCGCACAATGTCCGTTATATCCCAGGTATACCAGCCTGCGTTTTTAACAATCTGGAAGTCCTCGATATTAGGATTGTATGCCGGCTGATTGGCCCAGGTTATAGTGCCCGATTCCCAGGTGTCCGTCATTTTGTGTACATTTACCTGGGTAGTGGTTACAGAGTCGTACAGTTTGTACATTGAATATGACGCCTGTACAATTACATCAGCGGAAGTGAGTGACGGCAGATTAATGTATTTTGTTACGGCGCGCTCTGCGCCGTATGAGGGATACCAGCCGACTTCAACCATTCCCCAATTATCGTCTAATGTCCGGAATTCTGAGATGGTCTGGTCGTGTATATTTGTTATGCTCGTCTCAGGCTGAATAACAGGGTCCAACACAACTGGATAAGCGATATTGTCTCTCTCCAGCCACTCCTGGGGAAGCAAGTATGTAAGCGTGTAACCGCCGGAGGCCTCTTCCAAAATCACATCTATATCGTTTGTGTGTTCACCTGCATTGTCTACCATGTATGGCGCGGGCATGTGAAACACCGGTTCGCTCCCGCCGTCTAAAGCGTAGGCGTTTATACTGTTGTCTTCCTGTAATTCCAGAAGGAGGTTCTCGGCTTCGATATTAAACCTGTAGCCGTCGCTGGGGACGTCACTGGAATTTATAATAATTGACTCTTTCAGCCTGTTTGATATGAGGTCATAGCGCAGGTCCGTACTGTCAAGTACAGAGTTGTATTCGACAGTGGTATTAAGTCCTTCGGTGACGACGCTTTCAAGAATTTTATCCTCCTGCTGAAAGGTGAAAGTATCGTTTGTAACAGTGGCAGTGGCACTGTTAATTTGAGACATTGCAAAAACCGACTCGTTTATCTGTACGACCTCGCCGTCGCCCGGGAGAGGAGACGCAGTGTCGCTGTCAGGAATTGTACTGCCGTCTGCTGTGGCGGAATCTGACTGTGGCGTGTCGAAGGATTCTGTTGAATTTTCAGTATCTGAAGCTTCGATATTGTCAGTTGAGCTGAGGCTGCCGTCCAATTCAAACTTTAAAATATATCCATCTTTCTCTACTTCAACGGCAGAAGAAGCGTCGAGCTTTTCTGGCAGGCGAACTTCCCATATACCGGCATTGTTCTGGTATATGGCTTCATCTCCGGTTCCCTGCGGCTTTAAAGTGTTGTCTATTTCTTTCCACTCGCCGTCTTCCTGATAGTGTACGGCAACTGGGAATACCACCAGCATGCGCTGGCCATTATCGAGCATGAATTCTTTTTGATACTCATCTCTGCTCGTTATTATTTCTTCAACTACTTCACCGGTATTGTCAGCATTTTCCGTATTTTCTGCCGGAACAGACTCATTTTCCGGGGCGCTGAGTGCGATAAGAAACTGTGCGGGTAAAAGCTGGATAACCAGGGTTGCCATGACAATTACTGATACAAATTTTTTCCATAACTTCATTTGAATTTCCCCTTTACTCTCATGCGTAATATAAACAGTTAATAATTACTATAATTAACAATTATTATATAATGTGGAAAATGTCAACATTATCTGTTAAAAATCGACTTTATACATAGTAAAGAGGGTGCGTTTTTGTCCATATTGAATAAGACTGTGGCGGCATTATGTATAAAAAAGCAGGCCCGTTTTCTCCAAATAGAAAACTGACCTGCTCGTGGCTTTTATTCGATTTTTGGAGTTTGACATCTATGGACATCCATGGTAAACGCGGTTTTGAAACTGAGGGCAAAAATGCCTCAAAACCCGCATGAATACTAAGGAAATTGGGGTGACATCTATTTTGTCACCCCAACATGGTACGCCCGGTGCGATTCGAACGCATGACCTTCAGAGTCGGAGTCTGACACTCTATCCAGCTGAGCTACGGGCGCATACTAAAATATTTCAATACGCATTATAGCAAAGTTATTATAAGATGTAAAGATAAAAGTTTTTTGTACCTGCATGTTTTGAATTGTGAACAGGATTGAAGGAAAATACTGCTTGGTATGTTATTCATGGCGGTGCAACCGGGCGCTTTTTCTCAAGGTTTTGGGAAAAGTGCCCGGTAAAGCATGTGCATTTTATTGAAAGATGTATTAAAAATCGTCCTCTTCAAAACACTTCTGAAGTTTTTCAAGGGCCTTTTTTTCAATTCGGGATACATAACTGCGGCTTATTCCGCAAACTTCGGCAGTTTCGCGTTGGGTTTTGGGCTTTTTTCCGTCCAGTCCGTAACGCATATCTTTTATGAGTTTTTCTCTGGCAGTCAAACGCTTTTGAATATATTCTCTGAGCCGTTTAGTGGTCTCGCGGCTGCTCAGATTTTCCAGCATGTCATCGTCAACACTTATGACGTCCATAAGGGACAGACTGTTTCCGTCTTTATCCGTATCAATGGAATCAGAAAGTGATACGTCTCCGGCTGATTTCTTCTGGCTCCTGAAGTGCATTAAAATTTCATTTTCAACACACCTGCTTGCGTAAGTAGCGAGCCTGACACCTTTGTCCGGGCGGTATGTGGAGATGCCTTTTATAAGTCCTATTGTGCCAATGGATATCAGGTCGTCCTGGTCGCCGGACTGTGTATAATACTTTTTGGACGGTTAATACAAAAGGAAGAATTTTCCTGGTCAAAAGCGACCTCATA
>JAJQIK010000004.1:3485-7155 GCA_021199255.1 Clostridiales bacterium | reverse complement strand
GCGCTCCAGAGTGTGGACTATATCCTCGGTTGCGGCAATTATATCCGAGAGCCTGTCAGGTTTGCGGATTGCTGAAATCTGAGAGTGCAGTGTTTCTAACTTTGCGTTGTTGTCATTTAAACGCTGGGAATATATGCTGTAATCAATGATGTCTTGAGTGAGGAGTTTTGAGAGAGTGTGGTTTTGCCGCAGAAGCTCGGAAATCCGGGAATAGAGCTCTGACGCCTCAGGAGACGAGGATACTGCTTTATCTTTCAGAGAGATGAGCTGGTCGAGCAAGGGATATAGTATGAGTTTTAAGTTATCCCGCAGTTTGTTATGCATGACTATGAAAGCGTCGTAGACGTCGTCCTGCGGTATGCTTTTCATAGGACACAGGTTTTTATCATGTATGTGCTTATGACATGCCCACATTATATTTTTCCGTTTTACCTGCCGATGGAGATGATAGCTACATATACTACAAGTTAACATACCGCTCAGTGGGAATACTGAACAGTTGGCATAAGAGGTATGGTCAATTGCTCTTTGTTTTAATAGGGTTTGAACGGCGATGAATATATCAGGAGCTATTATTGCTGTATGTGAATTTGTAATGTAGTACTGTTGTTCTTCTCCATGATTTCGGCTTTGTTTAAAAGGTAACTCAGATGGTGTATACCATTTTTGTAATAAAGCATTTCCAATGTATTTTTCATTAG
The DNA here is from genome assembly GCA_021199255.1 of Clostridiales bacterium. Taxonomy (GTDB): domain Bacteria; phylum Bacillota; class Clostridia; order Lachnospirales; family Lachnospiraceae; genus UBA3282. The sequence goes on along the minus strand of JAJQIK010000004.1, from coordinate 6,454 downwards.
ACAAAATATATTTAATAGTAGTGCGATACCAGTGAGGCACCCTATTTGATGGGATAGAAGGTTTCCGTTCATTTAATTCTGCTGCAATTTCGTTCATGCTTTTACCTGAGAGGTAACTGTTGAAGATATATTGTACTACGGGCGCTTCCTGTGGATTTGGCACAAGGGTGCCTTTTTCGAGGATAAATCCAAACGGGGCGGTATTCGTTATGAAATCGCCGGAACGCATGCGCTTTTGATAGCTCCACTTCATATTGTGGGATATGGAGAGTGATTCTTCCTGGGCAATAGAGCCGAGAATACTGAGAAGCATTTCGCCGCCCATGTTTCCTGTATCAAGGCCTTCTTTCTCAAACTTTACTGAGATACCCAAAAGGCTCAGTTCTCTCACCGTGTTAATGCAGTCGAGGGTATTTCTTGAAAAGCGTGATATGGACTTTGTTATGATGATGTCAATTTTTCCGGCACGGCAGTCATTCAGAAGCCTTAAAAACTCCGTGCGTTTTTCCGTACCGGTTCCGGATATACCTTCGTCGGCATAAACTCCTGCCAGCTTCCATTCTTCGTTGGACTGTATATACTCAGTATAGTATTCAAGCTGAGTGGCGAATGAATTTAGCTGGTCGCTGGAGTCGCTGCTAACACGGCAGTAAGCGGCGACGCGCAGCTTCTTATCATTCCACGATGATGGCTGTATTATCTGTACCTGGGGCACCGCTTACACCTCCGTTCCTTTCCGGACATCTTTTTTGTTATCCACAACACTACCATGAAGTTCGGTAAAAAGTGATTACCACAAGCACTAAATATGAAGCAGTAAAACGCCGTATAATTTTGCAACAGCAACATTTACCCGGTCAAAGTCTTTTTGGGAAATGTCACCTTTCAGCAGGAGCCGTTTTAAAGCAGAGAATGATATGTAATATTTAATCTCATTGAGGAGAGTATCTGACGTATTCATATGTATACCCTCCATGGAAGAGAGGTATCATATTTGAGAGACCTCTGGATAAAGTAGTTTTTGAGACCGAGGAAGGTAAGCTCAAAACAGATATCGCTCTCAGTGGTGATAATGACAGCGCCGCTGTCCTGAAGCGATGTAAGCACTTTCCGTATAACCTTTGGATTGCTGCTTATTGCAGACAGGTAGGGTGTAAGTATGGCGCCGGCATAACCTGACTTTATGGCTTGCATCGCCAGCTTTAATCCATGCCCCGGATACCGTTTGTAAGGGTCAATGGAAATACCTGCAACACGGTAGTTTCTCCGTTTTGCCTCACGCATGAGAGGCGGCAGCACGTCAGGTCGGCGGTCACAGCTTCGGGCATATATCCAGACAGTTTTAATTGAGTTTTTCATGTTGAATTCACCGCCTTTATGGTATAAAGTAATCCGGGTCTTTTCTTGCCCGGATAAATCTTGAAACAGTGATTAAATTATCTGTGATACGGCACTTGGGCAGAGCGGAGATGACGGCGGTATGGTAGCGCTGTTCAGGTGCCGCCCTGTAGTCCAGAATACTGACAACACAGGTATCAGTCTCAGTACGGATAGCTCTGCCGAAACCCTGCCGGAGCTTTATCTGCATGTCCGGTACGACCACGGACTGTATATAGTCGTGGAGTGAAGGGTAATTTGTACGTTTCGCTTCGCTTAACGGGTCAGGTACGGGAAATGGAAGCCTTGGTATAATGAGGGAGGATACCATATCTCCCGGAAAGTCCATACCCTCCCAGCAGGAACCGGCGGAAAAGAGGACGGCGTTTTTTGCATCTTTGAATCTGGAGACAGCGTCGTTTGAATTGCGCCAAACCGCCATTAATGGAAAAGGTATAATGTCCGTTACTTTGCTGTAGACAGCGCCCATGAGGAAGTATGAAGTAAACAGTACAAGGGTGTGGCCATGGGTAGCTTTAATGAGGCGGCATATTTGTTGGGAGAGGTAAGATATCTCCGCATCGCTTCCCATTGTGAATTGAGGTATATTTTCCGGGATATACAAAAGGCTGTTATCCATATAGTTAAAGGGAGATGGAGCGGTAAAGGTTTCCGTGTTCATACTGAGCCCCATGAGCTCACGTGTCCTGTCAAAGCTGTTTCCTGCTATAAGTGTACCGGAGGTGAGTATAGCCGGGACATTATTCTCCCACAGGGATTTTCTCAGCTTCGCCGGTATATCCCTGTTCACAGCGCAGAGCATGGGAATGCCTTTTTTGTCATACTGTATGTAAAGGATATATCGCCTGGCCATGTTAAAAAACAGCCGGATAGTGTTTTCGGTACTTTCAAGCCTGTGCAGTATCCATATGGGCAGCTTTCCGGAAAGTGTCATTTGCAGATGGTGTAAACAGGAGATACACTCGTGCAGTGCCGCCTCTCGCTCTGGAGTCAGGACAAAGGGCATACGCTGGAGGTTTTGGGTAGAGCTTGCCCGCAATAAAGTGAAAAGAGCAGTAAATTTATCTTTCAGATTTTGAGCGGCAAGACCTTGCCTTTCCAGAGTGAGGAGGTTGCAGAGTTCGTGTATATCCTCAGAAGAGAGGGTTTTTGTGTACATCTGGCGAGCTGCCTCCGGGAGCCTATGAGCCTCGTCTATGATTAAGGCACGGTAGCCCTTTAGAAGAGCCGGAATGCCTGTATATCTGTGTTCCGCATCTGCAAGGAGATAGTTGTGGTTGCATATCTGTATAGATATATCTCCGCTTTGTGAAGCTTTGAGATAACGGTGAAAGCGGCAGAAGCCGCGCTTTTTACAGCTTGTGTCGCAGACCCTGGGTACACAGACCTGTCTTTTGTCAAAGCTGCTTAGTCCTGCAACAGTGTCCATGTCATAGTGATTTTGCAGGGACAGCAGGGCATTTAATTGTTCTTCGTTTTTGCTTTTACCCTTTATGGCACTTATCCGGAAGGCGAGACGCTCATCACATACAAAACGCTCTTTACCCTTGCGAATGACGGCATGTATTGGT
>JAJQIK010000004.1:0-3385 GCA_021199255.1 Clostridiales bacterium | reverse complement strand
ACGCTCATCACATACAAAACGCTCTTTACCCTTGCGAATGACGGCATGTATTGGTTTCCCTATGACATGGGAAAGAAATGGAATATATTCACCCACAACAGAGGTTTGCAGTGCAACGCTTGAGGTGGAGATAACTACAGGACTATGGGTAGTGGTCGGGTAGAATTTGTCCAAAAGGATACAGGCGACGAGATAGGCGTATGTCTTGCCGATACCGACGCCGGCGTCGCAGAGGGAGATTTTGCCTTTTGCCATGGTATCCAGCATAAAGTGGCAGAGTGAAATCTGGCTTTCCCGCAGGGCAAGTCCGTATTGTGGAAACAGCTCACGGAAAATGTGTTCTATCTCCCTGTGAGCCGGACTGTATATGTTGTTTTCGTACATGTTATGTGGTTTATTCCTTGGTAATAGATTATGTCATGGGGCGCAGGATATACTGCGCCCCTGTATATACCGCAATATGCGGCAATCTGATTTTTAAAGCTTTTACATGGATATGCCGAATTTGCAGCACGCGGCCCCGGCATATATGGGGAACTATGCAGGCAGGCCAATGGTATGTGTGGCCGTTCACTGGCTTTCCGGGGGTCTTGCTGGTTACAACCCAGGGTCGGCACAGCCCATCTTACGTGTGAGCAGACGATAGTGTGTATCATTATCTCCCATACTGCAGTCGTGGCGTGAAGGTATACCAATCTCCGTGCCGGAGGAAACTTCTCGCTCGTGCCAATGGCAGTCATGGCGGTTTCTCCGGCATCGCTTTTGCAGTTGGGAACGTACCTGCATAGCTGATATTCTCTTTTCAAGCTGCACAATGAACGGCCTTATTATTTCTCCGTTCACTATATAGCCCGGGAAAAGTGGCGAAAAGCTTCATGCTTTGAAAATTTTTTTCAATTTTTTTCTAAGACGCATCATTCTCAGGTTTACAGCCTTTTGCGAGAGCCCGGTTATATCAGCAATTTCATGGCCGGTGTAGCCGGACATTTTTAAAAAGGCGATTTGAATGGTGAGTTTGTCCTCTTTGGTAAGGATACGCAGTAGCTCCATGTTTTCAATGCTGTCCATTAGATTTTCGGTATTCACAACAGGGAGTTCAATGTCCTGAGCAGAGACAGGTTCAAAGTGTTCGGGCCATTCTGCTCTGCGCTGCCGGTATTGCCGTTCACGGTTAAATTCAGCCCAGTCGTATGTATGGAGACGCTGGATAGTATCTTCACTGACGCCCAGCTCTCTAAGCTTTCGTTCTTCAGCTTCTTTCCACAGAAGCCATTTCTTTTCTTCGCTGGCTTTGTTGTATGCCATTGTAATTCCTCCGTTCAATCTGAATTTGTGAAAAAATCAGATTGCCGGAGGAGAGCGGCAGCCGGCGCAGGTTAGAAAGCGCCGTACAGAGACAAAAATGCCCGGATTAAGCTAATCCGGGCACTACATTTATGTGATATTTCCGCGTCATAAAGCATGCCCACCTTGTAGTTATATTTCTAATAAAGGAGAGTTGACTTAATGAAATGCTGGATAAACAGAGATAAATAATCGGTACAGCAGAGACAGACTGTACCGATTGATTACCAAACTCGTTTCAAATAAAGTGTACTTATTTATTGTAACATAACTTTTTGGGTGACTTCAACGAAGATGATTTTTAATTTAGTAGTTTTGTGCTGTGGCATAATATAACGTCCAACTGCGGAAATACTAATCAAAATAAAGGGAGGGGATTAAAATGCCGGCAACGCAAAAAGGGGCCATATCTTTTGGCCTTGTTCACATACCTGTTGCATTGCACACAGCAACTCAGGACAATGATATCCATTTTAATCAACTGTGCAAAAAAGACGGTTCGCGGATAAAATATAAAAAAGTATGCGCTTCCTGTGGAGAAGAGGTAGGCGCTGATGGTGTTGTAAAAGGCTTTGAGTTTGCACCGGGCCAGTATGTCACAATGACAGATGCAGATTTTGAAAAAGCCAAGACTGACAAAGATAAAACCATACAGATACAGCATTTTACAGAGCTTTCTGATATTCGCCCGATATATTATGATAAGACGTATCATGCTGTGCCGGAGACAGGGGGAGACAAGGCCTATGAGCTCTTGCGACGGGCAATGCTGGAAGAGGGTAAAGTTGCCATAGCAAAGAGTGTAATAGGACAGAGTGAGAAGCTGCTCTGCCTTATCCCTACGGAGCAGGGGATACTGGTAGAGACACTATTTTTTCACGATGAGGTCAAGGCAATGCCCCGGGAACCGGCACACCCGGAACTGTCCGAGAGTGAATTGCAAATGGCAAAGACACTGATTAATAATATGGTGCAGTCATTTAATCCGGAAGAGTATCACGATGAGTACCAGATAAGACTGCGTGAGATTATAGAGGCCAAAATAACGGACAGGAGGTTACTCAGGCGCCAAGTGAGGAGCCGTCAAATATTATCAATATTATGGACGCGCTGGAGGCAAGCCTGAAGCAGATGGAAAAACAGAATAAAACGACGCCAAAAAAGAGGAGAAAAAAGAAAGAGGCTTCTGCATCATGAGAAGCCTCTTTGATGATAGAAATATAAAACCAATGCTTATTGCGGAAAATGTAGAGCCATTTGACAGCCCGGACTGGATATATGAATTTAAGTGGGACGGGGAACGCTGTATTGCATACCTTGACCCAAAGACTGGTACAGAGCTTCGGAACAAACGAAATGTAAAGATGCTGCCAAAAGTGCCGGAACTATCGGAAATCCATAAACAGGTGCGTAAACCTTGTATTCTCGACGGGGAACTGATGTGTCTTGTAAACGGTAAGCCGGATTTTTCTGTAATACAGAGGAGAAGTATTATGAGCGATGCGTTTAAGATAGGACTTGAGGCCAAAAAGTACACTGCAACATTTATAGCGTTTGATATTCTCTGGCTTGATGGCAAAGACCTGATGATGCAGCCGCTAATGGAGCGTAAAAAGGAGTTAAGTAATAATACTAAAGAAAATGATAGACTGGCCGTTTCACGATATTATGATGAGAGTGGAACATTACTGTTCAAATTGGCAAAACGTCAAGGCCTGGAGGGGATTGTCGGAAAGCGGAAGGACAGTGTATATCTCCAAGGCAAACGGACAAAAAACTGGAAAAAGATAAAAAATCTCATGGACGATGATTTTGTTATATGCGGCTATATACACAAAGAGAATAACATGACGAGCATTGTACTTGGACAGTATGATAGAAAAGGTAAGCTGCAATACAAGGGCCATGTTACATTGGGTGTTGGAGGGAAAGCATTTCAAAAAATTGTACAGCAGTGCCAAATAAGTGAGCCGCCAATTTTGTTTCCACCCGGTCACGGCAATGAAAATGCGGTATGGCTTACTCCGACTTTGGTTTGCAC
>JAJQIK010000063.1 GCA_021199255.1 Clostridiales bacterium | reverse complement strand
GTGTAGCATAGGCGTATGGGGAAGTCAATGGGCAGAAGCAAAAAAATGCGACAAAAACCGTTTCATCTGCAATAAGTATAGCCGTCCATTGATTTTGGGGTATTTACCATGGTAATTTACTTTCCAAAATCAATAGACGGCGAATAGCCCTGATGGCAGACGAGAAACCGCCTTCGCGGATTTCTCGCCGCCGCCTTGCAACAAGTTGCTCAGAAATAGGGACAGAACCCTGCCGGCGATACCGCAGCGCATTGGCAAACGGTATCGCTTATTCCTTTTTAAAGTTAAAATCTTTGAAATACCGCACATTCTGGGGCGTGCCATTGGCTGGAGGAAATGCAAAGCCGGGATATTTCACCACCGGGCACCGTTCCTGCTTCAGATTATCGATAAATTCGTCTGGTAAATTCAAAATGCTCTGTATGACTTCTCTGGGTGTGTTGGCCATCCATTGCGCCAGAGACATATCGGAGAAGTGGCTACTGTTAAAAAATTCCAAAAACACCAGCTTGTCCTTGCCGGTATTTTGTACATAGTGAAAGCCGCCCACAGGAACGTAGCCCACGTCTCCCGCCTTGTAATTGAAGGTACGCGCTTTCGGACCGGGCATGAAGACGGTCATGCGAGCCTCGCCTTTGATATAATATTGAAATTCGTCGTTGTTGGTATGCCAGTGGATTTCCCGCATTGCGCCGGGCTCTACCTCTACCAGCGCGCAGGCCACGGTGGTGCAGGCGGGAAAATTCCGGTTATCCAGTATGCGGATGGAGCCGCCCTCTCCCTGAATAGGCGTTACATGGATTAATTCGTGCTTGTAGGAATGGGGAATGACGCCATAGGGGGATTGGATCGTCTGGTCTTCAATCGGTCCCGGGTCGCCGCCTTCGGTGATATAGACCTCCTTTGACGGGATTTCGTCAAACATGGATTCGGGACAGCCGAAATTGGCCGAGAGTACATCCTTTGGCAGATGGGAAAAGAGCTCGCTGATGGAAAAGGTGTGATCCTCGGAATACTCTCCTTTATCGAACAGCATCAGAAATTCACAGCCTTCGTGCAGTCCCTGAATGGAGTGGGGAATATTTTTGGGAAATATCCAGCCTTCTCCGGGCTTGCAGTCGGCGATAAAATTTCTTCCCATCTCATCTACGGCTGTAATCCGCGCGCCGCCTACCAGTACGAAGCCAAATTCGGACTGCTGGTGGGAGTGCATTTCCCGCACGCCGGGAGACAGATTCATATCTACCATGGCAAAGGTGTCTGATATGGGAAGCTCGCGCTTGGTAATTTCCCGGGACCAGCCGCCCGGCTTAAGTTCCATGTGGGTGTCTGAGAAAGAAAACCGAAGGTTGGGGAGCAGGCCGTGATCTGTAGCGGGCGGAACGAGCATATCAGGATTCTCGGCGTCCCGGGCAAGATCCCGAGGCCCCAAGTCCAGCGCCCCCGCGCCGTCGCTGCGGATTGGTTCCGGCTGCGCCGCCTCCTTCAACTGGTTCAGCTTTTCCTGCATTCGTTCATAATAGTGTCGATTCATGGAATACCTCCTGTCGCAATAAAGTCAATTCTATTCTGCCCGCTTTTTTGGATTTTAATCCCCATTTCTGAGCAACCTGTTGCGAAGCGGCGGCGAGAAATCCGCGAAGGCGGTTTCTCATCTGCCATCAGGGCTATTTTCTTTGCAGATAGAATGATATTGCGCGGAGGATATGATAGGAACCGGCCTATTCTTCGTCATAATAGGCGGCGTCCGCATTATAATCCATGGATTCGGAGCTGATCTCAGTGATTACGCCGTTTTCCCAGCTAAAGGACAGATAAAAATAGACAACTGTATGCGCGCTCAGATATGCTTCGGAATTTAGGTAGGCAAGGAGATCCTTTTTTTCAATATCGTTGTCCTTGCAGAACTGATCGGTGCCGATTGCCAGCCCGTCGATAAAAAAGGTGGGAAGAATGGTTTTAACAGAGCTTTCGGAAAAAGGGATTTCCTCTGCGGCCAGAAGCTGATAATCGCCGCCGTCCACGGAGGTCAATATTTCATATTCGCCGTAAGCGGCCAGAAAGGTTTCGGAATCGTCGCCGACCGATATGCCGCGGCTGGTCTCGTCCGTATCCTTGTCCAGTTCATAATCCGTAGCGGTAAGCAGGGCGGTATCGCTGCCGCAGGCGCTTAACATGCCGCATGAGAGACAAAGAATCGTGAGAATCGCTGCTGTTCTTTTCATAGTGAAATCCTTTCCGTATCTATCGCTTTTCCCTGTGGTATGTGAGATATGGCTGATACTTAAAAACCCGTGAGCGATAACTCACGGGTTATGACAGGGGCAGTAGGAATCGAACCCACATCGATGGTTTTGGAGACCACTGTTCTACCTTTGAACTATGCCCCTATAAAAGTCGGCTGCAACTGACTGATCAGAACCGCCGAAATGTATTATAGCACAGGTCTCCGATGTTAGCAAGAAAAAAATGCCGCGTATTGCTTTTGGGCGCATAACTTTTTGCAGGGCGGGCATACTGTTTTTAAAGCTATGCTGGTACGGCGCTGGATAGCGGGTGCCGGTAAATATGACAGGATACGCTGTCCGGAAAGGAAACTAATCCATGGAATTTAGAAACAGTGAGACAAAGGATAACCTGATGCGCGCGTTTGCGGGAGAAAGTCAGGCGAGGAACCGCTATACCATCGCGGCGTCCCAGGCCGAGGCGGATCATTTACATGTGATATCCGCGGTATTTAGATTTACCGCGGATCAGGAAAAAGAGCACGCTGAAATTTTTTATCATTATTTAAGCGAACTGTCCGGTGAAAATATCACAGTGGACGGCGCTTATCCGGTAGATCTGGCCAAGGACGCGGCGGGGCTTCTCAGGATGGCTCAGCACAACGAGTATGAAGAGCACGACGATGTCTATCGCAGGTTCGCCGATAAGGCGCAGGAAGAGGGTTTTTACAATATTGCAGCCTCCTTCCGCAGCATTGCGGAGATTGAGAAGGTGCACGGCAACCGATTCGGTCAATTTGCCGAGCTGTTGGAGCAGGGAAAGCTGTTTGTGTCTGACGTGGAGACGGCATGGATGTGCCTGGAGTGCGGAAATATCATCTATGGAACCAAAGTGCCGCAGCAGTGTCCGGTGTGCCATCATGATCAGGGCTTTTTCATTCGTCTGGAGCTGGCGCCCTATACGGGGCAATGCTGTATTTCCCGGTAGAAATACAAGGTATGCCCCGTTTCCGTTCTCCTTTAAGGCAGAATCTCCAATACTGCCAAATCCCAATCCTGTAAGGTCAGAACCTCTCCCTCTGTGACAGTCGGGCAATCCGGCGGGAGGGAGCCGGAGGGAACTTTGGCGCGGGGGGCGTCCGCCGCAGCGCTTCCCGCGCCGTTCTTCCCACGCAGCAGAAGCACGGCTGGCTTGCCGTGATAGGTTACGGTGCGGGGCGTGTCGGAATAATTAAAATAGTAGAGAATTTTTCTGTCCAGTCCATTGACGCCCTTCCTGACAATAAGGGGATAGGTTTCCTTAGGCATTTCGATCTGTGCCTGCCCGCAGAGGGAGCAAAGCAGTTGTCTGAGGAGCGCTTTATCCTCAAAATAACAGCCCAGATAGGTAGCGGAGCCTTTTCCATATTGGTTTTGGGTAAGGGCAGCGTATTGTCCCCATTGGGAGTGGTCGTAGGAGGCCAATGTCCGGGCGGTGGCAGGCCGCAGCAGCTCCATCCAATAGCGCACGGTATTGGGGGCGGCGCTTTCTGCATCCGCCCTGTCATCTCCGAAAGAAAAGCGGCAGTCCTTTAATCCCACATTGACTCCATTGGTAAATTGATCGTAAGTCATACCAAACACTTCTGTCAGTCCATGAGGCTGATCGTCATGATAGATTTTCAGCATTTTATCAGCAAAGGCAGTCCGAAAAGTAGAAATCAGGTGTCCGCCGTTTCTGACATAGGCGTCTAATGCGCTGACAAGCGTGTCGCTGACACTGTAGAGCGCGGGGGTCACCAGAATTTCATATTGACTAAATAAGTCAATATCGTTTTCGGAGAGAATATCACATTCTACATTGATTTCATAGAAAGCGTCAAAGAGCCAGCGAAAGACGTCATTGTAAGTCAGGCTCTCGTGAATCGGAAACCACTGCAGGGCGGTCAGGGCTTCGTTGTTCAGCACGAAGGCTACGGGGCAGGATTTGCGCAGGTTCGCCAGATGGGAGCCGTATTTGCAAAAGTCCGCGCCGATTCTGCAGGCTTCCCGATAGGTAGCGTTTTCCTGAAGGTTATGGCTCAGGACGCCCTTCCAGTAAGACTCGATGGCGTTGTGGATGGAATGCCAGTGCCAGTACATGACGCTGTTGGCGCCTGAGGCAAGGTGGCTGAAAGCCTGTAGATAGAGCTGGTTGGGATAGGGAAGCCAGCCGTGGTTGCCCTGAGCCTCGGTTTCCAGAACCAGGTAATTGTCCTTTTTCAGGGAGCGCGCTATCGCGCCGCCCATGGCGATTTCCCGGCCGGTCAGATCCTGGGCGGAGGGGTGATAAATATCGCAGCCGGCCACGGTCAGGGAGCGGGACGCATCCCATTGGTTGATGTCCGGCTGCAGGCCGTAGGAATAGTTTCTCCATTCATAGTCAAAATTCTGAGTAATAAACTGATCGGGACGGGCATACTCGGATACGATGGCGCTTTGCCACGCCAGAAAATCAGCGGCCAGCTTTCTCTGGAATTTCTGGTATTCAGCGCCCAGACTGCCGTTGATGGTACCCCGCACATCGGGAAATTCTTCCCAACTGTTGATGCGGTTGCTCCAATAATCTAATCCCCAGGCGTGATTCAGGGCTTGCAGGTCGTCGTGAAATAATTCCCGCAGATAGGATACGAATTTGGTCTGGGGACGCATCCCATTGGTTGATGTCCGGCTGCAGGCCGTAGGAATAGTTTCTCCATTCATAGTCAAAATTCTGAGTAATAAACTGATCGGGACGGGCATACTCGGATACGATGGCGCTTTGCCACGCCAGAAAATCAGCGGCCAGCTTTCTCTGGAATTTCTGGTATTCAGCGCCCAGACTGCCGTTGATGGTACCCCGCACATCGGGAAATTCTTCCCAACTGTTGATGCGGTTGCTCCAATAATCTAATCCCCAGGCGTGATTCAGGGCTTGCAGGTCGTCGTGAAATAATTCCCGCAGATAGGATACGAATTTGGTCTGGGCGTAAGAAGAACAGGTATCGTAAGCTTTGGTTTCATTATCCAGTTGGAAGCCGATGACATGGTCATAGGGACGGACTTCCTCCATCAGTTTTCGGATTATGATCTCCGCGTGCTTCAGGTACTGGGGATGGGTGATATCCATATTCTGCCGATGGCCATAGCGTCCGGGGCCGTCGTGGGTTTCGGTAATAATGTCGGGATATTTGCGGGCAAGCCACGCGGGAACCGCATAGGTGGGCGTGCCGATGATGACCTGAATATTGTGCCGGGCGGAAGCCTGTAACATTCTGTGCAGATGCGTAAAATCAAAGACTCCTTCCCGGGGCTCCCAGGTGCTCCAGGTGGATTCCGCGATGCGGATGACATTCATGCCCGCCCTGGCCATCATATCCATGTCTGTTTCAATGCGATCTACGGGCAGATACTCGTCATAGTATGCCGCGCCGAAGAGAAGCCGGTCTGTTTTCATCAATTCATTCTCCTATCTTTTCTTTGAATCCCAAGCGTTTGCGAAACTCATTCGTACGATTGCAAAATCCTACGGCAAGAACAGGGCTCGCAATTCAATCTATCCAAAAATTTCTACTGTTTATTGTACAAAAAAGATATTGCATAGTCCAGTACCATCTGCTACGCTAATGAAAAAAGTGTAACCGCTTGCGCATTAGGGTATGGGCGGATGTGCGGGAGCGGGAATATCCGGAATGAGGAGTTGTATGGAAGAGAAAAATTTAACCATTAATGATATTGCGGAAGCGCTGGGCGTCTCCAAGACTACGGTTTCCCGCGCCATATCCGGCAAGGGGAGGATTGGCGCCCAGACCCGCAGGAAGGTGCTGGAGTATATCGAAACGCATAATTATCGACCCAACGTTATCGCTAAGGGGCTGGCGCAGAACAAGACCTTTAATCTGGGGCTGGTGCTGCCGGGCGATTATAATATCGTGGAGCTGCCTTTTTTCCAGAATTTTATGATCGGCATCTGCAAAATCGCTTCCGAGGCGGATTATGACGTGCTGATTTCCATGGTAACCGCCCAGAATATCACACAGTTGGAGCGGGCGGTGGCGAATCATAAGATCGACGGCGCGATCCTGACCAGAACGCTGACGGAGGATGCGCCGATGGCCTGCCTGAAGGAGAGCGGGATTCCCTTCGTGGCAATCGGCAGCACAGATGACGATACGGTGGTTCAGATCGATAACGATCACAGAAACGCCTGCAGGGAGCTGACCCGCAGGCTGTTAGAGCAGGGAGTGGGAAAAATAGCGCTGATCGGCGGCGACGAGAGCCATGTGGTGAACGGCAACCGCCTGCGGGGGTTTGAGGACGCGTTTCAGGATATGAAGCAGTGGAAGGGAAGCAGGGAGATTTTTCTCAATGTGGAAAACCACGGGCAGATAGACCGGATTGTGGAGAAGCTTCTGGAGGAAAAGACGGAGTGTATTGTAACAATGGATGATTTTCTGTGCGGCGGCGTGCTGGGCGCTTTGCAGCAAAGAGGAATCTCCGTGCCGGAGCAGGTGCAGGTGGGCTCCTTCTATGACAGTACCTTTCTGGCCAACCATATGCCCTCTGTGACTTCTATTCGGTTCGATGTAGAGGAGCTTGGGATCAAAACCTGCGAGCTGCTTCTGGGGCTGCTGGAGGGCCAACCGATCGAACAGCGCACGCTGTTAGGCTACGACGTCAGAATGAGACGTTCCACGCAAACTCAATCTTTACGTCCCCCAAAATGCAGAGTATAATTGAGAGGAAAGCTATGGAAGGTATTTTATAAAAGGAGGACATACTATGGCAAACAGATTTGTATTAAACGAGACATCCTATCACGGAGCGGGGGCTGTCCGCGAAATCGCGGGCGAGGCAAAGGGAAGAGGCTTTGGCAAGGCTTTTGTCTGTTCCGATCCGGATCTGGTTAAGTTCGGCGTGACAGGCAAGGTGTTGACGGTTTTGGACGAGGCAGGGCTTCCCTATGAGTTATATTCCAATATCAAGCCCAATCCGACCATTGAAAACGTACAGACCGGCGTGGAAGCGTTTAAGAAATCAGGGGCGGACTATCTGATCGCCATCGGCGGCGGCTCTTCTATGGATACCGCTAAGGCGATCGGCATTATTATCAATAATCCTGACTTTGAGGATGTGGTAAGCCTGGAGGGCGTCGCCCCCACTAAGAATAAATCCGTGCCGATTTTTGCCGTGCCGACCACCGCAGGAACGGCAGCGGAGGTAACGATTAATTATGTGATTACGGACGCGGAGAAGAACCGTAAGATGGTATGTGTAGATCCCAAGGATATTCCGGTAGTGGCTTTTGTTGACCCTGAGATGATGGCCTCTATGCCGAAGGGATTAACGGCGGCAACCGGTATGGACGCCCTGACCCATGCGATTGAGGGCTATATTACCGCTGGAGCCTGGGAATTATCCGATATGTTCCACCTGAAGGCAATCGAAATCATTTCCCGTTCTTTGCGGGGCGCAGTGGACAATACGCCGGAGGGAAGAGAAGACATGGCGCTGGGACAGTATGTGGCAGGCATGGGCTTTTCCAACGTGGGTCTTGGCATCGTACATTCCATGGCGCATCCGCTGGGCGCTTTATATGACACGCCTCACGGGATTGCCAACGCCATTATTCTGCCTACCGTTATGGAATATAACGCAGAGGCCACCGGCGAGAAGTACCGCGAGATCGCCAGAGCCATGGGCGTGGAGGGCGTAGACGGCATGAGCCAGGAAGAGTACAGGAAAGCGGCCGTTGACGCGGTGAAGAAGTTATCCCAGGATGTGGGAATCCCCGCCGACTTAAAAGAGATTGTTAAGAAGGAGGATATTCCTTTCCTCGCCCAGTCCGCTTATGACGACGCCTGCAGGCCGGGTAATCCGAAGGAGACCAGCGTAGAAGATATTACGAAGCTGTATGAATCCTTAATCTAACCCCCCTTTCGTGGATTTCTCTTCGCCCCGTCGCTAACGCTCCGGAAAGATGATAGATTCTGCTTTTTCTATGGCAAGCCTGATGTATTCGCTCATGGAGGCTTCCGCGCATCCGGCGACAAAGTGATTGCAGCGGTTAGTGGGAATCAGTATTTTAAACGCTTTGCTGGCGCCCACTGCCGCGGCAATGGCCGGAGTGATTTCTCCTAACAGCGCGTTGGCGAAAACGATGCCGATAGGGCCGATGATGATATCGGAATCAGCGGCATTGACGATGGCGGCGTTCTCTCCGGTGGCGCCGTATTCAGCGCCGGCTTTCAGCATGGCGGAGGTAGCGATGCTGTTGGTGCCCACGGCGTATAATTCCAGATTCGGGCGCCGTTCTTTTAACTGTTCTATGACCGTCCGGCCGATGCGGCCGCCCTGGCCGTCGATAATGGTAATTTTCATGTTGTGCGTCTCCTTTCGCTAAGGTCTTTTGTCCTCACACTATTAAAGCATATTGCGTTTATTGGCGCAAGCAGAATCCCGTTTGCGTCTCCGGCTCATACCACCTCTTTTTTGTGCAAAATAGATAAGTATGAAAACCGCATTTTGTGAAAAACAACATTGACAATTTCTGTGCAGTTTGTTATCCTTACCATATGAACAACCGATTGCGCAAAGTAAAAATGACGAATGTGAAACAGAAGCGTATGCGCGGCGGGGAATCGTAATTTTACTTACTTATTTTATAATCATTTTGAACAATGGAGGTCACGGGAATGGATAAGTTTATCGTTAACATCATCCATCGTCCGGAGATGGTGCCTGAATACGCGGAGAAGGTAACCGGACACGGCAAAGAAGAGGATATCGGAAGAAAGGAGCTGCTCACGGAGTCTCTGGATATTTTTAAGACGCAGCAGTCTATCGCACATAAGAACGGTCTTAAGACCACCATTCAGATGACTTACGCTTCTCTTTTCAATGATGAAGCGGTAGAGCTTGCCAAGGCGGATCATGAGAAATATGGCGACGAGATCGCTTTGTCCTTACTGGGTCTTCCCTGTGAGGAGTTCCGTGAAAAATACAAGACGAAGGATTTCTGTATCTGGATGTTTTCCATGGAAGATAAGAAATCCATCGTAGACGATGTGTTCGGCAAATTTAAGGACAGATTTGGTTTTTATCCGGAATCTACCGGTTCTTATTATATGGACGCCGATCTGGTGAATTACATCAAGGAAAAGTATCCGATGATAAAATGCGCTGTCGCTACGTGCTGGGAGGAAGGCCCTAAGGCGTACCACACCTGCAACAATTCCTGGTACACCTTTATGGACGGCGGCCCATGGGCTCCCTGGATACCCAGTAAGCAGAATGTACACGCGCCGGCGGCAAACGAGGCGGAGGATTCCGGTATTGTAGCGATTCCCCACTTGTCCCGCGACCTGATCGCGTGCTATGACGGTAACGGCTCCAATTTCGGCACCCACCCGCAGAACGTGCTGCGCAGTATGTGCTATGACTCTAAGACTTGGGAATATCCTTACCTGTACAACCTGATCGATCAGTTCCGTTCTCTGGCCAAGTATAATAACGGATACGCCTACAACATGATGTTCGTAGGACCCGGCTGGATGAATAAGATGGGACGCTGGGAGGCTCCCTATGAGCTGCTCTTAAAGTCTTACGAGGACGGCATGGCTTACTATGGCCAGTTAAAGAAGGAAGGCAAGCTGGACGACATGACAATGTCTGAGTTCGCGGATTATTTCCGTGCCAACCGGAGACTGACAGAGCCGGAATGTGCGCTTTGGAGGGATATTTTATACGGATCTGACAAGCAGCTGTTCTGGTACTGCGACCCTTATATGAGAGTATGCGCGAACATGGATCAGGGCGGCGCTATCGTAGACCTGCGTCCCTATGCGGCGAAGCTGGAGTGGCCGGTAGGGATTGGAACCAAGCACGTAACGGACGCTTCCTATCCGTTTTTGATTCAGGAAAAATACAGGGCGGGGTACTTTACCCATTATGCCGGCGAGGGTACGGTCAGAAGCGCTAAGCTGGTACACAACGGCGAGGAGGTAGACCTTTGCCTGTGCAGGACGAAAGCCCACTTCTCCCAGGAGGGCAACACAAGAATCCTGACGCTGGACCCTGTAGACATTGAGTTTTATGATCTGACGGTGAAGCTGCAGACGAAGATGTACTTCGAGGAGGGCAGTTCCAATATCAAGATCGAGAGAACCGTTTTGGAGATGAGCGATCCTGAGGCGGAGGTAGAGATGAACGAGTACATGGTAGCCTGCTATGGCACCACCGAGTACTCTGAGGATATGACGAATGTAAAATTATGGGTAACGGACGGCGTCAATACCGAAAAGATCGACTATGCTTATAAGTGCCGCGAGGCACAGCTTGCAGGCGCTACGGAGGCTGTGGCGGTGGTTCCCGAAATCGAGACGAGAGTATCCCTAAGCTGCGACAAGAAAGACGCGGTAGGCTATATCAAGGAGGGATATGCGTTCTCCCCGATGTTTACCTTAGGCTATACAACCAAGTTAAAGGATAAGGAGGTATTTGCGACATGGCTCAATCTGGCAAAGGCAAATTAAATTACAGATGTCCCTCCTGCTTTATGAGAGACTTAGATATCGATATGTTTTATGACAAGGATAAGAAGGAATACCACTGTATCCGCTGTCAGTATGTAGGCACAGAGGAAGACGTGCTGGAGAAAAACGAACTGGTGCGCTTCCGTTATAAGGCGGCAATGAAGCGTTATACCAAATTTGATTTTGATTAAAGCGAGGATTTTCATGAAATATATCAAAGGTATGGACTTATCTACCCTGAAAGAGGTAGAAAGCCTGGGCGGTAAATTCTATGACCATGGCGTGCGGAAGGATGTGTTTGATATCCTGAAAAGCTATGATGTGAATGGGATTCGGCTCCGTCTGTGGAATGACCCGTATACGGAAGAGGGCGTTCCCTACGGAGCGGGAACCAACGACCTGCCGACGACGATCGAACTTGCCAGACGCGCTCTGGATCACGGAATGGAGGTGCTGCTGGATTTCCATTACAGCGATTTCTGGGCTGATCCGGGCAAACAGCGGGTGCCCAAGGCATGGCGGGGAATGAACGTTTCGCAGTTAGAACAGGCGGTTTACGATTTTACGGTGGACACCTTGAAAGCCATGAAGGAGGCCGGCGCGTTCCCTACGCTGGTTCAGGTGGGCAATGAACTGACCAACGGCCTGCTTTGGCCTTTAGGGAAAAAACCGGAATATGATAATCTGGCGCGGTTTGTCAGCGCCGGTATCCGCGGGGTCAGGGCGGTGGATGAAACGCTGCCCGTTATGATTCACTTAGACAACGGCGGCAACCATGAAATGTATCTGGATTGGTTCGATCATTACCGGGAGCGGGGCGAGGATTTTGACATCATCGGATTATCCTACTATCCGTTCTGGCATGGTTCCCTGGAGGATTTGCAGAATAATATGAACGATCTGGCAGTCCGCTACGGCAAGGAGCTGATGATCGCGGAGGTATCCATGGGCTTTACCATGGAGGATTATGGAAGCTATGAGAAGCTGGAGCCTGACCGGCGCAAGGGATATGCGACGAAGCCGGAGCTGGTGGAGAAGGTGCCGTTCCCAATGACGAAGGAAGGACAGAAGGATTTCCTGCGCGCCCTGTTCGATGTGATTCATCAGGTGCCGGAGGGGAAGGGCAAGGGTTACTTCTACTGGGAGCCTGCCTGGATTCCGGTACCCGGTTCCGGCTGGGCGACGGAGGGCGCTCTGGCCTATATTGAGGAAGCGGGTCCCTGCGGCAATGAATGGGCCAATCAGGCTTTGTTTGACTATGAGGGAAATGCGCTTCCCGCCCTGGAAATCGTGCGGGATTACCGGCCTTAGGGCGTAAGAGCCTTTACCGGCTTGGCCGGGGCGGTTGACTTGCGCAGAATCAGTTGGGGACGAAGCATCGTCCTGCTGATGGATACATGATTGATCAGGGAGTGGAGCGTATAGAAGCCCGATTTCCCCAGTTCAATCCGATCCTGCCGGATCGTGGTCAGCGGCGGCTGGAGCTGGGCGGAGAGGGGAATATCGTCAAAACCGATGACGCTGATCTCGTCGGGGACCTGATAACCGTTCCGGTTACATTCCTCCATCACGCCGGAAGCGATCAGGTCGTTGCCGCATAGAATAGCGGTCACGCCCAGAGCCAGCAGGCCGCCTGCGTAATCCTTGGCGGCGTCCGCAGCGTAATAGCCGTAGGGCATGGAGGCCTCGCTGAAGGGCAGGCCGCGGGCGGTCATGCTGTCCATATAAGCCTGACGGCGCTGCTCGGAAATCATGGAGTGGGGCGAACCGTTGAGCAGGGCAATACGGCGGTGTCCCAGACTGATCAGATGCGCGATGGCATCGTCGATGCCCTCAAAGCTGTCGGTGCCGATGGAGCCGACGCAGGGATTTTTCTTAATATAATTATCGAATAAGACCGTGGGAATGGCGGTGGCGGCGAACTGCCCCATCCAATCGTCCTGAAGGGCGAAGCCAACCATGAAAGCGCCTGCGTATCCGTTTTTTAACATATAGGTGTCGTATCTTTCCGCGGCCTGGAAGGAAGGCGTAACGGGGAAAACCGTCGTATCGTAATTTTCCCGTGCAGCGGCCTGACGGAAGCCCAGAATAATATCGTAGCCGAATTGTTCCGAAGTCTCGTAGTCCATGTTTTCTACGAAAATGCAGAGCTTTTTGCGGTCTCTGCCCCGCATTTGTTTGGTGGTGTAGCCCATCTCTACGGCAGTATCCAGCACGGCCTGGCGCATATGTTCGCTGATATCGCTGGCGCCGTTTAAGCCCTTGGATACCGTACTGACCGATATGCCGAGCCTGTTGGCGATGTCTTTGATGGTAGCCATGATTTCCTCCCTGTGAAGTGTTGTCCGCAGCACCGGCGCGGCGGTAACGACAGCGGCGTAAAAACAGATAAAATGTATCAAAAATATAAATAAGCAAAATATTATGTAAAATTATGTAAACATATATGTAAATAATATATAAGAAAACGGAATGCAATGCAAGAAAAATTTCGTATTTTTTCGGAAAAACGATTTCCGTATTGACAATCCATATGACATAGTGGTAAATTGATAGTAAAATAAATACGAAAGTTTACGAAAATATTGAGGCGGGACAAAGCTTCGGCAGGAACCGGTTCAGGAAAGAACATTTGGGAAATGCCGGATCATAGAAGCGGTATAAGATATGGTTTTCCATATTTTATATAGAGAAAGATGTATAGTAGTTGGGATTTCCTTCGCCTGGGCGTTGGGAATCGCACAAAGCAACAAAGAAAGGAAAGAGAGAGGAAAAAGTTATGAAGAAGAAAGTATTGGCAACATTACTGGCGACAGCAATGGTAGCCGGCAGTCTCGCAGGCTGTGGCAGCTCCAGTGACACAACCGCCACGGAAGACACGGCTGCTACAGAGGAAACAACCGAAGAAGCGGCTCCCGCAGAGGAGGCAGAAGCTTCCACAGAGGAGAGCGCAGACGCGGCTGATCCGGTAGCAAATCTGATTGCGGCTACCACAGATACCGTAACATTAACGGTGTGGGCTTCCGAGGAAGATCAGGATCTTACCACACAGCTTTTGGAAGAGTTTAAGGCAGCTTATCCTGACGTAACCTTTGATATCACCCTTGGCGCTGAGTCCGAGTCCACAGCAAAGGATACGATTCTGACAGACGTTGAGGCGGCAGCCGACGTTTACGCTTTCGCTGACGACCAGATCAATGAACTGGTACAGGCCGGCGCGTTACAGGAAGTAGCGGCTACCTATACCTATGACGTGGCAACAGAGAATGCGGCAGGCTCTGTAGAAGCAGCCTCCGTTGACGGTAAGTTATACGCTTATCCGATGACAGCCGATAACGGTTACTTTATGTTCTATGATTCTTCCGTATTTACTGAAGATGACGTACAGTCCTTAGAGAAGATGATTGAAGTAGCAGAGGCAGCAGGCAAGAAGATTGCAATGGATATCTCCAACGGCTGGTATCTCTACGCATTCTTCCAGGGCGCAGGCTATGGGCTGTCCTTAAATGACGACGGCGTTACCAATACCTGTACCTGGAACGCAGCAGGCGCTACAGACGTGGCACAGGCAATTATTGACCTGACAGCTTCCGGCGTATTAGTTGATATGAGCGACGAGGATATGGCTACCCAGATCGCAGAGGGCACGGTTGTTGCCTGCGTAAACGGTACATGGAGAGCAGAGACGGCAGAGACGGCATGGGGCGAGAATTATGCGGCTACCAAGCTTCCTACCTTCAATGCAGGCGGTACAGATTACCAGATGTCTTCTTACTCAGGATATAAGTTAATCGGTGTAAATCCTCATTCCGCTAATATCGGCTGGGCTATGCTTCTGGCAGAGTACTTAACAAACGAAGCTTCCCAGACTGTAAGATTTGAAGCAAGAGGCCTTGGCCCCGCTAACACCGCAGCAGCAGCTTCCGAAGCAGTTCAGGCTAATCCGGCTATCTCAGCCCTTGCAGCCCAGGCAGCTTACGCAACTCCTCAGCGTGTAGGCGGTAACTTCTGGTCCCCTGCCGAGACGTTAGGACAGATTCTTGCATCCGGCAACCCGGACGGAACTGATTTACAGACCTTACTGGATACCACAGTAGAAGGTATTACAGCGCCTGTAGAATAAAGAAAAGAAAACGGGTAATAAAGAGAACAAGGGGTGGGTGTTTCACCCACTCCTTATTTTTTCAAGAGAAAGTATTTGACACAGCAGTTACTTCTGAGAGGAGTTTCGTATGAAGAAGGCATTAAACGCTATAGGGAATTATTTTAAAAATCTTGGGATTGCCTTTGCTAAAGGAGATGTATGGGTTAAGCTTTCATCTGTCGTGATGGGCGCGGGTTATTTTGCCAGAAAGCAGATTGTGAACGGTGTGATTATGCTGCTGGTGGAAATCTTGTTTATTGTTATGTGTATCGGCTACGCGGCCCCCAACCTTGCGAAGTTCGGAACGCTGGGCACCGTACAGTTTGAACAGGTCTTTGATCCCCTTACCATGACCAGCACGGTGAATGATTATGACAATTCTTTTCTGATCCTTTTGAATTCCATGATTTCATTGTTTTTGATTCTGGTATTTATCCTGTTCTGGATTGCAAATATGAAGACGGTATATCGCCTTCAGCTTAAGAAGGAAAATGGACAGCATATCAACAACTTCCGTGAAGATGTGCGGTCGATGTTTAATGAAAAATTTCATATTACTTTATTAACTTTGCCGGTTATCGGCGTTATTTTGATGAATATCCTGCCGATTTTGGTGCTGGTGGCGGTTGCGTTTACCAACTATGACCAGCAGCATATGCCGCCCAATTCTTTGTTTACGTGGGTTGGCTGGACGAACTTTAAGAATTTGTTTACCAATTCCGTGACGGTAACCTTTGGATATTCTTTTAAGAAAGTATTAGTTTGGACATTAGAATGGGCGGTGCTTGCTACCTTTACGACTTATATCGGCGGCATTTTACTTGCCAAATTCATTAACGATAAGAAGACTAAGCTGCCGAAGATGTGGAGAACCCTTTTTATTATCGCCATTGCGGTACCGCAGTTCGTAACCTTACTGCTGGTTCGGAACTTCTTCGCGGATAACGGTATCGTCAATACCTTTTGTACCAGCATCGGGCTGACGGATTTTCTGAAGAGCGTGGGGCTGGTGAGCAGCAATTTAAGCTATATCCCCTTCCTGACCAGTCCCGGCTGGGCTAAGGTGATGATCGTCATTATTAATATCTGGGTGGGTATCCCTTATCAGATGCTGATTGCAACCGGCGTGCTGATGAATATCCCGGAGGATCAGATTGAAAGCGCGAGAATCGACGGCGCAAGCCCTCTGCAGATTTTTGTTAAGATTACCATGCCCTATATGCTATTCGTGACCGGCCCCAGCCTGATTACGGATTTTGTCAAGAATATTAATAACTTTAACGTCATCTATCTGCTGACGCAGGACGTGTACGTAACGTCGGATCAGCTTCTGGCCAATTCCAACGCGAAGGAAATCGACCTGCTGGTTACCTGGCTGTTCCGTCTGACTAACGAGTACTACAACTACAAGATGGCTTCCGTAATCGGTATTATCGTATTTATTATCTGTGCGGCGTTTACACTGATAACCTTTACGAGAACAATCAAAGGAGATAAGGAGGAGGAGTTTCAATAATGAACAATTTTTCGCGAGTGAAAAAGAAAGTAAATTCAGTTTTAAGACATGTTTTTCTGCTTCTCCTGGTAGTGATCTGGCTGGTGCCGATTCTCTGGCTGTTTGTTACTTCGTTTAGCGGGTATAAGGGAATCAACACCTCGCACTTTTTCCCGGAGACATGGACGTTGGATAATTACGCGCAGTTGTTTTTCCGTTCGGACTCTATTGTGCAGTATAACAGATGGTTCATGAATACGCTGGTTATCGCTATTTTTACCTGTATTATTTCCACGATTCTGGTGCTGATGGTGAGCTTTACCATGAGTAAGCTTCGGTTCCCGGGCAGAAAGCAGTTGATGAGCTTCAGTATTATCCTGAATATGTTTCCCGGCGTGCTGTCCATGATCGCCGTGTACTTTACCCTGAAAACCTTCGGGCTGACCAATAGCCATGTGGGGATGATTATTGTGTACTCCGCGGGCGCGGGTCTGGGATTCCTGATCTGTAAGGGCTTCATGGATACGATTTCCGTATCCTTAAGCGAGGCTGCCAGACTGGAGGGCGCTTCCGAGGCTAAGATTTTCTGGAAGATTATTATTCCGCTGTCCAAGCCGATCATAGTCTATACGGTAATCAACGCTTTCCTGATGCCCTGGGGCGATTTCGTATTTGCGAAGCTGATGTTAAATTCCGGCGTCGCTACGGACTGGACGGTCGCTATCGGACTGTTTAATATGCTTGGGAAATCTATGATTAACAAGTACTTCTCCGTGTTCTGCGCGGGAGGCGTTATTATTTCCATTCCGATTTCTATCCTGTTCGTGATTATGCAGAAGTTCTATGTAGAAGGTATCACGGGCGGTTCCGTAAAAGGATAAGCGGTTCCTATGGCTGATATCGGGTTATGACAATGAAAGAAGCCGGTTATACATGGAATATGTATAACCGGTTTCACTATATCTACAGCTTTATGTGATATCTATATTGTATATTGATGGCTTATGCTGCCTGCGCAGCTGGCATCACCATAAGCAGACCCTTTGGAAACGTCGCGCAAGCGTGTCTGCGCTGGCGATATCAGTTGCACAAGCCCCTCAGCCAAGAGCAGGGAAACAGGTTGTGCAATGGCCGGATACATGTCCGGAGAGGGAAGGGAATACAGGAACGGGAGAAGGAAGGGAGCGTTGGAAATGAGGAAGAGGATCAGAATGGCAGCCGCGGTCTTGGCGGCGGCAATCACGCTTGTCGCCTGCGGGACGGACGAAGGGACAGAGGAAAGGACGAACGATGGGACGAAGGAGGGGACAGAGGAAGGGGCGGACGAAAGGACGGAGGAAGGGGCAGGAACAACAGAGATTCCCCTCAATGTCCCAGATGATAATTACAGAACCTATTATGAGGTGTTCGTTTATTCCTTCTGCGACAGCGACGGAGATGGAATCGGCGATTTGCAGGGGTTGATTTCCAGGCTGGACTATATCAACGACGGGGACGATGCCACGGATTCTGATCTGGGGTGCAACGGCATCTGGCTGATGCCGGTCAATCCTTCGCCTACCTATCATAAATACGATGTGGCGGATTATTACGGCATCGACGAGCAGTACGGAACCCTGGAGGATTTTCAGGAGCTGCTGGAGGAATGTGATAAGCGGGGCATTAAGGTGATTATGGATCTGGTATTGAATCACAGCTCTTCCCAGAATCCATGGTTTCAGGAAGCCTGTACCTATTTACAGGAGCTGGGCGACGCCGAGCCGGACCAAGAGGAATGTCCCTATCTGGATTATTACCATTTTACCAAAGAGCAGTCCGGCGGTTATTACGCCGTGGAAGGAACAGACTGGTATTATGAGGCGCAGTTCTGGTCTGAAATGCCGGATTTCAATCTGGACAGCGAGGCGCTGAGGGCTGAGTTTGAGGAGATTACCCGGTATTGGCTGGATATGGGCGTGGGCGGCTTCCGGCTGGATGCGGTGAAGGAGTATTATTCCGGCGCGCCCCAGAGCAATATTGCCTTTCTGTCATGGCTGAACGAAACTGTGAAGGCGCAGAAGGAAGACGCCTATCTGGTGGGCGAGGCCTGGCTTTCCCTGACA
This sequence comes from Clostridiales bacterium, assembly GCA_021199255.1. Classification (GTDB taxonomy): domain Bacteria; phylum Bacillota; class Clostridia; order Lachnospirales; family Lachnospiraceae; genus UBA3282. The sequence continues at coordinate 52,517 of JAJQIK010000063.1, read as the reverse complement.
GATTACGCCCAGTATTACAGCAGCGGGATTGACAGCCTGTTTAATTTTGCCTTTGCGGATAAGGACGGTATCATAGCTAAGGTGCTGAACGGTTCGCCAGCCTCCAAATATGGAGATACGATGGCGGAACTGACGGAAATCTTCGGCGCCTATCAGGAGGATTATATTGACGCGCCCTTTTATACCAATCATGATATGGGCAGAAGCGCCGGGTATTACGCCGGAGATGATTCGGCCTGCCAGACCAAGATGGCGGGCGCTATGAATCTCTTTATGAGCGGTTCCGCTTTTCTCTATTATGGAGAGGAACTGGGAATGAAGGGCTCCGGCAAGGATGAGAATAAGCGCGCGCCCATGTATTGGAGCATGGACTCAGAGCAGGAGGGAATGTGCGACGGACCGCCGGATATGGACGAGGTGAAGATGAAGTTTGAGAGCCTGGAGGAGCAGACGGCGGATGAAGACTCCATTTACCGTTATTATAAAAAGGCCATTCAGATTCGCAATCAAAACCCGGAAATCGCCAGGGGAACCGTGGAAAGCCTGGCGGAAAACAGCGCGCAGGGCTATACGCTGGAAGAGGGAAACGGCGATTGTGTGTGCGTGATCAGGAAAAACTATGAGGGCTCGGAGCTTCTGCTGGTCTTTGTGACTGGGGCGGAGCCGGTAAGGCTTGACTTAAGCGGGATTACGCTGAATGGGACAGCCGTCGGGGAAAGCGCCGATATCAGGGCTGCGCTGACTACGGGGCAGGAGCCGATCTCTTATGCGGACGGAATAGCCCAAATGCCCGGATTTTCTATTCTGATATTAAAATAAATTAGCGGCATAAAACAAAACCACCGATGACTGCATCATCGGTGGTTCTGTTTGTGTAAAAGGGGAATTCTTCCGGAATTGCTATTACCGACTTGACTTCCGTAATCAAGTCTATAATTATTATAATGCTTTTCTACGAATAATCTATAAATATATTGTAGAAAAATAACAATATATTAGCGAAGAAGGGGAAAATTGGAAAACCCGGTTCCCCTTACTTGTCCAGATAGTTCCGCTGATCCTGAATTTCCTTCGGAATCTGCGCGTTCATATTTTTGAGCTTTTGGAACAGATTATTGTAGTGATGGATTTTCTGGCTGAGTTTGATGTCATAACGATCCATCATGTCCTTATAAAGGGGATTGGCTTTGAGCTTCTCCCGCACTTCTTTGGCAAACGGGCAGTAGGTAAAGAGAATGTTGCGGGATACCTTGTTCAGTCTGGGAGAGCCGGTACCCTCATAGAGAATCCAGGCTTCATAGTCCCGGATAAACATTTCCTTGAAGCTGTTCTTGGCTTTCTGCATGCCGAGTTTGATTTTATCCTTGGCGTCTGCGGACAAATCTCTGTTTTTCTTATAAAACTGTATGTAATCAAAGTATTCGCTGGTGAGAGAGGCGTCGGAAACGTCGTTCCAGCGGGCGCCCTGGACGCGCTTGCACATTTCCCATCGGAAATCGCCGGTCAGCCGAACCAGAATATTGGTCAGATCCTCCATCTGGAAGATGGAGACCATCATACGGGACGGAGTGGTACGTTTCCGGCCTTCGATTTCCTGCCACATAACGCCGCGGATTCCCACGTTGGGCATGAGGATAATATCCGGCAGGATCTCCACGCTGACATATTCCTTGCCGATCCCTAAGTCGGGGTTGGTATAGATCATATCGCGGTAGTAAGCGCTAAAATCAATGGAACGAATCTGCATAAAAGCGCTTTCCACCTTCTCTGCGGATACCAGAGAGGTACTCAAATCCTTTAAAACATTGTGCTCCGAGAATACCGGGCAGAAGCTGCTGATCCGGCCGAAGGAAATCTTATTAACGGAGGGGAACATATTGTGGAGTTCGAAAAGAACCCGCTTTTCCCTGTCGTTCTGCATGGTGGTTTCCTCGGCGGGGCTGATTTTGCCGGTCATTTTCAATTCGTGCACATAGGCCAGGTAGTCTGTGTCAAATTCGTTGCGGCTGGGCATTTTCCGCCCATCGTAAATGGCGCGCAGCCATTCATAGATGCTGTAGACCTTTTTGTCGGGATCTGTGGGGAGCTTATCGACAATGGAATACAGATAAGCCGCATTTTGCAGTCCCGCCAGATTCTCATCCACATATCCAAACTGAAAGAACATCTGCACTGTTTTGGGTACGGAAAAGTCGTGCAGGCTCTTTAAAAATGCCTTTTCATAGATCTGATAGAACAGCTTGGAAAGATTCAGGCGAGTCCTTCTGGCAGCGTCGTCGGAGCTGTTCTTGTCCGTCATTTTACTGTATTGGCCAACCGCGTTCCTGAAGGCGGAGGCAGTCTCTTCGTCCACGCCGGAATAAGTCAGTATGGTATTCAGGGAATCGGTGATATCGGCCACTTCCTCCGCCTGGGCTTCCCCGTCGGCAGGAGCTTCCTCGGATTCGCTCAGATGATTGAGACGCTCCCGGTATTCGTCCACGCGCGTACGGTACATATCCTGATCTATGGAGGGCTGGCTTTCCAACTGGATCATCATGGTGCTCAGCGCCGCGATCAGGGAAGTAGAGTCGTCGTCATTGGCTCCGATCCGATACAGCAGGCTGGCATACAGGTCAAAGAAATCCAGACGGTTTTCATTCATCAGCAGATTGGCAATCTCTGAGGTGTAGTCGTTGAGTACACGGCAGACAGATACCACCTGATAGACATCCTGGCTGGCTTTCAGGATCAGCCCCAACAGAAAATCAGGGTTCTGCTGCCTGAGCTGCTTTCCGGTTACCATCTGGTGAAGCTGGGTGTAATAGCCCCCCAGCCAACTGTCGATATCCTCCTCCAGAACCAGTTCGGACAGGGATTCCAGCCCCGGCAGGGCTCTGGGGGAAATACCATGCTTCGCGCAGAAGGATAAATAGCCCTCATAGCTGTCCATCAGATAATGGTAGAAGTTATCACATTCAAAGCGCCCCAGCTCGTATTGGTCAAAAATCTCCTGAAACTGCCGGAACAGGGAAATAATGATCAGATTCGTCATGTCCCCGTTGCGGTGCAGAATGTTGGATAATTGTGAGATCGAATAGGGATAGGAGGCAAGCGACGTGGCTTCCTCCGCCTGATAGGAGATAAAATAGGAGTCGAAAAAAAGCTCGCAGACTCCGATTACATCCCCCTTGTGTAAGTAGAAAACACCACCCGGATAGGTGGCGCGAACAGTTCCCTTCGCGATGACGTGCAGCGCCGTGATGCTCTGCTCGCTCTGAACCAACAGCGTTCCAGCCGGATATTCTTTTACCGCCATGTCTTGTCCCCTTCGTCTGCACCCTGCGCAGACGCCCCTTCTGTTTAGTAGTAGCTTCCTGCCGTTTTCTGACAGGAGGTTCATAAATAGTTGACCCTTATATCATTTACATTATAAGGCCAATGGCAAATAATTACAAGGAACAGAAGTCGGCAGGGGGGATATTTTGTCAATGTGCACAAGAAGTTTTGAATTATTTTGTACTGTACTTTTAAAAAAAGTATGCTAGAATAAAATGACAGAGATGTCACGAATAGAAACCACAGGAAGAAGGGCAGCGACCGGAATGGAAAAGGAAGATATTGCGTACAGACAGCAGATTGTAAACGAATATAAGCCGGATGTGGAGAAGCTGATCCGTTATCTGCCCTGGCTGGAGGATAAAGCGGGAAAGAATGTGGCGGAAACCTTCGAGGGTTCGGGAATCAAAGAAAATTCCATTACCTTCCCCGTTTATGACAGTACGCTGATGAGCTTTATCAAGGAAGTACAGCGGACGAAGCTGCTGGATCGGAACTACGCGTATGTGTATTCCAGAAACAGAATCCGCACGGTGAAGGACGAACTGAGAATGATTGACCGATCCGGTATCAGGGACATGGATGTGCTCAAGGGAATCCTGTCCAAATATGTCATGGGCGGTATGACCAAGGGCAGGCTGTGGACGGAAGCGGTGCAGAACAATATTTTTCTCAATATCATCAAAAAAATGAAGGAGAATATTGAGTTCTGGGATAAACCTATGCTATAGGATAACGGGGAAAGCGGAAAGATGGGAGAAAAATCAGTACAGAAGAAGAAATATATCTTGGAAACAGCCAGACAGGTATTCGTGGAGAAGGGCTATAAGAATGTGACCATGAAGGATATTGTGGACGCATGCGGAATCAGCCGGGGCGGCCTGTATCTGTATTTTGACAGCACGGAGCAGATTCTGCTGGAGGTGTTGCAGATGGATGCGGCCGAGACGGACGATGTGTTTGCGGGGAATATTACGCAGGACGATACGGCGGCGGATATTCTCACCCTGTTTCTCAAGGAGCAGAAGAAGGAGCTGCTGCGGAAAAAGAACAGCTTGACCGTAGCGGTCTACGAGTATTTTTTTGCCCGGAAGACGGACGATAAGAATAATATGCTGCGCAGGCAGTTTGACGCGGGCGTCAGAGTGCTGGAAAAGCTGATCGAGGCGGGAATTGCCAGCGGAGAATTTTATTGCGAGAACCCTAAGGGCGCGGCCAGCAATATTATGTATGTGCTGGAGGGAATGAAGATTGACGCGCAGACCTTTGGCATTACGGAAAAGATGGTTGATGAGCAACTGCTTTATATTATGCAGGGGCTGATTATTGAGTAGGATCCCATATAGGGGCTGGCGGGGGCTGCATAAGCGAGGGCGCTTTCGGGATAACGAGGCGCCTTTTCTGTTGCCCGGCCGCAGGAGTCTGCCCGGCGGGGGAAAGGGATAGGGCGGAATCTGAAATGCCGTTCGCAATCCCTGGCGTAAAGGCTTCGGAATGGAGAGAGAAAACTATGGTCAGTAAGGTATATTCGGCAGAGCTTCCGGTGGGAGAGCATCTGGTAATTTATAAAAACAGGATCGCCTGTGAGAATGTTTCCGGCAGGGAGGGAAGAATCGCCCTGGTGTCGGGGATTCACGGAGATGAGCTGGAGGGGCAGTATGTCTGCTGTGAAATCATGAGGAGGCTGAAGGCGAATCCGGAGTATCTGCGGGGAATTGTGGATATCTATCCGCAGCTTAATCCTCTGGGGATTGATGTGGCCAGCCGGTATATTCCCAGGCCGGAAATGGATATGAACCGGATTTTCCCCGGTTCGCCCTCCGGCACCGTGATGGAGAGAGCCGCGGCCGCGGTGATCGATGATATTGCGGGCGCGGACGTCTGTCTGGACGTGCATGCCTCTGATATGCAGGTCAGAGAAATACCGCAGGTGCGCATCAGCTCTGAGTTCGGCCAGCGGCTGCTGCCTTTTGCGAAGCTTCTGAATACCGATATGGTCTGGCTCAACGCGTCCGCCACGGTGCATGAGGCTACGCTGGCTCATTCCCTGAATATGCTGGGCGTCCCCACTCTGGTTGTGGAAATGGGACTGGGTATGCGCATTAACAGGGAGTATGGCAATCAGGTGGTGGACGGTATTTTTTATCTGATGCACGAGATGGGGCTGTGGACCGGTCCGGTCATTCCGGTAAGGGAGCCGGTGATATCCACGGACGGCGAGGTGGAATTTCTACGGGCGGAGCATGCCGGAATCTTTCTCCCGGATATCGTGCATCAGCACTATGTAAAGCGGCAGGAAAAGATCGGGGAGATCGTAGATGTATTGACTGGAACAGTCAAACAAGAAATCAGAGCCGGAAGGGCGGGAATGGTATTTACGCTGCGGGAGTATCCCTTTGTATATGAAGGCGCGCTGCTTGCCCGGATATTGGCGGAGGTATAAAGGAGAGGAATATGTTCATCGATGAGATTTATCGGGCGCAGGCGCCCTATCGGGAGCCGATGACGGTGAAAGGATATCGTTTCGGCAAGGGAGAAAAAGCGGCGTGTATTCTGGGGCCTATGCGGGGCAACGAAATACAGCAGCTCTATATCTGTTCCCAACTGGTACGCGTCCTCAAGGAGCTGGAGGGCAACGGCTGCATCAGCTCCGGCAAGGAAATCCTGGTGGTTCCGGTGGTCAACAGTTACGCCATGAATGTGGGAAAACGGTTCTGGGGAGTGGAAAACATGGATATCAACCGCAGCTTTCCGGGCGCTTCCGGCGGTGAGACTGCGGCCAGGATCGCAGCAGGCGTCTTTGGACGGATTAAGGATTACAGCTATGGAATCCAACTGGCAAGCTTCTACATGGCGGGAGAGTTTGTGCCCCATGTGAGAATGATGGAGACGGGATACCAGAATACCTCGCTGGCGAATCTGTTCGGACTTCCATATGTGGTAGTCCGAAAACCCCGGCCGATTGATACCAAGACGCTGAATTATAACTGGCAGGACGAAATGACGGCGGCCTTTTCCCTGTATACGAACCAGAATACAAGGGTAGATGAAGCCAGCGCAGAGCAGGCGGTGGCGGCGGTTCTGAGATTCCTGACGCGTATGGGGATCATTCGGTACGAGAGCCACAGCGGTTATATCAGCCATGTGATCGTGGAGGAGGATTTGTCTGATATCCACGCCGCCAGCGGCGGCATTTTCAGGGGCTTCGCCAGAGCCGGGACAGATGTGCGCTATGGGTACAAGCTGGCGGAGATTATCGATCCCTATGAGGGAAATGTGAAGGAAACGCTTGTGGCGCCTACGGACGGAATCGTATTCTTTGCCCATACAGAGGATCTGATTACGGAGAACGATATGGCCTACAGGCTGATACACCGTCTCCACGCGTAAAGAGGGAAGCGGGGATAGAAACAGAAAACACCGATTGAAATATGCCCTGCAATTTGGCATAATAGTATTTGGTATCATACCTTTTTGTCGGGCGGGGCATGGAACGCACAGGAAAAGGCCGGACAGAGGAACACAGGGAGGAAATGCATCATGGGAAACGTAAAACGTATTTATGTGGAAAAGAAAGCGCCCTTCGCGGTCAGGGCGAAGGAACTGAAGGAGGAAATCGGCAGTTATCTGGGCATTACAGGCGTGCAGGAGGTCAGGGTATTGATCCGCTATGACGTGGAGAATCTGTCCGACGAGGTTTTTGCCAGAGCATGCGAAACCGTGTTTTCCGAACCACCGGTGGATATTCTGTATGAGGAATCCATTGAGCTTCCGGCGGACGGCAGGGTATTCAGTGTGGAGTATCTTCCGGGACAGTTCGACCAGAGGGCGGATTCCGCCGTACAGTGCGTGAAGTTTTTAAAAGAAGACGAAGAACCGATTATCAAAACGGCGGTTACTTATCTGATCACAGGCGCGATTTCTGATGATGAATTTTTGAAAATTAAGGCATACTGCATCAATCCCGTGGATTCCAGGGAAACCGATATGGTGAAGCCGGATACCCTTGTTACGGTCTATGACGAACCCGCAGACGTAGCCGTATTCGAGGGCTTTCAGGCGATGACGGAGGAGGAGCTTAGGGGGTTGTATGATTCCCTGGGACTGGCCATGACGTTTCAGGACTTTCAGCATATCCAGAACTACTATCGTGGAGAAGAGCACAGAGATCCGACGATGACGGAAATCCGTGTGCTGGACACCTATTGGTCTGACCACTGCCGCCATACGACCTTTTCCACAGAGTTAAAGGACGTGGTTTTCGCGGAGGGATATTACCGGCAGCCGATTCAGAGAACCTATGAGAACTATCTGGCCGCCAGAGAGGAAGTGTATGCGGGCAGACAGGATAAATTTGTCTGTCTGATGGATTTAGCCCTTATGGGTATGCGCAAGCTGAGAAAAGAAGGAAAGCTGGAGGATATGGAGCAGTCGGATGAAATCAACGCCTGCTCGGTGGTGGTTCCGGTAGAAATCGATTATGGAAACGGCCCGGAAACAGAGGAATGGCTTGTCTTTTTCAAGAATGAGACCCATAACCACCCTACGGAGATAGAGCCCTTCGGCGGCGCGGCCACCTGCCTGGGCGGCGCGATCCGCGACCCGCTTTCCGGGCGCGGGTATGTGTATCAGGCCATGCGCGTAACCGGCGCGGCGGACCCCACCGTGCCGGTGGCGGATACCCTCAAGGGTAAATTATCCCAGAAGAAGCTGGTGCGGGGCGCGGCAAGCGGCTATTCCTCCTACGGGAACCAGATCGGTCTGGCCACCGGCTTAGTCAAGGAAATCTATCATCCGAATTATGTCGCCAAAAGAATGGAGATCGGCGCGGTCATGGGCGCTGCGCCGAGAAAAAATGTGATTCGGGAGACTTCTGACCCAGGCGATATGATTATCCTGCTGGGGGGCAGAACCGGACGGGACGGCTGCGGCGGCGCTACCGGTTCTTCCAAGGTGCATACGGAGAGCTCCATCGAAACCTGCGGCGCTGAGGTGCAGAAGGGCAACGCTCCCACGGAGCGTAAGATTCAGAGATTGTTCCGCCGGGAGGAGGTCAGCCGGCTGATTAAGAAATGCAACGACTTCGGCGCAGGCGGCGTCTCCGTGGCTATCGGCGAGCTGGCGGACGGCCTGGTGGTAGATCTGGACAAGGTGCCCAAGAAATACGCGGGACTTGACGGGACGGAGCTGGCGATCTCCGAATCCCAGGAGAGAATGGCAGTGGTCGTCGCGCCTGGGGACGCGGAGGCTTTTCTGGGCTATGCGGCGGAAGAAAATCTGGAAGCGGTAGCGGTAGCGGTAGTGACGGAGGAGCCCAGGCTGGTACTGAAATGGCGCGGTCAGGAAATCGTGAATATTTCCAGGGCGTTTCTGGATACCAACGGCGCCCATCAGGAGACTTCGGTAGCGGTGGATATGCCGGAGGAAAAGGACAATTATCTGAAAAAGATTGCCACGCCCGGAGTGCAGGAGGCGCTGGAGCAGGGCGATGTGAAGAAAGCCTGGCTGTCCCTGTTAAACGACCTGAACGTGTGCTCCCAGAAGGGGCTTGTGGAAATGTTCGACGCCTCCATCGGCGCGGGCAGCGTATATATGCCCTATGGCGGCAGATATCAGATGACGGAAACGCAGGCGATGGTTGCCAAGCTGCCTGTCTTGAAGGGAAAAACGGATACCGTGACCATGATGAGCTATGGCTTTGACCCCTATTTATCCAGTTGGAGCCCGTACCATGGCGCGATCTATGCGGTGACGGAATCCATGGCGAAGATTGTGGCGAACGGCGGGGATTATAAGACGATCCGTTTCACCTTCCAGGAATATTTCAGGAGAATGACGCAGGATGCGGCTCGCTGGAGCCAGCCCTTCGCGGCGCTGCTGGGCGCTTACGACGCCCAGATCGGTTATGGGCTTGCCTCCATCGGCGGCAAGGATTCCATGTCCGGCACCTTTAACGATATCGACGTGCCGCCCACACTGGTATCCTTTGCGGTAGATATCAGCAGGAAGCAGAATATCATCAGCCCGGAGCTGAAGACGGCGGGCGATAAGCTGATCCTGTTCCATATTCCGAAGGACGCCTACGATCTGCCGGTTTATGAGAAGGTCATGCAGGTATATGACCAAATTCTGACACTGATGTCAGAAGGGAAAATTAAGGCGGCCTACGCATTGGACGCCAGGGGCGCGGCGGCAGCAGTCAGCAAGATGGCGTTTGGCAACCAGTTAGGCGTGGAGATAGAGAAGGATCTGGCTCCGGAAGTATTTTTTGCAAACGGGCTGGGCGAGATAATTGCGGAAATGCCTGTGGAAGCGGCGGACGCCCTGGGAGCTTCCGGCATGTCCTATACCGTCGTCGGCCGGATTACCGGGGACGCGGCATTTAGCTGGGGAGATGTGGTAATTCCCATGGAAGAGGCGCTGGAGGCCTGGACTTCCCGGCTGGATAAGGTATTCCCTTATACGGCGGAAAAGGATAAGAGTCCTGTGGCGTCCCGCCTTTACAACGCCGGAGAAGTCTATGTGTGCAGACATAAGACGGCGAAGCCCACGGTGTTTATTCCGGTATTCCCAGGCACCAACTGTGAGTATGACAGCGCCAGAGCTTTTGAAAGAGCCGGCGCGGAGGTGATCACCAAAGTCTTTAAGAACCTGACGGCCGAGGATATCCGGGAGAGCGTGGATTTGTTCGAGAAAGCCATCGGGCAGGCGCAGATTATCATGTTCCCGGGCGGATTCTCCGCGGGAGACGAACCGGATGGCTCCGCGAAATTCTTCGCCACGGCTTTCCGAAATGAGAAGATGAAGGAAGCCGTTATGAAGCTGCTTCAGGAGAGGGACGGCCTGGCGCTGGGGATCTGCAACGGCTTCCAGGCGCTGATTAAGCTGGGTCTGGTGCCTTACGGGGAAATCACGGGACAGAAGGAGGACTCTCCTACGCTGACCTTTAATACGGTGAACCGTCATATCTCCAAAATGGCGTATATAAAAGTGGTTTCCAATAAGTCCCCCTGGCTGCAGGGGGCAAAGCTGGGAGAAACTTATGTAAACCCAGCGTCCCATGGAGAAGGACGGTTTGTGGCGTCGGACGAATGGATCAGGCGGCTGTTTGGAAACGGGCAGGTGGCTACCCAATATGCGGATATCCACGGCGGCGTATCCATGGATGAAGAGTGGAATATCAACGGCTCCTACGCGGCGATTGAGGGAATCACCTCTCCCGACGGACGATGCCTTGGCAAGATGGCTCATTCGGAAAGAAGAGGAGACTCCGTTGCGATTAATATTTACGGCGAACAGGATCTGAAGATCTTTGAATCCGGTGTGGCTTATTTTAAAGGATAAGTCTCTGAGAACTCCTCAAAAGCAGGCGGCTTCTGGGGAGTTTATCATGTGCGGGAACCGGGCCGTAAGGCGGGGGAAAAGGCGCAAAGACTATTGGGGACGGCAAAAAGAGTGATTGAACCGGCTAAGGTCTTATGCTATAATAAATCGATTGTGCGAAAGAATATTTTGAGAGGGAACAGGTGACAGAATGAAGGCATTTTTAATATTGGAGGATGGCACTGTCTTTGAAGGGACTCACATCGGTGCACAGAAGGAAATCATTAGCGAAATCGTTTTTAATACCTCTATGGCGGGGTATCTGGAAGTGCTGACAGACCCGTCCTATGCCGGACAGGCGGTGTGCATGACCTATCCGCTGATCGGCAACTACGGCGTCTGCCGAGAAGATATGGAATCCAGGAAACCCTGGACGGACGGCTTTATCGTCAGGGAACTGAGCAGAATCCCCAGTAATTTCAGATGCGATATGACCATCCAGGATTTTCTGTCTGAGAATGATATTCCCGGAATCGCGGGCATTGATACCAGGGCGCTGACCAGAATCCTGCGGGAAAAGGGGACAATGAACGGTATGATTACGACCAATGCGCAGTATCAGTTGGAGGCCGTTCTTCCGCAATTGAAAGCCTATACGACCGGAAAGGTGGTCGACGCCGTAACCTGTAGGCAGCGGTATACGCTGGCCGCCGCCAAAGAGCTTGCGGACAATGGACCGATTTCCGGCAGTTCCCGGTTTGAAAAAGAGGATTATCAGAAGGGCGTCCGGGAAAAGAAGCCCAGCATGGTTCGTGAACTGACGGGTAAAGGACTGCGGGTGGCGCTGCTGGATCTGGGGGCGAAGGATAATATTGCCAAATCGCTGGCGGCCAGAGGCTGTGAAGTGACGGTGTACCCGGCGTTTACCAAGGCGCAGGAGATTATTGACGCCAGACCCGACGGCATCATGTTGAGCAACGGCCCCGGCGACCCCAAGGAATGTACGGAAATCATTGCCGAGATTCGGAAATTATATGAAACGGATCTTACGATTTTTGCCATCTGTCTGGGACATCAGTTGATGGCGCTGGCCACAGGGGCGGATACCTTTAAGATGAAATACGGGCATCGCGGCGGCAATCATCCGGTTAAGGATCTGGAAACCGGCAGGGTTTATATTTCCTCCCAGAATCATGGTTATGTGGTGGATATGGATAAGCTGGATCCCAGTGTGGCGGTTCCGGCGTTTATCAATGTCAACGACGGAACCAACGAGGGGCTTGCCTATGTGGGCAAAAATATTTTTACGGTACAGTTTCATCCGGAAGCATGTCCGGGGCCGCAGGATTCGGGAGATTTATTCGAACGGTTCATTCTGATGATGCGGAATGAGAAGATACAGAGCGCGTCTTAAAAACGACAGTGCATAGAATCAGTAGATGGAGGAGAGAAGATGCCTAAGAATCCGAATGTAAAAAGAGTGCTGGTGATCGGCTCCGGCCCGATTGTGATCGGGCAGGCGGCGGAGTTTGATTATGCAGGTACGCAGGCATGCCGTTCCCTGAAGGAAGAGGGCATGGAAGTTATTCTGGTCAATTCCAATCCCGCAACGATCATGACCGACGGCGATATTGCGGATAAAGTATATATTGAGCCTTTGACAGCGAAGGTGCTGGAACAGATTATTATCAAGGAAAAGCCGGACAGCCTTCTGCCCAACATGGGCGGACAGGCAGGGCTGAATCTGGGAATGGAGCTGGACGAATCCGGTTTCCTCGCAGCCCATGGGGTCGCCCTGCTTGGCACTACGGCGCAGACCATTAAAAAGGCGGAGGACCGTCTGGAATTTAAGGAGACCATGGAGAAGATCGGAGAGCCCTGCGCGCCCTCTCTTGTGGTAGAGAATATTGAGGACGGGATCGCCTTTGCCAATAAGATCGGTTATCCGGTGGTGCTGCGTCCCGCGTATACCCTTGGCGGTTCCGGCGGCGGCATCGCCCATAACCAGATCGAGCTGGAGGAAATACTGGCAAACGGCCTGCGCCTTTCCCGTGTGGGACAGGTTCTGGTAGAGCGCTGTATCGCCGGCTGGAAGGAAATCGAATATGAGGTCATGCGCGACAGCGCGGGAAACTGCATCACCGTATGTAATATGGAAAACATTGATCCGGTAGGGGTTCATACCGGCGACAGTATCGTAGTGGCGCCCTCCCAGACGCTGGGGGACAAGGAATACCAGATGCTCAGAAGCTCCGCTTTGAATATTATTAACGAGCTGGGCATCACAGGCGGGTGTAACGTACAGTTTGCCCTGCACCCTACCAGCTTTGAATACTGTGTGATCGAGGTAAATCCCCGTGTGAGCCGTTCCTCGGCGCTGGCCTCCAAGGCCACGGGATATCCGATTGCCAAGGTGGCGGCCAAGATCGCGCTGGGATATACCCTGGACGAGATTAAAAATGCCATTACCGGCAAAACCTACGCCAGCTTTGAGCCTGCCCTGGATTATTGCGTGGTGAAGATTCCCAGACTGCCTTTTGATAAATTTATTACGGCGAAACGTACTCTCACAACGCAGATGAAGGCCACCGGGGAAGTGATGAGTATCGGCAATAATTTTGAAGGCGCCCTGATGAAAGCGATCCGTTCCCTGGAACAGCATGTGGACTGCCTGAGAAGCTATGATTTCTCCCAGATGACGAAGGAAGAATTGATTGACAGGCTGAAAATCGTAGACGACCAGAGGATTTACATTATTGCGGAGGCGATCCGAAAAGGCGTCGATTATGACACCATACATGAAATCACCATGGTAGACTGCTGGTTTATTGATAAAATCGCTATTTTAACAGAGATGGAGGCGGCGCTGGAGAAAGGCCCGCTGACGCTGGAGCTGTTAAAAGAAGCGAAGCGGCTTGAGTTCCCGGATCATGTGATTGCCGGCCTGACGGGAAGGACGGAAGCGGAAATCAGGAAAATGCGTTATGATAACGGGATTGTGGCGGCGTTTAAGATGGTGGATACCTGCGCGGCGGAATTTGCGGCAAGCACGCCATATTACTACTCAGTGTTCGGCTCCGAGACAGAAGTGGAGCCTGCCCATTCCCGGAAAAAGGTGTTGGTGCTTGGTTCCGGCCCTATCCGTATCGGACAGGGAATCGAGTTTGATTATTGCTCCGTCCACGCCACATGGGCGTTTGCGCGGGAGGGTTATGAGACGATTATCGTCAATAATAACCCGGAGACGGTCAGCACGGACTTTGATATTGCGGATAAGCTGTATTTCGAGCCTCTGACGCCGGAAGATGTGGAGAATATCGTGAATGTGGAGAAGCCGGACGGAGCGGTAGTGCAGTTTGGCGGCCAGACCGCCATCAAGCTGACAGAGAGCCTGATGAAGATGGGCGTGCCTATTCTGGGCACCAAAGCGGAGGACGTAGACGCCGCGGAGGACAGGGAGCTGTTCGATAAGATTCTGGAGGAGACAGAGATCCCCAGAGCGGCGGGCGGTACGGTTTATACGGCTGAGGAGGCCAAGGCGGTGGCCAACAGGCTGGGCTATCCGGTGCTGGTTCGTCCCTCTTATGTGCTGGGCGGGCAGGGAATGCAGATCGCCATCTCCGATCAGGAAATCGAAGAATTTATGGCGGTGATTAACCGCTATGAGCAGGAACATCCGATTCTGGTGGATAAATATTTACAGGGCAAGGAGCTGGAGGTAGACGCGGTATGCGACGGCACGGATATTCTGATTCCGGGTATTATGGAGCATATTGAGCGGACGGGCGTCCATTCCGGCGACAGCATTTCCGTCTATCCTGCTCCCACGGTCAGCGAGAAGGTCAAGGAAACCATTGCGGAATATTCCAGAAGACTGGCCAAGGCGCTGCACGTCATCGGATTGATTAATATTCAGTTTATTGCGGTGGGCGACGAGGTGTATGTAATCGAGGTGAACCCCCGTTCCTCCCGTACCGTGCCTTATATCAGCAAAGTGACGGGGATTCCCATCGTCGATCTGGCCACGCAGGTTATTATCGGCAAAAAGATTCGGGAGCTTGGCTATGAGCCGGGGCTGCAGCCGGCGGCGGATTATTTCGCCATTAAGATGCCGGTATTCTCCTTTGAGAAAATCCGTGGGGCGGAGATCAGCTTGGGGCCGGAAATGAAGTCTACCGGCGAATGTCTGGGGATTGCCAGAACCTTCAACGAGGCGTTGTACAAAGCCTTTTTGGGCGCGGGCGTAAATCTGCCCAGGCATAAGCAGATGATTATTACGGTCAAGGACGCGGATAAGGGAGAGGCCATCGACGTGGCGCGGCGTTTCGAGAAGCTGGGTTATACGATTTATGCTACCAGAAGTACGGCGGCGGCGTTGAATGAAGCGGGCGTGAAGGCAAGGAAGGTTAATAAGATACAGCAGGAATCCCCTACGGTTATGGATTTGATTCTGGGGCACAAAATCGATCTGGTGATCGATACGCCGACCCAGGGACGGGACAAGAGCCGGGACGGCTTTTTAATCAGGAGAACCGCCATCGAGACAGGCGTCAACTGTATCACGGCTATGGACACGGCGGCGGCGCTGGTTACAAGCCTGGAAAACGCGGCTTCTCAGGGAGAGCTGACGCTGGTGGATATTGCCACGATCGCCCAGAGGGGCAGATAGTGCCTGACGCTGCCGGGGAAGCGGCAATGGAACGCATATGAATCAGAACAGAAATTATCAGAAGGAACTGGATAAATTATTGGAGCAACCGGGAACCGTAGGGAAAACCCTTCTCCTGCATAGCTGCTGCGCACCCTGCAGCAGCTATGTTTTGGAATATCTGCGGAGGTTTTTCAGAATCACGGTTTTTTATTATAATCCCAATATTTCTATGGAGCCGGAATACCGCAGGCGGGCTGGGGAACAGAAAAGACTGATTGCGGCCTATAACGATGAGATTCTGTCCGGCGGGACGGGTTATCCGATTGAGATCGTGGAGGGGGATTATGAACCGGAGAAGTTCCTGGCCATGGCGCAGGGCATGGAACAGTGCCCGGAGGGGGGCGTCAGATGCTTTGCCTGCTATGACCTGCGGCTTCGCAGGACGGCTAAGCTTGCTAAGGCGGAGGGCTTTGACTTTTTTACCACGACTCTGACCATCAGCCCTTTGAAGAACGCGGGCAAATTAAATGAAATAGGGGAGCGGCTGGCGGAGGAATATCAGGTGCGGTGGCTTCCTTCTGATTTCAAGAAAAAGGGCGGCTATCAGCGGTCTGTGGAGTTATCCAAAGAATATGGATTGTACAGGCAGGACTACTGCGGCTGTATCTATTCCAGACAGGAGCGGAATGGAGGAAAAATGAAGGAATTTTTAGAGATCATCTCAGAAGAAATGAAAGCGGCGTTTGAGGCCGCCGGTTATGCCGGGGAGCTGGGCAGGGTTACGCTGTCCAACAGGCCAGACCTGTGCGAATTTCAGTGCAATGGCGCGATGGCTGGGGCGAAGCAGTACCACAAGGCGCCGATGATGATTGCCGGCGAAGTGGCAAAACGGCTGCAGGAGAGCTCCGTGTTGTCGGAGGTGACTGCGGCTGCCCCCGGCTTCCTGAATCTCAAGGTCAGAGAGGACGTAATCGCCGACTATCTGAACCGGATGGCGGCGGCAGATAAGTTTGGGCTGACAGTACAGGGGAAGCCCCAGAGGATTATAATTGATTATGGCGGCCCTAATGTGGCGAAGCCGCTTCATGTGGGGCATCTGCGTTCCGCTATTATCGGCGAGAGCATCAAGAGGATCTGCCGTTACGCGGGGCATGATGTGATCGGAGATATTCATCTGGGAGACTGGGGGCTGCAGATGGGGCTGATTATCACAGAGCTTAAGCTGCGGCAGCCGGAGCTGGTTTATTTTGACGATCACTATCAGGGGGACTATCCGGCGCAGGCGCCCTTTACGATTTCAGAGCTGGAAGAAATCTATCCTGCCGCCAGCGCCAAATCCAAGGAGGACGAGGCCTATAAGGCGGCTGCCATGGAAGCCACCTATAAGCTGCAAAACGGCGTCAGAGGATACCGGGCGCTCTGGAATCATATTATTGCGGTATCGGTATCCGATTTAAAGAAAAATTACGAAAACCTGAACGTGGAGTTTGATCTCTGGAAGGGCGAGTCCGACGTGCACGACAGAATACCCGCCATGGTGGAGCAGATGAAGCGGGAGGGCTATGCCTATGAGAGCGAAGGAGCCTGGGTGGTAGACGTCAGGGAAGAGACGGACACGAAGGAAATCCCGCCCTGTATGATTCTCAAATCCGACGGCGCTTCCCTGTATAACACCACAGACCTGGCCACGATTCAGGATCGTATGGAAACCTATCACCCGGATAAGCTGATCTATCTGACCGACAAGCGCCAGGATCTGTATTTCGAGCAGGTGTTCCGCTGCGCCCGCAAGACCGGATTGGTGAAGGAGGAAACCGAGCTGGTGCATATCGGCTTCGGCACCATGAACGGCAAGGACGGCAAGCCCTTTAAGACCAGGGAAGGCGGCGTGATGCGTCTGGAAAACCTGATCCGTGAGATTAACGAGGAGATGCTTTGCAAGATTCATGAGAATGGAAAAACCAAGGGCTATCAGATGGACGCGGCTACAGAGGAAGAAACGGCGAGGATTGTGGGTCTGGCCGCGATCAAGTACGGCGATCTGTCCAATCAGGCGTCCAAGGATTATATTTTCGATATGGATCGCTTTACTTCCTTTGAGGGGGATACCGGCCCCTATATCCTGTACACGATCGTGCGGATTAAATCGATTCTGAATAAATATGAGGAGCAGGGCGGCAAATTGACCGACATAGTCATTCGGGAAGCGTCCCATGGAGCGGAAAAAGCGCTGATGCTGGAGCTGACCGGTTTCCAGGGCATGATGAAGGGAGCCTTTGAGGAGATTGCGCCTCATAAAATCTGCGCCTATATCTACGATCTTGCCAATGCCTTTAACAGCTTCTATCATGAGACGAAGATTCTGTCCGAGGAAGATCAGGACAGGAAATCGGGCTGGATCGCGCTGCTGAAGCTGACCAAGGAGGTTCTGGAGACCTGCATCGACTTGTTAGGATTCTCCGCCCCTGAAAAAATGTAATAAAAGACTTGACAAGTAGCAGGAAGAAATTGTATACTAGCAAAGCGGGTTGCGAAAGCGACCCGGTATATGGGGTCTTAGCTCAGCTGGGAGAGCATCTGCCTTACAAGCAGAGGGTCATAGGTTCGAGCCCTATAGGCCCCATCAGTTTCATAAATATGGCGAGATGGCTCAACTGGCTAGAGCGTCCGGTTCATACCCGGGAGGTTGAGAGTTCAAGTCTCTCTCTCGCTATTTTGTATTCATAAGCGGAAACGTTATCCACAGCGTTTCCGCTTTGGCATTTTGAACGGCAGTCCCCAGCAGCGTAAAGGCTTCGGGATGAAACATTGTTTTATGCGCAGAAAAAGCGCAGAAATGAGGGTAAATATGAACGGGAAAAAAGCCAGGAAATTTGACAAGATGCAGAAAAAGAAAATGTGGCCTTCCATTGCGCTGTTTGCAGGCTTTCTGGTAAGCTGCCTTGTGGTGATCGTACTTTTTATCCAGATCTTTGCCCTATACTTGTTTGCGGGCAAGGTCGTCCAGGCGGCGGAGCAGACCAACTACATAAGCGAATTGATGAATACGGCCATGGAGCAGAAAACGGCAGCGGAGGCTGTGGACTATTTACGAATGTTTCTCACCAACGGCAGCGAGGTTTATGTGACGGACCGCTCCGGCCACAAAATAGCGCAGACCGGCGCTTCCCAGCCTGACTTTAGTATAGCCGAAGATTTTTCTCTGGGGAACGCCCTGGGGGCGGAACTGATTGTGCTGGCGGACAGTGAAAGCGCCGGAGCGGCGCAGGGAAGTTCAGACGCTGTTTTTTCGCTGTCTGTGGGAGAGATTCTGTCCGCCGTTTTGGATCGCGGGTCAGAAGAGCAGACCACGACCCAGTGGTTAAACGAGACGATTTTGGAAGAGCGTTTCTGGTTACGGGAGTCTCTGGACAATCAGGAATACCGGCTGTATGTCAAATGCTCGGCGCAGATTCAGAGACAGGATATCCTGTTTGTCTGTATTCTCGCCGCCTGTATTTTTGTCCTGTTCTTGATTCCCTGCTGCTTCCTGTTTGTGAATACCATACGGTCTATCGTAAATCAGCGGCGGGTAACGCAGCTATTATATCTGGACGCGGTCAGCGGCGGAAAGAACTGGTTTTATTTTCAGAACCGCGCCGCACGGATTCTGTGCAGGCGCAAAAATAACAGGAAAACCTATGCCATGGTGAATCTCCATGTGGAGCGGTATCAGAATTACTGCGCCTGTTACGGAACCAGGGAAGGAGAAGATTTGCTGGGCGGCATGGACGGCTTCCTGAAAGCGCGTACAGGCAGGGAAGAAGCCTTTGCCCGCCATGAGGGCGCGGACTTTGGATTATTGCTGCGCTGCGAGGGAGAGAGCGTGGTGCAGATGCAGGAATACTGCCGTAAGCGGATCAACTCGCTGTTGGCGGAGCTGACCGGGTTAAAGCCGGATCGCAAGATTCGTTTCCACGCGGGAATTTATATGATTTATCCTGAAATGCGGGAAGACCGCAGACGCTGCTGCGTCAGGCAGGAAGCGGATATCGACCAGATGTACAATTATGCCAACGCGGCGCGGCTTTCCGCGAAGGAAACGGACGGGCTGCGGATCAGCTTCTTTAATCAGGAGCTTTTAAACGACCAGATCTGGGAGCGGAAGGTGGAGGATACCATGGAAACGGCGCTTCACAATGAAGAGTTCCAAGTATACCTGCAGCCCAAATACAGCCCGGCGGACGCCAAAATGGTGGGCGCGGAGGCGCTTGTGCGCTGGGTAGACCCGGAGGAGGGCATCATATCTCCGGGGCGCTTTATTCCTATTTTTGAGCGGAACGGCTTTATCACCCAGTTGGACGATTACATGATTTCCTGTGTGGCGAAGCTGCAGGCGCAGTGGACGATTCAGGGCGGGAAACAGGTGCCCGTTTCCGTCAATATTTCCAGAGCCCACTTTGCCCAGGAGGGGCTGGCGGAGCATATTTGCAGGCTGGTGGACGCCTATGGCCCCAGGCATGAGCTGATCGAGCTGGAAGTGACGGAGAGCGCTTTCTTTGACGACAAGGATATTCTGGTGGAAACGGTGAAGCAGTTGAAGGCCTATGGTTTTCGGGTATCCATGGACGATTTTGGCGCGGGATATTCTTCCTTAAATTCTTTAAAGGATATTCCGCTGGATGTGCTGAAGCTGGACGGCGAGTTTTTCCGCGGGGAAGACGGCGACGGCCGAGGGGCGATCGTGGTGCGGGAGGCCATTCAACTGGCCAGAAGCCTGGATATGCGGGTGGTGGCGGAAGGCGTAGAGAAAAAGGAACAGGTAGACTTTCTGGCAAGCCAGGGCTGCGATATGATTCAGGGGTATTACTTTGCGAAACCCATGCCCGTTGCCGAATTTGAAGCGAAAATGGAAGAGGATGCGTAATGTTTGTTTTATTGGAACTGATTCAGGTTATCGGTATCGCAATGCTTTTCTGCGAGACCCTTTATATTTTATACCAGCAGCCTTCAAAGCAGCAGAACCGTCTGCTGATCACAACGATTACCATGCTGGTCAATTTTGTGGGCTATCTTCTGGAAATGCGGGCGGATACGGCGGATATGGCGCTGCAGGCGGTGAAATTCAACTATCTGGGCAAAGCCTTCATTCCCCTGACTGTGCTGCTGTTTATCATGGAGTATTGTAGAATCAGGCTGCCGAAATATCTGCCCGGGGCGCTTTTTGCCATCCATACGGGGATATGGGTGCTGGTGCTGACCTGCGAACATCACCAGCTTTACTATAAGGATATCCAATATGTGACGGACGGCTTTTTCCCCCATCTGGTGCTAAGCCATGGTATTTTCTATCAGCTCTATAACGGGCTGGTGGGCGCTTATCTGATTGTCATGATTGTGGTCTGCTTCCGCCGCTATTTACAGGTGCGGGGCAACGAGGAGGAGCGGATGAAGAGAGGAGTCTTTCTGATTCCCGTGATTATGTTTATCGGCTTCGCCGTCTTCCTGACAGGGAAGACCCAGGGATATGATACGACCATGCTCGCTTATCTGTGCGCCTCTGTTATTCTGGCGCGTTCCCTGTATCAGGGTAAGATTCTCAATACCCTGTCCATGGCCAAGGAGCTGGCGGTGGACGAATTGTCAGACGGCCTGATGGTGTTAAGCCGTGAGAATCAGGTGCTTTATTATAATAAAAAGATAGAGAAATTCTTTGATCTGAAGGATGAGGGCGCCGCGGGAGCCGTGATAGAAGAACTGGATCGGTGTATCCTGGAGAAACAGTTTGTAGAGCGCAACCGCAGGGTGCATGAGGTTTATAGCCGCCTGCTGACAGATGGAAACGAATACTGCGGCAAAATGTATGTGCTGAACGATATTACGGAAAGCCATTATTATGCGAAGCATGCCCAGGAGCAGGCTGAAATTATGAAAGCCTTAAAGGAACAGGCGGAGACGGCCAATCAGGCGAAATCGGCCTTTGTATCCAATATGTCCCACGAGATCAGGACGCCCATGAACGCCATCGTAGGCATGACGGAAATCCTGCTTCGGGAGGACTTACCGGCGCAGGATCGGGGATATCTGATGAATATCCGAAATTCGGGCAACGCGCTGCTCGCCATTATTAACGATATTCTGGACTTTTCGAAGATTGAATCGGGTAAGATGGAGCTGGTGGAAGGGGAATACGAGCCCATGTCCATGCTCAGCGATCTGGGAATGATGTTTTTAACCCGTATCGGGGAGAAAAATATAGAGCTGCTTTTTGATATTGATGAGAAGCTGCCCCAGAAGTTGTATGGCGATCCTCTGCGCATCAGGCAGATTATCATCAATATTGTGAACAACGCCATTAAGTTTACGGAAGAGGGATATGTCAGGCTGCAGATTCGTGTGGGCAGCGTGGCTAATGAGGATATGGAGCTGCTGGTTTCCGTGCGGGATACGGGACAGGGGATTCGGGAGGAGGAGCTGGGGAAGCTTTTTGATTCCTTCGGGCAGGTAGACAACAGGAAGAATTATGGCAAGGAGGGTACCGGGCTGGGTCTGTCCATATCGAAACAACTGGTAGAGCTGATGGGCGGAGCCATTGGCGTAAGAAGCGTCTATGGGGAAGGCAGCGAATTTTACTTTAATATCCACCAGAAAATCCGCAGCGGCGAGATGGCGGCCGGGATTCACCATGAGGAGCTGATCGGAAAGCTCCGCATCAGCGGCTTTTTTGAAAAAGAGTGTATGAGAGAAGCGCTGCAGGAGCTGACGGAGCGGTTTGGGCTTAATTATGTGCCCTGCGAGGAATGGATTGAGACCAGGGAGCAGTTGGATTATTTCTTCACCGATATACCGGGCTATCTGCTGCTGCGCGGGGAAATAGAGCAGGCCCATGGGCAGATAGGCGAGGTCTATGTGCTGCGCAATCCTCTGCTGGAGGAGAATGTGGAGATACAGGGGACGATGATGAATAAGCCTCTGTACAGCCTGAATTTCTGTCAGGTGATCAATCATGAACAGCCGGAGACGGGAGCGGCTGCGGCGGAGGATTATCGGTTCTTTACGGCGCCGGAGGCTTCGGTTCTGATCGTAGATGACAATGGGATGAATCTCAAGGTGGCGTGCGGCCTGCTGGAGCCCCTGCAGATGAAGATCGATACGGCGGACAGCGGTAAGCGGGCGCTGCAGATGGTTCAGAATAAGAAGTATCACCTGATTTTTATGGATCACATGATGCCGGTTATGGACGGTATCGAAGCGACAGAGAAAATCCGCGCCATGGAGGGGGATTATTACCGCAACGTACCGATTATCGCCCTGTCCGCCAATGCGATGATGGACGCCAGAGAACAGTTTCACAAGGCGGGCATGGATGATTTCGTGGCGAAGCCTATTGAAATGAAAGAAATCTGTAACTGTATTAAGAAATGGCTGCCAAGGGAGCTGATTGTGAAGCAAAACGGCGGAAACGCGCAGGAGCGGAAGCCGTCCGGCTCATTACAGGAGGGAGGCGCGGCGCCTGCGCAGGCAGAAGAGACGGCTCAGGAGCTGCCGACGCTGCGGGGAATCGATTCGGCGGCGGGCGTGCAGGCCTGCGGCAGTCAGAAGCTGTGGCTGAGCTTGTTGGGAGATTTCTATAAGATTATTGACGCCAAGAGCAATAAACTGGAAAAATGTCTGGCGGATCACATGATCCGTGATTATACCATCGAGGTGCACGCGCTGAAAAATACGGCGCGTATGATCGGCGCAGGCCAGTTGTCCGAATGGTTCCGCCATATGGAGGAGTGCGGCAACGCGGGAGATGAGGATACGATCGTGAAGGAGACGCCGGAGCTTCTAAAGGAATACCGCAGCTTTAAGGAGATTCTGCGTCCTTACGGGGAAGCCAGCAATCAGGAGAAGCGGGAAGCCACGACGGAGGAACTGATCGGGCTGCTTACGCAGTTAAAGGACGCCATGGACAGCTTCGACCTGGACGGAGCCGATGAGGCTATGCAGGAGTTAGAGCAGCGCCGTATTCCCGCAGGCTGTGAAGCCATGATGGATTCCCTGCGGGTGGGCGTCGCAGACGTCATGATGGAGGACGTCATGAACACGGCGGAAGAGATGATAAAGACGCTGAGAGGCTGAGCCTACAGCCTCTTTCCGGTCAGCAGCTCATAGCCCTGCTGATACTTATCGATGGTCTTTTGTACGATATCTTCCGGCAGAGTCCAGCCATGTCCTTCGTTGTTTTTCAGCCAGTCCCTCGCGAACTGCTTGTCAAAGGAAGGCTGGGCGTGCCCCGGTTCATACCCCTCGGCGGGCCAGAAACGGGAGCTGTCCGGCGTAAGCATCTCATCGCCTAAGACAAGATTGCCGTCCTCGTCCAGGCCAAATTCAAACTTCGTATCCGCAATGATAATACCGCGGGTCAGCGCATATTCCGCGCACTTTCTGTATAAGGCAATGGTGTAGTCCCGGAGCTTGGAAGCATATTCTGCGCCTTTGCCGGGGAATCGCTGTTCTAAATATTCCACGCTTTGTTCATAAGAGATATTTTCATCGTGATCGCCGATCTCAGCCTTGGTAGAGGGCGTGTAAATCGGTTCAGGCAGCCTGTCGGATTCCTGTAAGCCTTCCGGCAGGGTGATGCCGCATACCGTGCCGTTTTTCTGGTAGCTGGCCCAGCCGCTGCCGGTAATGTAGCCGCGGACGATACATTCCACGGGGAGCATCTGCAGCTTCCGGCACAGCATACTGTTGCCGTCGAATTTTTTCTGCTGGAAAAAGGCGGGCATGTCCTTTACGTCCACAGAAATCATGTGATTTGGCAGGATATCCCGGGTCATGTCGAACCAGAATTTGGACATCTGCGTTAAGACCGCGCCCTTTCCGGTCACCTGATTGTTCAGGATTACATCAAAGCAGCTGATACGGTCGGTGGCCACCATGATGAGGCTGTCGCCGTTGTCGTAAATCTCACGTACCTTGCCTTCTTTGATTGGTTTTAATTCAGTCATATTCTTACCTCCATTGGAAGCGTTTCCGTGAGGGGGTTGCAGCCCTTCCACGCACGCATTCCTTTATCCTTCTATTTATTAGTATACACGGCGGGTCGGGTTTGACAAGTAGAAATCTTCAAGGCTGCGGCTGCCGGAACGGGTGCAAAAGCACTAGTGACTTATGGGAAGATTTATAATAGAATAGTAAATATCCTGTACCTGACGTACCGGATAGATACTATCATACAGAAGAAAGAAGGAGGAGAATCAATGGAGTTAAAAGGGACGAAAACAGAAGCGAACTTATTGGCGGCATTTGCGGGGGAATCTCAGGCAAATACCAAGTATACTTATTATGCGTCCAAAGCCAAAAAGGACGGCTATGTGCAGATCGCCAATATTTTTGAGGAGACGGCGGCAAATGAAAAGGAGCACGCGAAGATTTGGTTTAAGCTGCTGCACGGCGGGGCAGTGCCTTCTACGATCGATAATTTACAGGACGCCGCGGAAGGCGAAAACTATGAGTGGACGGATATGTACGACCAGTTTGCGAAGGAAGCGAGAGAGGAAGGCTTCGAGGAGATCGCGGCGTTATTCGAGGGAGTGGCTGCGATTGAGAAGGAGCATGAGGAGAGATATCGTAAGCTGTTAAAGAATATAGAAGACGCAGTAGTATTCTCTAAAGATGGGGACTGTATCTGGCAGTGTCTCAACTGCGGCCATGTGGTGATCGGCAGCAAAGCGCCGGAGGTATGCCCGGTTTGCAGCCACCCCCAGTCCTATTTCCAGGTCAAGGCTGAGAATTATTAAGGACAGGATTCCGAGGACAGGATTCGCGGAAAAAGATTATTGTCAAAAAAATATCAATGTGGTATGATGTCAACGTATTGTATCTCGAATGAGAATAATAACAGGAGGATTTGTACCATGAAAAATGAAAAGACTTATGAGCTTGTGCTGACAGCACTGTTCACCGCCATAATTGTGATTATGGCATTCACACCGCTGGGATATATCCCGCTTGTAGTAATCAATGCGACGATTATCCATATCCCGGTGATCCTGGGAGCGCTATTTCTCGGACCGAAGAAAGGTGCATTTTTAGGATTCGTATTTGGTCTTACCAGCTTTATCAACAACACCTTTAAGGCGGCCACCGCATCGGCTTTTGTATTTTCTCCGGTATTGGCTTATAATGTAGTCGGTGTGTCCGGTATTTTTAAGAGCCTGTACATTTGCTTCGTACCGAGGATTTTAGTCGGTGTGGTGCCGTATTTTATTTATCTGCTGATCCGTAAGGTGGTAAAGGACGGACAGAAAACGGGAAGAATCGTTGTTGACGTGCTGGCGTCTCTCATTTTGTTTATTTCCGTCAGGGCATTTTTGATTCGTTTATTTCCGGAAGCGCTCAGCGCCTGGGTATGTACGGTGATTGGCCTGGCTGCCGGCGTGGCGCTGATGGCGGTGCTGACGGTGACCGGAAGAAAGAAAGGCTCCGCCAATATCGCCCTTGCTTATGCTGGGCTGGCTGGCGCGTTCACCAATACTCTGTTCGTTATGAGCGGCATTTTTATTTTATATAAGGACGCTTACGCGCAGGCGGTGGGCGTGGCCGGAGAGGCCGTGTTAGACGTTATTATGGGCGTGGTCACCTTTAACGGCGTGGTAGAGTCCGTGGTAGCGGCGATTATTGTAGCCGGCGTGGGCTTCGCGCTGACCAGAGTCAAGCCAATCTATGGGATTGAGAAGCAAAAATAACATCGGAAAGTAATCCATAAGAGAACAATACAAAATGTGAAACGCCAGGTGCGAAGAAACCATATCGAAGGCGGCGCGCGGAAGAAGGAGGCAGGACATGATTCTGGCAGTGGATATCGGCAATACAAATATTGTCATTGGGTGTATTGAAGGAGAAAAAGTACAGTTCGTGGAACGTGTGTCTACGGATCTTTCCAAGACGGAATTGGAATATGTAGTAGAGTTTAAGACGCTCTTTGAGTTATACCATATTGGCATTGAGGACATCAGTGGAAGTATTATTTCTTCCGTGGTGCCGCCGTTAAATAATATTATGCGTTCTGCCATGGAGAAAATGCTGCATGGGAAACCGTTGCTGGTGGGGCCGGGATTGAAGACGGGCTTAAACGTCCTGATGGACAATCCGGGTCAGGTAGGCGCGGATCTGATTGTGAATGCGGTCGCCGGACTTCAATATTATGGAGCGCCGCTGATTATCATTGATATGGGAACCGCCACGACAATCAGTGTGGTGGATGAGAAAAAAAATTATGTGGGAGGTATGATTATGCCGGGGGTGAGGGTTTCCCTGGAATCTCTGGTAAACCGTACTTCCCAGCTTCCAAGAATCAGCCTGGAGCCGCCGAAGAAAATTATCGGCAGGAATACGATTGAATGTATGAAGAGCGGTATTATTATCGGGCAGGCGGCGCAGATGGACGGTATGGTCGAGCGAATCCGGGAGGAGCTTGGCGTCGGGGCGCCGGTTGTCGCCACAGGCGGGCTGGCAGGCTGTATCGTGCCCCATTGCAGGAATGATATTATCTGTGATAATGAGCTGACCTTAAAAGGCCTGGGTATTATTTATCAGAAAAATGCAGAACTTCATTAGGGAAACCGGAAAGCGGACGGGATTTCGCAATGGCAGATAAGAAAAGAGGCGGTTGTTTATGTTAAAGGGAAAACATATTGTATTGGGCGTATCCGGCAGTATCGCCGCGTATAAGATTGCGTCCCTGGCCAGTATGCTGGTTAAGGAGCAGGCAGATGTGACGGTGATTATGACGCAGAATGCGCTTCATTTTATTCACCCGATTACGTTTGAGACGCTGACGGGCAATAAGTGTCTGGTGGATACCTTTGACCGCAATTTCCAGTACAGTGTGGAGCATGTGTCGCTGGCAAAGCAGGCAGATGCCTTTCTGGTGGCGCCGGCTTCCGCCGATGTCGTCGCCAAAGCAGCCAACGGACTGGCGGACGATATGCTGACCACTACGCTTTTGGCATGCACCTGTCCAAAGCTCTTTGCGCCTGCCATGAATACCCGTATGTTCCAAAACCGGATTGTGCAGGATAATCTGAGACGTTTGGAGCAGTATGGAATAGAGGTGATCCGTCCCGCCAGCGGTTACCTGGCCTGCGGAGATATCGGGGAGGGCAAGATGCCGGAGCCGGAGGTCTTGTACCAATATCTGGTGAAGGCGCTGACGCCAAAGGATATGGAGGGCAGGAAGGTACTGGTGACCGCGGGGCCTACCAGAGAGAAAATGGACCCGGTACGCTATATCAGCAACCATTCCACCGGGAAAATGGGATATGCCATTGCCGGACAGGCTATGCGGAGGGGCGCCAGCGTAACGCTGGTATCCGGGCCGACAAGCCTTGCGCCGCCTCTGGGCGTACAGGTCGTTCCGGTTGTATCCGCGGCGGATATGGCACAGGCGGTCAAGGAAAGGGCGCCCGACCAGGACATTATCATCAAGGCGGCCGCTGTGGCGGATTACCGCCCGGCATCCGCGGCGGAGGAAAAACTGAAAAAGAGTGACGGCAGCCTGACGGTGGCGTTAGAACGGACGGAGGATATTCTGGCTTATCTTGGTTCCCATAAAAGAGAAGGGCAGTTTTTGTGCGGCTTTTCCATGGAAACAGAGCATATGCTGGAAAATTCCCGCGCCAAGCTGGAAAAGAAGAATCTTGACATGATTGTGGCGAACAATCTGAAACAGCAGGGCGCAGGATTCGGAACGGATACCAATGTGGTAACCTTTTTGACAAAAAAAGAGACGGTGGAGCTTCCCATGATGACGAAAGAAGCGGTAGCGGACGCCTTGCTCGATTATATTATGGAGCACAGGAATATCTGACTGACCCTAAATCCCCGCCTCACGAGGAGGAAATGAAAATGGTACAGGATTTAACAGTGGGAGATTCAAGAAAAACGCTGATTCGGTATACGATGCCTATGTTTATCAGCGTGGTGTTTCAGCAGCTTTATAATATAGCGGACAGTATGATTGCCGGTAAGTTTGCCGGAGAGGACGCGCTGGCGGCGGTAGGGGCGTCCTACCCGATTACCATGATTTTTATGGCTGTGGCGATGGGTTCTAACATAGGCTGCTCGGTGGTGCTTTCCCAATTGTTCGGCGCCAAGGCCTATGAGAAGCTGAAAACCGCCATTACGACATCTTTAATCGCGGGTCTGCTGCTGTCGGTGCTGTTGACAGTAATCGGACTCTTTACTACGCCGGCAATGATGCGTATGATCCGGACGCCGGAAAATATTTTTGCGGACGGAGCCTTGTATCTGCGCATTTATATTGGCGGATTTGTGTTTCTCTTCCTATATAATGTGGCCACGGGAATGTTTAACTCCCTGGGAGATTCCAAAACGCCGTTGTATTTTCTGATCGGTTCTTCCGTAGGAAATATTATTCTGGATATCATTTTTGTGGCGGTCTTTCATTGGGGCGTAGCCGGAGTGGCATGGGCTACCTTTCTTGCCCAGGGAGTCGCCTGTATTCTGGCGCTTATTACCTTCCGCCGCAGGGTCGGCGAGATTAAGACAGAGGGCAGGGTCAGCCTGTTTTCCCCGGAGCTTCTGAAAAAGATCAGTCTGATAGCGGTTCCCAGTATCCTGCAGCAGAGCTTTGTATCGGTGGGAAATATCTTTATCCAGAGCCTGGTCAATTCCTACGGTTCCGGCGTTATCGCCGGATATTCCGCGGCGGTTAAGCTGAATACCTTTATCATTACCGCCTTTGCCACATTTGGCAACGGCGTATCCGGCTTCACCGCGCAAA
This sequence comes from Clostridiales bacterium, assembly GCA_021199255.1. Classification (GTDB taxonomy): domain Bacteria; phylum Bacillota; class Clostridia; order Lachnospirales; family Lachnospiraceae; genus UBA3282. Next base: position 23,448 of record JAJQIK010000063.1, on the reverse strand, counting down.
ATCTTGGCGCGGGGAAACCGGAACGGATTAAGGACGGATTTATTGCAGGAGCTAAGATGGCGGTCTGCGCCGCAGTTCCCTTTTTCGCCGCCTATTTTTTCTTTGGCAGAAGTATGATGCTACTGTTTGTGGAGGATTCGGGAGGAACGGCTATGGCGGTTGGAACGATGTTTTTGCGCATTGTTGCCCCGTTTTATTTTGTTGTCTCTATTAAACTGGTGGCGGACGGCGTGCTGCGCGGAGCCGGAGCGATGGGATATTTTATGGTCGCCACCTTTACGGATTTGATTCTGCGCGTGGCGTTGGCATTTATTTTCTCCGCATGGTGGGGAACGACGGGAATCTGGATGTCCTGGCCGGTGGGCTGGAGCGTGGCTACCGTGATGTCGATTGTGTTTTATGGAAGAGTGATGAAGCGGTATGGGAAAAGAGCGTAATTTCCCAGCCCTTCATACACTTTAGCGGTAGTCTGTGGTTGCGTAATCACCCGGAATCGTGTACAATATGGTTAGTATAGACTAACTAACGCTTTCCTGCATTGATCCAACGGAGCCTGCGTTCGGCTGAAAACGCCGTGCGGAGCTGATGATGCCGGGAAGTCCCCGTATGCTGGCGGGCAGGAAATAAGAAGCTGTCGTTTTGATTTTGGGATTTACAGGAGGAGGGAATCGATGGAAAAGTATGATGTTTCAAAACCTATCGCACTGAAAAAAGGCGTGTATAAGCTGAATGGCGAGGCTAACTTTAATTATCAGCTTAACCGCGTTATTAATTGGGACGGCGGGCGTTTGGAGGATATTGAGAAAATCAGCGGGCAAATAAAAAATAGCGCAGACTGGAAGCGTGAGCTGATTGCGCTCGGAGACGAGGCAATGGCGGAGGAGCGTATTGAGAACGCTATCGCTTATTACCGTATGAGCGAGTTCTTTATGTACGACGGCGATCCCGACAAGAAGAAATACTATGAGAAGGCCACGGCTCTTTTTTATGAATATTATGCGGATTATTTTGAAGGAGAAAATCCCCGCATCAGGAGGCTTGAGGCGCCATACGAGGACGTGAAGCTGCCCGTTATGCATGTGAAGCCGGAAGGAGAAAGCAGGGGGACGCTGCTTCTTCATGGCGGAAACGACAGTTATTTTGAGGAATTTTTATTTTCACTTCTTTATTTGCAGGAAAAAGGGTTTGAAGTATATTTGTTTGAAGGGCCGGGGCAGGGCGGCGTGATCCGCACACAGGGAATGCACTTTACCCACGAATGGGAAAAGCCCGTGAAAGCGGTGCTTGACTTTTTTAATCTCTCCGATGTGACGATTGTCGGCGTATCGTTAGGCGGCTATCTTGCGCCGAGGGCTGCGGCGTTTGAACAGCGGATTACAAAGGTGGTGGCATGGTCGGTGTTCCCGTCATTTTTGGACGTTATTATCGGCGGGCAGCCTCCGGCTTTGCGGAAGATTTTCTATTTCCTTATGAGACTTCGCGCAAAGGGACTGGTCAATTTGATTTTCAATGTAAAAGCGAAAAAAGAGCCAATGATTGACTGGGGCTTAAAGCACGGTATGTATGCTTATGAAGCGGACTGCGCCTACGGTTACGCAAAAAAGCTGGCGGATTACGACCTGAAACCGATAGCGGACAAGGTTACGCAGGATCTCCTTATCCTTGGGGCAGGCGGAGATCACTTTATTGATTACCATATGATTGGCAGGGAAATCGATATGTTTACCAATGTGAGAAGCCTTACCTTCCGGCTCTTTACCGATAAAGAGGAGGCGGAAAACCACTGTAATGTGGGGAATGGGAAGCTGGCTCTTGATACGATCTGCAATTGGCTGGGCGGATTGTGTGACGATGAGGTTTCTCTAAAAAGGAATTGATGTTATATCCCGGTGGAAGTATAATCGAAAGGAAAAGCGGTAATGATAAGCATTTGAGTACGCAGAGGAAAGGAAGGCAAGGGTATTGCTATGAGAATCGGAATGGGCTATGACGTACATCGTCTGACAGAGGACAGGAAGCTGGTGATAGGCGGAGTGGAAATTCCCTATGAAAAGGGGCTCCTGGGACATTCTGACGCAGATGTGCTTCTGCATGCCGTTATGGACGCTTTGCTTGGCGCCGCGGCGCTGGGAGATATTGGGAAACACTTTCCCGATACGGATCCGGCATACAAGGGCATTTCTTCCATAAAGCTTCTGGAGCATGTGGGGAAGCTGCTGGAGGAGCATCTCTTTCTGATTGAAAATATTGACGCGACGATTATAGCACAGGCGCCCAAAATGCGTCCTTATATAGACGCCATGCGGGACAATATTGCCAAGGCGCTGGGCATCGAAACCGCTCAGGTCAATGTAAAAGCAACTACGGAGGAGGGACTGGGGTTTACCGGTTCGGGAGAAGGGATTGCCTCTCAGGCGATCTGTATGCTGTCTTCTCCGGCGGAGCTGTATGACAGAGACGTAGCGTCCGGCAGCGGTTGCGCCGGCTGCGGAGGCTGCCCCAGACAGACGCAAACCCGCGCTTGACAAAACCTGATGTTTTGCATATCCTATAACATATAGGCAAGGCAAGGAAAGGGAAGAGTACCTTTTACTGATGTGACAGAGAGGAACCGTCGTCGGCTGTAAACGGTTCTGACGGAGGAAAAGGAAAGTGCGCCCCGGAGTCTGACAGAGGGAACGGTTTGGAACCTGGTATCTTTGTCCGGCTGACCCCGTTACAGGTCATGAGTGAGAGGCTCACAGCAGCTTCTAAGCAGAGTGGAACCGCGGATAATTTCGTCTCTAATGCAGCAGAGACAGAATTGTCCGTTTTTTTGTCCGATGAAATCATAGTCCCGGCAGGATCAGGGCATACGCTTCATTTTGCGGGGCATAGAAGGAGGGGGATGGATATGGGATTGGTCAGCCGTATACGGGAAGAGATCAAGGTGATCCGGGAGCGCGATCCGGCGATTCATTCGAATATGGAGGTATTTTTATATCCCAGTTTTAAAGTGATGATGTATTATCGGCTGGCGCATAAGCTGTATCGGAAGCGTCACTACTTTCTGGCGAGATGGGTTTCCCAGAGGGGCGTGCGCAAAACCGGAATCGAGATTCATCCGGGCGCACAGATTGGCAAGGGCTTTTTCATCGATCACGGCAATGGGGTGATTATTGGGGAGACCTCTGTAATCGGGGATAATGTAACGCTCTATCAGGGCGTAACGCTGGGCGGTACCGGTAAGGAACAGGGGAAGCGCCACCCCACCATCGGCAATAACGTGATGATCAGCACCGGCGCGAAGGTATTAGGCTCCTTTAAGATCGGGGATAACAGCAAGATTGGAGCGGGCAGCGTGGTGTTGAAGGAGGTGCCGCCTAATTCCACTGTGGTAGGCGTGCCGGGGAGAGTGGTCAAACGAAATGATCAGGCGCTGCCTCAGGAGAAGCTGGATCAGACGGATTTGCCGGATCCTGTGCGGGAGGATATTATGAGCCTGCAAAGGGCGAACGCGGAGCTGACGAATCGCCTGCTGGATCTGGAGCGGGAAATGAAGAGGCTTCGGGCGGAGGCCGGAATGATATGTAGAAATGGAGATTAATATGCAAATTTACAACACGTTATCTAGGAAAAAAGAAGAGTTTGTACCCATCGAGCCGGGAAAGGTTCGGATGTATGTCTGCGGGCCTACGGTATATAATCTGATTCATATCGGCAACGCCAGGCCGATGATCGTATTCGATACCTTCAGGCGTTATATGGAGCACAAGGGGTATGCGGTTAATTACGTATCCAATTTTACGGATGTAGATGATAAAATTATTAAAAAGGCGAATGAAGAAGGGGTGGAACCGTCCGTGATTTCCGAACGGTATATCGCGGAGTGCAAGAAGGATATGGAAGCCCTTAACGTAAAACCGGCGACCACGCATCCCAAGGCGACCGAAGAGATTGCGGGTATGATTGAAATGATCGAGACCCTGATTGAAAAGGGCGACGCCTATGTGGCGCAGGACGGCACCGTATATTATAAGACCAGAAGCTTTCAGCAGTATGGCAAGCTGTCCCATAAGAATCTGGATGATCTGAGAAGCGGCGGCCGTTCTCTGCTGGTATCGGGAGAAGACCAGAAGCAGGATCCTCTTGACTTTGTGCTTTGGAAACCGAAGAAGGAAGGGGAGCCTTATTGGGAGTCGCCATGGTGCCAGGGACGGCCGGGGTGGCATATTGAGTGCTCCGTAATGAGCAAGAAGTATTTGGGGGAGGAAATCGATATTCATGCCGGGGGTGAGGATCTGATATTTCCCCACCATGAAAATGAGATTGCGCAGTCCGAGGCCGCCAATGGCAAAGAGTTTGCCAAATATTGGATGCACAACGGCTTTTTAAATATTGATAATAAGAAAATGTCCAAATCCGCGGGCAATTTCTTCACGGTTCGCGATATCAGCGAGAGATATGATTTACAGGTGCTGCGTTTCTTCATGCTTTCCGCGCATTACAGAAGCCCGCTGAATTTCAGCGCAGATCTGATGGAGGCGGCCAGAAACGGTTTAGAGCGTATCCTTACCTGCGTGGCAAATTTAAATTACCTGCTGGATCATGCGGAAAGCCAGGAGATTACTCAGGCGGAGCGGAAGCTGGCGGAGCAGGCGGAGGAATATCCTGCCAGATTTGACGAGGCCATGGACGACGACTTTAACACAGCCGACGCTATTTCCGTTATTTTCGAACTGGTGAAATTTGCCAATACCCATGTGGGAGAGGGTGCAAGCGCGGAATTTATCCGGACTATAAAAGATGAAATCGTTCTGCTGTCCGATGTCTGCGGCCTGATCGTAGAGAAAAAGGAAGAAATCCTGGATACGGATATCGAGGCGCTGATTCAGGAGAGACAGGAAGCCAGAAAGGCTAAGAATTTTGCGAGAGCAGATGAAATTCGCGACACGCTGTTGGCACAGGGGATCCTTCTGGAGGATACCCGCGAGGGTGTAAAATGGAAGAGGGCATGACCATTTTAGAAGCAATTAAAAAGGACTTCGGCTGTCAGGAGCCGGATATCAGAACCTATTCGCCCCTGACGCTTGCGTATATCGGAGATGCTATTTATGACCTGGTAATCCGAACCGTTGTGGTGGAGCGGGGCAACCGTTCCGCCCACAATCTGCATCAGAAAACGGTGGCCTATGTGAATGCAAGAGTACAGGCCAGGATGATAGACGCCTTAGAGGCAGAACTGACGGAGGAGGAGCGGGCGGTTTATCACAGAGGCCGCAATGCCAAATCCTACACCAGCGCCAAGAATGTTTCTGTTATCGAATACCGCAAGGCAACCGGTCTGGAAGCGCTTTGCGGCTATCTGTATCTTCAGGGAGAGCAGGAGCGTATGCTGGCGTTGATTAAGACTGCCCTTGCCAAACTGGATATGGAATTATAGTATGAAAAATCACATTGATATGCTGATTTTTCATACAGCTATTTGTTTCTGGACGAAAGCAAATAGCCCTGATGGCAGAAGAGAAACCGTCTTCACGGATTTCTCTTCGCCGCTTCGCAACAAGTTGCTCAGAAATGGGGATTAGTGTGAAAAATCACACTGATGTGCTGATTTTTCATAATCCTCTGGAAGTGGATTTGGCTATTTGTTTCTGGACGAAAGCAAATAGCCCTGATGGCAGACGAGAAACCGCCTTCACGGATTTCTCTTCGCCCCGTCGCTAACGCTCCGGAATGGAGATTAGAATCGCAGTAATATATTGTAGTAGAAAGGAATCCCATATGGAACACACAGAATTTACAATAGAGGGCAGAAATGCGGTGATAGAGGCTTTTCGGGCAGGACGGACGATAGACAAGCTGTTTCTTCTGGACGGCTGTCAGGACGGCCCTATCCTGACCATCAAACGGGAAGCCCTCAAGCACGGCAGCCTGATTAAATATGTTTCCAGAGAACGTCTGGATCAGATGTCAGAGACGGGAAAGCATCAGGGGGTCGTCGCTTATGCGGCGGCTTATCAATATGCGGAGGTGGAGGATATCCTGCGGAATGCCGAAGAAAAGGGCGAAGCGCCTTTTCTCTTCCTGTTGGATAATATAGAAGATCCCCATAATCTGGGTGCTATTATCCGTACCGCCAATCTGGCGGGCGCCCATGGAGTCATTATTCCTAAAAACCGCGCCGTGGGGCTTACCGCAACGGTGGCCAAGGCTTCGGCGGGAGCATTGAATTATACGCCGGTGGCGAAGGTGACGAATCTGGGGCAGACCATAGAGGAGCTTAAGAAAAAGGGGCTCTGGTTTGTATGCGCCGATATGGGCGGGACGCAGATGTATCAGTTGGATTTAAAGGGGCCTATCGGTCTGGTAATCGGTAGTGAAGGAGACGGCGTGGGACGCCTGGTCAAGGAAAAGTGTGATTTTGTCGCCGCCATTCCCATGAGGGGAGATATCGATTCCCTGAACGCTTCTGTGGCGGCGGGCGTGCTTGCTTATGAAATTGTGAGACAAAGGCTGCAATAAGGGAGAACAGGGGCGTTGAAAAGGAAATTGCGCAAGTTAAACGAAATATTATTAATCAGCATCTTTGTGCTGACCGCCCTGTTAGCCGGAGCAGTCTGCCTAAAGGCCTATGAGGTGTATTTAACCAACGCAGAGCAGGAGGAACAGGAATTTGCCGAGGTTCTGGCCAGAAATGCGGAGGCTCAGGATCGGGTGACCCAGATGGAAGCGGAGATTCAGGAGCTGACCAGAGATCGTCAGGAACTGGAGAAATTTATCGCAGGCGTCCAGGAAGCCGGGAGCAGCGCCGCGGCGGGGGTGTCCGGAAATGGGACGGTGTCCGGCAATGTGGGGCTTACGGCTGCCAGCGTGTCCGACAATACGGTATCCGCTAACAGTACGGTATCCGATAATGCGTCCGTATCCGGCAATGAATCCGTATCCGGCAACGATTTTCTGCGCGATGGATTCCCGGTATCGGGCAACGGCAGCGTATCGGGGAATCACAATGTATCGGGCAACGGCAGCATATCGGGCAACGGCACAGTGTCCGGCGGCCTGTTGAGCGCATGGCAGGAAGGCTATGGATACGTGCAGCCGGAAACCACGTTGGAGGAACGCAGGCAGCTTCACACCTCATGGGAGGAAACCATGACGATCAATCAGGAAGACCTGATGCGGATTGGAGAGAGCCAGATTGATTTTTCAGGGAAAAAGATTGCCTGTTTGGGGGACAGCATTACAGCGGCTTCCAACCTGGATTCGGAGGAGAATTACCAGCAGTATTCTTATCCCGCCGTCCTGCAGGAGCTGTTGGGGGCGGAGGAAGTCTGCAATCTGGGTATCGGCGGCTCTTCCATCGGGCGTTACTGGGCGGACGCTTTCGTAGACCGTTATCAGGAAATCCCGGAGGACGTGGATGTGATTATCGTGATGGGAGGCACCAACGACGGTTTCTGCGCGGCGGAAAAAGAATTTGGGAATCTGTATGAGCGTTCTTACCGTACCTTTTGCGGGGATTTGGACGAACTGATGAGAGGGTTAAGGGAAAATTATCCTGACGCGGATATCTTTTTTGCCACGCCGCTTCCCAATATCCTACAGGATTATCTGATGAGCGAGCGGGATTATTTACTGCCGCAGCGAAATTTCGCGGACGTGATACTGACGCTGGCGCAGGAATATGATTATCCGGTCATCGATTTGTACAACGCCAACCTGCTGGATTCCCATGACGCCGATATTGTGACGGCGTATATGCCGGACGGCGTGCACGGCAATCATGAGGGGTATCAGATTCTGGCGGAGCATTTCGCGGCAGAGCTTATCAGGTACTATGAAGCGGAAACGGCTTACGGGGAGCGGGAGAGCGTTTCGGAAAACGGGGCGGACGATTGATGGAGAGTATGAAAGAGGACTACGGACAGTACAGTGATGAAGAGCTTCTGATCCGCCTGCGGGACGGCGAGGACGGCGTTACGGAATATATTATGAATAAATACAAGAATCTTGTCAGGAGCAAGGCGAAATCCATGTATATTTTGGGCGCGGACAGCGATGACCTGATTCAGGAGGGCATGATCGGTCTTTTTAAGGCAGTCAGGGATTACGACAGCGGGCGGGACGCCAGCTTCGCCACCTTTGCCGATCTGTGCGTATCCAGACAGATGTATACGGCGGTGCAGGCCTCCAGAAGACAGAAGCATATCCCGCTGAATACTTATATATCTCTATATGGGAGCGCGGGAACCAACCGCGACGGGGAAGAAGAGGAACTGGTGAACGTATTGGCGGCGCGCGCCGGCCAGAGCCCGGAGGAGCTTGTGATAGACCGGGAAAATGTAACCCGTCTGGAGGGAATCATCGAAAAGGAACTGAGCCTCTTTGAAAAGCAGGTGCTCGATCTTTATCTGACCGGTATGGGATACCAGCAGATCGCCAAGGTATTGGGGAAAGACGATAAATCTACGGACAACGCGCTGCAGAGGCTGAAAGCCAAATTGCGTAAGGCATACCGGCGGGTCTGAGCCGTCCCCGCCGACAGACGGATTCCCGTTGCTTTCGGACTAAAAATGGCTTGAAATCTGAGTATGCCAGGTATATAATGAGTGTGTTTGATTTTTAGACATTTAGTAGTATTTGGCAGTTATCATAAGAAAAATGGAAGATGGGAGAAGTACGGATTATGGAAGAAAAGACACAAAAAACAGGTGGCTGGCGCACAAATAAGTGGGTTCGGGCAGCAATACCTGCGCTGTTGCTGCATTGCAGCATTGGTACGGTTTATTGCTGGTCGATTTTTAGTCAGGAGATTGCCGATTATATCGGCTTTTCCAAGAGCGCCACAGAATGGGCTTTTAGCTTTGCAATCTTCTTTCTGGGAATGTCGGCGGCGTTTTTAGGAAACGTTGTGGAGAAGGATATCCATAAATCCTCCCTGATCGCCGCGATCTGTTTTGCGCTTGGTATGGCGGGAACCGGGTTCTTTATTTATTACGGCGGACTGCATCAGGGAAGCGTGCTGGCGCTGGTTGGGATCTACATATGCTATGGCTTTATTATGGGAATCGGCCTGGGGACAGGATATTTGTCGCCTGTTAAGACGCTGATGCTTTGGTTTGAGGATCGGAAGGGTCTGGCTACCGGTCTGGCCGTAGCCGGTTTCGGCGCTGCAAAGGCTATTGCCAGCCCGATTATGCAGGCGATGCTGGATAATCTGAGCGACGGTGGTATTTACCAGATGTTCCTGATTCTGGCAGTGGTATATTTTGTTATGATGTTTATAGGACATTTACTCCTGAAGAAACCTGACGGCTGGCACGAGCCTCAGAAGAAAGAGAAGGGACAGAGCGCCTTAGCTGTGATCAGGTCGAAGCCTGTTTCCAATTATATCGGAATCTGGTTAATGTTCTATATTAATATTACCTGCGGTTTGGCTCTGATTTCTCAGGAAAAAATGATTGTCAAGTGTATTGGACTGGCTTCCGTGGCGGGAATTATTTCCACCGTGTCCGCGATTTTCAATGCGGGCGGCCGTCTTGGTTTTTCCGCATGGGCGGATACCATGAAAGACAGGAATACCATTTATAAGCTTATTTTTGTTCTTTCCATTGTATTTACAGGAATTGTGCTGTTGACCAGCGGAATTAAGAACGGCGAGGGCAACCTCCTGCTGACGGTTCTTGTGCTTTGCCTGATCTTTGTGGTCAACGCCGGATATGGCGGCGGGTTCTCCAATGTTCCCACGCTGCTTTCCGACCATTATGGCATGGGGAATATCAGCGCGATCCACGGGCTTACCTTATCCGCCTGGGGATTTGCGGGACTTACCGGCAATCAGATGGCAACATGGATCGTGAACACTTTTGGAACGCCGGTTGAAATTGAGCATGTGCTGGAAGATGGAACCATTGAGATGCTCACCGTCAACCCTACCGGATATCAATATGTGTTGTATGCGACAATCGTCCTTTATATTATTGCGCTGATTGTATGCCTGGTAATGGTTAAGCCTACCGATAAGGCGCTGGCTGCTAAGAAGAAGCAGGAAGTCTAGTATGAAAAATCACACTGATGTGCTGATTTTTCACAATCCTCTGGAAGAGGATTTGGCTATTTGTTTCTGAGCGAAAGCAAATAGCCCTGATGGCAGACGAGAAACCGCCTTTGCGGATTTCCCGCCGCCGCTTCGCAACAAGTTGCTCAGAAACGGGGATTAGGGGAAAACAGGATTTTAAAAGAATTGTAAAATGTAAATTTCAGAAATATAAAGACTGGTCTTGACAAAGCTAAAATGACTATGCTATACTACAACTCGTGGCAAAAAAGTATACCTTTAGCTGATAAGCTGCTGTGGCTCAGTCGGTAGAGCGTCGCATTGGTAGTGCGGAGGTCACGGGTCCGATTCCCGTCAGCAGCTTTGAATAAGACAGTAAGTAAAGACTTTTCGAGAATAAAATTCCCTGAAAAGTCTTTTCTGTTATCAAGGGGAAAGGCATAGGATTCATATGGCCGTAAGGAAGAAGAAAAAATGGGTGCTCATAGGGCTGCTCGTGCTGATGTTTGGGGTCGCTGCCTGCGTGTGGAATATCTGGCTTCAGAAAGAGAAGGAAAAGGCGGCGGTTCAGGAAACGCCGGAGGAAGCGGATTACTCGGCGGCGGAAGAAATAGAAGCCGCCTTAAAGAAGCTGGAGGAAAATCCGGAAAAGGCGCAGGTTATCACGGATATTAACACGATAGAGAAGGAGATTGCCCTTTGCTTTGAGGGAACAGCGGAGTCGTCAGTCATGCGGCAGATTGTGGACTGCCTGGAGGAGCATGGCAGGCAGGCGACCTTCTTTCTTTCAGCGGTGGACGCGGGGGAAGACCGGGATACGGCAGATATGATTCTGGAGGCTGGACATGCGATGGAGAGCTATACGCTGTGCGGCACATCTCATATGGAGAATCTGACGCAGGAAGAGCTGGTGGAGGATTTCTGCCGCGCGCAGCTTGTTTATGAGGATAAAATTGGCATTGTGCCTACTATTTTGAAATGTAACGCAACGGATTATACGGAAGAGCTGATGGAGGCAGCATGGGCCTGTGGGTATGACAGTGTGCTGGTTCCCTCCCATTATCTGAATTATGCCAGCTTTTCTGATGCTGATGTGGCGCGGAGCTACGTAGAAAGCGTGGGAAAAGGCAGTATTATCACCATTAAGCTGGGCGGTTATCTGGACGAACTGGAATATGAAGCGGCCAGGACGGACGAAGATCCTGCCAAGGATAAACAGGCCGGGCTGGAGCTATATGAACGGGAGGAAGAGGATGAATTCTCGGAGAACGAGAGACTTCTGCTGGTAGTGGAATGGCTTTTGGACGCTTTAGATGAGATGGAATATGAGACGGTTCCTGTCAGCTCTTTCCCCAGCCGGGATATGGGAGATCTGGCGCTGGCATTTGAGGAAATAGAAGGGCAGTATGGAGAAGAAACGGCGGAAGTCATTACCGCGGTACATACTACGGACAGGGAGACGGCATTTACCTTCCGAGGCCTGGGCGACCAGGAGGAGCTGACGAAGCTGTTGGCGGTATTGCAGGAAATCGAGGCTGGCGCGACTTTCTTCGTCACGGGAGAAGAAATTGACAAATATCCGGAACAGATACGGCAGATTCTGGAGGCTGGCTGTGAAATTGGAAACGGCGGTTATCAGGAGGAATCCATGAAGGAGATGTCCTTTGGAGAAATCTGTGAGGATATTTACAAGACCGATCTGGTATTGCAGGGCATCGGGATTGAGAGCGATCTGTTCATGCCGCCCTACGGCGTTGTGACCGAAGCGGTTCAGAAGGCGGCGGCGGCTCTGGATAAGCGGCTTGTTCTGTATAATTCCTCCCCTGCCAGGGCGGAATATGTGGAGCAAAAGTATACAGCGGACGAGGTAGTCGGGGCGTATTATTCCGCTGACCGTCTGGTATTGTGCCGCGGCGATATTACTTATTTCAATATGAATGTGTATCAGGATACGGATTCTCTGGCCGAACTGGTGAGAGCCGTCTATGAACAGAAGGTGCTTCCCACAGATTACGGCACCAGAGAGGGGCATATTCTGGAAATCTGTACGGTGTCGCAGCTTCTTGACAATACCTGGAATTATCCGGCGGCAACCAATGCGACCTACCAGCGGATTCAGGCCAGCGGCAGAATGAAGTCTTCCTTTGAACAGATGCTGGGAGAATACTATATCGGGAATCCGTATCTGGCGCTGGACGGTTTCTCAGAAGGAGAACTGGCAGTGATCGACCAAACGGGCAGGGTTGATACGGGAGGAACCAATACAGTCTTTTTAACCTTTGACGACTGGGGCAATGAACAGACCATCGGCAGAATCCTTTATGTCCTCAGAAAGCATAATATTAAAGCAACCTTCTTTATTAAAACTCAATATGTGATGGACAGCGGCACGGAGAATCTTCTGCGCGCCATCGCGGAGGAAGGGCATGATATCGGCTCCCATACCAATACCCATATGGCCATTGACATTACGGAAGATCTGATATCGACTTTGCAGCAGGATCTGGTCACCTCCAATCGGGTTCTGTCAAATGTGACGGGAGATACGGGGGCTCTTACGGACTATTTCAGGCCGCCCACGCTGGCGGTCAACAGGACGGGCGCGCAAACCGTATTTGACTGCGGTTACGGCTATATCATCAATGCCGACGTCAGTACGGCGGACTATGATGTAAGCAGCGTGGAAGAGATGTACGATATTCTGCTAAACGGCGCTATCTTGGACAGCGGCGAACGTATGAAGATACAGGACGGCAGCGTCGTCGTCATGCATATTAATACCAACTCGGTTTATACGGCGCAGGGGCTTGACCGATATCTGAATTATGTGGAAAGCCTGCCGGACGGCGATCCCGGCAAATTCAATTTTGCGAAGCTGAGCGATTATCTGCATTAGCCTGCAGAGCGGCAGGCTTGCAGCCGGACAGAGTATTGAGACTTGTCATATGATTGGTAAAAGAGGAAGCTATATTGCGTAAAAGGAAAGAAATGAAGAAAAAGAACAGGGCGTCGGTAGAGGATATTCTGTTACAGCCGAAGCAGGATCGGCGTATGCTATCCTATGTGCCGGATAAACAGCAGGTGCGTAGTAATGTAGACAGGCGCGGCGGCAAGACGCTGGAGAACTTCGAGGGAAAAACGGACGATTACATCAGGAGTATTCAGTACGGTATCCGTTATCGGGTCAGTTATCGGGTCAAGGTCACCGTCAGGGGAAAGAACGGCAAAGAGCAATTTACCTGTCAGGGAATCGATATCTCCACCACCGGTATTCTGCTGCAGATGGAAAACCGGGAACAGCAGCAGAAAATGCAGGAGGCGGACAGAATTTATCTGGACTTTGAAATTATACCCGGCTCCATGCCTGAGGGTTATGAGATGAGGGTGAAGCAGTATGCCGCCCTTGTCAGGACAATCAAAACTCAGGAAGGCGCGCTGTTATGCGGTATGGAGTTTAGAAAAACGCTGGCGGAATACGCTGCCAGAAGAAAAGACGGCTATATGCTCACGGTCGCCAGTCTGTTGATTTTCTTCATCTCAGTTTTTATCATGCTGATGAGAGCGGAGAGCGTTATTTATTTCAAATTTAACAAATGGCTCTATCTATATAGTATTATTGCGGCGGTTTTTCTCCTGAGCAGATATTTATTCGGCGCTTTTTATCGTCCGGTTCCTCTGGACAAGGATTATACGCCGGGAGTCACCATTGTGATTCCCTGCTTTAATGAAGAAGAGTGGATTCAACGAACGATTCTCAGTTGTGTGAATCAGGATTATCCTATCGACCAGCTTGAGGTCATTGTGGTGGACGACCACTCTGACGACCGGTCCGTGGAGAAGATCAGGGAAATGATTGAAAGGCTGAAGACGGAGGATGAGCACTATGAAATAGCCAAACGCGTTTCCTATATCGTACAGCCTGTGAATAGAGGAAAAAGAGACGCTCTGTGCGAGGGAGTTAAGGCGGCGCAGCACGAGCTGGTTGTATTTGTGGATTCCGACAGCTTTTTAGATCCGTTTGCCATTCGCCATCTGGTGCAGCCCTTCAAGGATCCGAAGATGGGAGGGGTGGCCGGACGTACCGATGTGGCGAATACTTATACCAACGCGCTGACGAAAATGCAGTCCGTGCGTTATTATATTGCTTTCCGGGTGATGAAAGCGGCGGAGGCTTATTTTGACGGAGTGACCTGTCTGTCAGGCCCGCTGTCCTGCTATCGCAGAGAGATTATTATGGACAATATGGATCATTGGCGCAATCAGAGGTTCCTGGGACAGAAAGCCACCTTTGGCGACGACCGCGCCATGACCAATTTTGTGTTACGCCACCACAGAACCAGCTATCAGGACACGGCGATCTGTTCCACCATCGTGCCTAACCGGCATAAGGTTTTTCTGAAACAGCAGATGCGCTGGAAACGCTCCTGGCTGCGGGAATCTATTATGGCGGGAAAATTTATGTGGCGTAAAGAGCCGTTTATGGCAGTCTTTTTCTATATTGGGCTGATCGTGCCGGTGGCGGCTCCGGTGGTGGTGCTTTATAATCTGGTGTATGTGCCGATTACCCAGCGGATTTTCCCAACTACCTTTCTAGTAGGGCTTCTTTTGATGTCTTTGATCATGAGCGTGGTACAACTGTTGCTCAGACGAAGCACCACTTGGATATATGGAATGTTTTTCTGCATCTATTATGAGGCGGTGCTGCTGTGGCAGATGCCGGTGGCGTGGCTTACTTTCTGGAAGTCCACCTGGGGTACCCGTATGACGCCGGAGGATTTGAAGGCGCAGGAAAAGCAGGAAAAGAAAAAGGCCGAAAGAAAGAAGAAAAAGACAGGAGGTGGGAAGAATGAGCAGGCGAAAGCCCAAGGACCCGATACGGCGTAAAAATGTGAAAAAGGTTGTACGGAGTATCGCGGAGGGTGTGATACTAATCGCGCTGCTGCTTCTTATGATCCACGCCCTCTTTACGTTTGATACCTATGAGCCCTATGAGGAAGCCGGGACGGAGATGGCTTCAGAGGAAGAAGATACCGGATTTATCGCATTGTCCTATTTCGGGGTGGATCGCAACGAGACTAAGACGCTGATCAGTACGCAGCGCCTGCGGGAGCATATCGACGCGTTGTCTGCGTCCGGCTATGTGACGATTACCCAGCAGGATATTCTGGATTATTACCGGGAGGGGAAACTGCTTCCTAAGAAATCCCTGTTTTTAATGTTTGAAGACGGCCGCCGTGATACGGCGATTTTTGCCCAGAAGGTTACAGAAGAGTATAATTATATTTCCACAATTCTGACCTATGCCCAGAAATTTGAGACGAAGGACTCTAAATTCCTGATGCCGGCGGATTTGCAGGAACTGGAGAAGAGTACCTTCTGTGAACTGGGAACCAATGGTTACCGCTTGGAATATATTAATGTATTTGACCGCTACGACAGATTCCTGGGAACTCTGAATACGTTGGAATACGCTCATGTGCAGCCCTATCTGGGAAGAGAATATAATCATTACCTGATGGACTATCTCAGAGACGAGTATGGGATTCCCCTGGAATCACGGGCGCAGATGGCGGCGCGTATCGACGCGGATTATGATGAACTGGAGCGCATTTATACGGAAGAACTGGGGGAAGTGCCGGGGCTGTATGTACTGATGCATTCCAATACCGGTATGTTCGGTGAAAATGAAAAGGTCAGCGCTGTGAATCAGGCGAGAATCATGGAGCTGTTTGATATGAATTTTAACCGGGAAGGATATTCCTTAAACACCCAGGAAGCCTCCCTTTATGATTTAACCAGAATGCAGCCCCAGTCTTACTGGCATACCAACCATCTGCTCATGCGTATCTGGGACGATACCGGCCAGGATATGGCGTGGGCGGACGGCGATACGGAACGCAAATCGAATTGGGAGGAGCTGGAGGGCAGGGCGGAATTTCAGGCTCAGGAAATCTATCTGACCTGTGAGCCGGAGGGCATGGGAACTCTGCGGCTGCGGGACAGCCAGGACTATAAAGATGTGGCCGTTACCACCCGCCTGACCGGCAATAAGCTGGGAATCCAGAGCGTTTATGTGAGAGCCGACGCGTACTGTGAAAATGGCATCTGCGTGAAGATTGAGAATAACGAGTTGTACATTTTAGATGGCGAACAATTGATTTATCAGGAAAACATAGATCGACTGACGCAGGCGGAACCGGTATCCGTGGAAGAAGACGATATGGCGGCGCAGATCGCCGAGAAAGAACTGGAAGTGCAGTATGCGGATACTGTGCAGGAGGGCAAGGACGCTGCCATAGAACTGGCGCTGCTCAACGAGACGGAAACTCTTTCCGTGGAGGAGGGCGCTGAAGAATATGTGGAAGAAATCAATCTGAACGATGCGGCGGACAGACAACTTTCCATCAAAGTAAAGGATAATCTGCTGACCGTATCCGTAGACGGCTATTACGCAGTTCAGGAGGAAGAAATTCAGTCTGTGGACGCAGGCTGGATCTATATCCAGTCCGGCTGGGGCGGCGAGGCGTACAGCCAGAGGAATCTGACGGACGATGTGTACGACGGGGTGTTTGTAGACTTTGAGGTGACAGAGAATACCGGCGCACAGAAAGAAGCCGTGCTCTATGATAACAAGCTGCATGGGCTGGAATGGTTAGGCTGGAAGAGCCGCAAGCTTTGGAATACGGTGATTAATTGGTTCATCAATACCTTTTAGCCGGAGGTATGGCCGGTCAGGCCGGTGCGAACGGTTCAAGACGCAAAGAAGACAGGAGACGAGAATGGGACGGAACAGAAAAAGAGCAGGAAAAACCGTACTGGCCTTACTGCTGCTTTTCCTCCTGGCAGGCTGTGGGACGAAAGAGGCCGGTCAGGCAGAGGCTAAGCAGCAGTCGGAAGAAGCGGCAGAGCGGCAGGAGGAGTCTGCAGATGTGCCGGTGACAGAGGAGGAGCCCCGGGAGAGCAGCTATACCCTCTGGAATGTTTACTGGAATCTGGAAGGCGTGGAGGAGCAGACGGAGGAACTTGCGGAGTACGTGGCAAACGTGAATTTTTTTGCCGCCTACTTTGACCAGAATGATACCGTGTTTCTTCCCCAGGCAACTACAGACTTCTACACCGCTAACGGGTCTTCCTATCAGGAGCGCGGCTGGAATTGCTATCTGACGGTGGTAAACGACCAGGTGAATGAGGACGGCTCTTCCTCCTTAAAAAGTACGGAACTGTTGTACCGTCTGCTGGAGGAGGAAGAAAATTATCAGGCTCATGCGGAGAGTTTGATCACACTGGCGAAGGAGGCCGGCTATGACGGTCTGGAGATCGACTATGAGAATATCCGTAAAGATGATGTTTTATGGGGATATTTTATGAATTTTATCGGTTATCTCTATGAGAAATGTGTGGAAGAGGAGCTGCTTCTCCGGGTGGTGATTGAAACGAATATCAATGCAGATCAGATTCAATGGGTGGAAGGACCCGTTTACTGTGTCATGTGTTACAATCTCTATGGAAGCCACAGCGAGCCGGGACCCAAGGCGGACAGAGCCTTTTTGGAAGAAGTGATGGAAAAAATGCGTTTCGTGCCGGGGGAAGTGGATTATGCGCTGGCCAACGGCGGTTTTGACTGGAGCGGGGACGGAACCGTCACATCGCTTACCGTCAAGCAGGCGGAAACGCTCTTGTCCGAGTATGGAGCGGAAGCAGAGAGAGATGAAAGCGCGGCGAAGGTTTTCCAGTATACCGATGAGGACGGCATCGAGCATGAGGTGTGGTATGGAGACCAGGAAACGCTGGACGCATGGATGCTTTGGCTGCAGTCAGAGGAACATTGGAATTATTCTATCTGGAGACTGGGAGAGTAGGTGGGGAGGATCATATGAATACACTATTGCGGTCGGAATGTCTCCAATGCCTGACAGAAAGTCAATTGCGCGAAATCCCGCAAAAAAGTATTATTATTTTCTTATGCAAATGTAAAATGTTTTGCGAAAACTTTCAGGTTCCCCGGTTTACGGGCGTACTGGTGCACAAATGAGTTTGGGGAACTTCAAAGATTGTGAATTGTCGGTGCATTTTTAAGCTGAGGCTGCAAGATGATAGATAAAGCAATTTAGGATACCCTATGATTGTATTTATAATGGAGGAATCATGGTTTTATGAAGCATATTCTTATTGTAGACGATGAAAAAATAAACCTTGCATTTGCACGCACCGTGCTTGCTGAGAGATATAAAGTAACGACTGTTACGTCGGGCGAACAGGCGCTTAAATTTCTGGAGAGAAATACTGCGGATTTGATTTTATTGGATATTAATATGCCGCAGATGGACGGCTTTGAGGTAGTGAACAGAATAAAACTTACTCCCAAGAGAAATATCCCTATCATATTTCTTACAGCTGATAATGATGCCGAGACTGAAACCCGCTGTCTTGAGATTGGGGCGGTTGATTTTATTTCGAAGCCGTTTGCGCCATGCGTAATGTATTCGAGAATAAACAGAATTTTCGAGATAGAGGGATTGAAAAAAAGTCTTGCGGATAAGCTGGAACAGAAAACAAAGGAAGTTGCCGATATAAAAAACAGATCCTATCAGGATGCCCTGACGGAGCTTTGGAACAGGGCTTATATCGAAGGCCAGGCAAATATTATTCTTGCAAAGGAAAAAGGCGCCGCCCTTATGATGATGGATATGGACAATTTCAAAGCAATAAACGATAAATATGGTCATATTGAAGGCGACCGCACCTTAAAAATGTTTGCGCAGACATTGCGCGAATTTTCGTGCGAAGGAGATATTTTGTGCCGTATTGGCGGAGATGAATTTGTGGTGTTTATCAAGAACGGCACAGACAAGCAGAAAATTGCAAGCCGGGCTTCCGATATTATCGATGACATGAACAAAAAGCTTAAGGAATGTAAATTTGAAACGAACTCTTCCGTTTCAATAGGGATTGCGCAGTCTCCAAACGACGGAATGGATTTTGAAACGCTGTATAATGCGGCGGATAAGGCTCTTTACCATACGAAGCAAAATGGCAAAAACGGATATCATTTTTTCAGTGACCAGAAAAGCCAGGATGCCAAACGTGCAGATAACCTTGTAGACCTGAAATATCTATGTGAAATGATGTCGAGAAGTGATTCGAAAAACGGCACTTATATGGTGGATTTTGACAGTTTTCATCATGTGTATAATTTTGTGCGCCGTTTTGTGGAGCGGGATGAAAATACTGCGCAGACCGTTCTGTTTACGCTTAGCATGAAAAGAGGCTTCCCGGAAGATATTTGCGAAATTGAAGACGCTGTTGATATACTTGAACAAGCGGTGTTTACATCGCTGCGCCGTGCGGATATCTCAACCAGATACTCAAGCAAGCAGCTTATTGTGATCCTGATGGGCGCACATGCGCAAAACAGTAAAAGTATAGTAGAGCGTATATTATGCTGTTTTGATCAGTTATATATCGGCAAAAAAGTATCTGTGCGATATGACGTAGCCGACCCCGCTATTGCTGAGTGAGCGTTCAATTACTATAGACCCCCCTTTTGCGGGTGATAGAGGAGAACTTGAATAGAGGGGCAACCCTGCATGAGCAAAGGGATACCACCCTCTACAATTTTATGGTTGCAACTATAGGTTGCAAAAAAGAACTTTGAAGTTGGCGTTTGGGATTATAAAGAATTTCCTGCATTAAATGATGGTGAGTGGTATATCATAAGTAAAGAGAGGCGCTTGCGCTAACACTTGCCAGCAATATGCTCTGTAATAGCGCCTGTTCCACATGCACATTCTGCTGCCGTGTCTAATTTGATACACCGTAACAATAGCATTTTTACCCCTTAACGATGCACCCGCACACGTGTGCAAAAATGCACCACCCTCATAACGATACTATGTTCATCATTAGGGAGTATCTGCGCGGAGTTGACAGGGGTGCTATATGTAATTTAAGTTGCTCGACAAACTGGAAGTTGTCGCGTTGACATAACAAGTAATACCATTCGCATTTCATAAACACCTATTTTAGTTTTGTTTTCTCTAATAATTTGATGGAATCCAAATAATCCTGTTCAACTGCACTTAAAGTTTTCATCTTATATTTTTTATATTCGTCGTTTACCTTATCAATTGCCTGTTTATGTGTAACACTGCCATTTCCGGACAAAAGCTGTTCTCCATTCATTGTCAAAATACGGTCCAAATGTTCTGCCCAATCCTTCATAGTCATTACCTGCTCTCTTTCCGCCTGTCGTTCAGCAAAATCTAAATATCCGGAAATAAGTTGTCCCATCGCTCTAAGTTCTTTTTCATGCAAATAGTTCTTTGCGACCACAGCTTCTTTTAAAGTTGGCTGACTGCCCTCAAAAGTTGTCAAACCCATAAACTCTTTTTCAGCATCTGCTCTATCATAAATAACCTCCGCCGCTGTTTGACCATGTACAGCATAATGAATTTTATTCTGAACCTTTTTAAAAAAATTCACAGATATTTCGGATTTAGGATCATAATCTATACTTGTGGCATATATCTCCAATATTTGTCGATAAAACACTTTCTCCGTAGCTCGAATGTCTCTGATACGTTCAAGTAATTCTTTAAAATAGCCCCCACCGCCTAATTCTTTTAATCGAGCATCATCAAGTGCAAAGCCCTTTCGCATATATTCTTTTAAAATTCCGGTTGCCCATATCCTAAACTGTGTACCGCGTATAGACTTTACACGATAGCCGACAGAGATAATAACATCAAGATTATAGTATGCAATTTGACGTTTCACTTGCCTATCCCCTTCATTTTGAACTGTTGCAAAATTTGCAACAGTTGCCGACTGCTGAAGCTCACCCTCAGAAAAAATATTTTTTATATGTCGAGATATCGTAGATTTATCTCTTTGAAAAAGCTCAGCCATTTGGTCGATAGAAAGCCAAACAGTATCTCCATCGAAAGTCGTATCAATTTTAGTCAAGCCATCCTCTGTTGTATATATTATTATATCTGAATTATTAACACCTTTTCCATCCATGATTTCGTTCAAATTTTTTCTCCTCCTGATACCATCCGTTTAACTTCTTCCACATCAGCTGTTTCTTTTCTCTTCGCCAGAATATCACATCAAAAACCTTAAAGTTTTCTTTATGAG
The DNA here is from genome assembly GCA_021199255.1 of Clostridiales bacterium. Taxonomy (GTDB): domain Bacteria; phylum Bacillota; class Clostridia; order Lachnospirales; family Lachnospiraceae; genus UBA3282. The sequence goes on along the minus strand of JAJQIK010000063.1, from coordinate 2,270 downwards.
CCAATCTCACTGAAAGATTGAGGTTGTCATCGAATAACCTCATATTGTAATCTCAAATAGGAATTTTCCAGGACAGAACAATTTATTAGTTTCAATGCTCCTAACTGAGATAATTCATTTTCTGATTGCAATGATTTTCCATCTATTAAAGTTGATGTATTCTTTCCTCCAATCAATACTGGAGCAACAACAATATCAATAAAGTCAATTAGTTTTTCTCTCAAGAATAATCCATTCAATGTACCACCACTTTGAATTGTTAATCCCTCACAGTTATAATCCTGTTTCAATAGTCTTAAAGCATCACTTAACGATAATTCATCTTGTAAAATGACATGTAGATTATCTTCAGATACATCAAAAGCTGGGTGGTTCGCATTTGTTGTTATCAATACAAACTGTTTTGATTTTTCACAAAAATACTTAACACCATTTGTTGTTAAATGCTTATTATCTATAATTACAAATGATACCGGTGTCTTATTTGGCATTTCTGCAGTATTTACACCCATCTTTTCTTGTACTCTTCCTGAGTTTAATGACCATAAATCTGTTGTCTGTTCAATCTCATAATATTGGTACAATCCTTCTTTTACCCCATCTATTTTAGGAAAATCCTTATCAACATCCAAACAATCTGATGCTCCTGTGCTTATTTTTCCATCAACTGACATTAGCATAAATAATGTTGTAATTGGTCTATTCATTTCTTCTCGAGTTGTGGAAGAAACCATTTTCTTGCCCCTCACTTTGCTCGGTCAATTCCGATATCACGACCAGTGCGACTGCGGCTTTGTTTGTTTCTTCAAACTTGCCTCCGCATTTTCCTTTGTGGCGATTAACCGATTTTATCCTTTACTTTGAGAAGTTTTATCAATCTTGGTCTATTGTATCGCTGCAAAACGACAAACATAAGGTCATATAAAGCAGCACAAAAAGATGTTATTGCAAAAACCGGCAGCGCACCTACCCATAGAGAAAAAATAATTGGAATAAAGCTAACAATAACGTTTACCTCATGTACGACCTCCGCCTGACAAGTTGCTCTAGTCACATAATCCAAGCCGTGATTTCTAATATCAAACTCCAAAGGATTATATGTAGGTATATTCTGCTTCCATTTTTTTACGTACAAGATTTTATATATTTTAGTTTCAAATCCTTTTTGCTGAAACCAATAGCTGTTGTAATTCCATTTATCATTGTGAAAAATAGCGGCAATCGAATATCCTACTACAAGTCGAATGGCAAAATGATAAAAACAGGTCGCGAACGTTATGGCAAGAGTCCAAAACAAGGAAATTTCCGCAATAACGCATATTACAAGACAAGCAATGGTAGCAAATGCAGTAAATATTGTAATAAATATCATTGTTGTTTTCATTTCTTACCTCCTGCTGCAGTTGTTGTAAAATTCGTAAAGACTACTAATTATTCCTGTTTCATACAGACAAACTCCTATTCCCTTTTATTATACCATAAATTTATGAACTTTTCTACCCATACAACAAAAAACATCCGACTAAAAAGCCGGATGCCATTTGGTATTCGTTAGACTAAAATCTCCGTCCCATTGCGGAATGTGACCGTGATTTCTTTCTTCCTGCCAACCGTGATGTATTCCACCATGCTGCCCCAGAGTGCGCTGTCAAATTCCCGGATTACACCGTTCTGCATTTTAAGCGTTTGAATGAAGTTTTTAAGCCGTGCGTTCTCCTCCACGATGCTCTGCGTCATTTCGACAACAATCGACATCTCATCCTCCAGTTGTTTTTTCTCAGCCAGCAAAGAATCTGTCACACAAAGTGTCTTGCGGATGAGTTCCGCATTGGCGATGATTTCTTTTTTCTCGGTTACCAGTTTGTTGTATGCTGATACGAATGCCGCCTTAATCTCGTCCTCAGTCACATGAGGAGTCTCACATTTTGTGCCGTTATCGTACTTGTGGTTGCAGCGATAGACGACTTTGCGGTACTTGTCCGTAGAGTGCCAGACCTTGGAGCCGTACCAGCTACCGTAGTCGCCGCATTTTATCTTGTTAGAGAAAATGCTCACTCCGCTGTACCGTGAACCGCTCTTTTTTCGCCTTTCAAGTTCCGCCTGTACCAAATCGAACACCTGTGGGCTAATGATAGCCTCGTGGTTTCCCTCCACATAATACTGTGGAACCTCGCCCTTGTTTTTCTTCATCTTTTTCTGTAAAAAATCCACCGTAAATTCTTTTTGCAAAAGGGCATCACCTTTGTATTTCTCGTTCGAGAGCATCCTGC
>JAJQIK010000089.1 GCA_021199255.1 Clostridiales bacterium | reverse complement strand
ACATGTGGTTAGAATTTGCTGTAGTTACAATTTATCCCCGGGAATTCAGGTTTAACGGTCAGAGGCGAATATTGTGCATTAAATTTTTTATGTCTGCTTTACTCAACTTTGTCTTTTCATGTGTATAAATAACAACAGAGACACCTTCGTTCTTTTTACAGAGAAGATTTAATGTACTCACATCTACATACCCGTCAATCAATGTGATTTTCCTGATTGCTTTCCGAACCAGATCGACAAGCAGCTCAAATGCGTCGTAAATCTGGCCTTCAAAGAAGACTTTTTGAGACGATTCTTCATGTTCTGATATGTATTCAAATATCTGCTCCAGTTTTTCATCAGTTTGCTGTTGATACTGAAGCTGCCGCAGTTCAACTGCACTAATACGTTCAAACATAACTGCATTATTTGAAGCAAACCGGCGCAGTTCTATAAAAGCATCCATGATATTAATACTGACTTGAATCGCAACATCACTTCTCAAAACGGCAGATAGCATAGCTATTCCCTGTTCCGTGAATACATATTTCAGAACCGCGATCTTCCCGATCAGCCACCCGGCAGCAACTGGGAGAACAAAGGCCACGAACCCTGTCGTCAGCATCTTTACAGCTTCCGCCCCCGTGCAAATGTCCATTCCGATGTGCTGTCGGTGGTGATGTTGAATTTCCCGATTGCCTTGCCTGTGTTCTTAAAAGGTGTTTGCAGGAGAAACTGTGGATATGTACACAAAAAGAAAGCCCGCCAGGTCACTTTCCTGCTGTGTGGAACTCTTACACAGTTGGAAAGCAACCCGGTGGGTTGATGTTCGCGTTTATTCGTTTTTAAGCAAGAGCCGGTTCAAACCATTTGCTGATTGTGCTGACACTTACATTCAGCAGATCAGCGATTTCGCTCCCATCTCAGAGTTTTCTCTTATACACAGCCTGTTTTGCAGGTGGAATTCCAAGTGCCTGCATTGCCTGATCTGCTGTTAATTTCAAATTCTTCATCAGTTCTCTAATGTTTTCAAGTGTAGCACTTGTCTCGCCTTCTGCGTATTGGCTTTCGCCCCATTCCGTCACGGCTTCTCTCTGAGAATACAATTGTACCATAATATTCACCGCCTCCTTTTCATGGCTTTCGAGAAACTCTTTCAAAATATCCCTGTCCTTGCAGATGCGGAAAGTTTCTCTGACTGCATCGTCAGTCCTGCCAAATTTCTTTATCTGCTCATCAATCACCTTTGAAAACAAAATGTACTGGTTGATGATATCGTGACCCTCGCCTTCAAGAATCACCTTAACCTTTGTTTCCAATGCACATGGCATATCGTTGAAGAATTCCTCTGTTAGAGAAATTTCATTCTTGCCAATCTGGGAATTGCCTGTGTAAATGACATAGAGTTCGGCTCTCGGCAATTCGACAGGTTTTGTATTGTAAAGACTTTGTTTTGTCTTCCTCAGATAATTCTGGTAAGTTTGTGCGAGGTAAAAGAAACTCCTCACTATGATGTTCACACTCCATGTTGACTGTGTCTCTGCCAGCACGAGCAATTTTGAGCCTACCGCAAACCCGAGATCATTGTGGATGTCTTTGATAATCACAGTCTCAAGCGTCACCAAATCCAAATCCTCTGCTGTCGTGACTTTATCCTCCGGATGGAGTGTCTGATACAGCTGAAGAAGGTACTTTGGATCAGCAAACAGCCATTTAAACACACTGTCCTTTACATTTCTATAAGGCTCTCCGGAAAATCCAGCATCGGAAAAGCATTGTCTTCTGTTATCTGGCCTAAATCGCCCATTGTTCCAATCACCGCCTTTCATCAAGGTCTCTTACAAGAGCATATACCGCTCTCCTCTTATGCTTATAGATTACCACAAAGCTGCATGAAAAGCAAATTGCAAATTATCAGACAATTTATCTTTTTATGCACAGCAAAAGCCGCCCGCAGGCGGCCTGTCATCCTCTTCGCTTTTATGCCCTTGCGACATCCACCAGCCATTCGGCTTCGGGATGGCTTTCACCTGTAGCTTTTTCGACCACACTGCTCTCCTCGTCAATGTAGTGCATGCCCTTTCCGACTTTGATGAGGCGGATGTTTTCGTATCCCTCGATGTTCGTGCGGTAAATGTATGCGCTGCGGCTCTCGCCGTTGTAGCTCTTGCCGTCCCATCCGTTAAATGTGAAGGTGACTTTCTCCTTTGTCTTCGTGAACCGGTCTTCGAATTCTGCTCTGGTAATCTCGGTGTTGTATTTCTGCAGGTAAAGGTGGTTTCTCAGTGTGTATGCGTTCATGGTTTTCCTCCGTTTTCTGTGTTTTTTGTTTTCCCTTTCGGTACTGTATTAATCACTCTGAACAGAGATAATAGCCAGTCTTTTCTGCACCATAATATACACAAAGATGAGCCGGAAAAACTGTGTATATTTCATTTTCACGTTCCTCCACAGGCATTCCGGCATCGTCGGGAACCGACACTATAAAACGATTACACTCTGCACTTGAAAACGATAACTCTTCACACCAGAAAACGATTGCTCTCTGCACCACAGAAAACGATATGCTCCGCACTTTAAACGATACTATCTTTTTCCCGCGAAAATGAGAATAATTTTGCTTATTTAGTAATCTTCATCAAAATCACTAACTTTCGGTTTTGATTCACCATATATTGTGGTATTTGTTCATTATTTTATCTATATATAGTATTAAGTTGATAAATCCGAGGTTTGTTTCTACACCGCGCTCGCCGTCTTCAAATTCCCAGATATGATAGACAAGACCGCGATATTCAAAATCTATGCTTCCGCATCCATCCTCTTCCGAATAATTATAATCCCAGCCGCGCTCCTCTATGAAAGAACGCACCCTTACTAATCGTGTCTCTCCATCCATAAAAGCAAGAAGTGGCGCAGTATAAGCGGACACTTGAAAGGAATCATACGCAATACAAAATTGTGGATGAATCCGAGCAGCCGGATGGTTCCATCATGATTAAGGTTATCAAGCAGTATAATAACAGTCCGGTTGGAGATTATCTCAGCTGATAATTCATGAAAATGACCGCAGTTGGCGAAATTTGTATTCGACAACTGCGGACTTTTATTTTCCCATCTTCCACATCTCTCTCACCATCACATCAGCGCATCGCTTCGCACTGGCATAATTCAGATGTATGTACGGCACACCGCTGCTTTTGCAGGCATCGCAGACAGCATAGTAGCCGCTGTGATCTGTCTTGTTAATCTGGAGGAACACAATATCTGCGTTCCGGAAAGGCCTCACATCAATGTGCGAAGAGGCTTCCACAATCCTCACATCCGGCAGGAGATTTTTCAGCTCTCTGTGAAAAACATCAAATCCGCCATATACGACGACTTTCAGCTTCGTGCGGTAAGGATATTTTGTCTCTGGAACAATCTCCTCAGAAGCTTCGATTTCAGCCGATTCCGATTGTTTATTGGAATTTTGCTCGGCAAGCTGATGCTGCAGACGTTCGAGCTGCCGTTGGAGCGTACTGATTTCATGCCGGTACGACTGATTTTCCTTCCTGGCCTGCTTCAGATCCTTCTCTAAAGTCTCAATTCCGGCATCCGTGTTATTGTTCTCATCTGCCGCATTAATTTTATCCATTTTTGTCTCCGCATCAGCAACAAAAGAACTTGATATCTGCTGACGCGTCAAAGGCGGGCGCTGATCATTTTCCGTTTCCGACTGTACAGTTTCTGTTTCTCCGACATCATACAAATCTTCATATGGTGTCGTAAAAGTGCAGCTCTCCAGCTTATCAATGCCTGCCAGGACACCTAATACGACAGCAAAATCTCTGGCTCTCCGGTCCGAATATCCGGCATCCTTGAACATCCGGATATAACTCTTTCTGATATAAAGACTGGTGTCCACAGTCATACCTGCATATTTCGAAAGAAGCGAAGGCAACGGCAGCGTCACGTCCTCCATGCCGGTTTCACTGTCAGTTTTTGTGGTTATAAGATCTTCCTCATCATAAATCTTCAGGCCAAGCTTGCCGTTCGCTTCTGTAGAGACGAAATCCCACTCTTCCTCATCCGGAAGTTCCTCGAACTGCATGACAGGAACCGGCAGATTGGACTGTGTCATAAAATCCTGCCAGATGTGGCGCCCCACCTTAAGCTTGTAGATCTCATCCTCTCCGTCGAGTATCGCCTTGAATGCTTCTTCGGCGACGACCGGTAAATATTCCCAGCTCATCCATTTTTCCTGTTCAGAACGTATGGCGTCATTTGCGGTATCCGCATTCAGAAGTATCTGATCAAACCCGTCCATCAAGTCATCGTATTCACGTTCATAATTTTGTATGATGGCAAGCGTCTCCGGAGGCATAGTACCCTTACAGCGGTCTATTACGATTTGAATCTCTGATTCAGGTACTGTTTCTCCAATGCCCAGCACACTGTTCAAAGCTCTTCTGTCTTCAAGTGACAGCGATTCGCTAACGGGATTTGCAAGCGGCGCATTCATTACAGCTGGCTTTCCCGGATTCGAGAGCAATCGTATGATAGCCTTATCACGTTCCGCTTTCATTTTATCCCTGTGTTCTTCCAGCAACTGAAAGGCAAGGTTCATTTCATTGATCACGCAGCTTCTCTTAATAATGAACCCGGCATGACGCATGACAAAATTCTCATATGCATTCATATTGTTTGCTCCGGAAGATCTGTCAAGATACTCCAGAAGTTCATGTTCTGTCATGTATGAAACAAGATTCCTCAGTCTGGTCAGAGAAGGATTAACAACTGCTTTTTTCCCCGATTTTTGATTCGTTCTTCCACGCCATTCATTTTCATCTGCTAAAGTGTCATTTAGCATATGAGTTAATAAAAAAACCACGGGCTGCAGCCGATGAGACGGTACCATTTCCGGCTCCAGTCCGTTATTCTTTCGAACATACTGCTCCATCTGCTCCGATGAATAGCCGCATATCTGCAACATCTCCTGAAGCTGTGATCTGGACGGCTGCTTCAGGCAATAAAACGATAAATTTGCAGCGATAGAGAATGCTACCAGAGTTAAAAATGCGTCATGGCTTCTGTCTTTCACAGACGCATAACCCATATAAGATGAAAAACGCGAGTCTGTCCCGGCATTATATTTCTTCGGATGCTTCTTCCTGCTGCCGACAAGCGTATAGAACGAAACCGGAATGATCGTATAGTCCTGCATGAAAGACAGGCGTTCCATAAATGTGTCTCTGTTCATGATAATAATAGCCCCCAATCTCTATCTATTGTACCAATCCCATTTACGGGAGACAAGAAGAATTTTATTCTCCTGCCCTCAGTGAAAGAAAAATCTCATACATCTGCCGCATCTTCTCTGCAGTCATTCCATCCATCAGCATTGCAAGGAATTCGGTCAACCTCATCATCACCAATGGCACAGCACAGTTCCACGGTTTGACCTGTCCGCTGTGCTTTCAGGAAAGCGTGGATATTTACAGACACATCTGCTTTGGATAAATCCTTGCCGTGCAGTCCGCCGCCGGTAACAGAGTCGGCCATGTCAGAGCCGAGCTTCCGATTGGTAGCGCCTGCATCGACATCAGTGCCGCCGGTCCAGTCGCCCAGCGGATTGACGATGACCTCCGGAAATGTGTAAGACTCCCTCAGTTCACCTGCATCAGCATTACTCTGGCAGATGATAAGCCGTCCATCATCCAGAATGTACTTTCCATCAGAAGTGTACTTTTCGTAAATCTGATGGGCGACATCCGAGAGCGTTTTCTGCTCCTCGGTAAGCGGTACACCACGAAAAATACCATTGTCACCGCAGCGAATGATATCCTCCTGATTTTTTGACAGATGTTCATCCTGCGCTGTGTACAAAACCTCCGTCGCCGTTGCCTGACCGTTGATACGGTCAACCTCATCGTAGATATCCTGCAGATGTTCGGAGACGGTTTCATTCGAAAGGCTCGTCTCCATCATGATTTTGCAGTAACCATGCCCAATCAGAACTTCAACTGCCATTCTCGGATTTTCTTCCAGCCGGTATGCCAGGTCGACAATCGCTCCAGCAATCCGGTCGGCCACCTTATCCGGATGGCTCGGATTCACTTTTTCAATCATAATCAGTTCATTCCTTTCTTTGCCCGGAGCAGCCGTTCCATCACATCCTCCTGCGGACTTGCGCCGGTGTACTCCCCGGTGCAGTTCTCGCGGACAATCTGGTAAATTTCTGACCACAGCTTGTTTGCCTGTGTCATGTATTTATCCGCAACTGCCACGTAGGGAGACTGGATCGCCGCGCCGGTGGTCGGGTGCTTCGCCAGAAATCCAAGCTGGCTCGTGATGGTCTCGCACTGAATCCATCTCGCGCTCGCCATTGCAAAACGCTCAATCAGCTGCGGCAAAACCAGAGCCGCGCATCCGCGCTCGGAAAGCCACTGCCATGTGGTTTCATAAATATCCGCCGCACAGAGCGTAGAACCGTCCTTCTGTTTCGCCGACAGAAATTCAGCCGGCTTCGGCATCGCCTGTCCTTCCAGGTCAGCCGCGCTGTCACCGAAGTCGATGACCGTCAGCGGCCTGTGTCCGGCATTCCCATCTGCAATCTTGTCCGCGATAGCCTTCTTCGGCCTGCCGCCGGAACCCGGTTTTGGTCCTCTTGTACCCATTTTCAAAGCACCTCCTTCCCCAAGGGGCTATTCCCCTAAAAACTTTCGCGATTTTGTACGCGTGACCCCCGCACCGTTCCCTGGGAGAAACCGAACGGAGATCTGCCCCGCCCCTACCCTCAAGCAAATATCAAAAATAGGTTGAATTTCTCCTAAAACCTGCGTATACTAACAGTATCACATACAGGAGGTTCTACACATGAATGTAAACACAAGTAATCTCGTTTCTATCACAGAAGCTAACCAGAACTTCTCAAGAGTTGCACGCATGGTTGATGAGAATGGAGCTGTTGTCATTTTAAAGAACAACACACCACGCTATCTGCTTATTGAGTTCAGTTCTGCAGAAAAAGAACAGACAGCTCGCGATGAAGATGTCCTTGCTGTATCCAAACGACTGCTCGCAAAAAACCGTGAAGCTTACGAGGTACTGGCCAAATGATTATTCTTTCAAAGGAACAGATTTTATTACTGCACACACAGCTTCTGGAAGAAACTGGTGGCAGTGATGGCATCCGCGATGAAGGACTGCTCGATTCTGCGTTAAACGCACCATTTCAAGGTTTTGGAGATACCGATGTGTTTCCGTCCATTCAGCAAAAGGCTGCCAGACTTGGTTATGGCCTTGTTAAAAACCATGCTTTCATTGACGGAAACAAACGCATCGGCGCACATGCGATGCTTGTATTTCTCGCGCTCAACAAGGTGGAGCTCGACTATACGCAGGAAGAGTTATCCGAAATATTCCTGCAAATAGCTGCTGGAGAATCCGGCTTCGAGGAATTGCTTCGCTGGATAACCTCGCACCAGCTTTAAAGCTCTTTTTCTTCACGCTTTGAGTGGTTGTGCCACCTGTCGCCGCGCTCCGCATGAATCCGCGCATGGCACGATCTGCATAGTGCGATCAGGTTGGAGCGGTCATGCGTCCCACCCTCAGACAGTGGCAGCTTGTGGTGTATCTCCTCGGTCTTCGTATTCTCATTTCTCCCTCTATCATTCAGACAACCTGTAGCCTTATCTTTCTTTCGCAGTATTCAGTAAAAACATTAGCTCTGCGCATAAAACAAACGGAGACAGGCTGCCCTGCCTCCGCTGTTACAATCGCGCTCAGAGTGGCGAAACACTCTCTCGTAACTTTCTTGCATATGGGTCAAGAGAAACCCGCTTTCTAACTTTCTCATTCAGGGCTGAGATACACCCGCTGTTAGCTATGTTTATTATATGCAATCACGCCGGGAAAATCAACCGATTTTTAAAAAAGTGTCAAATTGCGCTCAATTCCCGCTCAGTGCTTCTTGCTTCCCTTTCTGATAGACTATTTTTGCAGGCAGGCGGTACCAGCGGCAGTTAAACACTTTGGAGAGGTTTGTACCTCTCTTTTTTGTTGTAAATAA
>JAJQIK010000087.1:7234-8956 GCA_021199255.1 Clostridiales bacterium | reverse complement strand
GAGCAGAAGCATTGGCAAAATGGCCATGACAGTAAAATGCATCTGATCCAACATAGCGGTCATATCCATATTGCTCATATTTTCCACTAAATCAGTGGGAACACCCATTACCTCAAACATGGTGTTCATCATATCCTCAATATTCAGATCCTCTCCGCTAAAACACCCTTTTACCTGTCCGAGCGCATAGGTGTATTCAAATTGGCGGACATAAGTATCCAAAGGGATATCCGATTCTTCCAGCTGTGATGCGGCATCCTCCAGCCCCTCCACACTTAAATCCATATCCGCTTGCTTGTTCATCAGGTCAAATGCGGCTTCATACTGGGTTTTATCCGCGGAGGACACAAAGTCATCATAGGAGAGATCGGACTGCGCCATATCGTTATAAGAAGCCATTACATACAGGTAGGAATAAAAATCCTGCTGCGCTTCAGTAACATTTACCTTGGATTTATCTGTATCCATCATGCTTTTTGCAAAATTGGTAACAACGCACATTAGGATCATTACAATCAGAATTGCGATTGTCAGTACATAATTGGACTTAATATTTTGTTTCATCAAGGTTCCTGAAAAAAACCTTGTCTCTTTTTTACTGTTTTCCATCCGTATCGGCCCCTTTCTGATAAATCCGCATAAAATACTGTTCCAGACTGAGATGGTCTTCCCGGAAGGAAGCGATCTTATAGTCTTTTAGGATATGGAACAGGGAATTGATCTCCACCACCGGAATTTCAACCGTACAAATGAGTTTTTCCTTCTCTGTTTTAGTTACAAAGCGCCAATTTTGAGTAAATCTGAGAAGTTCGGCTTCTGTAAAGAAACATATATGGAATTTTTTGTTTTTCCAGTGGCGAAGCCGCCACAAATCCAGCGTATCTACAATATAACCGTCCTTGATCATAGCAACACGGTCACAGACTTTCTCAATCTCCTCAAAAATGTGGCTGGACATAAAAATCGTGCGTCCTTTTTCCTTCTCTTCCCGAATGAGTTCCAAAAAGGCATCGCGCATAAGCGGGTCCAGCCCCGTTGTCGGTTCATCCATAACGAGGATTTCCTTGTCTGCCATCAAAGCTGCTACTATAGCTGTTTTTTGCTTCATTCCCTTGGACATCCGTTTGAGATTTGCGGTGGGATCTAATTGCAACAGTTCAATAACGTGGTTCATATAGGTAAAATCATGAACGCCCAGATACTCCGCTTGGAGCTTGAGAAAATCCGTACCTGTGTGAAGGTTCGGAAAAGCAATTTCTCCAGGAATATAGCTGACATGCTGCATAATTTTTGTGGTATCCTTCCAGGAATCCAATCCATTAACCGAAGAGGTGCCTTTATCGGGGCGGATAAAACCCATAATCTGCCGTATAGTGGTCGTTTTACCGGAACCGTTTGTTCCAACATAGCCGAACACCTCGCCCTGACGGATGTTGAGGTCAATATTGAAAACCCCCCGGTCTTTCCCGTAATCCTTGGTCATTTGACTGACCTGGATGATGGTATCTGTCATTGTTTCACCCCCTCAAATACTTTGTCTTCCTTATAAAACTTCATGAAGTAGTCCTCCAGCGTAAAGGAAAACTCATGGAAATCCTCTACGTTTAATGTAGAGATATCAGAAATAAAACGGCCAATTTCACTGTCGTCCACATGAACCCGCGCACGGTTCTTTTTTGGGTTCTTCGAGGCAAATGGATACGGAAAACTCAAAAATTTGCG
>JAJQIK010000087.1:0-7224 GCA_021199255.1 Clostridiales bacterium | reverse complement strand
ATTTGCGATATGATTCTTCGTCAGCAAAGGTCACACGGTAAATCCTGTCGCTTCGCTTTTTGAGTTCCTCCGCAATAAATTGGGAAACAATCCGTCCATCTTTAATAATGGCAATCCGGTCGCAGGTAGCGTCCACCTCATGGAAAATATGTGAGGACAGCAGAATGGTTTTTCCCCGCTTTTTTTCTGAGAGGATATAGTCAATAAAGGTCTGCTGCATAATAGGGTCAAGGCCGGATGTCGGTTCGTCCAAAATAAGAATATCCGGATCGTGCATAAAAGCGGTTACTACCGCCAGCTTCCTTTTTACGCCTAAACTCATTTTTTTCGTCCCGATATTGGGGTCGAGTTCAAATTTGTTCAGCAACATTTTACAATAGGCATCGTTCTGAATCCCTCTCATTTTTTCCATCATATGAAGGAATTCCGTACCGGTAATTCCTGTTGGCAGAGCAATTTCTCCCGGAAGATACCCCACTGTATTTTGAAGCAGGGCCGCGTAGTTCCAACTGTCCTTTCCCCAAATACTTGTTTTTCCATTTTGGGGTTTGGAAAAACCCATCAAATGCCGGATCGTTGTTGTTTTCCCGGCCCCATTTGGGCCTAAAAAGCCAAAGCACTCGCCCTTTTCCACCTGAAGCGATACGTCGAAAACACCTCTGCCATGGCCGTAATCTTTCGTCAGATGTGCAATATCTATGACTGGCATCTTATCACTCCGATCTTGTTCTTGTATTGCCAAACAAGTTCTTGCATTACCAAACAACTTGTTGTACTATGTATTATAGCAAGTTTAAAATAACCGTCAACCAACAAATTAAGAGAACCTGTCGGATGATTGGAGGGCATATGAAAAAACAACCGGAAGTTACAGCGCAGACCAGAAAAAAGTTAATTGACGCTTTTTGGAACATCTACTGTGAAAATGGAATCCATCAGACCACCGTAGGAGCTGTCACAAGGTCGGCAGGATTTAACCGTGGGACTTTTTACGAGTATTTTACGGATCTTTATGATCTGTTGGGGCAGCTGGAAAACGACCTGTTGCAAGATATCAGTGCCCAGGTGAAGCAGAAATTCAAGGATGACCTTCCAAAGAGTTTTCGGGAGTTCTCCAATACCTGTGCCCATATTTTTTCATTGTATGGAGATAAAATTTATATCCTGCTGGGTTCCCAAGGCGATCCTGCCTTTCAGGCAAAGCTTCAAAATGAATTGCGGCCCGTCATGCTTTCCATTGCTGGATTATCCAAGGAAGAACCGTATTTGGATTATTTAACGGCGTTTGGTTTTTCAGCAATGCTCGGCCTGGTCAGCCACTGGTATGAGAATGGAAGGGAAATAGAAATTGAAAAGCTGTTTCAGTTGATTCAGTCGTTGGTAGCGACTGGCGTTTTAGGATATACAAAAAGAAACTTATTCGATAATTTTTAACTAATAACTCCCGTATTACAGAAGAGATGGAGAAACTGTCAGAAAGGGAACGCAGACATATATTTGAGATTATTGAACTGCTTCTGAAACAAGCAAAGGAAAACTCCTATTTAAACTCTTAAAAGAATAACACAGCAGGCGAAAGCATATATGCTTTCGCCTGCTGTGTTATTGCTGTGAGTTTCTGTTTCTCTCATCATACATTTTTTCAAATACTATTTTAACTTTCAAGCCCATAATATCGGCAATGCGAACCAGATAATTCAGAGTAGGATTTCGCTCTTCCTGCATAATTTTGCGCTGGCTGAGCCCTGTAAGTGCAGAAATCTTTTCTGTTGTCAATTGATGGTTATGGACAATCTTTTTAATATCATCAGCAATTTTAGACTGCTTGAGTAATGCTTCCAATTCTCTCTGTGTTCTATCAGAAATTTTGTAGGGGTGGTATAGAGGGTGTGATAAGGATTGATTATTAGGTGATTTGCCTTTCAATTACATGCACCACCTTAAACTAAAATATATCAATTATATAATATATTAACTGATAATTCAAGATTTTATGACATAATATAATTGGTAATGTTTGGCATAAAAACACAGCAGAGGGTGGTGAGTATCTGGGAAAACTTAAGCGGAAGGCATGTTGATATGCCTTCCGCTTTGTATATTATTATAGTTCCTGACTTTCTATAACGGCTTTGATAGTGGCGCGAATAACATGCATGGAGCGTTCATCGCATTTATATAACATTCGCACTATTTCTTCAGTCTCCGAGTCCACATAGGGTTTTTCCGGATAGAAAATCAAATCAGGCGAAATTGCCAGTTCCCGTATCAGCTTGTATAAGACGTCGAAACTTGGTTTTTTGCCTTCGTTTTCTATTCGGTATAAATATCGCTCGGTGATACCCACTTTATCTGCCAATATTTCCATAGTAATACCGGCCGTAGAACGTGCGGACTTAATAATATCACCAAGCGTTTCAGGTTTATTGTGCACCAATAGTTCACCTCCGCGCCATTATTTTTACAAAGTTATGGTGTGTTGATAATGGCATGACAATTCAATTATTAATGAACTATTTGGGGGCGGGGCCAGATGAAATAAAGTATTAAACCGGCAATCTGTTACAGATTGCCGGTTTTGCGCTTTGGGTTATGAGGCAAAAGAAAGGCAGAACATGGGTGTATATGTAATCTACAGTTCACTGTTGACAAAATATGATGAAGTGCGTTATACTTAAACTGTAGTTAGATGGTTTTATAGTTATTGTTTGTAATTGTAGGTCACAGCCAGAACGGTCGTCTGCGGTTATGAACGAAATTGTAAACATTTTCGTTCGCTAAGTCAGGCAAAAAACACCTGTGTCTTCGTGTGAAAACCAGGCGCTTTTCTTTCAATATCAGGTATGTATAATTTGATAGAAAATGTTTACTTTTTAATGGCAGTTATTTACAGATAAGAGGCGGCGGGAAAACAACACATGTTGTGTCCGTGTGCGGTAGGTTAGGGGAGAAACAGCTGTTTCCCGTAAAAAGTGAATATTTACATCGTGTCACCCATCAAGACTGCAAGAGAGCAGGTGCGGTGATTAGGAAATCCGGTGGGAGTCCGGAGCTTAGCCATGAAGCTGTATATGCAGGAGTGTGTGTTCGAGGAAGCAATTCAGTCACTGGGGAAAACTTGGGAAGGCAGAACACAGACGCAAAAACATTAAGTTTTACAATGCATGAGCCAGAATACCGACGATGATGAAGCTTGGAATACGTATTTTTAGCATTGCAGTAAGAATACGTGTGACAGGATGGAAAACAAGGGAGAACCGTGTTGACATTTTGTTTAACACGGTTCTTTTTTTGTTTTTTAGCAGATATATAAAATCATTCACAATACAAGGTGTAAAAATGGCGGAGAAAAGGACAAAAAATAAATCGGGGTTTAAACGGGAAGCATGGTTTACAAGGCAGGTTGCCGAGCGGACGGTGCTGGCGCTAAAGCGGCAGAACGAAGAGTTTGCAAAGAACAATGAGACGGCGACAGACGAGGAGCTTATAAACTACGTTATCCGGTGCGCCCGGGACTGCCGGAAAAGTCCGACAGCAACCGAGATAATAGGGGGAAAGTACATAACAAGGCGGTTTGGCAGCTGGAATGCGGTGCTTTACAGGGCAGGGCTGCCAAGGTGCGGCATGGCTCCGAAGTTAGAAAACCGCAGGATATATAAGCGGGAATTTAAGATACAGGCGGATCTGTTCAGAGAAGAGCGGCGGATACACAAAATTGAAAAAGAAGCCGCGGCGAAAGATAAAAGGGAGGCGAAGAGGTACAAAGATATTCAGGAAAAACCTGCTGATGCCGTCTATAGGGACGGCAAAAGTGATTGAGGAGGATAAAAGGTGAAGAAAAAAGCATTGTCATTACTGCTCGCAGTTGTTTTAGTGCTGTCTCTTGTACCGGGTGGTGCGGTTCTGGCGTTGGCCGGGGAGCACATAAGCGTAAAAGCAGATGCACCGGCAGAGATAGTTATAACAGTAGGGCAGCTTTACACTGTTGCGTTGTCTGATATTTTTGAGGACAGCGAAGGGCATGTTTTGAGCTATGAACTCAATGAAAATTATGGAACGCAGACCTACATCAAAGACGGACAGTTCGTTTTTAATGCCAGTAAGCCGGATAAATACATCGTGACCATCAATGCGTCATGTAGCGGCGGAGATAAGGCCAGCCATACCATAGAGATAACGGCAAACCCTGCTTCTGAAGGCGCTGAGATACAGTACGGATACGATGAGACTCCGGCGTCGGAGGTTACGGTGTATGTAACTCTTTCAAATGATGGCATACCGCTCAGGGGAAATGATGAGGATGAGACGGTTTTGTCTCATTTGGAGCTGACAATACCGTATTTTGATTTGGCTTTATACGGCCTTGAAAGTTTTTACCGTTACCAGACAAATAACGGACGCGGTGAGTATATTAACGAGACGCTGGTAGAACGCCCAACCGCTCTTCACATGTATATCTATCTGCTGGAACGGTTCTATATGGGACTTCCTGAAGAAGAGTGCGGAAAGGGCACCTCCGGCGTACTAAGCTATCAGGAGCCTACGGATATATATGACATGGAAGGGGAACTGGCCTACAACAGCGGAACCTGGAAAGCCATTAATATAACCGGCAGCGCCACATCTCTGTACATGGATAATTTCTGGGGACATGACGAAAATCTGCTTTACTATAGAAATCATGTATATCCCCTTATGAGCGCTGGCTGGGGTGCAACCAGTGATTATATGCTTTTGTCCGACGGCGACACAATGGATATTGCCATGTTCACTAACTGGAATTTTTATCATTCGGGCGCATTCCTCAAATTTGATGAAGATTCATACGAGATAAATGCAGGAGAAACGCTGAATTTCACATCATACAAATACGAGACAAAGTCGGTAGATTCCGGCGGAGCCGAGAGCTTTTTACCTGTAGAGGGCATGAACGTATACGTCTATGACGAGGATTGGAACCTCATACAGCCTGTTGACGGCACGGGAAGCGATTATGAATATACGTTTGAGGAAAGCGGCACATTTTACCTGGCGGCGTTTGACCCCAACATCAAAAGTGAAGACGCGTGTATGGCACCGGCCACATCGAAAGTTGTGGTAAGCAGCGGCCCTAAAGGCGATTTGAACGGAGATGGAGAAATCACAGGCGAAGATGCGGATATGCTTTACGGAGCATTGAGCGGTGAGAATTCAATCAGCGAAGAAGCACTTGCCGAAGCTGATTTAAACGGAGACGGCAGAGTGGATATCCTTGATATTATGCTTATTTATGTGTGTGTAAATAATGGAAATATGGCTTATTGAGGGACTTTAGAAAGTTCCTCTGTACAAGGGGGGATATAAGAGAGAATTGGAAATAGGCAGGAAATTTGAGTTTAGCAGAGAGGATGATTTAGGACTTGAAGAAGAAAGTATTGGCAATGGTTTTGTCGCTGCTGATGCTTGTGGGCATGATACCGGCCGCGGCGCTTGCGGCGGACGGCGAACCGACAGACGTTCCGTTCACACTTACGGTAAACGGAGAAGTCATGACGGATATAACATATACAGCAAATGCCTACAGGTATAATATGTCCGGCATGGAAGAAAAGACGGCTGACCAGTATAAGGTCGTTGTTCCGGCGGGCACGACGGAGGTCAGCGTGAATTTTGACGAAAATGTGCTTTGCTACGGGTATTATTTGAATAATGACGGCGTGGCAGTAGCGCTCGACTCGGATACAGCCTATCCGAATGCCCAATAGGGCGGTGGAGCGACGTCCTGCGTGCGCGACATTACCGCGGCGAGCAACGGTCAGAAGCTTGCGCTTCAGATTCAGAACCCATATCCGCCGGGTGGAAACGGAAATGTACTGTACGGAATTGTTTTTGAGTACAGTGAGAGCCAGGACAACGAGCCGGAGAAGGTGGACGGCGTGTATCAGATAGGCACGGCGGCAGAGCTTGCCTGGTTCAGAGACAAAGTAAACGGCGGAGATAATAATATTAATGCCGCCCTGACGGCAGACATTGATTTGTCGGCGTATGAAAATTGGGTAGCTATAGGAGTGAGCTCAAGTGTACCATATCGGGGTAATTTTGATGGAAACAATTATGAGATTACCGGTCTGACCGTAAACTGTGCGGCTGAATCATATAGTAATTACGGGCTTTTCGGAAAGGTCGGGTACATACTTGACGGCATCACGGAAATAAAAAATTTAAAAGTTTCCGGTACGATTACCCTTACCGGAGCCAGCGGAGTTGACTACTTTTATGTAGGTGGATTGGCTGGGTCTGCAACATTCAGTGACATAACAAATGTTACGGCTGATGTCGACATTTCTGCAAGCAGCGAAATGAGCGGCAGTCACTTTGGAGGCATAGTCGGTTTTGCCACGGACATAAAATTCAGTAATTGTGTCAACTATGGCGATATCCGCGGCAACGCCTCAGTAGCGGGGATTGTATCGTGGGCCTCAAAGGACCTGTCTGGTTTTGGCTCCGTAATTGACCGCTGCGCTAATTACGGAGAGATTTATGTTGCTGACACTGGAATTATTAACTACGCCGGCGGTATTGTTGCCAATGCAGGAAAGGTAACAATCACAAATTGTTACAATGCCGGTAAAATAGGTTCGAACGACATGTCGGCGTATGCTGGTGGCATTGCAGGAGCAGGTTGTAACTACACAAGCGGCGATACTGAAAAGCAAACAGTGGTTAAAAACTGCTTTAATGTAGGGACATTTTACTGTGATGGGTATATGGACTTTTTGGATGGAGCACAGATAATTGGCTCATTCAACCAGACGGATAGTAAGTACGACCAGGCTGTGGTTGAAAATGTTTACTATAACACAAATGTTTACTATAACGGTACCCAGACAACTGTTAAAGGTATGTATGCCTTAAATGAAAACTACAAAGATAGTGCCGTTGCCAAGACCGCAGAGGAAATGGCTTCACAGGAGTTTGTTGACCTGCTCAATAAAAATGCGGGGGAGACGGTGTTTGCAAAGGGCGATACCTATCCCGTATTTGCAGCAGACGAGCCGGAGCACGAACACAGTGTAGATTGCTGGGTAGATAAGTATACTCCCCTTGGCGGAGGAATGCACAAATATGAAAAATTCTGTTCAGTAACCGGAGAGGCAATAATCGTTGACGGTTCCCCCATTACCTATGACGAGAAGTGCGCGGACAGTGACGGCGACGGCCTGTGTGACAAATGCGGCTATAACC